>JBQDDG010000007.1:0-83716 GCA_052093225.1 Actinomycetaceae bacterium
GCTGCCGCGGGGCCGGGGCCTGCTGGCGCGGCGCCTGGGCCGGCGAGGGCGCCGTCGGCGCCGACGCGGGGCTGGGGGCCGGGGCGGGCGCCGCGGCGGCGGGAGACTGGGCGCTCACGGCGCTGACCGCGCTGGGGGCCGAGACCGGCGACGCGACGGACTTCGCGCTGAGGACGACCGAGTGCTCGGCGACCGATGCCGGGTCGACGCTCGCCGCGGTCTGCGCGGACGGCGCGGACACCGCCGATGCGGCCGAGACCGCCTGGCGCTGCGTGGTGGGGCGGTCGTCGCCCCGGTGCTCGTCGGCGTCGTCGGCGACGGCGAGGGACCCGCCCGCGATGATCGCCGCCACCGAGAGGGTGCCGGTCGTGATCCACAGCTTCTTGCTCATGTCGTCTCTCCTTCGTCCTGCATCCGGGGGGATGGGGGCTTGTTCCGTTGACCACCACTCTGCTCGGCGGGGAGGTGACGGCGAGGAGAACCAGGTGAAGGACCCCTCATCAGTCGTGAGCGCGCCCTCATCGCCGCACTACCCTTCCCGGGTGGACCCAGGAACGCAGGAGGACCCGGTGGCGCAGGAGGACGTGGTGCGGGTCCGGCTCGACCTCGCCTACGACGGGACCGCCTTCTCCGGGTGGGCGGCGCAGCCGGGCCTGCGCACCGTCGAGGGCGAGCTGACGGCGGCGCTGACGACCGTGCTCCGTGACCCGGGCCTGCGGCTCACCGTCGCCGGCCGCACCGACTCCGGTGTCCACGCCCGCCACCAGGTGGCACACCTCGACGTCCCCGTCGCCGCCTGGCGGGCGCTGCCCGGACGCTCGGAACGCACGCCCGGGGACGCGCTCGTCGACCGGCTGCGCGGCGTGCTGGCGCGCACCGGGCCGGGCCCGCGGGGCAGCAGCGACGTCGTCGTCCGCTCCGCGGCACCGGCCCCGGCCGGTTTCGACGCCCGGTTCTCGGCGACGTGGCGGCGCTACCGCTACCGGGTGAGCGACGCCGTCACCACGCGCGACCCGCTGCGCCGCGCCGCCGTCCTCTGGCACGGCCGCGCGCTCGACACCGAGGAGATGGCGCGCGGCGCGGCGGGGCTCGTCGGCGAGCACGACTTCCTGTCCTACTGCCGGCCCCGCGAGGGCGCGACGACGATCCGCACGCTGGAGTCCGTCGACGTCGACCGGCCGGCGTCGGGCCAGGACGCCGGGCTCGTCGTCCTCACCGTCCGCGCCGACGCCTTCTGCCACTCGATGGTGCGTTCGCTGACCGGCGCCCTCCTTGCCGTCGGTGACGGCCGTCGCGCGCCCGGCTGGCCCGCCGAGGCGCTCGCGCTGCGCAGCAGGGAGGCGGGGGTCGACGTCGCGCCTCCCCACGGGCTCACGCTCGAGGAGGTGGGGTACCCGGCGGACGACCTGCTCGCCGAGCGTGCCAGGGCCGCACGACGGGTCCGTACCCTCGACGTGGGCGGCGCGTCGTCCTGACCGGCCATCAACCGCACTCTCGGTGGGTCCCCACCGCACTCTCGGTGGGGACCACCGCAGTCTCGACGGGGGTGGGGGAGGGCGGGCCGTGTCCACCATCACGACCTGCGACGCCGGGGAGACTTCCACGGGTCGGCGATCGTGGGCTACCCTGGGGAGTCGTCGTACGTCCCTCGTGCGCCCGGTGTCTCCCACTCGCCGGAGTCGCGCCGACAGAGACCACGGCACGAGTCAACCGACCATTGGTCGTGGCGCCCACGAGCGCCGCACCCGTTCGTCAAGAACGCCGACAGTAGTAGTGAGGCATACGCCCGTGCGCACGTACACACCCAAGCCCGGCGAGATCACGCGGCAGTGGCACGTCATCGACGCCACCGACGTGGTGCTGGGCCGTCTGGCCAGCCAGGTCGCCACCCTGCTCCGTGGGAAGCACAAGCCGACCTTCGCCCCGCACGTCGACGGAGGTGACTTCGTCATCGTCATCAACGCGGACAAGATCGCGCTGACCGGCGCCAAGCTGGCGGACAAGAAGACCTACACCCACTCGGGCTTCCCGGGCGGGCTCAAGTCGACGACGTACGTGGAGATGCTCGCCAAGCACCCGACGCGCGCCGTCGAGCGCGCCGTGCGCGGCATGCTGCCGAAGACGACCCTCGGTCGTCAGCAGCTCGACAAGCTCAAGATCTACGCGGGCCCCGAGCACCCGCACGCGGCCCAGCAGCCGCAGCCGTTCGTCATTGACCAGGTCGCTCAGCAGCCCGCCAAGGCCTGAGCTCACCACTGAGACCCACGAGGAGAACCGTGGCCGAGCCCACCACCGAGTTCGACGTCGACGCAGACGACGCACCCGCCAGCTACACGTCAGAGAGCGAGTCCGCCCCCGAGGGTGCCGGTTCGTCGATCACCGCCCCCGGTCAGGCCCTCGGCCGCCGCAAGGAGGCCGTCGCCCGCGTCCGGCTCATCCCCGGCTCCGGCGAGTGGACGATCAACGGTCGCACCCTCGAGGAGTACTTCCCGAACAAGCTGCACCAGCAGTTGGCGCGCTCGCCCTTCACGCTGCTCGACCTCGACGGTCGCTTCGACGTCGTGGCCCGCATCGCCGGCGGCGGCACTTCCGGGCAGGCCGGCGCGCTGCGCCTCGGCATCGCCCGCGCGCTCAACGGCATCGACCGTGACGCGAACCGCGCCGAGCTGAAGAAGGCCGGGTTCCTCACGCGTGACGCCCGCGCCATCGAGCGCAAGAAGGCCGGTCTCAAGAAGGCCCGCAAGGCCCCGCAGTACTCCAAGCGCTGATCGCTTCCGTCGACGGCCCCGTCCCTTGCTGGGGACGGGGCCGTCGCCGTGTGCACCACCGGGTGCGCGCCGCGGCATGATGGGCGCACCGACGACGAGAGGGAGGACCCGGATGGCACGGCTGTTCGGCACGGACGGTGTTCGCGGGCTCGCGAACAAGGACATCACCGCGCGGCTCGCGCTCGACCTGGGTGTCGCCGCCGCGCGCGAGCTCGTCGCCTCGGGGGCCACGCACGGCGCCGGTGAGCGACCGCGAGCCATCGTCGGGCGGGACACGCGCGTCTCCGGCGAGATGCTCTCCGCGGCGGTCTGCGCGGGCCTGACGTCCGCCGGCGTCGACGTCCACGACGTCGGCGTGCTGCCGACGCCGGGCATCGCGCACCTCACCGCCACCTCCGACGTCGACCTCGGCGTCGTCATCTCCGCGTCGCACAACGCGATGCCGGACAACGGCATCAAGTTCTTCGCGCGCGGCGGCTACAAGCTCGACGACGCGGTGGAGGACCGCATCGAGTCGGTCCTCGGCGACGCGTTCGACGCCCCCGTCGGCGACGGTCTCGGGCGGCTCGAGCGCGCGTCGACGCTCGCGAGCTCCACGTACATCGACCACCTCGTCGGCGCGGTCTCCTCGACCCCGCTCAAGGGCCTGCGCGTGGCCGTGGACTGCGCGAACGGCGCGGCGTCCGACATCGCGCCCGCCGCGCTGCGCGAGGCCGGGGCCGACGTCGTCGTCCTCAACGCCTCGCCCGACGGCTACAACATCAACGACGCGTGCGGGTCGACCCACCCCGAGCAGCTGCAGGCCGTGACCGTCGCCGCCGGCGCCGCCTTCGGCGTGGCCTTCGACGGCGACGCCGACCGGTGCCTCGCGGTGGACGGCGAAGGTCGCCTCGTCGACGGCGACCAGATCCTCGGCATCCTCGCCACCGACCTCCACGAGCGCGGCGAGCTCACCGGTGACACCCTCGTCGTCACCGTGATGTCGAACCTCGGCCTCCTGATCGCGATGGAGAAGGCCGGCATCGCCACCGTCCAGACCGGGGTCGGCGACCGCTACGTGCTCGAGGCCATGCGCGCGGGCGGCTTCGCCCTCGGCGGCGAGCAGTCGGGCCACATCATCTCCTCCTCGCACGCCTCGACCGGCGACGGCGTCCTCACCGCCTTGCTGCTCGCGGCCCGCGCCGTGCAGACCGGCCGCACCCTCGCCGAGCTCGCCTCCGTCGTCACCCGACTCCCGCAGGTCCTGCTCAACGTCAAGGGCGTGGACCGGACGCGCGCGACCACGGACGACGGCGTCGTCGCGGCCGTCACGGAGGCCGAGTCGCGCCTCGGCGGCGGCGGGCGCGTGCTCCTGCGGCCCTCGGGCACCGAGCCGGTCGTGCGCGTGATGGTCGAGGCCGGCACCGAGGACGAGGCCCGCCGCGAGGCGGAGACGCTCGCCGAGGTCGTGTCCGACCGCCTTGCCCTCACCGTCTAGCGGCGTGGGCGGTCTGCTCGAGATCGTCGACGTGGTCCAGACGTGGATGATCGACCTGGCCGCGTCGCCCTGGGTGCTGCTCATCGTCCTCGCGGGCTGCGTCGTCGACGGCTTCTTCCCGGCGGCGCCGAGCGAGGGCGTGGTCATCGCCGCCGCGGCGCTCACGGCCGCCGGTGAGGGCCCGCACCTGTACTTCCTGTGGCCGGTGGCGGCCGTCGGCGCGTTCGTCGGCGACCAGATCGCCTACTGGATCGGCACGAAGATCCCGCTGCACCGCATCCCGGTCCTCAGCTCCGCGCGCGGCCAGAAGGCGGTGGCGGTGGCCCGCCGCACGCTCGGCCGCCGCGGCGCCGCCCTGCTGCTGGCCGCCCGGTTCATCCCGCTCGGCCGGGTGGCCGTCAACATGACGTCGGGCGCCGTCTCCTACCCGCGGACGCGGTTCCGGCTCCTCACCGGGATCGCGGCGATCGTGTGGGCGACGTACTCGGTGGCCCTCGGGTTCGGCGCCGGTGCCGCGCTCGCGCACCAGCCGCTCCTGGGCGTGGCCGTCGGCGTCGTCGGCGGGTTCCTCCTCGGCGTCCTGCTCGAGCGGGTCCTCGGCTGGGCGCAGGGGCGTCTCCTGCCGAGGCTCTGGCCGGAGAGGGCCGGCGACGGAGCGTGGGCGGAGAGCGACGCGGAGGTACCGGAGGACGGGTCCGGCACGGCCGCCCCGGAGGCGGTGTGGTCGCCGGAGGACACAGCCTCGCCGGACGCGGGGGAGGACGGGCCGGGCGGGTCGGAGGCCGACCCCCGCGAGCGGTCCGCCTAGCTGATCGCCGCACGTGCCACGGCATCCCGCCGGCCGGGTGTCCGACGGCGCCGCGGCTCAGAGCTTGCGCAGGAGCATGCGGTGCATCCGGTGCTGCCCGTCCTTCGTGATGACGAGCTTCGCGCGGCTGCGCGTCGGCAGGATGTTCTGCTCGAGGTTGGGGGCGTTGATCGTCTCCCAGATCTCGGACGCGGTGGCCACCGCCTCCTCGTCGTCGAGGTCGGCGTACCGGCGGAAGTACGAGCCCGGCACCGAGAACGCGGTCGACCGCAGGGTGAGGAAGCGGTCGATGTACCAGCGCCGCACGTCGGCGGTCCGGGCGTCCACGTAGATCGAGAAGTCGAAGAAGTCGTTGACCGCGAGCATCGAGGAGCGCCGCGCCGTCTGACGGGCCGGCTGGAGCACGTTGAGCCCCTCGACGATGAGGATGTCCGGGTGCTCGACGACGTTGCGCTCACCCGGGAGGATGTCGTAGCTGATGTGGTCGTAGACCGGGGTGGAGGCCCTCGGCGCGCCGGCCTTGACCGAGGCGAGGAAGCGCAGCAGGGCGCGACGGTCGTAGGACTCGGGGAAGCCCTTGCGCTGGAGCAGGCCGCGCCGCTCCAGCTCCGCGTTCGGCAGCAGGAACCCGTCGGTGGTGACGAGCGAGACGCGCGGGGTCGCGGGCCAGCGCCGGAGCAGCTCGCGCAGCAGCCGGGAGGTCGAGGACTTGCCGACGGCGACGGAGCCGGCCACGCCGATGACGAACGGCGTGCGCTGGTAGTGCCCCCCGAGGAACCGCGCCGTGCCCGTGTGCAGGTGCTCGGTGGCCGCCACGTACTGCTGGAGGAGGGCGGAGAGCGGACGGTAGACGACGTCGACCTCGGACAGGTCCAGAGGGTCGCCGAGCCCACGCAGGTTGACTACGTCGGCGTCGGTCAGGGGCAGGGGGGTCGAGGCCGCGAGCCGGGACCACGAGCCGCGGTCCAGCTCGATGTAGGGCGTGAGATGACGCTCAGGGTCGCCGCCGTTCCGGGACGCGTCGGCAGGTCGATGAGCAGCGTCGGTCACGCGTCCATCCTGCCACCGCCGTGGCGGTTATCCTCGCTGCCATGTGTGGAATCGTCGGATACGTCGGCCCGAGCGCCCCGTCCACCCGCCCCCTCGACCTCGCGATGGAGGGCCTCGCCCGCCTCGAGTACCGCGGGTACGACTCCGCCGGGGTCGCGCTCCACACGGGCGAGGAGATCGTCGTCCGCAAGCGGGCGGGCAAGCTGCAGAACCTGCGCGACGCGATCGAGGAGGACCCCGTCCCCCTCGCCGTCGCCTCGCTGGGCCACACCCGCTGGGCCACGCACGGGGGCCCGACCGACCCCAACGCGCACCCGCACCTGGGCGGCGACGGCGCCGTCGCGGTCATCCACAACGGCATCATCGAGAACTTCGCTCCGCTGCGCCGCGAGCTGGTCGAGTCCGGCGTCGAGCTCGCCTCCGAGACCGACACCGAGGTCGTCGCCCACCTCCTCGCCGCCGCCTACGACGGCGACCTCACGGCCGCGATGCTCAGCGTGGTCGGCCGCCTCGAGGGCGCCTTCACGCTGCTCGCCCAGCACAAGGACCAGCCGGGCACCGTCGTGGGCGCCCGCCGGTCCTCGCCGCTCGTCGTGGGTCTCGGCGACGGCGAGAACTTCCTCGGCTCCGACGTCGCGGCCTTCATCTCCGGCACCAAGGAGGCCCTCGAGCTCGGCGAGGACCAGGTCGTGACGATCACGCCGGACTCCGTGGACGTCGTCGGGTTCGACGGCACGCCCGCGCAGGGGCGCCGTTTCACCGTGGACTGGGACGCCGAGGCCGCCGTCAAGGGCGGGTTCCCCACGTTCATGGACAAGGAGATCCACGACCAGCCGGCCGCCGTGCGCGACACGCTGCTCGGGCGCCGCGACGAGGAGGGGCGCCTCGTCCTCAACGAGATGCGGATCGAGGAGTCGGTCCTGCGGACGGTCGACAAGGTCGTCATCATCGCCTGCGGCACCGCCGCCTACTCCGGCCACGTCGCGAAGTACGCGATCGAGCACTGGTGCCGGATCCCCTGCGAGGTCGAGCTCGCCAGCGAGTTCCGCTACCGCGACCCGGTCGTCACCGAGCGCACCCTCGTCGTCGCGATCTCCCAGTCCGGCGAGACCATGGACACCCTCATGGCCGTGCGGCACGCGCGCGAGCAGGGCTCCAAGGTCCTCGCCATCGTCAACACCTTCGGCTCCACGATCGCCCGCGAGGCCGACGCCGTGCTCTACACGCACGCCGGGCCCGAGATCGCCGTCGCCTCCACCAAGGCCTTCCTCGCCCAGATCACCGCCTGCTACCTGCTCGGCCTCTACCTCGCCCAGCTGCGCGGCAACAAGTACCCCGAGGAGGTGGCGGGCTATCTCGAGGAGCTGGCCGCGATGCCGGACAAGATCGCCGAGGTGCTCGAGAAGGAGGAGGAGAACGTGCGGGCGCTCGCGCGGTCGATGCGCGACACCGGCTCGGTGCTCTTCCTCGGCCGGCACGTCGGCTTCCCGGTGGCCCTCGAGGGGGCGCTCAAGCTCAAGGAGCTCGCCTACATCCACGCCGAGGGGTTCGCGGCCGGCGAGCTCAAGCACGGCCCGATCGCGCTCGTCGACGAGGGCGAGCCGGTGTTCGTCGTCGTCCCGACCCCGCGGCGCCCCGTCCTGCACCAGAAGGTCATCTCCAACATCCAGGAGGTGCGGGCCCGCGGCGCACGCACGATCGTCGTGGCCGAGGAGGGGGACACCGACGTCGAGGAGTTCGCGGAGACCGTCATCCGCGTGCCCCGCACGCCGACCCTCATGATGCCGCTGGTGACCACCGTGCCGCTGCAGATCTTCGCCTCGGAGATCGCCGCGGCCAAGGGCCTCGACGTCGACCAGCCGCGGAACCTCGCGAAGTCCGTCACGGTCGAGTAGCGCCCCGTGGGAGTGCGCTCGGTGGGCATCGACGTCTGTTCGGTCGACCGGTTCGTGGCGGCGCTCGAGCGCTCGCCACGGCTGCTCGAGCGGCTGTTCACGCCCGACGAGCGCGACCTGCCGCCCGCCTCGCTCGCCGCGCGGTTCGCCGCGAAGGAGGCCATCGCCAAGGCGCTCGGGGCACCCGGCGGCATGCGCTGGCACGACTGCACCGTCCGCCGCGTGAGCGGGGGCGCCCCGCAGGTGGAGGTCTCCGGGACCGTCGCCGCCCGGGCGGCCGAGCTCGGGATCGTGCGCTGGCACCTGTCGATCTCCCACGACGCCGGGATCGCCGCCGCCGTGGCGATCGGGGAGGGCGACTGATGCGCACCGCACTGACGTCCGCCGACGTCCGCGCGCTCGAGGAGCCCTTCCTCGCCGCCGGCGTGCCGCTGATGGAGCGGGCCGCCCGCGCCGTCGCCGACCGCGTCGAGACGGAGCTGCGCCGGGTCCGCAAGAATCTCACCGACGCGCGCGTCCTCGTCCTCGTGGGCCCGGGCGCGAACGGCGGCGACGGGCTGCACGCGGGCGCGATGCTCGCCGCGAAGGGCGTCCGGGTCGTCGCCCTCGTGCTCGGGCAGAAGGTGCACCCGGCCGGCCTGTACGCGGCCCGCAGCGCCGGCTGCGACGTCCAGTCCGCGCCCGGCTCCGGCTTCACCGACGATCCCGGCGTCGACCTCGCCGATCTCGCGCGGTGGCCGGAGCTCGTCGTCGACGCCGCCACCGGCACCGGGGGGAGCGGCCCGCTGCGCGGCACCGCCCTGGCGGCGGTCGAGGCGCTGAGGGCGGCACCGCGCCGGCCCGTCGTGGCGATCGACGTGCCCTCCGGCGTGGGCGTCGAGAACGGCACGCTCCCCGGCCCGGTCCTGGCCGCCGACGTCACGGTGACGATGATCGCCGCCAAGCCCGCGCTCCTCCTCCCGCCCGCCGCGGGCGTGGCCGGGCGCGTCGAGGTGGCCGACATCGGGGTGCCCGCGACCGCGGCGCCGCGCGTGCTCGCCTCCGACCGCGCCGACGTCACCGCCCGGCTCCGGGCCCCCACCTGGGACGACGACAAGTACAGCCGTGGCGTCCTCGGCGTCCTCGCCGGCTCGTCGACCTTCCCGGGCGCGGGCGTCCTCACCGTCGGCGCCGCGCTGCGGACCGGCCTCGGCATGGTCCGCCACCTCGCGGGCGGGCGCGCGAGCGACCTCGTCCTCGCCGCCCACCCCGAGGTCGTCGGCGCGGCGGGACGCGTGCAGGCCCGCGTTCTCGGGCCCGGCACCGACGGCGAGGCCGACGCCGAGGCGATCACCCGGGAGCTGGACGCCTCCCGCGAGGACGGCGTTCCCACCGTGCTCGACGCCGGCGCGCTGGACGTCCTGCCCCACCACCTCGCGGCGGCCGACGCCGACGGCGTGCGCCCACCCGGCGCCCACGTCCTCACCCCGCACGCCGGCGAGGCCGCCCGGCTGCTCACCGCTCTCGGCGAGGGCGAGGTGTCCCGGAGCGACGTGCTCGCCGCCCCCGGACCCTGCGCCGAGCGGCTCGCCGGGCTCACCGGCGCGGTCGTCCTCCTCAAGGGTGCCCGGACCGTGGTCGCCGGGGGTGGCGCCCTGCGCGTGGCCGACGCCGCCGTCCCGTGGCTCGCCACCGCGGGCTCGGGCGACGTGCTGGCCGGCGTCCTCGGCGCCCTGCTCGCCACCGCCCGGGCGGGCGCCGAGGCGGACGGCACCGCCCTCGAGCACGCCGACCTCGCGGACGTCGCCGTCGCCGCGGCCGTCCTGCACGGGACCGCCGGGCACCGGGCCGCCGGTCCCGCGCCGGGGCGCCCGATCACCGCGAGCGACGTCGTGGCCGCGCTGCCCGGCGTCGTCGCCGACCTGCTCGCCGGACGGGACCCGGCGGACGACGGCCCCGGTGAGACCGCCCCGGGGCTGCTGCGCCGGTTCGGGCTCGGGTGAGTGCCTGGCACACTGTCGCGGTGACGAACGACCACCGGGACGCCGCGTCGTCCTGGCCGGCGCGGGCGCGGGTCGACCTCGACGCCTTCGCGCACAACCTCCGCCGGCTCCGTGAGACGGCGGGCGGCACCGACGTGCTCGCCGTGGTCAAGGCCGACGCCTACGGCCACGGCCTCCTGCCCGTCGCCCGGACCGCCCTCGCCGCCGGCGCGACGATCCTCGGGGTCGCCCAGCTCGCCGAGGCCCTCGAGCTGCGCGCCGGCCTCGGACCGCACGGGCGCGTCCTCGGGTGGCTCTACGCCCCCGGCGCACCGCTCGCCGACGCGATCACCGCGGGCGTCGAGATCGGCGTCGGCGCCCCCTGGATGCTCGACGAGGCGCTCGCCGCCGCACGGACGGCCGGCCGGCCGGTCACGCTCCACCTCAAGCTCGACACCGGGATGGCCCGCAACGGGCTCTCGCGGGCCGGCCTGGGCGAGGTCGCCGCGACGCTCGGCCCGGCCGTCGCCGAGGGCGCGGCCCGGGTGGCCTCGACGTTCTCCCACCTCGCGAGCGCCGACGAGCCGGCCTCCGGCACGACCGAGGTCCAGACCGCGCTCTTCCTCGACCGGGTCGCCGAGCTGCGCGGCGCGGGCATCGACCCCGGGGCCCTGCACCTCGCGGCCTCCTCGGGTGTCCTCCTGCACCCCGCCACCCACCTCGACATGATCCGGCCCGGCATCGCCCTGTACGGGGTCTCCCCGGCCGAGGACATCATCCCGGCGGCCGAGCACGGCCTGCGCCCCGTGATGACCGTGAGCGGCTCGCTCGTCCTCACGCGCGAGGCCCCCGCGGGCACCGCGATCGGCTACGGGCACACCGCCACCACCGAGCGGGACACGGTCCTCGGGCTCGTCCCGCTCGGCTACGCCGACGGCGTCCCGCGCGCCGCGTCCGGCGCGGTGGCGCTCGCCGCCCGCGGCCGGCGGGTCGCCCAGGTGGGACGCGTGAGCATGGACCAGATCGTCGTCGACCTCGGCCCGGACGCGGCCGACGTCGTCGGGGAGGACGTCGTCCTGTTCGGCGACCCGGCCCGGGGCGAGCCCTCGGCGTGGGACTGGGCCCGGCCGGCGGGCACGATCGCCTACGAGATCCTCACCGCGGTGGGACCGCGCATCCCGCGCGTCCACGTCGGTCAGGAGGGCGCATGAGGGCGTGGAGCGCCGTGGCGGCCACCGGGGCCGACACCCGGGCGCTCGCCGCCCGCCTCGCCGCGCACCTGCGCGCCGGGGACCTCGTCGTGCTCGACGGGCCCCTCGGCGCGGGCAAGACCACCTTCGTCCAGGGGCTCGGCGCCGCGCTGGACGTGCGGGGCACGATCGCCTCGCCCACGTTCGTCATCGCCCGCGCGCACCGCGCGCTCGCCGGCGGACCCGACCTCGTCCACGTCGACGCCTACCGGCTCGGCGGGCTGGACGAGCTCGACGCCCTCGACCTCGACAGCTCGATCGAGGAGGCCGTCACCGTCGTCGAGTGGGGCGGCGGGACCGTCGAGACGCTCGCCGGCAGCCGCCTCGACGTCGCGATCGAGCGGCCCGTCGGGGACGCGCCGGGACCGGACGGGCGTGCGGTCGACGACGCCACGATCGACGAGGCCCCCCTCGACGAGCCCCGGACGATCACGCTCACCGGGCACGGCCCCCGGTGGGCCGGCGTCGACCTCTCGGACGTGGTGGCCGGCCCGTGACCGGCGCCCTCCGGCTCCTGCTCGCGATCGCCGTGCTGGGGGGCGCGTTCCTCGGGGCCGTCGTGGCAGCCCCCGCCCACGCCGCCCCGGTCGCCGCGGAGGTCCCGAGCGGGGACGGGACCGGGTCCCCCTCCGCCGGGACGCTCGAGCCCGACCCGGCCCTGGCGGGTCTCCTCACCGTCACCCCCTCCGTCGAGCAGTGGTTCGACGTGGAGGCGGAGGCCGTCGCACGGTCGGCGGCGGACACGGTGCTCGCCGAGGCCGTCGCGGGCCGCGCCGACGAGATCGTCGTCGGCGACCCGAGGCCGGTGCTCGGCTGGTCCGACGACCTCGTCGAGGCCTCGTTCGACGGCCCGTTCGTCTCGCCCACCAGCAGCGCGGTCGCCCCGGTGCTCCTCGACGGCGCGGCCATCGGCGTGGTGGTCCTCGAGACCCGGAACGACTCCTTCGAGGGCGAGCTCCGCGCGGTCGCGGGACTCCCCGCGGCGCTCCTCGAGCTCGACCCCGGCGTCGCGGTCGTCCACGACCCGAGGACCGACGCCTGGTACGGGTACTCCCACGAACGTGTCCGGCCGCTGGACGACTCCGCCCGCAGCATGCTCGCCGGCACCGTCGACATCGTCGACTACCGGCCCTTCCTCCTCGACCCGGAGGCGGGCACCGACGCGCCGGGGGAGAGCGACGGCGCCGTGCGCTGGGTCGTCGTCGGCGGCGTGGTCGCCGTCGGGCTGGTCCTGCTCGCGGCGGGCATCTCCGTCTGGATGCGGGTGCCCGAGGCGGAGGCGGAGACCGAGGAGCGGCCCCGGCCTCCGCGCGAGAGCCTGCGCGCGCGGGTGCGGGCCGAGCTGCGCAACGGACGGCCGGGCAGCTGGAACCACCGCGGATGACCCGCGCCTACCCTGGACCGGTGCGCGTCCTCGTCATCGACACCTCCTCCCGTCCGATCGTCGCCCGGGTCGACGCCCCGGACGGCGACCCGGCGCGTGCCGTGCTCCTCGGTGCCACCGCCGGGGAGTCCGACCGGCGTCACGCCGAGGAGCTCGCCCCCGCGGTCGCCTCGCTCGTCGAGCGGCACGGGAGGCCGGACCTCGTCGTCGTCGGCACCGGGCCGGGGCCGTTCACCGGGCTGCGCGTCGGGCTCGTCACCGCGCGCACCGTCGCCCGCGGCTGGGGTGCCCGGCTCGCCGGCGTGCCGTCCCTCGACGCCGTCGCGCGCGGCGCGCTCGACACCGCGCCGGAGCGGACCGTCCTCGTCGTCACCGACGCGCGGCGCCGGGAGGTCTACCACGCCCGCTACCGCGCCCTCGGCGCGCACGAGGTCGAGATCCTCGCCGCTCCCGCCGTGGCGAGCCCCGCCGTGGTGGCGGACGCGGCCGGACCGGAGGACGTCGTCGTGGGGGAGAAGGCCGCCGACGTCACCGGCGCGGCCGGCACCGCTCCGGACAGCGTCGAGCCGGCCGGTGCGGTCCGGGGCGTCGACCCGACGGCCCTCGCGCGCCTCGCCCTCACCCGGCTCGCCGCCGGCGCGGAGCTGCCCACCGAGCCGCTCTACCTGCGCCGACCCGACGCGGCCGTCCCCGCCCAGGTGCGGCCATGACCTACCGGCTGCGCCCACTGCGCACGGGGGACCTCGCGAGGGTCGCCGAGCTCGAGCCCGTGCTCTTCGGTCCCGACGACTGGTCGGCGGGGGTCTACGCCACCGAGCTGTCGCTCGCGGACCGCACGTACCTGGCCGCGGTCGACGAGGACGACCGCCTCGTGGCGTGGGCCGGGACCGCCGCGGGGGACCAGACCCAGGTGATGACGATCGGCGTCGACCCGGACCACCGGCGCCGCGGTCTCGCCACCCGGCTGCTCGACGAGCTGCTCGACCGGGCCCGCGCGGCCGGCTCGTCGAGCGTGGTCCTCGAGGTCCGGGCCGACGACGACGGTGCCCGCAGCCTCTACGAGCGGCGCGGGTTCGAGGCGATCGGGATCCGGCCCCGGTACTACCAGCGCTCCGGCCGCGACGCCGTCGTCATGAGCCTCGACCTCGGGCCCGGAAATCACGACTGAATATCGTCCCGAGGTCATCACGAAAAGCAATTGATGACGCATTGTTGACACGGATAAAAGCCGTTCTGGACCGAATTGTCTCGCCGTGCCGAGATCGCCAGAAAGGCCCGGCGACGAGGGTTAGGATCGGCTGGTGACCACCACTGCAGCGCCGGCGAGGGCGCGAACAGCTCGCAGGACCACGGTCGCACTCAAGGTCGCGATGGCCGTCACGGGTGTGATCTTCGTGCTCTTCGTGCTCACGCACATGTACGGGAACCTCAAGGCGTTCCAGGGGGCCGAGGCGTTCGACTCCTACGCGCACTGGCTGCGCGAGGCGTTCTACCCGATGCTGCCGCACCAGGGCCTGCTGTGGGTGATGCGGGTGGTCCTGCTCGCCTCGCTCGTCGTCCACGCCGGCGCGGCCTTCGCGCTGTGGAAGCGCGCGCGGTCGGCGAGGACCACGCGCTACGTCATGCACAAGCGCGTGCAGCAGACCTACGCGTCGCGCACGATGCGCTGGGGCGGCGTCATCCTGCTCGCCTTCATCATCTTCCACCTCCTGCAGTTCACGACGATGACGATCGAGGTCGGGGGCTCGTTCGACAGCCCGCACGCCCGCATGGTCGAGGCCTTCCAGCCCGAGCACTGGTGGGTCTACGCCGTCTACCTCGTCGCCATGGTCATGCTCGCCTTCCACGTCCGGCACGGCGTGTGGTCGGCGCTGCAGAGCTTCGGCCTGTCGACGCGCCGCCGCGAGGCCATGTTCAACGGCATCGCGATCGTCGTCGCGCTCCTGCTCCTCGTCGGGTTCATGGCGACCCCGACGGCCATCCTGCTCGGCATCGTGAATTGAGGCGCAAGGCATGACTGCACTGATCAACGACCTGTACCGCGAGGGCGCACCGATCGCCGACACCAAGGCCCCCGCCGGGCCGCTCGCCGACAAGTGGTCGCAGCGCCAGTTCGGCGCGAAGCTCGTCAACCCGGCCAACCGCCGGAAGATCTCGGTCATCGTGGTGGGGACCGGCCTGGCCGGCGGAGCCGCCGCCGCGACCCTCGGCGAGGCCGGCTACCACGTGAAGTCCTTCTGCTACCAGGACTCCCCGCGCCGGGCGCACTCGATCGCCGCGCAGGGCGGCATCAACGCCGCGAAGAACTACAAGAACGACGGCGACTCGGTCTACCGCCTCTTCTACGACACGGTGAAGGGCGGCGACTTCCGCTCGCGGGAGTCCAACGTCTACCGCCTCTCCGAGGTCTCCACCCAGATCATCGACCAGTGCGTCGCCCAGGGCGTCCCGTTCGCCCGCGAGTACGGCGGCCTGCTCGACAACCGCTCGTTCGGCGGCGTCCAGGTCTCGCGCACGTTCTACGCCCGCGGACAGACCGGTCAGCAGCTGCTCATCGGCGCCTACCAGGCGCTCGAGCGGCAGATCGGCGCCGGCACGGTGGAGATGAACGCCCGGCACGAGATGCTCGAGCTCGTCGTCGTCGAGGGCCGGGCGCGCGGCATCATCGCGCGGGACATGGTCACCGGTGAGATCGAGACCCACCTGGCCGACGCCGTCGTGCTCGCCTCCGGCGGCTACGGCAACGTCTTCTTCCTGTCGACGAACGCGATGGGCTGCAACGTCACCGCCACCTGGCGCGCGCACAAGAAGGGCGCCTACTTCGGCAACCCCTGCTACACGCAGATCCACCCCACGTGCATCCCGCAGGCCGGCGACTCGCAGTCCAAGCTCACCCTCATGAGCGAGTCGCTGCGCAACGACGGCCGCATCTGGGTGCCGAAGAACGCCGCGGACTGCACCAAGGACCCGCGCCAGATCCCCGAGGAGGACCGCGACTACTACCTCGAGCGCATCTACCCCTCCTTCGGCAACCTCGTGCCCCGCGACATCGCGTCGCGCCAGGCGAAGAACATGTGCGACGACGGTCGCGGCGTCGGGCCCGAGGTCGAGGGCGTGCGCCGCGGCGTCTACCTCGACTTCGCCGAGGCGATCGAGCGGATGGGCCGCGGCGCCGTCGAGGCGAAGTACGGCAACCTCTTCGACATGTACGAGCGCATCACGGGGGAGAACCCCTACGAGGTGCCGATGCGCATCTACCCGGCGGTCCACTACACGATGGGCGGCCTGTGGGTGGACTACGACCTCGAGTCCTCCATCCCCGGGCTGTTCGTGGCGGGCGAGGCGAACTTCTCCGACCACGGGGCGAACCGGCTCGGCGCCTCGGCGCTCATGCAGGGCCTCGCCGACGGCTACTTCGTGCTGCCCAACACGATCAACGACTACCTCGCCGCCAACATCGGCAGCGCGGTCCCCACCGACCACCCCGACGTGGTCGCGGCGGCCGACGCCGTCAAGGAGCGGGTCAACCACTTCCTCACGAACGAGGGCACGCGCTCGGTGGACTCCTTCCACAAGGAGCTCGGCCACATCATGTGGGAGTACTGCGGGATGGAGCGCAGCGAGGAGGGTCTGCGCACGGCGATCGACAAGATCCGGGCGCTGCGCGAGGAGTTCTGGCGGGACGTCAAGGTGACGGGTCGCAACGAGGAGCTCAACCAGAGCCTCGAGAAGGCCGGCCGCGTCGCCGACTTCTTCGAGCTCGGGGAGCTCATGTGCATCGACGCCCTGCACCGCAGGGAGTCGTGCGGCGGTCACTTCCGCGCGGAGTCGCAGACCGAGGAGGGTGAGGCCCTGCGCCACGACGACGAGTTCGCCTACGTCGCGGCCTGGGAGCACGGCGCCGACGGTGTCCCGGTGCTCCACAAGGAGGACCTCGTGTACGAGTACGTCGAGATGAAGCAGCGGAGCTACAAGTGAAGATCACGATCAACGCCTGGCGTCAGGCCGGCCCCGGCGCCACCGGGAAGATGGAGTCCTACCGGCTCGACGACATCGCCGAGCACATGTCCTTCCTCGAGATGCTCGACGTGCTCAACGAGCAGCTCTTCGCGGCCGGGGAGGAGCCGATCGCCTTCGACCACGACTGTCGCGAGGGCATCTGCGGCGCGTGCGGCATCGTCATCGACGGCGTGGCCCACGGCCCCGAGGTCACGACGACCTGCCAGCTGCACATGCGGTCCTTCAAGGACGGCGACTCGATCACCATCGAGCCGTGGCGCGCCGACGCGTTCCCGGTGATCAAGGACCTCGTCGTCGACCGCTCGGCGTTCGACCGGATCATCGCCGCCGGCGGCTACGTCTCCGTCAACACGGGTGCCGCGCCGGACGCTCACGCGAGCCCCGTGCCGAAGAACGACGCGGACCGCGCCTTCGAGGCCGCCGCGTGCATCGGCTGCGGCGCCTGCGTGGCAGCCTGCCCCAATGCCTCGGGGATGCTCTTCCTCGGCGCGAAGGTCACGCACCTCGGCATGCTCCCGCAGGGACAGCCCGAGCGTGAGGCGCGGGTCGTGGACATGCTCGCCCAGCACGACGCCGAGGGCTTCGGCGGCTGCACCAACATCGGCGAGTGCGCCGCGGTGTGCCCCAAGGAGATCCCGCTCGACGTCATCAGCCAGCTCAACTCCGACCTCGGCCGGGCCACGATCTCCGGCCGCGCCTGAGTCCCTTACGCGCTACGGCGCCCCGCCCCCTCGGGGGCGGGGCGCCGTTCGCGTCCGTGGCAGGTCGTCGGCGGGCTACTCCGAGAGGTGCTGGGCGAAGAAGTCCCAGATGAGCTCGTTCGCCTCGATCGCGTCCGTGGGCGTGCCCGCCCAGTCGGTCTCGTCCTCGAACGCCGGGCTCCCGGGCCACACGTGCCCGGCGTCGGCGATCGACCACGACTGGATCTCGTCCGGCCCCGTGCCGTCGCCGATGGTCGTCAGGGTGACGCCGTCCTGCTGCTCGGACTCCTCACGGACCTCGAAGCCGCCGATCTCGGTCCACCGGGCGAGAGCCGCCTCGTGGCCGTACCCCCAGTAGTCGGCGCCGCCGCCGCCCAGCGGGTTGACCGGGTCGTCCTCGCCCACGAACGTGATGATCGGGGTGACGGACCCGGGCGCGCAGGTCTCCGGGTCGGGGGCCCAGGTGCCGCCCTCCTCCTCGACCGGGACGCCGGAGCGCAGGCCGGTGACCGGGGCGATGGCGCGGAAGAGCGTCGGGTCCTCACAGGCGGCCTGGGAGATCATACGCCCGCCGCCGGAGTAGCCCGACGCGAAGACGTCGTCGGTCGACGTGCCGTACTCCTGCGCGGCCCAGTCGATGAGCGCGCGGAGGAAGGCGACGTCGTCGGGTGCGTCCTCGGGAGCCTCCGTGACGCCGGGGACGTTCCACAGCCAGCCGTCGCCCGGGTTCTCGATGCCGCCGTTCGGCAGGAGCACCACGTAGCCCTCGGCATCGGCGTTCTCGGCGGCGTCGGCCCAGCGCACGTGCTCGGCGCCGTCCGAGCGGGAGCCGTGGAGGTTGAGCACGAGCGGCAGGTCCGCGTCGGGCGTCCAGCTCTCCGGCAGGAGGACCACGCCCGTGCGGGTGTGGCCGTCGATCTCGGCGCTGAACTCGTGCTGTCCGGGGGAGTGGCCGGTGGCCGACTCGCCGGCGTCGGAGGAGGAGGACTCTGGGGACGCGGATGCGGACGCGTCGTCGGTGGTGGACTCGTCGGCGTCGGCGTCGGCGTCGGCGTCGGAGGAGGTGGATTCCGCGGACTCGGCGTCGGTGGCGGACCCGTCGGTGGACGGGGCCGGCTCCGCGCCGCCGTCGTCGGTCGAGCAGGCGGCCAGCGCCAGCAGGAGGACGCCGCCGGTGGCGACGGTGCGGGAGAGGGGGCGGGGGATGGTCACGGTGCTCCTGGTCGGTGGGTCGGAACCCGCATGGTTGCGGACCTGCGGTGTCCAGATCCGGGCCGAGGTGCGAGGTCCCGCATGCTGAGACCCGGGCGGGGCGCCGTTCGCGTCCGTGGCGGGTGGTCGGCGAGCTACTCCGAGAGGTGCTGGGCGAAGACGTCCCTGATGAGCTCGTTCGCGGCGAACGGGTCCGTGGGCGAGCCCGCCCAGCCTCAGGGCGACGGCGGCGCGTACATCACCACGTGCAGGTCCGTCGCGTCGGAGGGGACGAGCCGGTGGTGCTCGTAGGTCACCAGCCCCCTGCCGGGGTGACGGAACGTGCGACGCCGGGACTCGAAGCTGGAGACCTCGAGCTCGGCGGCGTGGGCGCAGAACTCTGCGCTCTCCGCGGACAGGCGCTCGACCACCGCGCGGTGGCCCGGCCCCGAGAGCCGAAGCCCGGCCCCGGCCCGGAACTCGGCGAGGAAGCGCCGGCTGTCCCGGTCCCAGTCGGGGAGCATGCGGCGCAGCCCCGGGTCCGAGTAGACGAGCCACAGCAGGTTCCGGTCCGCCTCGGCCACCTCCGCGATGCGCGGGTACAGTTCGGCGTAGGCCCGGTTCCACCCGAGGATGGCCCAGTCCGCGCGCACGACGAAGGCGGGGAAGTCCAGCGCGTCGACGAGGTGCTGCAGGTGGTCGGGGACCCGCGTGCGCGCCCGCGTCGGGGCGGCCGGCTCCTCGCGCTCGGCGAGGCCGAGCACGTACGAGGTCTCGTCCTCGGTCAGCGCGAGCACGCGTGCGACGGCGAGCAGGACCTGGCGCGAGACGTTCGTGTCCCGCCCCTGCTCGAGCCACGTGTACCAGCTGCCGCTGACCCCGGCGAGCGCGGCGACCTCCTCGCGGCTCAGCCCGTGCGTCACCCGGCGGCCCGCGGGGGGCAGGCCGAGCGTCGCGCGCCCCGAGGAGAGGCGCCGCGCCCGCAGGAAGGCACCCAGCTCCTCGCGTCTGGGGGTGCGCGGACGGATCACCCGCCGATGGTACTGCCGGTACCAGTACCAGCCGCACCGGGTCCGCGGGGCCGCACGGCGGTGCCCGCGGGTGAGGATGACGCCATGCCTCCCTACCGCTCCCGCACCGTCACCCACGGCCGCAACATGGCCGGCGCCCGCGCCCTCATGCGTGCCTCCGGGGTGGCGGGGGCCGACATCGGCCGCAAGCCCGTCATCGCGGTGGCGAACTCCTTCACCGAGTTCGTCCCCGGCCACACGCACCTCGCTCCGGTGGGCCGCATCGTCTCGGAGGCGATCCAGGAGGCCGGCGGCATCGCGCGGGAGTTCAACACGATCGCGGTGGACGACGGCATCGCGATGGGCCACGACGGGATGCTCTACTCGCTGCCGTCGCGCGACCTCATCGCCGACTCGGTCGAGTACATGGTCAACGCGCACTGCGCCGACGCCCTGGTGTGCATCTCCAACTGCGACAAGATCACCCCCGGCATGCTGCTGGCCGCCCTGCGGCTCGACGTCCCCACGGTGTTCGTCTCGGGCGGACCGATGGAGTCCGGCCGGGCCACGCTCGTCGACGGCACCGTGCGCACCCTCGACCTCGTCGACGCCATGTCCGAGGCCGTCAACGACGGCGTCTCGGACGCGGACATGCTGCGCATCGAGGAGGCCGCCTGCCCCACCTGCGGCTCCTGCTCGGGGATGTTCACCGCCAACTCGATGAACTGCCTCACCGAGGCCATGGGGCTCTCGCTGCCCGGCAACGGCTCGGTCCTGGCCACGCACACTGCGCGCCGCGACCTCTACGAGAACGCGGGCTCGCTGATCGTCGACATCACCCGCCGCTACTACGAGGAGGACGACGACTCGGTCCTCCCGCTGAGCATCGCCACCCCCGCCGCCTTCGGCAACGCGATGGCCCTGGACATCGCCATGGGCGGGTCCACCAACACGATCCTCCACCTCCTCGCCGCCGCCCACGAGGCGGGTGTCCAGTTCGGGCTCGACGAGATCGACGAGGTCTCGCGCCGCGTCCCCTGCCTGGCCAAGGTGGCCCCCAACGTCGCCGACGGCCGCACCTACTACATGGAGGACGTCCACCGCGCCGGGGGCATCCCCGCGCTGCTCGGCGAGCTGCGGCGTGCCGGGCTGCTGGACGAGGACGTGCACACCGTGCACGCGCGCACCCTCGGCGACTGGCTCGACGAGTGGGACGTCCGCGGCGGCCGCGCGAGCGAGGCGGCGACCGAGCTGTGGCACGCGGCCCCCGGCGGGCGCCGCTCGTCGACCGCCTTCTCGCAGTCGGAGCGCTGGGAGAGCCTGGACACCGATGACACCCACGGCTGCATCCGCTCGTTCGCCCACGCGTACTCCGAGGACGGCGGGCTCGGCGTCCTGCGGGGCAACATCGCCGTCGACGGCGCAGTGGTGAAGACCGCCGGCGTCGACGAGTCGATCTGGACGTTCTCCGGTCCGGCCCTCGTCTGCGAGTCGCAGGAGGAGGCGGTCCAGCGGATCCTTGCCAAGGAGGTGAGCGAGGGCGACGTCGTCGTCATCCGCTACGAGGGCCCCAAGGGCGGGCCGGGCATGCAGGAGATGCTCTACCCGACCTCCTACCTCAAGGGTCGCGGCCTCGGGAAGGCGTGCGCCCTCATTACGGACGGCCGGTTCTCCGGCGGCACGTCCGGCCTGTCGATCGGGCACGTCTCGCCCGAGGCCGCGGCCGGCGGCGTCATCGCGCTGGTCGAGGAGGGGGACACGGTCTCGATCGACATCCCGCGGCGCAGCCTCCGTCTCGAGGTCGACGACGCCGAGCTGGAGCGCCGCCGCGCCGCCCTCGAGGCGGGCGGGGGGTACCGGCCGAAGGAGCAGCGTCCCCGGAAGGTGACGCCCGCGCTGCGCGCATACGCGGCGTTCGCCCAGTCCGCGGACAAGGGCGCGGTCCGTCTCGTGCCGGAGATCGACTGACGGCCGCCACCGGGGCCCGACGCCGGACGGGTCCCGGCGCGTACGATCCGTCGGTGACCTCACCGCTCGTCCTCGGCATCGAGACCTCCTGCGACGAGACCGGCGTCGCCCTGGTCCGCGGCACCGAGCTCGTCGCCGACGTCACCGCGTCCTCGATGGACGACCACGCCCGATTCGGCGGGATCATCCCCGAGATCGCCTCGCGCGCCCACCTCGAGGCCTTCGGTCCGACCCTCGACGCCGCCCTCGAGCGGGCGGACGTCGACCTCGCCCAGGTGGACGCGATCGCCGTCACCGCGGGCCCCGGCCTCGTCGGCTCGCTCACCGTGGGCGTGGCCGCCGCGAAGGCGCTGGCCCTCTCGGCCGGCATGCCCCTGTACGGCGTCAACCACGTCATCGGGCACGCCGCCGTCGACGCCCTCGTGCACGGCCCGGTCCCCGCGCGCTCGGTCGCGCTGGTCGTCTCCGGCGGGCACACGTCACTGCTCGCGGTCGGCGAGGGCATCACCGACGTCACCATGCTCGGCGAGACCCTCGACGACGCGGCGGGGGAGGCCTTCGACAAGGTCGGTCGCCTCCTCGGCCTGCCCTACCCCGGCGGCCCGCACGTCGACCGGCTCGCCGCCACCGGCGACCGCGGCGCCATCCGTTTCCCGCGCGGCCTGACCGCGCCCAAGGACCGGGAACGGCACGCATACAACTTCTCCTTCTCCGGCCTGAAGACGGCCGTGGCCCGGGACCTCGAGGCCCGCACGTCGCGCGGCGAAGAGATCCCCGCCGCCGACGTCGCCGCCGGCTTCTCGGAGGCCGTCGCCGACGTGCTGGCCACCAAGGCGCTGCGCGCCTGCGCCGACCGGGGTGCGGACACCCTCGTGGTCGGCGGCGGGTTCTCCGCCAACTCCCGGCTGCGCGAGCTGCTCGCCGAGCGCGGCACTGAGGCCGGGATCGACGTCCGCATCCCGCCCATCAGGTTCTGCACCGACAACGGCGCGATGATCGCCGCCCTCGGGAGCGCCGTCGTCGAGGCCGGGCTGCCGCCGTCGGACCTGGGCTTCGGGGTGGACTCGGCCATGCCGACGACGACGGTCCGGGTCTGACGTCCCAGCGTGGGGCGGGGCGCCGCCTCGTGCTGGTGCCGCACCTCACCTGCCGGTAGGTTGTCGACCGCACGACGGCGCCGGGGCCGTCCCGGACGGAGGAGGACCGCAGTGTCCGCCAGCACTTTCGGTGTCGCCGCAGGCGAGCCGTCCGTCGGTGCGCCGACGCTCGCCGGCCGCGCCCGCCCGGCTCGTGCGGCGTCGGTGACCGGTTGAACCCCGCTGCAGCCGCGCGACGCGGGTCCTCGCGGGTCGACGTGCTGCTCGTCCTCCGCGCTGCGACGGCGGTGCTGATCCTCGCGGCCGTCGTCGGACAGCTCGTCGTGAGCGTGGCCTTCTGGACCGGGCGCGGCGACGAGTCCCTGGCCCTCGACGTCGTCAACTTCCTCAGCTTCTTCACCGTCGAGTCCAACCTGCTCGCGGCACTGGCGCTCGCCCTGCTCGTGCTCACCGGGCTGCGGGGGACCCGCGGCGGCCGGCGTCTCGACGTCCTGGTGCTCTGCGCGACCACGTACATGGTCGTGACCGGCGTCGTCTACAACGCCGTCCTGCGCGGCATCGAGCTGCCTCAGGGTGCGACGCTGGGTTGGTCGAACGAGGTGCTGCACCTCGTCGGCCCGCTGTGGATGCTCGTCGACTGGCTGGTCAGCGCGAAGGACCGTGACGTGCGCCACCGGGACGTGTGGGCGGTCGTCGCCTTCCCGATCCTCTGGCTGGTCTACACGCTCGTGCGCGGGCCGATCACGCCGGACGTGGCGACCGGGGACGGTTCCTGGTACCCGTACCCGTTCCTCGACCCGGCGACCCACGACAACGGCTACGTCGGGGTGGCGCTCATGTGCGTCGTCGTCGCCGCCGTCGTGGTCGGCGGTGCACTGGCCCTCGTCGCCGTCGCTCGCGCGGGCCGGCGCCGGCGAGCCTTGCACACCTAGGTGACGGGCCGGCCTGCTCCGGCCGTCAGCTCGGCCGCGAGCCTCAGCGGCACGGCGTCCCATCCGTCGGCGGCCGCCCAGGAGCGCTGGCGCTCGTAGGAGGCGCCGGTGTCGAGGATGCGCCCCACGAGGGCGAGCTCGTCCGTGCAACCGAGGCGCTCGGCGGTCGGGGCGAGGTCGGCCATCAGCGCGCGGACGGCGTCGCGGGCATCGAGGGAGCCGCCCTCGGTGTCGGTGACGAAGGTCGTGCCGAGACCGAAGCGTGCGGCGCGCCAGCGGTTCTCGGCGGTGAGCCAGCGGGGGAGCGTCGCCGGGTGCTCGCCGGCGTCGAGGCGCTCCGAGAGCGAGTCCACGAGGCAGACGGTGAGCGCCGTGAGCGCGGCGACCTCGTCGAGGGTGGGCGGGGAGTCGCAGACGCGGGACTCGACCGTGCCGAACTGCGTCGGCCGCACGTCCCAGCGGGTCTCGGTGCGCCGGGCGATGACGTCGGCGGCGAGGAGCTGCTCGACGACCGTCTCGTACTCCTCCCACGTGCGCATGACGTCCGGCAGGCCCGCCGTGGGGAGCTGCTGGAACATCATCGTGCGGTTGGACGCGTACCCGGTCCCCGTGCCGCGCCACGCCGGTGAGGCGCCCGAGAGCGCAAGGAGCGGTCCGATCGCGTCGAGGAGGCCGCGCATGATCGGCAGGGCCTTGTCCCGCCGCTCCACCCCGACGTGGACGTGGAGCCCGTAGATGAGCATCTCGCGGCCCCACCAGCCCGTGCGCTCCAGCAGCCGCTCGTAACCCTCGGCGGTCGGCTGGGCCTGGGGGTCGGCGCTCGGGTGGGTGCCGCCGCCCGCGAGGACGAGCCCGCGCCGCTCCGCGGCCTCGACGAGCTCGGCGAGGACCTCGCGGACCTCGGCGACCGCGGAGCCGACGCTGTCGTGGACCCCCGTGACGATCTCGACCGTGTTGGCGAGCAGCTCGTGCGCCAGCCGGGGGTGCGGCGCGCCGCCGAGGGAGCGCAGGTCGTCGATGAGCTCGAGGCCGTCGCTGCGCAGCTCGCCCGTGGTCGCGTCGAGCACCTGGAGCTCCCACTCGACGCCGAGCGTCGAGCGCTCCGAGGAACCGAAATCGACGGGCACAGCCATATTCTGCCCCGAGGCCTCCGCTCCCACGTGCACCGGGCGCCCCCGTCCCGCTCCGTGTCAGGGCCGGGCCGCGGGCGGCTCCTCGTCCCCGGCCCCCGTCCCGGCATCGACGGCGGCGGCCACCGGCTCGACGAGCAGGGCCACGTGCCGACCCTGTGCCCGCGTGAGCACGAGCGTGGCCCGGTTCGGCCCCTTCGGCCGGATCCTGCGGTGAAGCGTGCCGACGTCCACCCCGGAGCCGCGCTGCTTGATCGTCAGGTCGCCGATCCTGCGCCGGGCGACCTCGCGGGCGAGGCTCCTGGCACTCGCGTCGAGCTCCTCGAGCACGCGGTAGGACCGCGCGAACGGCGAGTGCGCGGGGGCGTCGGAGGTGAGGTAGGCGATCCGCTCCGACACCACGCCGGCACCGGTCCTGCGCCCCAGCTCGGCGACGAGCCCCGCCCGGATGACGGCGCCGTCGGGCTCGTGGAGGAACTCGCCGAGCGCGGCGACCGGGGCCTCCTCGTGCGGCTGCGACGGCGGGAGCGGACCGCCGCCCTCCGGGGCGAGCAGGTGGGCCCGCTCGCCGAGCACCACGAGTGCCGACCGCCCGGGGCCCTCCGGCGCCGCGTCCCCGAACCAGAGCGCCGCCTCGACCACCTCGCGGTCGACGGAGACCCACTGGGCGTGTGCGTCGTCGGGGATCCGCGCGAGCTCGATCCCGGGGGCGACCTTGATGCCGGCCGCGCGCACGCGGCGGGCCCGGTCGACGACGTCGGCGAGCGGCGGGCCCCAGCTCTCCGGGTCGGAAAGGCGCCGTCCTGCGGCGTCCCGCCGGGCCGGGTCCGCCCAGAGGGCGTCCGCCCCGGCGGCCTCCAGGTCGAAGCCGAGGGCGTCGCCCTCGACGACCCGCGCGTCGTCGAACGGGCCGAGGTTCGCCGCGGCGAACGTGGCGGTGACCGGGTCCTGCTCGACGCCGATGACCCCGGTACCGAGGCCGGCGACGGCGAGCGCGTCGAGCCCCAGACCGCAGCCGAGGTCCGCGACGCGTGCGACTCCGGCGCGCCGGAACCGGTCGGCGTGATGGGCGGCGACGACCGTGCGGGTGGCCTGCTCGAGGCCCGTCCGGGTGAGCAGGAGCAGGTCGGCGACGGGGCCGAGCCGGTCCGCGGCCTCGGCGCGCAGGCCGAGCTGGGTCAGGGCCGCCGAGGCGAGGTCGGGGTCCATGCCGTGCGCGCGCAGACGCTCGTTCATCCGCGCGGCGCCCTCGGGGGTGTAGGGCGGCAGGGCGGCGAGCATCGCGCGCCCCTCGGGCGAGGCGAGCAGCCGGGCGGTCGCGAGCTCCATCCGCCCATCGTCGCAGCAGGAACCGCACCCTGTGCCCGGGAGAGGGGTGACCACAATCTGGCACTCTGATTGCGCGAGTGCTAATCCTCGCCGTAGTGTGGACCGTGGCGGCCTTGCCGACCACCCGACCCCCGCGACGGCGGGCGGACGTGCAAGGGCGACAGTCAGAGTTCCACTTCATACGTAGGAAGGTGAGGTCCGCAGTGTCGGTCTCCATCAAGCCGCTCGAGGACCGCGTGGTCGTCCAGACCCTCGAGGCCGAGCAGACCACCGCGTCCGGTCTCGTCATCCCGGACACCGCCAAGGAGAAGCCCCAGGAGGGCACCGTCGTGGCGGTCGGCCCGGGTCGTGTCGACGACAACGGCAACCGCGTCCCGCTCGACGTCGCCGTGGGCGACGTCGTCCTGTACTCCAAGTACGGCGGCACCGAGGTCAAGCACGACGGCGAGGACTACCTGGTCCTCTCCGCCCGCGACCTGCTGGCGGTCGTCGAGCGCTGACCCGCGCCCGAGCACGCACGGACCCCCGCAGCCCTGATGGGCTGCGGGGGTCCGTGCATTGCTGGGGGCGGCGGGGCCGGTCGGGCGTGACCCGCCGACCGCCTGCGGCCGCGGCACGTGTGCGGCAGCTGACCGCCGGCAGCCGACCGTGCCGCGGCGGGTCAGCCCGCCCGGGGCGCCGACCGGATGCTCGAGGCCCGCAGGGCGGCGGCGCGCTCGTCCTCGCTCATGCCGCCCCACACGCCGTACGGCTCGCGCACGGTGAGCGCATGGGTGCGGCACTGCTCGATGACCGGGCACTTCTCGCAGACGGCCTTGGCCGCGTCGTCCCGACGCCGCCGCACACCGCCGCGCTCGCCCTCGGGGTGGAAGAACTGCTCGGGGTCCGCGCTGCGGCACGCACCATCGACCTGCCAGCTCCAGACGTCGAGCAGCGGTCCGGGAAGTCGGGACAGCTCAGCCATGGGGGCCTCCTCCGGTTCGGTGGGACGAGGACGACTGCGCGGCCCCCGTCGTGCGTCACTGCTGCACAGGTTATGGATTGCGCGAAAGTTGCGCAAGGGCATGGGTAGCGGCACACGCGTGACGCCTGGTCGCCGCGGACCCAAGTTGCGCAACTGGTCGACGCGCATAGGTTGGAGTCGGCCCGCGTTGCCGATGACGACCGACGAAAGGACTATGGAGCATGACCGGAAGCCGGAGGTCGAGCTCGCGACGGGGCGACGACGCGCGTCACCAGGCGCGGGGACCCGGCCCGCGACGGCCGGACGGAGGCCCCGGCGTCGACGGCCCGGACGGAGGCCCCGGCGTCGATGCTCCGGACGCCGGCACCCCGGACGACGACCCGGCGGCACCTGCGGCCCCCACCGGCCCGGTGCACCACGACGAGCTGCGCGTCGCCGTCGAGGACATCGAGGGTGCCTACGTCGCGAGCACCCGACCGGTCACCCGGGCGGGGGCGCGGCGGGCCAGCGGCGCCGCGGGGCCGACCCCGGGAGGTGGCCTCCCCGTCGTCGGGCTCGCGAACGACGACGCGGACCGGTCCGTCGCCGAGGCACCGCTCACGGTGGGCGCGCTCGCCGAACGCCTCGGCATCGCCACCTCGACCCTGCGCAGCTGGGACCGCCGCTACGGGCTCGGCCCGACCGACCACCGCGCGGGCGACCGACGCCGCTACGGGCCCGCCGACGTCGTACGGCTCGAACGGATGCGCGCCCTCACGCTCGCGGGCGTCAGCCCCGCGGACGCGGCCCGATCCGTCATGCACAGGTCGGCCGGCCGCGGAGGGCTCGTCCCCGCCTCCCAGAGCGCGACGAGCCTCGACGTCCAGTCGCTCGCGGCCGCCGCGGCGGCGGGGGACCGGGGCGACGTGCGGGTCGCCGTCGCGCGGCACGTGGACGCGCACGGCTGGACCGCGACCTGGCAGCGCCTGCTCGCGCCGACCTGCGACATCCTCGCCGTGGGCGACGAGCCCCAGGTGCCCGGGAGCGACGGCATCACCGTGCTGACGAGCGGCTCGCTCGAGGTCGTGCGGACGACCGTCCTGTCCACCGTCGACGTCACGCACCGCCGCGTCGTCGTCCACGCGACCCCCAAGCACGTCCTCGCCGCCCATGTCTTCGCCGCCGCGCTCGCCGAGGAGGGCGTGGCCGCCCACCTGCGTCGCGTGGGCCGGCGCCGGGTCCCCACCGGGGCGCTCGCCGACCTCACCGACCGGGCCGACGGCGTCGACGTCGTCGTGGGGTTCGGGCGCGCCGCGAGCGTCCGCGCCCTGGCCCGGGCCGCACCGGAGCGGCGCCCTGCCGTCGTGCTGGTGGGGCCGGGGCTGCCCCGGCACGTGCCCGCCGACGCGGTCCTCGCCTCCGACCTGCCCGTTGCGGTGTCCACGGTCACTGCCATGCTGGCGGAGTCGGACCTAGGCTGAGGTGGTGACTGAAGCCCCCGCACACGACCCGTTCGCCCTCGTCGGTCTCACGTACGACGACGTCCTGCTCCTGCCGGGGGCGACGGACGTCATCCCGTCCGAGGTCACCACGACCGCCCGCCTCACGCGCGAGATCGAGCTGCAGGTCCCGCTCGTCAGCGCGGCGATGGACACCGTCACCGAGGCGCGCATGGCGATCGCCATGGCTCGCCAGGGCGGGCTCGGCATCCTCCACCGCAACCTTTCCATCGAGGCGCAGGCGCAGCAGGTCAACGTGGTCAAGCGCTCCGAGTCCGGCATGATCACCGACCCCGTGACGATCGGACCGGACGAGACGCTCGCCGAGCTGGACGCGCTGTGCGCGCAGTACCGGATCTCGGGGCTCCCGGTCGTCGACGGCGCGGGCGTGCTGCTCGGCATCATCACCAACCGCGACCTGCGGTTCGTGCCCAACGAGGCGATGGGCGAGCGCACCGTCCGCTCGGCCATGACCCCGATGCCGCTGGTCACCGGCCCCGTCGGCATCAGCAACGCCGACGCGGCCGAGCTCCTCGCGCGCCACAAGATCGAGAAGCTCCCCCTGGTCGACGACGGCGGTCACCTGCGCGGGCTCATCACCGTCAAGGACTTCGTCAAGACCGAGCAGTACCCGCAGGCCACGAAGGACGCCGACGGCCGCCTGCGCGTCGGCGCAGCGATCGGCTACTGGGGCGACGCCTGGGAGCGGGCGACGGCGCTCGCCGAGGCCGGCGTCGACGTCCTCGTCGCGGACACCGCGAACGGCGAGGCCCGACTCCTGCTCGACATGGTGCGCAAGCTGAAGAAGGACCCGGCCTTCAGCCACGTGCAGATCATCGGCGGCAACGTCGCCACCCGCGAGGGCGCCCAGGCACTCGTCGACGCGGGCGTGGACGCTGTCAAAGTCGGCGTCGGGCCCGGCTCGATCTGCACCACCCGGGTCGTCGCCGGCGTCGGGGTCCCGCAGGTCACGGCCATCCACATGGCGGCCCAGGCGTGCCGCCCCGCCGGCGTCCCGGTCATCGGCGACGGCGGCCTGCAGTACTCGGGCGACATCGCCAAGGCGCTCGTCGCCGGCGCGGACACGGTGATGCTCGGCTCGCTGCTCGCGGGCTGCGAGGAGTCCCCCGGGGACCTCGTGTTCGTCAACGGCAAGCAGTACAAGCACTACCGGGGGATGGGCTCGCTCGGTGCCATGGCCTCGCGCGGCCGCGTCTCCTACTCGAAGGACCGCTACTTCCAGGCCGACGTCGACACCGACGACAAGATCGTGCCCGAGGGCATCGAGGGGCAGGTGCCCTACCGCGGCCCGCTCTCGGCCGTGGCGCACCAGCTCGTCGGTGGGCTGCACCAGTCGATGTTCTACGTCGGCGCGCGGACCACGACCGAGCTCAAGGAGCGCGGCAGGTTCGTCCGGGTCACGCCGGCCGGGCTCAAGGAGTCCCACCCGCACGACGTCCGCATGGTCGCCGAGGCGCCGAACTACACCGTGCGCTGACCCCGGGGGCCGCGTTCCGGACCCGGTCTACGCGGCCGGTTCGACGGGCCAGGCGCGCGAGATGACGTCCTCGCGCCCCTTGCTGCGCAGGAACTGCTCGAAGTTCTCCGCCCACGCGGCGTGCCAGCGGGCCTGGGCGGTGTGCATCTCGGCGGCGGTCATCTCGCCGATCTGGCCGTGCGTGCGCGCGAGCGCCCCGAGGACGGCGAGCGTGTGGGCGACGTCGCCGTCGGCCGTGTGGGCGGCGGCGTTCTCGTCCACGCCGTAGGCCTGGCCCATGAGCTCGAGCGTGCGCTTGCCCTTGCGGTAGCGGTCGACGTGCCGGTCCACCACGAGCGGGTCGACGACGGGCGAGACCTCCCGGCCGAGCCGCTCCTCGAGCGTGGGCAGGCCGTGCCGCACGAGCTCCGCCCGCAGGATCGTCAGGTCGTAGGTGGCGTTGAACGCCACGAGCACCGCGCCGGAGGACAGGGCACCGGCGATGACGGTGGCGACCTCGTCGAGCGCCTGGACCGGCGGCGCACCGTGCTCCCGGGCGTAGGCGGTCGTGATCCCGTGCACCGCCGTCGCCCCCTCCGGGATCTCGACCCCCGGGTCGACGAGCCACGTGCGGGACTGCCCGGCCGAGCCGTCGGCCTCCCGGACGACGAGCGCGGCGGTGACCACCCGGTCCGCCGCGACGTCGACCCCCGTGGTCTCCGTGTCGAAGCCGAGCCACACGGCGTTCGTCCATCCGGTCATGCGTCCTCCTGACGTCGGGCCCACTGTCGCAGAACCTGCCGACATCGGGCAGGTAACCTCCACATGTGAACATCGAGATCGAGATCGGACGCGGCAAGCGCGGGCGCCGCGCGTATTCCTTCGACGACATCGCCGTCGTGCCCTCCCGCCGCACGCGCGACCCGGAGGACGTGTCGATCACCTGGCAGATCGACGCCTACCAGGTGGACATCCCCGTCCTCGCGGCGCCGATGGACTCGGTGATGTCCCCGGCCACCGCGGTGGCGCTCGGCCGGCTCGGCGGCATCGGCGTCCTCGACCTCGAGGGTCTGTGGACCCGGTACGAGGACCCGGCCCCGTTCTACGACGAGATCGCCCGGCTGGACGAGGACGCCGCGATCACGCGCATGAAGGAGATCTACGCCGAGCCGATCAAGCCCGAGCTCATCACCGCGCGCCTGCAGGAGATCCGCGCGAGCGGCGTCACCGTCGCCGGCTCGCTGTCCCCGCAGCGCACGCAGGAGCACTGGCGCACGGTCGTCAGCGCCGGCGTCGACCTCTTCGTCATCCGCGGCACCACCGTGTCCGCCGAGCACGTCTCCTCTGCCGCCGAGCCGCTCAACCTCAAGCGGTTCATCTACGAGCTCGACGTCCCCGTCCTCGTCGGCGGCGCGGCCACCTACACGGCCGCCCTCCACCTCATGCGCACGGGCGCGGCGGGCGTGCTCGTCGGCTTCGGCGGCGGCGCCGCCTCGACGACGCGCCAGGCCCTCGGCATCCACGTCCCCATGGCCTCGGCGATCGCCGACGTCGCCGCCGCGCGCCGCGACTACCTCGACGAGTCGGGCGGACGGTACGTCCACGTCGTCGCCGACGGCGGGGTCGGGCACGCGGGGAACCTCGTCAAGGCCGTGGCCTGCGGGGCCGACGCCGTCATGCTCGGCGCCGCGCTCGCCCGCGCCGAGGAGGCGCCCGGCAGGGGCTGGCACTGGGGCCCCGAGGCCTACCACCCGCAGCTGCCGCGCGGCCACCGGGTCAAGGTCGGCACCTCCGGGACGCTCGAGGAGATCCTCCACGGGCCCTCCGACCGCGCCGACGGCACCGTCAACCTCACCGGAGCACTGCGCCGCGCGATGGCCACGACCGGCTACTCCGACGTCAAGGAGTTCCAGCGCGTCGAGGTCGTCGTCTCGCCGTACCAGGCGTCCTGACCCGGCGCGGAGGGGCCTTCTGGGCCTTCGCGGTGCGTCACCGGGCCGCGGGTGCCGTGAGCGCGGTCCGGGGCGCCTCCGCCTGCCCGCCGCGGGTGGGAGACTGTGGGCGAGCGGGCGCTTGGCTGCGCCCCCAGCACCGGAGCGAGAGGGAGACAACGACGTGACCGAGTACCGGACCGAGCACGACACGATGGGAGAGGTGCAGGTCCCCAAGGACGCCCTCTACGCGGCCCAGACCCAGCGCGCGGTGGAGAACTTCCCGATCTCCGGCAAGACGCTGACGCCGCACCACATCCACGCGCTCGGCCAGATCAAGCGGGCCGCGGCCATCGCCAACAAGGAGCTCGGCGTCGTCGACGGGCCGGTCGCCGACGCGGTCGCCGCCGCCGCGGAGCAGGTGGCGGCGGGGGAGCACGACGGCGAGTTCCCCATCGACGTCTTCCAGACCGGCTCGGGCACGAGCTCGAACATGAACACCAACGAGGTGGTCGCGACGATCGCCACGCGCGACTCGGGCCTCGCGGTGCACCCGAACGACCACGTCAACGCCTCGCAGTCGTCGAACGACACCTTCCCGAGCTCGATCCACATCGCCGCCACGCACGTCCTCGTGCGCGAACTCGTCCCGAACCTCACCGTCCTCGCCGAGTCGCTCGAGCGGAAGGCCGAGCAGTTCGCGGACATCGTCAAGTCGGGCCGCACACACCTCATGGACGCCACCCCGATCACGCTCGGGCAGGAGTTCTCCGGGTACGCGCAGCAGATCCGCAACGGCATCGCCCGCGTGGAGGCCACAGCCCCCCGCCTCGCCGAGCTCCCCCTCGGTGGCACCGCCGTCGGGACCGGGATCAACACCCCGGAGGGCTTCGCGCCGCGCGTCATCGCCCTCATCGCGGAGCACACGGGCCTGCCGCTGACCGAGGCGCCCAACCACTTCGAGGCCCAGGCCGCGCTCGACTCGGCGGTCGAGACCTCCGGTGCGCTGCGCACGGTGGCCGTCTCGCTGACGAAGATCGCCAACGACATCCGGTGGGGCGGCTCCGGGCCCCGCACCGGGCTCGGCGAGCTGCGGCTGCCGGACCTGCAGCCGGGCTCGTCGATCATGCCGGGCAAGGTCAACCCCGTCCTCCCGGAGGCGACGATCCAGGTGGCCGCCCAGGTCATCGGCAACGACGCGGCGATCGCGTTCGCGGGCGCGCAGGGCAACTTCGACCTGCTCGTCATGCTGCCGGTGATGGCGCAGAACCTGCTCGAGTCGATGACGATCCTCGGCAACGTCTCGCGCGTCCTCGCCGAGCGGTGCATCGACGGGCTCGAGGCGGACGAGGAGCGCTGCCTGCGGCTGGCTCAGTCCTCGCCGTCGATCGTCACCCCGCTCAACCGGGTCATCGGCTACGAGGCGGCGGCGAAGATCGCCAAGCACTCCGTCGCGAGCGGGCTGACCATCCGCGAGGCCGTGGTCGACCTCGGCTTCGTCGAGCGCGGCGAGATCAGCGAGCAGCAGCTGGACGAGCTGCTCGACGTGCGCACGATGACGGGCCCGAACCGGTCCTGACGCGTTCCTCCACCGGACAGGGGGTGTGGCCACTAGGGAGGGGTCCGTGTGGCCTGCCCAGTGGGGCAAGTCCCTGCCCAGTGGGACCTGATGCGCCGGCGCGCGCGGGCGCGGTCCGGTTTCTGCTCGCGCGCGCTGCAGGGCGGGCTGCTGCTCGGCCTTCACTGGGCAGGGGGTGTGGCCACTAGGGAGGCGTCCGTGTGGCCTGCCCAGTGGGACAAGCCCCTGTCCAGTGGGACGTGACGCGCCGGCGCGCGCGGACCGGCCGACGAACCGCAATCTCGACGGCGACGAACCGCAATCTCGGTGACGAACCGCAGTCTCGACGGTGACGAACCGCAATCTCGACGAGCCCCGGGAGTCCCGGCGGCAGGGGTCAGGCGCCGCTGACCTCGACGGCGAGGCGCGCGATCGCCAGCTCCTCGTTGGTCGGCACCACCAGCACGGTGACGGCGGAGCCCGACGTCGAGATCACGCGCACGCCCGGGGTCCGCGCGGCGTTGGCCTCCTCGTCGATCTCGATGCCGAGGAAGCCGAGCGGGCGCAGCACCTCCGCGCGGACGTCGGCGTCGTTCTCCCCGACCCCGGCGGTGAACGTGAGCGCGTCGAGCCCGCCGAGCACGGCGGCGTAGGAGCCCACGTACTTGCGGAGGCGGTGGGTGTAGACCTCCAGGGCCAGCCGCGCGTCGGCGTCCCCGCCCTCGGCGAGCCGGCGGACCTCGCGCATGTCGTTGTGCCCGGTCAGCCCCTTGAGGCCCGAGCGCTTGTTGAACAGGTCGTCGATCTCGTCCACGTTGAGGCCGCCGACCCGCCGCAGGTGGAAGACGACGGCCGGGTCGATGTCCCCGGTGCGGGTGCCCATGACCAGGCCCTCGAGCGGCGTGAGCCCCATCGAGGTGTCGACCGCCCGGCCGGAGGCGATCGCCGACGCCGACGCGCCGTTGCCCAGGTGCAGGACGATCTGGCGCAGGTCGTCGCGCCCGAGGTGCGCGCTCACCGTCTCGGAGACGAACTGGTGCGAGGTCCCGTGCGCGCCGTACCGCTTGACCGCGTACCGCTCGGCGGTCTCCTTCTCCAGCGCGTAGGTGGCCGCGGCCTCGGGCAGGTCGGCGAAGAAGGCGGTGTCGAACACGGCCACGTGGGGGACGTCCGGCAGCAGCTCGCGGCCCACCCGGATGCCGGCGACGTTGCCGGGGTTGTGCAGGGGCGCGAGCGGGGAGAGTTCGTCGATGCGGGCCACGGAGTCGTCGTCGAGCTCGACCGGCCGGGAGAAGACCGCCCCGCCCTGGACGACCCGGTGCCCGACGGCGCGGATCCCGGCCCGGGTGAGGTCCGGCCCGGTCTCCTCGAAGCAGGCCAGGACGGCGCGCAGGCCGGCGTCGTGGTCGACGACCGGGTCGTCGAGCTCCACCGTCGTCCCGGCGCCCGTGTGCCGCAGGTGGCCGGCGGGCTCCCCGATCCGCTCGACGAGCCCGGAGGCGACGACGTCACCCGTGTCCGGGTCGAGCAGCTGGTACTTGATGGAGGACGAACCCGAGTTGACGACGAGGACTGTTCCGCTCATGCGATCTCCTGACCCTGGGCCTGGACGGCCGTGATGGCGACCGTGTTGACGATGTCGCCGACCAGGGCGCCTCGCGAGAGGTCGTTGACCGGCTTGTTGAGGCCCTGGAGCACGGGGCCGACGGCGACCGCGCCCGCGGAGCGCTGGACCGCCTTGTAGGTGTTGTTGCCCGTGTTGAGGTCCGGGAAGACGAAGACCGTCGCGCGGCCGGCGACCTCGCTCCCGGGCAGCTTCTTCGAGGCGACGGAGGCGTCGACCGCGGCGTCGTACTGGATCGGGCCCTCGACGACGAGCTCGGCGGCCCGCTCCCGCACGGCGTCCGTCGCCGCGCGCACCTTCTCCACCTCGGCGCCGGAGCCGGACGCGCCGGTGGAGTAGGACAGCATGGCGATCCGCGGGTCCACCCCGAACTGCGCGGCCGTCTCGGCGGAGCTGATGGCGATGTCGGCGAGCTGGCCCGCGTCCGGGTCGGGGTTGACGGCGCAGTCGCCGTAGACGAGGACGCGGTCGGCGAGGCACATGAAGAACACCGAGCTGACGATCGAGACGCCGGGGCGGGTCCTGATGATCTCGAAGGACGGCTTGATCGTGTGCGCGGTGGTGTGGGCGGCGCCGGAGACCATGCCGCCGGCGTGGCCGAGGTGGACCATGAGGGTGCCGAAGTAGGAGACGTCGGTGACGATCTCGCGCGCCCGGTCGAGCGTCATCCCCTTGTGCTCGCGCAGCCGGGTGTACTCGGCCGCGTACTCCTCGACGAGCTCGGAGGTGGCCGGGTCGATGACGTCGGCGGCGTCGATGTCGAGACCGAGCTCGGCGGCGCGCGCCCGCACCTCGGACTCCTTGCCGAGGATCGTCAGGTCGGCGACCTGACGGGACAGGACGGTCGAGGCGGCGCGCAGGATCCGGTCGTCGTCCCCCTCGGGCAGCACGATGCGCTTGCGGTCCGCCCGGGCGCGGTCGAGCAGGGTGGCCTCGAACATCAGGGGCGTGACGACGTCGGTGGTCGGCAGGTCGAGCAGCTCGAGGATGCGTTCGGCGTCGAGGTTCTGCTCGATGACGCCGAGCGCGAGGTCCCGCTTGCGCTGCGTGTGGCGCGACATCACGCCGCGCGTCCCGGAGACCTTCATCGCCGTCTCGAACGTGTCGTCCTCGGTGGTGATGACCGGCAGCCGGTCGACGAGGCCCGACATGAGCTGTCGCAGCTGCTCGCTCGGCAGGTGCCCGCCGTTGAGGACCAGTCCGGACAGCGAGGGGAAGCCCTCGGCCGCGTGGGAGGCGATGACGGCGAGCACGGCGTCGACCCGGTCCGCGGGCGCGATGACGAGCGTGCCCTCCTTCAGCCGCTCGATGATGTGCTCGGCGTTCATGCCGGTGACGAGGATGTGCTCGGCCTCGCGGGAGAGCAGGTCAGGCTCGCCGAGGTAGAGGCGGCCGCCGAGCGCGCGGCGGACCTCCTCCACCGTGGGGGCGGCGAGGACGGGGATCTCCGGCAGCACGCCGGTGGGCAGGTCGTCGCCCGCGAAGGCGGCCCGGACCTCCTCGAGCCGGTCGCTCTCGCACCGGTTGACGACGACGCCGACGGTGCGGGCGTGCCCCTCGGCGATCTCGTTGCGGCCGACCTGGATGACCTGACGGATCTCCTCGATGTCCCGGCCGAGACCGCGCGCGACGAGGAGCACGGGTGCGCCGAGGTTGGCGGCGATCCTGGCGTTGGCGGCGAGCTCGGTCGGCGTGGTGACGTCGGTGTAGTCGGAGCCGACGATGACGACGACGTCGGTCTGGCGGGCGACGGCGCGGTACCGCTCGACGATCGTCGTCAGGGCGGCGCCCTCGTCCGCGAACCACTCGTCGTAGGTGACGCCGAGGCAGTCGTCGAAGGAGAGGTCGACGGCGTCGTGCTCGAGCAGGAGCTCGAGGACCGGGTCGCGCTCGTCCCGCGACTCGACGAGCGGGCGGAACACGCCGACCGTCGACGCCCGGCGCGCGAGCTGGTCGACGATGCCGAGCGCGACGAGCGACTTCCCCGTGAAGCCTTCGATCGAGGCGACGTACAAGCTCTGGGTCATGCTCCGGGCTCCTTGTCAGGGTGGACGGGACGCGGTGCCGATGCTTCCAGATCGCTGCCCACCGTGCCCGTCACCACGTGGCGGAGGGACGGCGGGCCCGGTGTGGGCAACGACGGCCCAGTCAACACCCTGCGCGCTCGCCTACCCTTGGACCATGGACCCGACCGCCGACCGATCCGCCGGGGTAGACGCGGAGCAGCGGCCCGAGGCCGGCGGGGTCGCGACGGCACAGGAGCAGGCGGCCGCCCGGCACGAGCAGGGGAGGGCCCGGCACGACGGGTCGGCGGCCCGGCACGACGGGTCGGCGGCTCACGAGGACCGGCCGACGGCGTCGCCGGACCCGGCACCCGGGCCGCACCCCGGTCGGGGGCTCGCCCCCGACAGGGACCCCGCGGCGATCGCGGCCGACGCCGCCGCGGCCACATTGGCGAGGGGGTCGAAGGGATCCAGAAGGGCGGCGCGGAGGCGCAGGCCGCGGCTTCGCCCCGGCGAGCTCTGGCGCTCGGCTCTCTCGCCCCGGATGATCGGCTTCCTCGTGCTGCTCCTGGCCGCCGCGGTGGTCTGCGTCCAGCTCTCCGCGTGGCAGTTCGACCGCGCGGCCCTGCGCGGCGCCGAGCGGGCGGTCGCCGCCCACGAGGCCACCCTCTCGGCCGACCCGGTGCCGCTCGAGGACGTGCTGCGCACGCAGACGAGCTTCGGCGCCGACGTCTACGCCACCGGCGTGAGCGTGACCGGCGAGTGGGAGCAGGACCACCAGGTGCTCGTCGTCGACCGCGCGGTGGAGGGGGCGGAGGCCGTCCTCGTCGTCACGTCGCTGCGGCTCACGGACGGGCCCGACGCCGGCGCGATGCTCCCGGTGCTGCGCGGCTGGCTCCCGGCCGACCAGGTGGAGATCAGCGCGGAGGGCGCCGTGGCCGAGGACCCGGGCGCGCTCACGGTTCCGGATGGTCAGGTCGAGGTCGTCGGGCACCTGTCGAACTCCGAGCAGGTGCGTGACGGGAGCACCGCCCCCGGCACGGAGCTGTCCATCTCGTCCGGGGCGCTCGCGGGCGCCTGGGGCGGACCCACGTTCTCCGGCTACCTCGTCCAGGGTGCCCACGACGGCGAGGGCTGGGTCGGGCTCGACGACGGCCTCACCCAGGCCCCGGACCCGACGATCGCCGTCGACACCGGGTTCAACCTCCAGAACCTCGCCTACGCCGTCGAGTGGCTGGTCTTCGGGGGCTTCGCCCTGTGGCTGTGGTGGCGCCTGGTGCGTGACGACGCGCTCGACCGCCGCGACGAGGAGCTGCTCGCGGCCGCCGAGCCTCGACGACCCCACGAGTGAGGGGCTTCTTCCACGAGTGAGGGGTGCGCGGCGTCCAGGTGATCGCCGCCGCGGTCGCGACGCTTCTCGTTCCACGTCTGAGGGGCGGCCGGGCGGCCGGCCCGCCGGCCGGGTGCTGGACCTGTGCGGACACGTGCCACGCAGCGTGCCCCTCACTCGTCGGGACAGGTCAGTCCTGCTGCCAGCTCTCCCAGAGCGCGGCGTACTCGCCGCCGGCGGCGACCAGCTCGTCGTGCGGGCCGAGCTCCACGATCCGGCCGTCCTCCACGACGGCGACCCGGTCGGCGTCGTGCGCGGTGTGCAGCCGGTGCGCGATGGCGACCACCGTCCGCCCGGCGAGCACGTTGGACAGCGACCGTTCGAGGTGGCGGGCGGCGCGCGGGTCGAGCAGCGAGGTGGCCTCGTCGAGGACGAGCGTGTGCGGGTCGAGGAGCACGAGGCGCGCGAGAGCGAGCTGCTGGGCCTGCGCGGGCGTGAGGTCGAGCGAGCCGGAGCCCACCTCGGTGGCGAGGCCGTGCTCGAGGCGGTCGACCCACTCGAGCGCGTCGACGGCGTCCAGCGCGCGCCGCATGCCGTCCTCGTCGACGCCCTCGTCCGCGAGCCGCAGGTTGTCCGCGAGCGTCCCGACGAACACGTGGTGCTCCTGCGTGACGAGCGCGACCTGGCGCCGCAGCTCCTCCTCGGGCAGGTCGACGAGCCGGACCCCGCCGACGGTGACGGAGCCGCCGGTGGGCGGGTGGATGCCGGCGAGCATGCGACCGAAGGTCGACTTGCCCGCGCCGGAGGGGCCGACGATCGCCAGGCGCTCGCCGGGCCTGAGGTCGAGGTCGATGCCGTGCAGGACGTCCTTGCCCTCGACGTAGGCGTAGCGCACCTCGCGCGCGGTGATCTCGGTGCCGGTGGGCCGGTCGCCGGCGGCTGTGCGGTCCGGCGTCACGAGCGAGACGCCGAAGATGCGGGCGAGGGACGCGGTGGCGACCTGCAGCTCGTCGATCCACATGAGGAGCTCGGTGAAGGGCTGGCGGACCTGCATCGCGTAGAGCGCGACGGTGGTGACGGCGCCGATCGACACGACGTCGTTCCCGATGAGCCAGGCACCCCACAGCACGACGGCGGCGAGCGGCAGGACGAAGCTGAGCTCGAGGCTGCGGAAGAGGTGGACGCGCAGCCAGATGGTGACGACCTCCCAGTGCCACGCCTCCGCCATCGCCTCGTCCGAGCGGCGGCGGCGCGCGCGGCCGAGCGACAGGGCGTCGACGGTGCCGGCCTGCTCGACGTTCTCGGTGACGACCCCGTTGATCTCCGCGAAGGCGGCGGAGTCCGCGAGGTAGGCGGGCATGGCCCGCCTGAGGTAGCGACGGGCGCTCCACCACAGCAGCGGCAGCCCGACGAGCAGGCCGATCGCCACCCGCCAGTCCACGAGGAACGCGGCGCCGTAGGTGAGGACGACCGTGGTCGCGCCGACGAGCAGCGCGGGGATGCCGAAGCGCAGCACCCACTGCACGCGGTCGATGTCGTTGGTCGTGCGTCCGAGCAGGTCGCCGGTGCCGGCGCGCTCGACGGTCGAGAGCGGCAGGTGCGTGACGGTGCGCAGGAAGTCCTCGCGCAGCTCGGCGAAGAGCTGCTCACCGAGCACGAGGGACGCGCGGTGCGCCCAGGCGGCGAGCAGGGTCTGCAGCACGACGGCGGCCACGAGCCAGAGCGCGGTGCGGTCGACCTCGCTCGCCGTCGTCCCCGCGGCGACGGAGTCGACGAGGCGGCCGAGCAGCCACGGCATCGTCAGCGCCGCGACGGCCGCGAGGGCCTGGACGGTGACGACGAGCGCGAGCTGGCCGGCGTGCGCGCGCAGGAAGCGCAGACCGAGGCGCGCCGTGGTGGGGGCGTCGGCGACGGGGAGCCTCATCGCACGGCCTCCTGCTCGTCCTCGGCCGTGGTGCGGGTGACGACGGCGCGGTACCGGCGGGCGACAGGGTCGCCCTCGCGGGCGCGACGGGCCAGCTCGGCGTGCGGGGCTGCGGCGGTCACCCGTCCGGCGTCGAGGAACGCGACGGAGTCCGCGTGCTCGAGCATGAGCGGGGAGGACGTGACGACGACGGTGGTCCGGCCGGCCCGGCGCTCCGCGAGCGCGCCGGCGATCCGGGACTCCGTGTGGGCGTCGACGGCGGAGGTCGGCTCGACGAGGACGAGCGCCGGCGCCTCGGTGAGCAGGGCGCGGGCGAGCGCGACCCGCTGGCGCTGACCGCCGGACAGCGAACGGCCCTTCTCGGCGATCTCGCCGTCGAGCGTGCCGCCGACGGAGTCGAGGACGTCCTGGCCGTCGGCGGCGGCGAGCGCCGTGAGGAGCGCCGCGTCGTCGCCGGTCTCGCGCACGTCGAGCGTCTCGCGCAGCGTGCCGGCGAACAGCTCGGGGTTCGAGCCCGCGACGACGACCCGCTCGCGGACCTCGGCCACGGGCAGCTCGTTAACGGGGGTGCCGTCGATCAGGGCGGGGGAGCGGGGCGGCGTGGCCGGGGAGCCGGTCGCGTCCGGGACCAGGTTCGGGTCGACGAGCCCGAGGTCGGACTGCTCGGGGTCGAGGAGCCGGCCGAGCCGGGCGGCGAGCGCGTTCGCGTCCTCGGGCGGGTCCGAGACGACGGCGACGAACCGGCCGGCGTCGGCGACGAACCCCGAGGTGGGGTCGGCCAGCGCCACGCCGTCGCCCGTCCGGGCCGGCCCGGGGGAGGGGCGGGCGTCGGCGGCCTCGGACTCCGCGAGCGTGCCCGCCGAGGGCTCGGTCCCGACGACGTTGATCACCTTGTCGGCGCCCACCCGCGCCCGGACGAGCACCTGGATGAACTGGGTGAAGGACTGCAGCGGCGCGGCGAGGTAGGTGGTGAAGCCGAACAGGGTGACGAGGCCGCCGGGCGTCATGTCCCCGGTCAGCGCGAGGTGGGCGCCGAACCAGACGACGAACGCGACGAACAGTCCGGGCAGGAGCACCTGGAGGCCGCGCATCATCGAGGCGATCGTCGCGACCGAGACGCCCGCGCGGCGCACCTCCTGCGAGCGGGTGGCGTAGCGGTCGGTGAAGACGTCCTCGCCGCCGATGCCGCGCAGCACGCGCAGGCCGGCCACCGTGTCCGTGGCGAGCGCGCCGAGCCGCCCCTGGGCCTCGCGCTGGGCCTTCTGCCGCACCTGGAGGGGCTTGATGAGCAGGGCGACGACGGCGGAGACGAGCGGCATCCCGACGAGCACGACGAGGCCGAGCAGCACGGAGGACCCGAAGAGCACGCCCGCGACGAACACGACCCCGAACAGCGACCCGACGAAGCGCTGGGTCATCTCGAAGAAGTTGCCGATGTGGAACGTGTCGTTGGTGATCGTCGCGACGACCTCGCCCGTGGGGGCGTTCTTCGTGACGTTCGGGCCGACGCGCGTGACGTGGTGGCCGACGAGCCGGCTCGTGTGGAACGTGCCGTGCACCCAGCACAGCGTCTCGTAGAGGTGCCCGTAGGCCGAGGAGAGGGAGGCGACGACGCCGACGAGCAGGACGGCGCCCGCCCCCCACCAGGTGGCGGCCGAGAGCCCCTCGGTGAGCCCGGCGTCGAGGGCGCGGCCGAGCACGAGCGGGATCGCCGCCGTCGAGACCTGCTTGACGACGCCGAAGGCCACCGCCACCAGCAGCGCGAGCCGCTGCTGCCGGGCCAGCCACAGCAGGACGCTGTTCGCGCTGGTCAGGGGAGGGGACCCGGGATGGCCGGTGGGCATGCTGAGCACTGGTCGGACGCTACGCCGCCGGGCCGACACCGTTCCATCCCAAATGGGGTGACGGCGGACTCACGGGCGGACCCTCGCGTGACGGACGCCGTCGGCCCGGTGCCCGGCCAGGCCCTGCGGCGGGGGACAATGGCCCCATGACCGAGCCCGACCTCACCCCCTCAGCAGAGGCCCGCGACGCCGGGCAGGCCGCCGCCGAGGCGGCCGAGACCCGGGCCCACCGCGCCTTCGGCTGGTACCGCGCCATGGCCTTCGTCACCGGCGTCATGCTGCTCGTCCTCACCGCCGAGATGGTGCTGAAGTACGTGTTCGGCGCCGCCGGGTACGAGGACGAGTCGAAGTGGTGGACCGCGCGCCCCGTCATGGGCTCGTGGATCGCCATCCTCCACGGCTGGATCTACGTGGTCTACGCCGCCACCGTGCTCAACCTGTGGTCGGTCATGCGCTGGGGGCTGGGCCGGATGGTCGCCCTCATCGCCGCCGGCGTCGTGCCGGTCCTGTCCTTCGTGCTCGAGCGGAAGGCGCACGGCTGGCTGGAGGCCGACCTGCCCGCCGTCACCGGACGTGCCCGGGTGGTGGCCGAGCGGCGCACTACCCTGGGCAGGTGACCACGGACGCGCCGGACACAGCCGGCACCACGAACCACCGCCCGGTCCTCGTCGTCGACTACGGGGCCCAGTACGCGCAGCTCATCGCACGGCGCGTGCGCGAGGCCGACGTCCTCTCCGAGGTCGTCCCCCACACGGCGAGCGTGGCGGAGATGCTTCAGAAGGATCCCGCCGCGATCATCCTGTCGGGGGGACCGGCGTCGGTGTATGCCGACGGCGCACCCGGCGTCGACCCCGCCCTGTTCGACGCGGGCGTACCCGTGCTGGGCATCTGCTACGGCTTCCAGGCGATGGCCCGCGCGCTCGGCGGGACCGTCGACGAGACGGGCGAGCGCGAGTACGGCGGCACGATCGTGCGGGTGGACGGCTCAGGCGAGGGCTCGACCCTGCTCGCCGGCTCCCCGGACGTGCAGACCGTGTGGATGTCCCACGGGGACGCGGTCACCGCGGCCCCCGAGGGCTTCGACGTGCTCGCGACCTCGGCCGGCGCGCCCGTCGCCGCCTTCGAGGACACCGGTCGCCGCCTGTACGGCATCCAGTGGCACCCCGAGGTCCACCACACCGAGCACGGCCAGACCCTGCTCGAGACGTTCCTCCGCGACGGCGCGGGCGTCGCCGCGGACTGGACCGCCGAGTCGGTCGTCGCCGAGCAGGTCGAGGCGATCCGCACCCAGATCGGCGACGCGCGCGTGATCTGCGGGCTCTCCGGCGGGGTGGACTCCTCCGTGGCCGCGGCGCTCGTCCAGCGCGCGGTCGGCGACCAGCTGACCTGCGTGTTCGTCGACCACGGCCTCATGCGCGCCGGCGAGGTGGAGCAGGTCGAGCGGGACTTCGTGGCCGCCACCGGCGTCGACCTGCGGGTCGTCGACGCGTCGGACACGTTCCTCGACGCGCTCGCCGGGGTCACCGACCCCGAGGAGAAGCGCAAGATCATCGGTCGCGAGTTCATCCGCACCTTCGAGGAGGCCGCCGCGTCGGTGGTCGCCGAGGCGGGGGAGCACGGCGAGCAGGTCCGGTTCCTCGTGCAGGGCACGCTCTACCCCGACGTCGTCGAGTCCGGCGGCGGCGAGGGCGCGGCGACGATCAAGTCCCACCACAACGTGGGCGGCCTGCCCGAGGACATGACGTTCGAGCTCGTCGAGCCGCTGCGCCTGCTGTTCAAGGACGAGGTGCGCGCCGTCGGCCGCGAGATCGGCGTCCCCGAGGCGATCGTCGCCCGCCAGCCGTTCCCCGGCCCCGGGCTCGGGATCCGCATCGTCGGCGAGGTCACCCGCGAGCGCCTGGAGATCCTGCGCGCCGCGGACCTCGTGGTGCGCGAGGAGCTGAGCGCGGCCGGCCTCGACGAGGCGATCTGGCAGTGCCCGGTCGTGCTGCTCGCCGACGTCCGCTCCGTCGGCGTCCAGGGCGACGGCCGCACGTACGGCCACCCGATCGTGCTGCGGCCCGTGACCAGCGAGGACGCGATGACGGCCGACTGGTCGCGGGTGCCCTACGACGTGCTGGCGCGCATCTCGACCCGCATCACCAACACCGTCCCGCAGGTCAACCGGGTGGTGCTCGACGTGACGTCGAAGCCCCCGGGCACCATCGAGTGGGAGTGACTGCCGGGCCCCGGTGGGAGTGACCAGTCGCATCGCGACCCGGCCACTGTGCTGACACGGTGACAGATAACCTGGACGCATGGACATCGTCAGCGGCATCTTCCTCGTCATACACCTCCTTGGCTGGGCGATGGCCCTCGGCATGGCGATCGCGGGGCTCCGCTCCGGCGAGCTCCCCAAGGGCGCGACGCACGGCGTCCTCACCGCCCTCGTCGCCGGCATCGTGCTGGTCGGTCTCGCCGAGATGGGCGACGGCGACCTCAACCACATCAAGATCGGCGTCAAGCTCGTCGTCGCGATCGCCGCGACCGTCGTCGCGTTCCTCGGTGACCGCGACCGCAAGGCCGGCACGAAGGGCTCGCCGATGATCGGTGCCCTCGTCGCTCTCATCGTCGTCAACGTCGGCATCGCCGTCCTCTGGACCTGATCCGGTACCTCCTCGAAAGGCCGGGACCCGCATGGGCCCCGGCCTTTCGTGTCCCCGTGCGCGTAGCCTCTGACCCGCACCGCCGTCCGGCGGACCCCCACGAGCCGGGAGCCTCACCGTGGCCGAGCTGCTGACGATCCTCGCCATCGCCGTCGGGCTCTTCGGGACCGTGACGATGATCTTCCCCGGCGGCGGGCTCGTCGCGGCCGCCGTCGCGATCTGGGGCTGGTACCAGGGCGGCACGCTCGGCTGGACCGTCGCCATCATCGCCGTCGCGTCGTTCCTGCTCGCGATGGTGCTCGGCTACGTCGTCGCCGGTGGCTACATGAGGCGCGGCGGGGTACGGACCTCCACGCTCGTGATCGCCGCGGTCGCCGGGATCGTCGGGTTCTTCGTGGTGCCGGTGGTCGGGCTGTTCCTCTTCTTCGTCGGCGCCGTGTTCCTCGTCGAGCTCGCCCGCTCGAAGGACGCCCGACGCGCCTGGCCGGCCACCGTGCGCGCGCTCAAGGCCGCGGGCCTGACCATCCTCGTCGAGCTCGCCGGGGCGATGGTGGCGGTCGGGGCGTTCGTCGTGGCCTGGATCGTGCGCTGACCGCACGGACCGGACCCGACGTCGCCCCGCGCGAGGTGGTCGTCCGGCTGCTGATCCTGTGACGCCGGTCAGTCGGCGGGCTCCGCCCGGTCGACGAGCACCGCGACCTGCGTGCGGTTCGACGCGCCCAGCTTGTCCTGGACGTTGCCGAGATAGGTCTTGACCGTCGTCTCGCCCAGGTGCAGGCGCCGCGCGATGTCCCCGTTCGACGCGCCCTGGGCCACGAGCCGCGCCACCTCGAGCTCGCGCTCGGTCAGCCGTGCGACCGCCTCGCGCGCCGCCTCCCGCCGCGAGCCGCCGCCCGTGATGCGGCCGAGCAGCCCCCGCTGCACCCGGGGCGAGATCGCCCCGTGCCCGGCCGCGACGTCGCGGATCGCCGCGAGGATCTCCTCCGGCGCCGCCGACTTCAGGAGGTAGCCGACGGCCCCGGCCCGCAGCGCGGCCTCGACGTTGGCGTCGAGGTCCCACGTGGTCAGCGCCACGACGGCAGGTGCCGACGGACGTGCCGCGATCCGCCGCGTCGCCTCGACCCCGTCGACACCCGGCATCTGCAGATCCATGAGGACGACGTCCGGGTGGTGGGCGATCACCTGGTCGAGCGCCGCCGCGCCGTCGCCCGCCTCGCCGACGACGGCGATCTCGGACGAGGTCTCGAGGATGCGGCGCACGAACGCCCGCACCATCGGGTCGTCGTCGACGACGAGCACACGGACGGGCGGGGGCACCCCGGCAGTCTAGGAGCCGGTACCGACACCGCCGGGCCAGGGGAGGTGGACGTCGACGCGGAACCGGTCGCCGTGGACGCCGTGGCGCGCGTGGCCCCCGAAGATCTCGGCCCGCTCGACGATGCCGACCAGTCCGGAACCGCCGGTGGTGGTCCCCGGCCCGCCGCCCGGCAGGGGCCGGGTCCACGCGCCGTCGTTGCGCGACGCCCCGTCGGCTCGGGGGAGGCGGTTGGCCGCCGCGATGTCGATGCCCCGGCCGGGACCGCCGGTGACCCGCAGGCGCAGCGTCTCTTGCGGGGCGTGCCTGCGCGCATTCGTCATGATCTCGGTGGTGATGCGGTGCACCGCGCGGGCGAGGGGCGCCGGCGCCGAGGCCCCGGCGTCGACGTTGACCGTGGCGGAGAGCAGCTGGCCGGCGTCGGCGGACTCGTCGAGGACGTCCTGGAGCTCGTCGAGCGTGACGACCGGGTCCGGCGTCGGTTCCCGCAGCATCCCCACGAGCGTGCGCAGCTCGTCGGTCGCGACCGACGCCTGGGTGCGCAGGCGCGCGGCGGACTCGGCCAGGCGCGGGTCGTCCGCCGCCTCGAGCTGGAGCGCGCCGGCCTCGAGGCTGAGCAGGGAGAGCCGGTGGCCGATCCCGTCGTGGATCTCGCGCCCCACCTGTTCCCGTTCGGCCTGGCGCGAGACGGTCTCGACGGCGTCGTCCCGGCTGCGCAGCGCGGTCTCGGCGATCGCCTCGGCGCCGCGGGTGTCGGCCCGGTACCGCCGCAGCAGGCCGAGACCGATCGCGGAGGCGATCACGAGCGCGACGAAGACCGCGACGGCCGGCCAGGGCACGGGTGCGGGCGCGTGGTCGCTGGTCGTGTCCGCCAGGAGGACCCGGACCCACGACTCCCACCTCGTCCCGCCGAGGAGGTCGCGCCACGTGCACACGACCGTCGCGACGGCGACGGCGGCGCACGCGAGGACCGGGCGCTCGAGCCGCCGGTGCGCGAGGTGGCTGGAGAGCACCACGAGCGCGGCCACCGGGGAGAACGGCAGGAGAAGGGCGCTCGCCGTCGTGGTGACGAGCGCGGCTCGGGGCCGACGGGCCCGGGGCAGGACGAGCAGGCCGTGGCACATGCCCGCGAGGAGCAGGACGAACATCACCCCGACCTTCCAGCCGGCGACCGTGTCGGTGTCCTCGGCCATCCAGCCCCGCGCGACGGGTGAGTAGATGAGGTCCATGAGCGCGAACACCCCGAGGACGACGACGAGGATCGTCGTGCGGGCCCGCGCCAGCAGGCGGCGGCCCAGGGAGCTGCGTGGCCGCGCGCCGGTCGGGAGGGACATGAGCGCATCGTTCCAGCAAGGGCCGACGCCCGTGCCCGTCCGTCCGGCCCGGCGGCCGGACCGGTCGGAGGGGGCGGTCGCGCCCGTTCGGGGGAGGCCCGGCAGGTGGCTGACAGGCGATTCTCGTGCCGTACCGATCGTCCCCCACGGAGGTTCACGATGAACGCGCAGCCCACCCCGGAACAGCCCACGTCAGGCCAGGCCGACACGACGACGGGCGCCCCCGCCGTGCCGAACTCCTACGGCGCGCCCGCCGCGCCGATGACCAAGGCCGAGCTCAAGCGCCAGAAGCGCATGATGAAAGCCTCGCGTCCGTGGGTGGCCCGCCACAAGGTCCTCACCGGCGTGCTCGGGATCGTCGGCATCGCCGCGGTGGTCGGCATCGCGGGCGGCGGTGACGACGAGGACCCCTCGGCGGACGCACCCTCGTCCTCCGCGCCGGCCTCGGAGCCGGCCGAGGCGCCCGCGAGCTCGGACCCCGCCGGGTCCGGGGCGGCCACGGACGAGCAGCCCGCCGCCGACGACGTCGCCACCGAGCAGACGGTCGTCGACGAGGCGGCCCCGGAGGAGGCGCCGGCCGACGAAGAGGCGGCAGAGGAGGCCCCCGCGGAGGAGCCTGCCGCGTCGCAGGTCGGCGTGCCCGTCGAGGTCGGCGACCTCGAGCTCACCGTCACCGGTGTGGAGCCGGGCATCGCGAGCGTCGGCGACCAGTTCCTCGGTGCGCAGGCGCAGGGCCAGTTCGTCCGTGTCGACCTCACCATCGCCAACACGGGCGACCGGGCCGAGACCTTCTGGGAGAACGACGCCGTCCTCGTCGACACCGAGGGTCGTCAGCACTCGACGTCGTCCGACTCGATCTACCTCGAGGACACCTCCTGGCTGCTCACCGAGATCAACCCGGGCAACACGACGAACGGTGCCCTGCTGTTCGACATCCCGGCCGACGCCGAGGTCGACCTCCTCCAGGTCTCCGCCGGGCTGTTCTCCGGCGACGTCGAGATCCGCCTGCGCTGACGGCGCCCACGCACGCCCGGCCCGCGACCCTCCCCGGTGCGGGCCGGGTCCCGTCGTGCGGCTCGTCCACAGGCCGGCTCTCGCGTGTCGGCGCGCGCGGCTAACCTGGACCGACGATGAGCACCCTGTTCGACGGACTCGACCTCCCCGCACGCCCGGGCCGCAGCACGGCCCTGCCGGCGACCCTCGCCCCGCGCCCCGACGAGGACGAGTGGGTGCCGCCGGAACCGCCGCCCGAGGACGACGCCGGGCCGTCGGACGAGCTCCCCGCGCAGACCGACCCGTTCGCCGACCTCCCCCTCCCTGCCTCCGGCGCCGAGCTGCCCGGCAAGGCCGTGCGCGACGCCGCGCGGGCAGCGGCCGCGCGGAGCGGGAGCGACCGGTCCGAGGAGCTGCTGGTGGGGCTCAACCCCCAGCAGCGCCAGGCGGTGACGCACGCGGGATCCCCGCTGCTCATCGTCGCCGGCGCGGGCTCGGGCAAGACGCGGGTCCTCACGCACCGGGTCGCCCACCTGCTCGCCACGGGCCGCGCCCGGCCGGGCGAGATCCTCGCCATCACGTTCACCAACAAGGCCGCGGCCGAGATGCGCGAGCGCGTCGAGGACATCGTCGGCGCCTCCGCGCAGCGGATGTGGGTCTCCACCTTCCACTCCGCGTGCGTGCGCATCCTCCGGCGCGAGCACGAGGCGCTCGGCATGCGCAGCTCGTTCTCGATCTACGACTCCGCGGACAGCCAGCGGCTCATCACGCTCGTCGCCCGGGAGCTCGACGTCGAGCTCAAGCGCTTCCCCGCCAAGCTCCTCGCACGCAAGATCTCCGACCTCAAGAACGAGCTCATCGACCCCGACGACCACGCGTCCTCGGTGATGGGCTCGGGCCAGGAGCTCGACGAGGTCGTCTCGCAGGTCTACCGCGGCTACGACGCGCGCCTGCGCCAGGCCAGCGCGATGGACTTCGACGACCTCATCATGCGCACGGTCCACCTGCTGCAGGCGTTCCCGGCGATCGCCGAGCACTACCACCGGCGCTTCCTGCACGTGCTGGTCGACGAGTACCAGGACACCAACCACGCCCAGTACGTGCTCGTGCGCGAGCTCTCGGGCGGCACCGTGACCGACCCGGGCGGGCTCGGCGGGCAGAGCCCCGTCGAGCCGGCCGAGCTCACCGTCGTCGGCGACGCCGACCAGTCGATCTACGCCTTCCGCGGCGCCACGATCCGCAACATCCTCGAGTTCGAGGCCGACTACCCGGACGCCCGCACGATCCTGCTCGAGCAGAACTACCGCTCGACCCAGACCATCCTGTCCGCCGCCAACTCCGTGATCTCCCCGAACCCCGGCCGGCGCGCGAAGAACCTGTGGACGGACTCCGGCTCCGGCCCCCGCATCGTCGGCTACGTCGCGGACAGCGAGCACGAGGAGGCGCGGTTCGTCGTCGAGGAGATCGACCGGCTGCGCGACGACGAGTCCGCGACCACCGGCGGCCCCGGGCCCGGCGCGCGGGGACTGCGCTACGGCGACATGGCGATCTTCTACCGCACGAACCAGCAGTCCCGGGCGCTCGAGGAGGTGCTCGTCCGCGCGGGCGTGCCCTACGTCGTCGTCGGCGGCACGCGGTTCTACGAGCGCCGCGAGATCAAGGACGCCGTCGCCTACCTGCGCGCCGTCGCGAACCCCGACGACGAGGCGAACCTCCGGCGCATCATCAACGTGCCCAGGCGCGGCCTCGGGGCCAAGGCGGAGGAGCAGCTCGAGCGGCACGCCGCCCGCGAGCGCGTCTCCTACGGCCAGGCGATCGCCGACGCCGCCGCGAGCGCCGGCGAGGAGGTGGACGGGCGCACCGTGCCGGAGGTCCTCGGCCTGGCGACCCGCAGCCGGACCGCCGTGCGGGGCTTCCACGAGCTGATGAGCGGCCTGCGGGAGATGCTCGAGGGCGGGTCCACGCCCGCGGAGATCCTCGACGCCGCGCTCGACCGGTCCGGGTACCTCGCCGAGCTGCGCGCCTCGGAGGACCCGCAGGACGCGAGCCGCGTGGAGAACCTCGCCGAGCTCCACGCCGTCGCCCAGGAGTTCGCCGAGGCGGACCCGGAGGCGACCCTCGGGGACTTCCTCGAGCGCGTGGCCCTCGTGGCCGACGCCGACCAGATCCCCGGCCGCGCGGGGGACGAGGGCGTCGTCACCCTGATGACCGTCCACACCGCCAAGGGTCTGGAGTTCCCGGTCGTCTTCGTCACGGGCCTCGAGGACGGCACCTTCCCGCACCAGCGCTCGCTGGGGGAGTCCGACCAGATCGCCGAGGAGCGCCGGCTCGCCTACGTCGCGCTCACCCGTGCGCGCGAGCGGCTCTACCTCTCCCGCGCGGCCGTCCGCACCGCGTTCGGCCTGCCGCAGGAGATGCCCGAGTCGCGCTTCGTCTCCGACATCCCGCCCGAGCTCGTCGAGTGGCGGCGCGAGCAGTCCTCGACCGACGCGATCCGTGGCTCGGGCCGCGGCGGGGACGGGCGGACCTGGGCCTCCAGCGTGCGCGTGAGCCGTGCCGAGCCACGCACCGCCGGCGGCTCGCGCGGGTCCGGAAGCTCGCGCGGGTCCGAGAACTCGCGCGGGTCCGGAGGATCGCGGGGGAGCGGCGTCGGCACCTCCGGCACCTGGAAGCCGGGCGGGACGGTGCGCAAGGACGGCGAGGCCAGGTTCGGGTCCGCGAACCCCCGCCCCGACGTCGAGATCCCGGCCCTGAGCCCCGGCGATCGCGTCAACCACGACGCCTACGGGCTCGGCACCGTCGTCTCGCTCGAGAACCCCGGGCCCTCGGCGGTGGCCAAGGTCGACTTCGGCGGCGGCCAGGTCAAGCGGCTGCTCCTGCGCTACGCCCCGGTGACCAAGCTGTAGGGGCCGGGCTCCCGAGCCGCACGTCCGCGGGTGACGCGGGACGCCGTCCAGGCGTGCCGGACTGCACCCGCAGCCGTTCCACGAGTGGCTCGTGTGACCGGCGTGGCTGGTGTGATGCCGTCGCGGAGGTCCGGGCCTTCCTGCCCGCGCGTCGATCTTTGCGGCGTCCCTCCGCCGTCCTACCGTGTGCGCTGATGGCGCGCCGGGCGACCGCCGGGGCGCGGGACAGGTGGTGATTCGATGAGCGGCCCGCGACCGACGCATGCCGACGCTCCCCCCGCGCGCGGTGGTGCGAGTGCCAGGGACATCGTCCGCTCCGGCCGCATCCCCGGACTCGACGGGGTGCGCGCGCTCGCCGTCGGCGCCGTCCTCCTCTTCCACCTCTTCCCGGCCGTGGCGCCCGGCGGCTTCATCGGCGTCGACCTGTTCTTCGTCCTGTCCGGCTTCCTCATCACCACGCTCCTGCTGCGGGAGATCGGTCGCTCCGGACGGATCGACCTGCCGGGCTTCTGGAAGCGGCGGGCGAGGCGGCTCCTGCCGGCGCTCGCCCTCGTGGTGGTGGTCTCGGTGCCGGTGGCGGCGCTGGTGGAGCGCGACCTCATGGTCAACATCGGGCGCCAGGTCCTCGGCGCGCTGACGTTCTCCTCGAACTGGCTCGAGATCGCCGCGGGCTCCTCCTACGCGGACAGCACCGCGCCCCAGCTCTTCGTCAACTTCTGGTCCCTCGCGGTGGAGGAGCAGTTCTACCTGCTGTGGCCGCTGCTCGTCCTCCCGCTCGTCAAGCTGCTCCGCGCACCGCGGGCGCTCGCGCTCGTCGCGACCGTGCTGGCGCTCGCCTCGGCCGTGCTCATGGCCGTCCTCGTCACGCCCGGCGCCGACCCCACCCGCGTCTACTACGGGGCGGACACCCACCTGTTCGGCCTCATGCTCGGCATCGCGGTGGCGTTCGTGGCGCAGGACTCGCGGGGCCCGCTGGCGAGCCCCGCGTGGCAGCGCGCGCGTCCCTTCGTCCCGCTCGCCGGACTGCTCACGCTCCTGCTCCTTGCCCGGTTCGTGCCGTTCGAGTCGGTCTGGACGTTCCGCGGCGGCCTCTTCCTCGCCTCGCTGGCCGCCGCGGCGCTCGTCGCCGCCCTGCTGGGCCCGCGCACCTGGTTCACCCGCGTGATGGAGCTGGCCCCGCTGCGGTGGCTCGGCGAGCGCTCCTACGGGATCTACCTGTGGCACTGGCCGGCCATCGTCGTCCTCGACGCGCTCGTGCCGACCGCCGAGGGGTCCGCCGCCCGCATCGTGCTGCGCACGGCGGCGCTCGTCGTCACCCTCGGGATCTCCGCCGCGTCCTACGAGTGGCTCGAGCAGCCCGTGCGGCGCCACGGCATCCGCGCCACCCTGCGCGGCTGGCTCGCCGCCGTCACCGGCTTCCGGCCCTCCGCCGTCGTCCCGGCCCGCATCGCGGGGGCGATGGGCGTCCTCCTCGTCGCCGGCACCGGCGTGGCCGTGGCCACCGCACCGGTGATGACGGACACCGCGGCGCAGATCGAGGACAACGAGGCGCGCCTCGCCGCGCAGCGCGAGCAGGAGCTCGCCGCCGCACGATCGGCGGACCCGGGTGAGACGCCCGGCGACGGCACCGACCCGGCCGCGCCCCCGGCCGGCGACGACGCGCCCGGGCCGGGCGACGACGCACCCGATGCCCGCGACGAGGCTCCCCCCGCCGACGGTGCGAATCCTGCGCCGGGCGAGGAGACGACGTCGGGCAGCGACGAGGGGGAGTCCACCGAGGACCCCGGGGCGGAGGACGGGACCGAGGGCGACGAGCCGTCGTCGGACGCCGACTTCTCCGTCCCCACCGGGGAGGAGCTGTCCGTGTTCGGCGACTCGATGGTCGTCACCACCCTGGACGCGCTCGAGTTCTACTACCCGGGCGTGCACGTCAGTGCCCTGTCCAACGACCAGTGGCCGCAGGGTGAGGCCGCCGTGGACGCGGCGCTCGAGGCCGGGACCGTGCGCCGCGCCGTCGTCATCCACTACGGCACCAACGGCGGCGTGCCGGACCCGAGCATCCCCGAGCGCATCCTCGACTCGCTCGGCCCGGACCGCCCCGTCGTGCTCGTCAACCTCTACGGCGCCTCCACGTGGATCCCCGAGGCCAACGCCGAGCTCGAGCGGATCGCCGAGGAGCGCCCCAACGTGGTGGTCGCGGACTGGAACGCCACCGCGTCCGCCACTCCGGGCGCGCTCCAGGCCGACAACATCCACCCGGACATCGACGGCGCCCACGAGTACACCCACACCCTGACGGCGGCCTTCGAGGAGCTCGCCGAGCAGCACGGCCAGGGCTAGGACAACACCGGCCCACGGGCAGGCCAAGAGCGGGCCACGAACGCGAGAAGCCGCGGGAATCCGGCCCGGAACGTGGCCCGGCACACCCTGAGACGCCCCGGTGGGGACGAAGGTCCCGCGCTAGTCTCGACTCGAATGTCTCGGAGTCGAGGCATCGCCATGAAGCGAGGGAAGGAACCATCGGGTGGACCTCTTCGAGTACCAGGCGCGCGACATGTTCGAGAAGCACGGGGTGCCCGTGCTGCCGGGCATCGTCGCCTCGACCCCGGAGGAGGCGCGTGCCGCCTACTCCGAGCTCGGTGGCGATCTGGCGGTGATCAAGGCCCAGGTGAAGATCGGCGGCCGTGGCAAGGCCGGCGGCGTCAAGCTGGCCCGTTCCGCCGACGAGGCGCAGCAGCACGCCGAGGCGATCCTCGGCATGGACATCAAGGGACACACGGCCCGCAAGGTCCTCGTCGCGGCCGGCGCCGACATCGACACCGAGTACTACTTCTCGGTCCTCCTCGACCGCTCCGAGCGGCGCTACCTCGCCATGTGCTCGGTCGAGGGCGGCATGGAGATCGAGCAGCTCGCCGTCGAGCGCCCCGAGGCGCTCGCCCGCATCCCCGTCGACCCGATCGTCGGCATCGACCAGGCCAAGGCGGACGAGATCGTCGCCGCGGCCGGTTTCCCGGACGACGTCGCGGGCAAGGTGGCGGACGCCATCCAGAAGCTGTGGGTCGTCTACCGCGAGGAGGACGCCACGCTCGTCGAGGTCAACCCCCTCGTGCGCACGCCGGACGGCGACATCATCGCGCTCGACGGCAAGGTCTCCCTCGACGACAACGCGTCGTTCCGTCACGAGGACCACGGTGCCCTCGTCGACGCGGACGCGGAGGACCCGCTCGAGGCCAAGGCCAAGGCCAAGGGCCTCAACTACGTCAAGCTCGACGGCGAGGTCGGGATCATCGGCAACGGCGCGGGCCTCGTGATGTCGACGCTCGACGTCGTCGCCTACGCGGGTGAGGACCACGGCGTCGGCCCGGCGAACTTCCTCGACATCGGCGGCGGCGCCTCGGCGCAGATCATGGCCGACGGCCTCGACGTCATCCTCGGCGACGAGCAGGTCCGCTCCGTGTTCGTCAACGTCTTCGGCGGCATCACGGCCTGCGACGAGGTCGCGCGCGGCATCGTCCAGGCGCTCGAGATCATCGGCGACCAGGCGACCAAGCCGCTCGTCGTGCGGCTCGACGGCAACAACGTCGAGGAGGGCCGGGCGATCCTCGCCGAGGCCAACCACCACCTGGTCACCCAGGCGGACACCATGGACGGCGGCGCGGCCAAGGCCGCCGAGCTCGCGGCAGCGAAGTAAGGAACCCACAGACATGTCGATCTTTCTCAACCGCGAGTCCAAGGTCATCGTCCAGGGCATCACCGGCTCCGAGGGCACGAAGCACACCGGCCGCATGCTCGCCGCCGGCACGACCATCGTCGGCGGCACCAACCCGCGCAAGGCCGGCACCACCGTCGACTTCGACGTGACGCCGGTCGGCCCGGGCGCCGAGGAGCGCACGGGCGGCGCGGTCTCCGTCCCCGTCTACGGGACGGTCGCCGAGGCCAAGGAGGCGACGGGCGCGAACGTGTCCGTCATCTTCGTCCCGCCCGCGTTCGCCAAGAGCGCCGTGGTCGAGGCCGTCGACGCCGGCATCCCGCTGGTCGTCATCATCACCGAGGGCATCCCGGTCAAGGACTCCGCCGAGTTCTTCACCTACGCCCAGTCCAAGGGCGTGCGCCTCATCGGCCCGAACTGCCCCGGCATCATCACGCCGGGCCAGTCCAACGTCGGCATCACCCCGCCCGACATCACGGGCCCCGGCCGCATCGGGCTGGTCTCGAAGTCCGGCACGCTGACCTACCAGATGATGTACGAGCTGGCGGACATCGGCTTCTCGACCGCCATCGGCATCGGCGGCGACCCGGTGATCGGCACGACCCACATCGACGCCCTGCGCGATTTCGAGGCGGACCCGGACACCGACCTCATCGTCATGATCGGCGAGATCGGCGGCGACGCCGAGGAGCGCGCGGCCGAGTTCGTCAAGGCCAACGTCACCAAGCCGGTCGTCGGCTACGTCGCGGGCTTCACCGCGCCGGAGGGCAAGACGATGGGCCACGCCGGCGCGATCGTCTCCGGCTCCGCCGGCACGGCGCAGGCCAAGAAGGAGGCCCTCGAGGCCTCCGGCGTCCGCGTCGGCAAGACCCCGACCGAGACGGCGAACCTCGCCCGCGAGATCCTCGCCGGCAAGGCCTGACCGACCCTTCGCACCACCGACGTCGCCCCCGGCACCCTCGCGGTGCCGGGGGCGACGTCGTGAGCGGGGCCACCTGGGCGTGGCTCCCGCGCTCGCGGCACGATCGGCGCGACCATGGCCCCGATGACCGCGACCACGACCCGCCCCGAGGCCTCCTCCGGCACCGAGCGGCGGATGCTGCTGCCCGAGGGCTGGCTGCGCGGGCTCGTCGCCGCGCTCGAGGCCGTGCTGCTCGGCTGGCTCGTCTGCGTGGTCCCCGCGATCGCCGCCTACACCGCGACGGCGGCGTCCCCGGCACTGGGTGAGTACACGTGGCACACGGCCCTCGGCCTGGGGTCGGCCGGGTGGCTGCTCGGCCACGGCGCGCCGGCGGGGTCTCTCTCGCTCGTGCCGCTGGGCCTGAGCGCCGTGTTCGCCGCGCTGGTCATGCTGATGACGCGGCGGCACATCCTGCTCGGGGGAGCGCTCGTCGTCGCCGGGGTCGGCTACGTCGGGCTCACCCAGGCCGTGAGCCTGCTGTCCCCCTACGACGTGGATCATATGCGGCTCGCCGCCGGCTCCGCCGTCGTGGCGGTGGTCGGCTGCGCCTGGTCGTGGTGGCGCGCGGGCGCCCGCACCGCTCCGGTCCTCGCCGCCGACGCCGAGGGAGCGCCGAGCACGTCGCTGCGCCACCGGGGCCGCCTCGTCGCCGTGCGGGCCGCCCGTGGGGCCGGTGCGACCACCGCCGTTCTCGTCACCCTCGCCATGCTCGCCGTGGCGGCCGCCGTCGCCCTGCACGCGGACCGCGCGCTCACTCTCCACCAGGCCTACGACGCCGGGGTCGTGGGCGGTACCGTCCTCGTGCTCGGCCAGCTCGCCTACGTGCCGACCGCGGGGGTCTGGGCGCTGAGCTACCTCGCCGGGAGCGGGTTCGGCGTGGGGACCGGCACCACGGTCGCACCGACGGCCGTCGAGCTCGGCACGGTCCCCTCGGTGCCGCTGCTGGGCGCCCTGCCCGGGACGACCTCCCCGCTGGGCCTGTGGCCGGCGCTCCTGCTCGTCCTCGCCGGCGCGGCCGGCGCCTGGTGGGCGGCGCGGCCGGGGCAGGCGCACCGCCTCGTCGACGCCGTCGCCGCCACCCTCGCCTCGGCGCTCACCGTCGGGCTCGCCACGTTGGTCGTGGCTGCCGCCTCGTCCGGCGCGATCGGCTCCGGCCGGATGGCCGCGCTCGGCCCGGACCCGGTGGTCCTCGCCGGGCTGGTCGCCGTCGAGGTCGCAGTCGGCGCCCTCGTGACGACGATCGCCCTCCACCCGCGCACGCACGCGGGGCTCGGCTCCGGCGCGCGGTCGGTGCGGGAGCGCCTGCGGCGGCCCGAGGACGACGGGGAGGACGAGGGGACGACCGCGGCGAAGGCATCCGCTGCGAGGACGACCGCACCGAAGGAGACGTCGGGGAAGGCCTCCGCCGCCGGGACGTCGTCGTCGGCGACCTCCACCTCTGGGAAGTCGACTACCGCGAAGGGCACGTCGACGTCCGGGACCGCGACCGCGAAGCGGACGAACGACAGCTCGGCGAACGGCCGCGCCGTGTCACCCGGGCGGTGGAACGCCTCCGGGTCGATGGCCAGCGCACCCACGCCGGGCGGCGCGGCCGCGGGTCGGGCCGCGACCACGCCCGGCCTCACGTCCTGAGCAGCCGGCCTCCCGTCGTCGGCGGCCGGCACCCGTGGCCTCCACGGCGGCCGGCACCCGTGGCCGACGAGGCGGCCCGGGCCGTCGGTCTCCTAGGCGGAGACTGACTCGGCGTCCGCGCGCGTGGTGACGCCGCCGTCGGTACACGAGCGTCGCGCGCGCTCCAACGCCGCCCGGAGGTCCTCGACGAGGTCCTCGGCGTCCTCGATGCCCACCGAGATGCGCACGAGGTCCTCCGGCACCTCCAGCGGGGTGCCGACCGCGGCCAGGTGGGTCATCGTCGCCGGCTGCTCGATGAGCGACTCGACGCCGCCGAGCGACTCCGCGAGCGTGAACAGCTCCGTGGACTCGACGAACGCGCGGGCGAGCGCGGCGTCGCGCAGCCGCACCGAGACCATCCCGCCGAACCCGCTCATCTGGCGCGCCGCGACCTCGTGGCCGGGGTGGGAGGTGAGGCCCGGGTAGAGGACGTGGGTGACGAGGTTGCTGTCCCCCAGCGCCTCCGCGACGCGCGCGGCGTTCTCGCAGTGCCGGTCCATCCGCACGCCGAGGGTCTTGACCCCGCGCGAGACGAGCCACGAGTCGAACGGGGCGAGCCCGGTGCCGACGTCGTTCTGCAGGCCGCCCAGCTTCTCGGCGAGGGAGTCGTCCGCGAGCACGACGGCCCCGCCCACCACGTCGGAGTGCCCGCCGAGGTACTTGGTGAGCGAGTGGACGACGGCGTCGGCGCCGAGCGAGATCGGCTGCTGGAGGTAGGGGGTGGCGAACGTGTTGTCGACGACGACGAAGGCGCCGGCCTCGTGCGCGATCCCCGCGACCGCCTCGACGTCGACGATCCGCAGCAGGGGGTTCGACGGCGTCTCGACCCACACCACGGTGGGGGTGCGCTCCGCGACGGCGGCGCGCACGGCGGCGACGTCCGAGAGGTCGACGGCGGCGTGCGTCACGCCCCAGGGACCGAACGCGGACTCGAGCAGGCGCAGCGTGCCGGCGTAGGCGTCGCTGCCGAGGAGCACGTGCGAGCCGGGGCCGACGAGCGCACGCAGGAGCGCGTCCTCGGCGGCCATCCCGCTGCTGAACGTCCGGGCGGCGAAGCCCCCCTCGAGCGAGGCCAGGGTCTCCTGCAGCGCGTCGCGCGTGGGGTTGGCCGTGCGCGAGTACTCGTAGCCGTCCGTCAGCCGGCCGACGGCCTCGTGCCGGAACGTCGACGTGAGGTGGAGGGGACGGACGACCGCGCCGGTCGCCGGGTCGGGGGACTGCCCGTCGTGGACGGTGCGGGTGCTGAGGTGAGCCATGTGCGCGACGGTAGCGATCGGCGTCGGAGTCGTAGCGCGCAGGTCCGCACGGTCCGACTGGTGGACGCTCCCGCGGTGGCGTCGCAGGTAAGAGACACGCCTCGCGCCGGTGGGCGGCCCACGACGCCGGGCTGCGCGACGCCCGACGCCCAGGTGGACGCTCCAGGGGCGCGATGGCCCCGGCGGCTACTCCGTGCCGAGCCAGCCGAGGAGCCGGTCGTCGAGACCGTTCTCGCACGCCTCGACGGCCTGGTTGGTCACGGCGCCGTCGAGGCACTCCTGGTGGCTCGCCGACACGGACCAGGTGAGGGCCGGCGCGAGGTGCAGGAACGCGATGATCGAGCCCATGACGATGGTGACGATCGTCGATCGCTCACGTCGTTGGCCGACCGTGGGCTCGGGCCGCTTGCGGGACGTGCCGTCCGCCGATCCGCTGCCCCGACCGGTGGAGGCGGGCCCGGAGCCGGGACCCACCCCTGCTCCGTGACGCGCCCCTGCTCCGTGACGCGCCCCGGTGGTGCCGGGCCCCTGCCCGCCGGCACCGGACGGCGTGGAGGGACGGTCCTTGAAGTGCCGGGCGAACACGGCCGCGGCGACGCCGCCGAGCGCGAGGAGGCCGAGGGCGATCGTCTCGGGGAACCGGGCGATCAGCAGCGTGCCGAGCGCGCTCGCGATGACCAGCAGCGCTCCCGCCTGCGACCACCGGCCGAGCTGGGCCGCGCGCTCCTCGGCGTCGGACTCGGGCGCGCTCGATGGACGCACCGGTCCCGGTGCCTTGCCGGTCGGAGGGGTCGTCACGCGTCCATTGTCACCCGATCGCCGGTCCCGGCGGGCAGTCCCGCCGGTCGTCGCTCGCCGCCGCCGTCTACGGTGGGTCGTCGTGACCCACTCCGGCGCCCGCCCGCTCCGCCTCGTCGTGCTCGTCTCGGGCTCCGGCACACTCCTCCAGGCCGTGCTCGACGCCGTGGCCGACGGCGCGCCGGTCGAGGTCCTCGCCGTCGGCAGCGACCGGCCCGGCACCCGGGGCGAGGAGCGCGCGCGGGGCGCGGGGCTGCCCACGTTCGTCGCCCCCGTGGGCGAGCACCCCGACCGCGCCGCCTGGGACGCACACCTCGCCCGCGAGATCTCCGCCCACGGTCCGGACGTGGTCCTCAGTGCCGGGTTCATGAAGATCCTCGGGCCGGCCGTGCTCGGCGTCGCCCCGGTCCTCAACACCCACCCCGCGCTCCTGCCGTCCTTCCCCGGGGCCCACGGCGTGCGCGACGCCCTCGCCCACGGTGTGCGGGTCACCGGCTGCACGTGCCACGTCGTCGACGCCGGGGTCGACACCGGCCCGATCGTCGCCCAGCGCGCGGTGACGGTCCTCGACGGGGACACGGAGGAGTCGTTGCACGAGCGCATCAAGGTCGAGGAGCGCGCGATGCTCGTCGAGGTCCTCACCCACCTGGCGTCCGGCGAGACCACCCTGCCCACCGCCCCGTCCGCCGGTCCGTCCACCACCGTGCCCGCCGACCCGTCCGCTTCCCTGCCGTCGGCCCCTGGCGCGCCGTAGACTGGGGGACGGTCGCAACTGGCGAACGAGGTGGGTGACCACCGGGGAGCGGCCGAGCACCCCTCACAGCGCCGCTCGCCTGGGCGCCGGGGCCGGGCGTCGACCGCGCCCGGGACCACCGCACCGAGGAGGACCCCCGTGACCGACCAGCCCACCGCGCCCGCTCCCACGCCCACGAACGGTGACGCGCCGTCCGCCGAGACCGCCCCTGGCGCCGGTCCCGACCGCCAGGCCCGCGCGGCCGCCGAGCGTCAGCCGATCCGCCGCGCCCTCGTCTCCGTCTACGACAAGACCGGGCTGAGCGAGCTCGCGACGGCGCTCGCGGGCGCCGGGGTCGAGATCGTCTCCACCGGCTCCACGGCGGCACGGATCGCCGACGCCGGTGTGCCGGTCACTCCCGTCGAGTCCGTCACCGGGTTCCCGGAGTGCCTCGACGGCCGGGTGAAGACGCTTCACCCGAACGTCCACGCCGGCATCCTCGCCGACCGCCGCCTCCAGGACCACCGCGAGCAGCTCGACGAGCTCGGCATCGCGCCGTTCGACCTCGTCGTCGTCAACCTCTACCCGTTCGCGCAGACCGTGGCCTCGGGCGCCGCCTACGACGAGGCGGTCGAGCAGATCGACATCGGCGGTCCCACGATGGTCCGGGCCGCCGCGAAGAACCACCCGTCGGTCGCCGTCGTCGTGGACCCGGCCCGCTACGCGGAGGTCGGCGCGGCGCTCGACGGCGGCGGGTTCAGCCTCCGCGAGCGGCGCGCGCTCGCCGCCGACGCGTTCGCGCACACCGCCGCCTACGACGCCGCCGTGGCCGGCTGGTTCGCCGAGCAGGTCGCCGCGGCCGACGCCGAGGGGACGGACGCCGTCGGGGGACCGGCCGACGCCGCACCGTCCGCGCAGGCCCCCGCCTTCGTCGGGCTCGCCCTCGAGCGGCGCGCGACGCTGCGCTACGGCGAGAACCCGCACCAGTCCGCCGCGCTGTACGCGCCCGCGGGGGCGGTCGACGGCATCGCCGGCGCCACCCAGCTGCAGGGCAAGGCGATGAGCTACAACAACTACGTCGACGCCGACGCCGCCGTGCGGGCCGCGCTCGACCACGAGCGCCCCGCCGTCGCGATCATCAAGCACGCCAACCCGTGCGGCATCGCGGTGGGGGAGAGCGTGGAGGAGGCCTACCGCGCCGCGCACGCCTGCGACCCGGTCTCGGCCTACGGCGGCGTCATCGCCGCGAACCGGCCTGTGACGGCAGAGATGGCGCAGGCCATGAAGGGCGTCTTCACCGAGGTCCTCGTCGCCCCCGAGGTCACCGACGGGGCCCGCGAGATCCTCTCGAGCAGGAAGAACCTCCGCGTGCTCACGGTGACCCCGGCCCCCCGTTCGGGCACGGAGATCCGACCGATCACGGGCGGGGCGCTGGTCCAGGCGCGCGACGCCGTCGACACCGACGGGGACACGGTCGAGGGGTGGACGCACGTCGCCGGCGAGCCCGCCGACGAGGCGACCCTCGCCGACCTCGAGTTCGCCTGGCGCTCCGTGCGGGCCGTGCGCTCCAACGCCGTGCTGCTCGCCGACGCCGGCGCCACCGTCGGGGTGGGCATGGGGCAGGTCAACCGGGTCGACTCCTGCCGGCTGGCCGTCGAGCGGGCCAACACCCTCGGCGTGACCGTGTCCTCCGACGTCGAGACCGCGGGCGGCGCCCAGGCCGACGACGCCGGGTCCGACGACGCCGGCGAGGCGCCCGCCACGCCGGAGCGTGCCCGCGGCTCGGTGGCCGCCTCCGACGCGTTCTTCCCGTTCGCCGACGGCCTCCAGGTACTCATCGACGCGGGCGTCCGCGCGGTCGTCCACCCGGGCGGCTCGATCCGTGACGACGAGGTGACCGAGGCGGCGCGGGCCGCCGGCGTGACGATGTACCTCACGGGCACGCGCCACTTCGCCCACTGACCGACCCCGCTGTTCACCGAGACTGCGGTTCGTGCCCGTCGAGATTGCGGTGGGACGAACCGCAGTCTCGACGGTCAGGGGGTGGCGGCCCCGGCGGGCCTGCTCAGCGGCGGGTGATCGCGTCGCGCAGCCGGCGGGTCGGGTCCGCGGCGACCACCGGGTCGAGCTCCGGCCGCCCGCCGCCGGCGAGGGCGCGCCTCAGCGGCGGCACGTCCCGCGGGTGGTCCGCGGTGGCCCCGGCGACGAGCCGACCGTTCGTGTCGGTCCACAGCCAGGTGGTTCCGGCGTCGTCCCTGCGCACGACGCCGGGGCTCCCGACGGGCGTCCCGACGATCGCGAGGTCGTGCCCGAGCTGCTCGGAGAACACGTACGGCGCGGGCAGGTCGGGGAGCGGGAGCCCGAGGACCGAGGCGGCGACGGCGTCCGGGTGGCGGAGCGCCGATTCCCAGTGGGCTCCCGGCACGACGACGTCCCCGGCGTCGATCGCCGCCGCGTCCCCGACCGCCCACAGCCACGCCGGCCCCTGGGACCGGCCCCCGGCGTCGACGAGGACGTGCCCGCCCGGCCCGCGCGGCGTGAGAGCACCCAACCATTCGGTCTCCGGGACCGCGCCGAGAGCGGCGACGACCACGTCGGCGGCCAGCTCGCGCCCGCCGGCGAGCGTGACGACCTGGCCTCCGCCGGCCGCGGCGTCGACCGAGGCGACCTCCGCGCCGGTGACGAGCTCGACCCCGGCCTCGGCGAACCACGGGCGCGCGTGCTCCGCCAGCACGTCCGGTGCGTGCCCCAGCGGCTGCCCGGCCGCCTCGAGGACCATCACCCGGGCCCCGGCCGCCGCTGCCGCTCCCGCGAGCTCCGTCCCGATCCATCCCGCCCCGACGACGACCAGCCGCGTCCCGGGGCCGACCGCCGCGCGGAGGTGGGCGGCGTCCGCCGCGGAACGCAGCGTCCGGGTGGCCGGCCACGGCGGGGTGACGGCCCGCGCACCGGTGGCGACGACGACGCGGCGCGCGCGCACGCGGGTGGGGCGGTCCTCCGCGGCGACGGGCGAACCCGACCCGGCCGGCACCGCGCCGGACGGACGCAGCTCGACGACCGCTCCGTCGTCGTCGGACGCGATCGTGGCCGCGCGCAGGCCCGGCCACCACTGGGCCCCCAGCTCGTCGAGGTCGCCGAGGCCCTCGGCGGCGAGGTCCGGCGGGGACGCGCGGGTGAACAGGTCGACGGACAAGGTGGTGCGGTCGTAGGGTGCCTCGGCCTCGGCGCCCACCAGCGCGATCGACCCGTCGTGTCCACGCGCACGCAGCGCCGCGACGGTCCGCAGCCCGGCCACCCCGGCGCCCACGACGAGCACGTCGACGGCCCGGGAGGCGGTCCCGGTGTCGGCGCCGATGGGGTCGGTGCCGGTGACGTCGTCCGGCCCGGGGCGCCCCTCGTGATCGTCCACCGCTCCACGGTAGCCTCGCCGCCGTGACGACCAACCGCGCCCCGGTCCTGCCGGGGCTCGCGATCCTCGGGTGGGTCGCCGTCGTCGTCCTCGTGGGCGTCCTCGTCGACGTCCCGGCCGCCTGCTACCTGCTCGCCGGCATGCTCGCCGTGCTCGCGGTCGTGCGCGTCGCCTTCGGGGCGCGCGAGATCATCGGTGGTCGGGCGCTCGCGATCGACCTCCTCGTGCTCCTCGGCGGTGCCGCCATGATCGCGTTCCTCGCCCCCTGGGGCGACGCCGCCGTCGCGCTCTGAGCGTCGTCGGAACACGAGCCGGGACCAGGGCCGGACCCGGCGCCGGAAGCGGAACGCGACACAACGGTCACCGCGGCGGTGCTCCGACCCTGATAATGGGGTGGTGCATCCCGTCGTCTCCGACTCCCTGCTCGTCCTCGTCTTCGTGCTCATCGGCGGGGTGTTCGCGGCCTCGGAGTTCGCGCTCGTCTCGCTGCGAGAGTCCCAGGTGCGGTCGATGGCCGCCCGCGGTGGCAGCGGCGCGACCGTCGCCAAGCTGACGGAGAACCCCAACACCTTCCTCTCGGCGGTCCAGGTCGGCGTCACGCTGGCCGGGTTCTTCTCCGCCTCCTACGGCGCCTCGACGATCGCGCCCTACCTGGAGCCGGTGCTCGTGGACCGGGGACTGTCGGAGAGCGTCGCCGGCACGCTGGCCTTCATCGCGATCACGCTCGTCGTGTCCTACATGTCGCTCGTGTTCGGCGAGATGGTGCCCAAGCGCCTGGCGATGCAGGGCGCCGAGAAGTTCTCGATCGTCGTCGCCCGTCCGCTCAACGCGATCGCGATCGTGCTGCGGCCGGTCATCTGGCTGCTCGACATCTCGACGAACATCGTGCTGCGCCTCCTCGGCCGCGACCCCCACGCGCGTGCGGAGGAGATGGACGCCGAGGAGCTGCGTCAGATCGTCGCCGGGCACGAGGGGCTCGGGGAGGAGGAGCGGCAGATCGTCACGGACCTGCTCGCCGTGGGCGAGCGGTCGGTCCAGGAGGTGATGACGCCGAGGACCGAGGTCGAGTTCCTCGACGCCGACACCCCCGTCGAGGAGGCGCGCGCCGTCGTCGGCTCGATGGAGCACTCGCGCTACCCGGTGCGCGGCGAGAACGACGACGACATCATCGGCTTCGTGCACGTGCGCGACTTCATCAACCCGGGCCCGGAGATCAGGTTCGTGCGCGACCTCGTGCGCGAGACCCTGTTCTTCCCCACCGGCAAGGCCGTCCTGTCCACGCTGACGGAGATGCGGCGCACGCACGCGCACTTCGCGGTCATCGTCGACGAGTACGGCGGCACCGACGGCATCGTGACGATGGAGGACGTCGTCGAGGAGTTCGTCGGCGAGATCCACGACGAGTACGACCGGGAGGAGCCCGAGGTCGTCGAAGGCGCCGGCGAGAACGACGTCTCCGGCCTGCTCAGCCGGGCGGAGATCCAACGCCTCTTCGACACCGAGCTCCCTGAGGGCCCCTACGACACCCTGGCCGGCTACATCATGTCCGAGCTCGGCCGCGTGCCCTCCGTGGGCGACTCGGTGAGCTGGGAAGAGGTCGTGCTCACCGTGCGCACGCTCGACGGACGGCGTATCGACCGGGTGACGGTCACGCACCCCGGCCCGGTGGACCACGCCGGGCGGGGCCTCGCGGAGAAGTCGGACGACGTGCCCGCCGTCGAGGGGGAGAACGGTCCGGAGGCCGAGGGGACCCGCTCCGGGTCGGGGGCCGGGTCCGACGACGGCCGGCCCGGCACGACGGGCGTGGCGACGCACTAACCTGGGTCTCGAGCGGGGACGACGGGCACCGGTGCAGACCGGCCTGTCCGCGGGCCCCACCCGACCACGTCCGTACAGCCTCGACGAAGGAGTCCGCATGTCCGCCACCCCCGTGAACGTCACCGTCACGGGCGCCGCCGGCCAGATCGGCTACGCCCTCCTGTTCCGCATCGCCTCCGGGCAGCTGCTCGGCCGGGACACCCCGGTCCGGCTGCGTCTGCTGGAGATCCCGCAGGCCGTCAAGGCCGCCGAGGGCACCGCGATGGAGCTGGCCGACGGCGCGTTCCCGCTGCTGGCCGGCGTCGACATCTTCGACGACCCCACCAAGGCGTTCGACGGCGCGAACGTGGGTCTCCTCGTCGGCGCACGCCCGCGCGGGGCCGGCATGGAGCGCGGCGACCTGCTCGCCGCCAACGGCGGCATCTTCGGCCCGCAGGGCAAGGCCATCAACGCGGGCGCGGCGGACGACGTCCGGGTCCTCGTCGTCGGCAACCCTGCCAACACCAACGCCCTCATCGCGGCGAAGAACGCGCCCGACGTGCCTGCCTCGCGGTTCACCGCGATGACCCGCCTCGACCACAACCGTGCGGTCAGCCAGCTGGCGGCGAAGACGGGGGCGGCGGTCGGTGACATTGACCGGCTGACCATCTGGGGCAACCACTCCTCCACGCAGTACCCCGACCTCACGCAGACGAGAATCGCCGGGAAGCCGGTCACCGACCTGCTGGCGGACCGCGCGTGGGTGGAGGACGACTTCATCCCGACCGTCGCCAAGCGCGGCGCCGCCATCATCGAGGCGCGCGGGGCGTCGTCGGCGGCGTCCGCGGCCTCGGCCGCGATCGACCACGTGCACGACTGGGTGAACGGTGTGGCGGGCTCCTGGACGTCGGCCGCGATCTACTCCGACGGTTCGCACTACGGGATCCCCGAGGGCGTCGTCTACTCGTTCCCGGTCACCTCGGTCAGCGGCGAGTGGAAGGTCGTCGAGGGGCTCGAGATCGACGAGTTCTCGCGCGGTCGGATGGACGCCACAGCGGCGGAGCTGGTCGAGGAGCGCGACGCCGTCGCGGAGCTCGGCCTGATCTGACCCTTTCTGCTCCACCCGGACGACGCAGCGGCCGCCACCTTCACGGTGGCGGCCGCTGCCGCGAGATCGGGGCGACGAGCGGACGGACGGGCCATGCCGCACCACGGGAGCCGGGCCGGTGAGCAGCAGGGGAGACGGGCCGGGCCGCACCACGTGAGCCGGGCGGTTGCACAGCAGGGGAGAGGTCCCCGGCCGTCTCGGGACGGGGGCCGGACCGGACCTGTTGAATGTCTCCGACACCACATACCGAGCCGGCCATCGCCTGCGCTCGATGATGCCTGGACGACGAGCCGTGATCAGGAGCGACATGACCGAGTACGAGGACGAGAGCGGAGTCGAGCCGGAGCTCGTGCTGGGGACGGACGAGGACCGGTTCGTCGAGATCGGGGTCGATCTCGCGGGCCGCATCGCGCACGTCGAGATCGACGGGGCGTGGTCGGCGGAGCTGACGACCGAGGAGTTCGCCGATGCCCTGATGGGGGCCTACGGCAACGCATCCGTAGCACTGGTCGAACGGCTCAGTGAGCAGAACGACTCGTCGGCGGGCGGTGTGGTGCCGCCAGTGACGCCGATCAGCGAGCGGGTCCGCCGCCGGGTCGACGAGCGCCGTGCAGAGGGTGCCGCAGTCGGCGACCGGCAGCCGGCCGAACCGTCTGCTCGCAGCGAGGCGGACGAACGGCGCCGTGAGGACCAGCTCGAGGAGGCGATGCGCACCGTCGAGCTCGCCGGGCGCGCGCGCGAGGAGCGGGCGGGATACCAGGAGCGGCTCATCGAGCTGCACACGACGGAGTTCGAGGACTCCAGCTCCGAGCACACCCTCACCGTCGTCTCGCGGTACGGGACCCCGGTGAGGTTCGAGCTGAGCGACATCTGGACCCGCCGGCGGGCCGAGCCGCTCGCCCGCGCGGTGATCGAGGTGACGGAGGCGGCGGCAGCCAGACGCGAGGAGCTGGACCGACAGCTCGCCGTCGAGTTCCCTGCGACGACCGAACTGATCGCACGATCCACCACCACCAGCTGACGTCCACCCACCTGAAACGGAGAACACCGATGAACGTCAAGGTCGACACCGGAGACCTGCGTCGCGACGCGGCGCACTGGAGCTCGTTCTCGAGCGACACCTACTCACCGACCGCGAACAAGGTCGCCTCTCTCACCCTGCCCGCCGGCGCATTGCCGGGCGCCGCGCTCGACATCGGCGTCGGTGACGCCTATGAGACGGTCCGCTCGACGGTGGACACGCTCGCGGGGGACGCGCCCACGGCCTTCACCTCGATCGCCCAGGTGTTGCGCCGAGCGGCGGACATCTACGACGAGACCGACCAGCAGTCCGAGATCGACTTCAACCGCGTCTGAGCGCCCCGACGACCAAGGAGACAGGACGACATGTCACTCAAGGACTCGATCATCGCCGAGGCGGACCCGCTGCTGACCGACATCAACCAGTTGATCGATGACTGCACCGAGGTGCAGGTCTCGTGCCCGGGAATCCTCCGGTACCTCGTCGACCCGACGATCGACCCGCTTCGCGAGGACGCCCGGCGCCTCATCGAGTACGTCGAGGAGATCATCGACCGGCTCGGTGACGCCGAGCTCATCCGGCAGACCGCGCTCGACTGGCAGGCCTGGGGCGACGAGATGGGGACGAACGCCACCCAGATCAGCGACACCGGCACAAACCTCCCGTCGCTCGACTCGTGGGAGGACAACGGCGACGTGTACAAGAAGGTGCAGGGCCAGCAGCACGCAGGGGTCGCTACGGCACTCACCGAGATCGCGTACGCCATCCACGACCAGCTCGAGGACATGGCGCAGCACCTGGAGAACTACTGGCGGCAGGCATTCGAGTTCATCGGGCAGATGGTCGTTGGGGTCGTGGGCCTCATCGGGTCGATCGCAGGACTCATCGCGGCGTGCCTGGGCACGTTCGCCACGCTCGGACTGCTGGCGGCCACGATCGTCGCGGCGGTCTCCGCACTGATCGGCTCGATCGCGGCGCTGGCCGGCCTCCCGGGGAAGTGGTCCGACGTCATGGCCGAGCTTGACGGCATCACGGTCGACGCACTTGCCGAGCTCCAGCGGATGCCGACGAACCCGATCGGGAACCACGCGAGCCTCGACGGCGGAACGTGGCCCCCGCACATCGCGATCGGCTGACCGTCCGGCTCCGCACGCAGTCGTCAGCGGGGCGGCCCACCGCTGGCGGCCCCGCTGACGACGGGCTGTCCGCGTCGTCCCGAGGGGGCGGAAGGCTTCGCGGTGAAGGCAGGGTGAACGAGTGATGCACAGTCGTCGACGACTGGGCTGAAGGGCTCCCAGCGACGAATGCCCAGGCGAGGATGGGCGGGGCACCGGTGACGGTGGCCTGTTCTTCGCAAGTCCCTCCCCCCTGTCAAGGAGCATCACGACGTGACTGATCGCCCACACTTCGGAAGACGGGGGGTGGGCCTCGGCGCAGTCGCCGCTCTGACCCTCTCCCCGCTCCTCGTCCCCATCGCCGCGGCGCCGGCTGCTGCCGCGCCCGACGGCTCCGACGTCGTCATCAACGAGCTCTACGCGCGTGGCGGCTTCGACGGCCAGGCCTACCTTGAGGAGTTCGTCGAGCTGTACAACCCGACCGCTGACGCGGTCGACCTCGACGGAACGTCTCTTCAGTACCGCTACGGGTCAGGCCGAGGCCAGGCCAGCATCGCCGTGCCCCTCACCGGCACGATCGAGCCCGGCGACCACTACCTCGTCACCGGGACGAGCAACGGCGGAACCGGCGAGAGCCTGACGGACGTTGCGGACCTCCACGCGGCAGAGTGGGCCCCGACCCACGCCAGCGGAACCGTCGCGTTGATCGAGGGAACCACGCGCGCCTACCTCGGCTACGGCACGATCGACGCGACGAACGCGCAGTTCATCGACGCCGTCGGTTACGGCGCCAGCCGCACCTACGAGGGGACCGGCCCGGCCGCAGCAGTGGGCGGCGAGGCCGACTCGCTGTCCTGGCAGCGCGACGACGGCGCCGACACCGACGACAGCTCCGCCGACTTCACCATGGACGCACCGACCCCCCAGGCGTCCGGCAGCGTGGTGGAGGAGCCTGAGGATGGTGTGCTCAGCTTCGCTGTGGTCGGTACGGATGACCTTCCGGTGGCGGGGACGGCGTGGTCGTTCACCGATGCGGTGACTGGTGACGCGTACGTCGTGCGGGACAACAACGGCGCGGTCGAGGGCGGGACGGTCCTTCAGGACACGGATCCGGCCGATGGTGCGGTCTCGTTCGAGGGTGTGCCGGCTGGTAGCTACACCGTGTCGAACGAGCGGATGCCGCGGGCGTGGCTTGCTCCGGCTGACTTCACGGTGCAGGTCGAGGGCGGCGAGCAGCCGCTCGAGGACATCGTGCTCGACTCGAACGGTCTGCTTTCGGTCCGCGTCAACGACGAGGCTGGTGAGTGGCTTCCGGGCGCGACCCTGCGCCTGACCCCGCAGGATGGCGGTGAACCGATCGAGATCGTCGACAACTCGGAGCAGGACGTCGACGGATTCGCCGGAGTGATTCGTGCGGGTGGTCTGCCGCTCGGTGAGTACTCCTACGAGATCGTCGATGCCCCCGAGGGCTTCGAGGTTCCGGTTGAGGATGTGCGTTCGCGTAACATCACGCGTTCGTCGTTCAGCTATGTGGACTACACACCGTTCGTCCTCCCGGAGACCACCTCTGTCCCGGGCCCGTTGTCGTTCTCGGTCCAGGATTCGACGGGTTACCTCATCGGTTCGACGGTGTGGGAGTTCAAGGACACCGACAACAATGTGTTCACGGTCGCGGACAACAACCGCCGTGCGGCTGACCTGGACGACGTCAATGACACGTTCGGTGAGGTCGAGGTCTCGGGTATCCCGGCCGGTGAGTACACGGTGACCAACACGTCCGTGGCCTCGCCGTGGCGTGCGCCGGAGGCGTTCGACGTGACGGTCACGGGGGACGAGCAGGAGCTCGACACCTTCCTCATGCCGGGCAACGGCCGGATCTCGGTCTCGGCGACGGACGCCGACGGCAACCTGCTGCCGGGTGCCACCTTCCGGTTCACCGCCCCGAACGGTGACTTCGTCGAGGTCGCCGACGGTTCCGAGGCGGACCTTGCTCCGGCTGCCGGGTCGGTCCGCGCGGGTGGCCTGGAGATCACCACCTACCAGGTGTCGATCGTCGAGGCCCCCGAGGGATACGACTTCGACGCCGAGGAGACCCACGAGGTCACGCTGACGTCGGGCTCCGACGGGCGTTGGGCCGAGGCGTTCGTCCTCACACCGACCCCGGGTCCGTTGTCGTTCTCGGTGGTCAACACCCTGGGTGACACGGTGGGCTCGACCGGGTGGTTGTTCACCGCGGAGGACGGCACTGCGTTCTACGTGGCGGACAACAACCGCAGCAACGGTGGTGAGGTCACCACGCTCCGTGACCAGGACAGCGAGTTCGGCTCGGTCGTCGTCAGCGGTCTTCCGGCCGGTGACTACACGGTGACCAATGAGAGCCCGGGTTCGTCGGCGTATCGCGCGCCGGAGCCGGTCGAGGTGTCCGTGTCGGGCGACGAGCAGTCGATCGAGGACGCGTTCGTCATGCTGGGTAACGCGTCGACGTCGGCGTACCTGCTGGACGCGGACGAGGAGCCTGTCGCTGGTGCGACGTTCCGTATCGAGGACGGCGAGGGCCACACGGTCGACGTGGTCGATGGTTCCGAGGCTGATGGTCACGACCGCGATGGTTATGTGACGTTCGAGCAGCTCGAGCTGGGTACCTACTCGGTGACGTTGGTCGAGGTTCCGCAGGGCTACGGGTTCGACGAGTCCCAGGAGCTTTCGGTCACGCTGACCGCGGGTCTCCCGCACCGGTTCGCCGGCGGCTTCACCGCCGACGCTCTGCCGGGTCCGTTGTCTTTCTCGGTGGTCAACACGCTGGCTGACACGGTGGGCTCGACCGGGTGGTTGTTCACCGCGGAGGACGGCACTGCGTTCTACGTGGCGGACAACAACCGCAGCAACGGTGGTGAGGTCACCACGCTCCGTGACCAGGACAGCGAGTTCGGCTCGGTCGTCGTCAGCGGTCTTCCGGCCGGTGACTACACGGTGACCAATGAGAGCCCGGGTTCGTCGGCGTATCGCGCGCCGGAGCCGGTCGAGGTGTCCGTGTCGGGCGACGAGCAGTCGATCGAGGACGCGTTCGTCATGCTGGGTAACGCGTCGACGTCGGCGTACCTGCTGGACGCGGACGAGGAGCCTGTCGCTGGTGCGACGTTCCGTATCGAGGACGGCGAGGGCCACACGGTCGACGTGGTCGATGGTTCCGAGGCTGATGGTCACGACCGCGATGGTTATGTGACGTTCGAGCAGCTCGAGCTGGGTACCTACTCGGTGACGTTGGTCGAGGTTCCGCAGGGCTACGGGTTCGACGAGTCCCAGGAGCTTTCGGTCACGCTGACCGCGGGTCTCCCGCACCGGTTCGCCGGCGGCTTCACCGCCGACCTGGTGCCCGAGCCCGTCGAGGGCACGATCACGGCGGGCGTCGAGACCGAGGACGGCACCGCCGTCGCCGGCGGAGAGGTGACCGTGACCGGGCCCGAGGGCGACGTCACGGTGGCCGACGGCTCCGAGGCCGACCAGGCCGAGGCGGACGGCGTGATCACGGTGTCCGTCCAGGGCGTCGGCGAGTACGAGGTCGCGCTCACCGGCGTGCCGGAGGGCTTCGAGTTCGAGGGCGGGTCGCTGACCGCCGAGATCACCGAGGAGTCCGCGGACGTCACGCTGGAGGCCTTCGTGGTCTCCGAGGTCGTCACGGAGCCGGAGCCCGAGCCGACGCCGCCGACCCCGGGTCGGGGCTTCTACCTGAACGACGGGTGGGACGCCAACGCCGAGCACGAGTTCTCGTTCGGTCGCGTGGGCGACACGGTGCTCGTGGGTGACTGGGACGGCGACGGCGCGGACACCCTTGCGGTGCGTCGCGGCAACGTCTACTACGTCAACAACCACCTGTACGGCGGTGACGCGGACGTCGAGCTGACGTTCGGCCGCGCCGGTGACACGGTGCTCGTGGGTGACTGGGACGGCGACGGCGCGGACACCCTCGCGGTGCGTCGCGGCAACGCCTACTTCCTGTCCAACTCCCTGCGGTCCGGGGACGCGGAGACGGAGCTGACCTACGGCCGCGCGTCGGACGACGTGCTGGTCGGTGACTTCGACGGCGACTCGGTGGACACGTTCACCGTGCGTCGCGGGAACACCTACTTCATCTCCAACACGCTCACCTCCGGGTGGGCGGACTCCGAGCTCGACTACGGTCGCGCCTCGGACGAGGTCTACGTCGGCGACTGGGACGGCAACGGCACGGACACCTTCACGGTGCGTCGTGGCATCACGTTCTTCGTCAACAACAGCCTGACGTCGACCAACGCTGACATCGAGCAGGACTACGGCCGCACCGGCGAAGAGGTCCTCGTCGGTGACTGGAACGGCGACGGCACCGACACCCTCGGCATCCGCCGCTGACCCGGAGCAGCATCAGCTCTCGATGAGAGCGAATGGAGGGCCCCGCACCGTGAGGTGCGGGGCCCTCCGCCATTCGGTCGGCATGGGTGGCGACGGCGTCACCAGGTCTCGACGTCGGGACGGCACGACCGGTCCTCGACGGCGAAGCCGGGCCTCGACGACCCGGGCGGCTACGGCGTGGCGACCAGCTACGGCAGGACGACGGTGCGGTGCCCGTTGACGAGCACGCGGTGCTCGGCGTGCCAGCGCACTGCCCGCGCCAGCACGCGCCGCTCGACGTCCTGTCCGCGCTCCACGAGCTCGGCCACCTCGTCGGCGTGGGTGACCCGCTCGACGTCCTGCTCGATGATCGGCCCCTCGTCGAGGTCGGCCGTCACGTAGTGCGCGCTCGCCCCGATGAGCTTGACGCCGCGGGCGTGCGCCTGCGCGTAGGGGCGCGCCCCCTTGAAGCTGGGCAGGAACGAGTGGTGGATGTTGATCGCCCGGCCCTCGAGGGTGCGGCACAGGTCGTCCGAGAGGATCTGCATGTACCGGGCGAGGACCACCAGCTCGACGTCGAGCTCCTCCACGAGCGAGACGAGCCGCGCCTCGGCCTCGGGCTTCGTCTCCTTCGTCACGGGGAGGTGGAGGAAGGGCACGTCGTAGAACCGCGCGAGCGGCTCGAGGTCGGGGTGGTTCGAGACCACGGCCTGGATGTCCACCTGCAGCCGGTCGGAGCGCTGCCGGAAGAGCAGGTCGGTGAGGCAGTGCGCCTCCTTGGAGACCAGCACGATCGTGCGCAGCGGTCGCCCGACGACGTCGAGCGTGTACGTCATGTCGAAGCGCTGCGCCACGCCGTCGACGGCACCTCGCAGGTCCTCGACGTCGTGCTCCGTGCGGACCTGGACCCGCATGAAGAACAGGCCGGTCTCGGGGTCCCCGTACTGCTGGGACTCGGTGATGTTCCCGCCGTGCTCGGACAGCACGCCGGAGACGGCGTGCACGATGCCGGGCTGGTCCGGGCAGGACAGGGCGAGGACGAGGTGCTGGGGATCGACGACGGCGGGGGTCACCGGCGGCACGATAGCCGCCCGGGGCGGCCGCGCGCCGCGGGTTCCACGGCGCGCGGGTTCTCACCCGGACGGCGGGCCGTCCGTGCCGGCCGGCGGGTCTGTTCCCGTGACGGCGCCAGGGGCCGTTCCATCGCGACTCCCGTGCCGGCTCCCGGGGTGGTCGAGACGTGATCGAGGCCCCGGCCTGACGCCGGGGGGCGGCTCGTGGTGGAAGACTGGCCCCATGGACGTAACGATCGACGTGGTCGACGACGAGCGCGCGGGCGAGCTGCTGACGGTGCGGCGTGCCGCGTTCGTCACGGAGGCACAGATCTACCAGGACCCGCACCTGCCGGCGCTCACGCAGTCGCTCACCGAGCTGCGCGCCGACCTCGCGCGCGACGACGTGGTGACGATCGGTGGCTGGCACGGGACGCGGCTCGTCGGCTCCGTCCGCGTGGAGCTCGGCGAGGAGCGCGCCACCCTGAGCCGCCTCGCGGTGGTCCCGGACCTGCAGAACCAGGGCATCGGCACGGAGCTGCTGATGTCGGTCCTCGAGTACCTCCCCGAGGAGACCAGCGAGGTCTGGATCTCGACCGGCCAGGACTCGCTGCAGAACCTCGCGATGTACCAGAAGAACGGTTTCGAGCACCAGTTCGACCAGCACACCGGCGACCTCACCTACGCCTACCTGCGCCGCATCCTTGGTGAGAGCGAGGTCGTCGGGGCGAGCGCCGACGTCGCCGGCAGCCCCGAGTAGCGACGAGCGCCGGGCTCGCCGGGACCCCGAGCAGCGACGAGCGCCGGACTCCCTGCGCCCGGTAGGGTTGGTCGCGTCGTGACTGGCGCGGAAGGTGGACCGACCACCGGGGAGCGACACACCGTGGCACTGCCACGGACGAGTCTTCGGCCGTTCGCCTGGGTCGAGGTCACCACGTCGTGGACGCTCACGCCGCGTGCGTGACCGACCGAGGAGAGAGATGACCACCGAGACCACCCCCACCGCCCACTCGCTCACCGCCCCGCTCGCGGACGTCGACCCGGAGATCGCCGCGGTCCTCGACGGCGAGCTGACCCGCCAGCGCGAGACCCTCGAGATGATCGCGTCGGAGAACTTCGTGCCGCGCGCCGTCCTCCAGGCCGCCGGCTCCGTCCTGACGAACAAGTACGCCGAGGGCTACCCGGGTCGCCGCTACTACGGCGGCTGCGAGCAGGTCGACATCGCCGAGAACCTGGCGATCGACCGCGCGAAGTCCCTCTTCGGCGCCGGGTTCGCCAACGTCCAGCCGCACTCGGGCGCCCAGGCCAACGCCGCCGTCCTCCACGCGCTGCTCAGCCCCGGCGACCCGATCCTCGGCCTCGACCTCGCGCACGGCGGACACCTGACGCACGGCATGCGGATCAACTTCTCCGGCAAGCTCTACGACGTCTCGGCCTACGGGGTCGACGAGCAGTCCCACCGCATCGAGATGGACGCCGTCCGTGAGACCGCGCTCGCCACGCGCCCGAAGGTCATCATCGCCGGCTGGTCGGCCTATCCCCGCCAGCTGGACTTCGCCGCGTTCCGCGAGATCGCCGACGAGGTCGGCGCCTACCTGTGGACCGACATGGCGCACTTCGCGGGCCTCGTCGCCGCGGGGCTGCACCCGAACCCGGTGCCGCACTCCGACGTCGTCTCCACGACGATCCACAAGACCATCGGCGGTCCGCGCTCCGGCATGATCCTCACGAACGAGGCCGAGCCGCTCGGCAAGAAGCTCAACTCCGCCGTGTTCCCCGGCCAGCAGGGCGGCCCGCTCATGCACGTCATCGCCGCCAAGGCGGTGGCGCTCAGGCTCGCGCACGGCGAGGAGTTCAAGGACCGTCAGCGCCGCACCGTCGAGGGCGCCCGCATCCTCGCCGAGCGTCTCCTCGCCGACGACGTCGCCGCGACCGGCGTCAGGCTGGTCACCGGCGGCACCGACGTCCACCTGGTGCTCGTCGACCTGCGGGACCACGCGCTCGACGGCCAGCAGGCCGAGGACCTCCTGCACGCCGCGGGCATCACGGTCAACCGCAACTCGGTGCCGTTCGACCCGCGCCCGCCGCGCGTGACGTCCGGCCTGCGCATCGGCACGCCCGCACTCGCCACCCGCGGGTTCGGCGAGACCGAGTTCCGCGAGGTCGCCGACATCATCGCCGTCGCGCTGCGTGACGGGCAGGGCGCGGACGTCGAGTCGCTGCACGCCCGCGTCGACGCTCTGACGGCCGACTTCCCGCTCTACGAGGGCCTGGCCCAGTGACCGCCCGGCTGCTGCCCGGCGGGCCGGTGGCCGACGCCGTCCTCGCCGGCCTCGCCCCCCGGATCTCCGCGCTGACCGACGCCGGGACGACGCCCGGGCTCGGCACGATCCTCGTCGGGTCCGACTCGGCGTCGGCCGGGTACATCCGCATGAAGCAGGACAAGGCGGCCGAGCTCGGATTCACCGCGCCGCATACCCACCTCGGCGACGACGCGACCCAGGCCGACGTGCTCGCCGCGGTGCGGGAGATGAACGACGCAGCGGACGTCCACGCCGTGCTTCTCCAGCACCCGACGCCGCCGCAGATCGACTTCGACGCCGCCCTGCTCGCGCTCGACCCGGACAAGGACGTCGACGGCCTGCACCCGGTGAACATGGGCCGCCTCGCCCTCGGGATGCCCGGGCCGGTCCCGTGCACGCCGGCCGGCATCGAGGCCCTGCTCGCGCACTACGACATCCCGGTCTCCGGCCGTGAGGTCGTTGTGCTCGGCCGCGGCACCACCCTCGGCCGGCCGCTCGCGCTCCTGCTGTCCCAGAAGCGGGCGACCGCGAACGCGGCGGTGACCGTCGTCCACACGGGTGTGCCCGACTGGGACCGGTACACGCGCAGGGCCGACGTCGTCGTCGCCGCGGCGGGCGTGCCCGGCATCCTGCAGCCCGAGCACCTCAGTCCCGGCGTCACCGTCATCGGTGGCGGCGTGCGCTACGAGGGCAGGAAGCTGCTCCCCGACGTCGACGAGTCGTGCGCGGAGGTGGCCGGTGCCATCACGCCGCGGATCGGGGGAGTGGGCCCGACGACGATCGCGCTCCTCTTCCGCAACGCCGTCGAGGCGGCGGAGCGGGCAGCGGGTATCGGGACCACCGGCTGAGCGGGCCGCGGGGACCTGACCGAGCGGCCGATGTCGCCCCTGGTTGCCGGGGCGCGGGTGCGGGTCTAGCGTCGAAGTGACGCTGCACACGACACCGCGGAGGTACCGGTGGACCACCGGCTGAAGCTCGTCGTCGACGGCGAGGAGCGGACCCTCGACGTCGACCCGCGCACGACCCTGCTGGACGCCCTGCGGGACCGGCTGGGGGTGAGGTCCCCGAAGAAGGGCTGCGACCACGGGCAGTGCGGGGCGTGCACGGTCCTCGTCGACGGGCGTCGGCTCAACTCGTGCCTCGCCCTCGCCGTCGTCCATGACGGGGCGGAGGTGACGACGTCGGACGGCCTCGCCGAGGGGGAGGAGCCCGCCGCGCTCCACCGGGCCTTCCTCGAGCACGACGCGTTCCAGTGCGGCTACTGCACCCCGGGCCAGGTCTGCTCGGCCGCCGGCGTGCTGCGGGAGGCGGCCGACGGCGCACCCAGCGCGGTGACGGGCGACCTGGACGGGCCGGTCGCGCTCTCCGACGCGGAGATCCGCGAGCGGATGAGCGGCAACCTGTGCCGCTGCGGCGCCTACGTCAACATCGTGGCGGCCGTCCGGCAGGTCGCGCAGGAGCAGCGATGAAGCCCTTCGAGTACGAGCGGGCGACCGACCCGCAGGGGGCGGTCGCCGCCGTCGCGGGGAGCGCGGACGCGGCCTTCCTCGCCGGGGGGACGAACCTCGTGGACCACCTCAAGCTCGGTGTGCGTTCCCCGGAGCTGCTGGTCGACCTCAACCGCCTCGACCTGGCGGAGGTCGAGGAGCTGGGTGCTGCCGGTGGCGGTGCCTCGGTCGGCGGTGGTGGTCGTGGTAGCGCTCCGGGCGGCGGCGCCTCCGGTGGCGGCGTGCGCATCGGGGCGATGGTGCGCAACAGCGACCTCGCGGCGCACCCGCGGATCCGGCGCGACTACCCGATGCTCTCGCGCGCCCTGCTCTCGGGTGCCTCCGGCCAGCTGCGCAACGCGGCGACCACCGGCGGCAACCTGCTGCAACGGACGCGCTGCGTGTACTTCCAGGACGTGACGACCCCGTGCAACAAGCGTGAGCCGGGGTCCGGCTGCTCGGCGATCGGTGGCTGGACCCGCTACCACGCGGTGCTCGGGGCGTCGGAGCACTGCGTCGCGACGCACCCGTCGGACATGGCCGTCGCGCTCGTCGCGCTGGACGCGACGGTCGTGGTCCTCGGCCCTGAGGGGGAGCGCCGCGTGCCGCTCGTCGACCTCCACCGGCTCCCCGGCGACCGCCCGGAGGCCGACACGGTGCTCGCGCGCGACGAGCTGATCACGGCGGTGGAGCTGCCGCTGGTCCCGCCGTCGGCCCGGTCGACCTACCGGAAGGTGCGCGACCGCGCGTCCTTCGCGTTCGCGCTCGTGTCCGTCGCTGCGCTCGTCGACATGGACGAGGGTGGGGAGCGCGGGGAGCCCGGTGACCGGGCTGACCGCGGCGACCGCGGGGAGCGTGGCGACGCGCCGCGGATCTCCGAGGTGCGGATCGCGCTCGGCGGCGTCGCCCACAAGCCATGGCGGGCCCGCCTCGCCGAGGACGTGCTCCGCGGCGCGGAACCGTCGCTGGAGGTGTTCCGCCGCGCGGCCGACGCCGAGCTCGCCGCCGCACGTCCGCTGGACGGCAACGCGTTCAAGGTGCCGATGGCGCGCGGCACGCTGGTCTCGGTGCTCGCGGAGCTGACCGGCGTCGAGCTCACGGACGAGGACGACACCGACGTCGAGCTGGGCGACGACGGGCTGGGCGACGACGTCGGGCGCGGCGATGAGTGAGCTGCTGCCCGCCTCCGTGATCGGCACCGACCCGGTGCGCCTCGAGGGTGCCGACAAGGTCCGTGGCCGCGTGCCGTACGCCTACGAGCACGACGTCGGCGACGCGCTCCATCTCCACCCGCTGCAGGCCGCCGTCGCGCGTGGCCGAGCGGCGGAGATCGACACCTCGGCGGCGGAGGCCGTCGACGGCGTCGTCCAGGTTCTCACCCACCGGAACGCACCGGCGCTCGGCGACACCTCCGACGGCGAGCTCGCCATCCTGCGGAGCGACGAGATCGGGTTCCGCGGCCAGTACCTGGGCGCCGTGGTGGCGACGTCGCCGGAGACTGCGCGGTACGCGGCCGGCCTGGTGGAGATCCGGTACGAGGAGGAGCAGCACGACGCCGGGTTCTCGGCCGACCATCCCGCGGCGCGTGAGCCCGAGGGCGGTGCCGGCGACGTCGACGACGGTGACCTGGACGCCGCGCTGGCCGACGCGGACGTCGTCGTCGACGGGGTGTACTCCACGCCGATGGAGCACAACAACCCGATGGAGCCGCACACGACGATCGCGCGGTGGGACGGGGACCGGCTCACCCTGTGGATGTCGACGCAGGGGGCGCACCCGGCGCGCAAGGTGCTGGCGCCCGTCCTCGGGATCGAGCCGGACCAGCTGCGGATCGTGTCCCCCCACGTCGGAGGGGGGTTCGGCTCCAAGGGGATGCCGCACGCCGACGCGGTGCTGGCCGCGCTGGCCGCCCGCCTCGTGCCCGGTCGTGCGGTGAAGTACGCGCTCACGCGCCGGCAGATGTTCGCGCTCACGGGCTACCGCGCGCCGACGAGCCAGCGCGTGCGCCTCGGTGCCCGCGGCGACGGGACGCTGACCGCGTTCGGGTTCGACGCCGTCGCGATGTCCTCACGCACCAAGGAGTTCACGGAGCTGGCGGTCAAGCCGGCGCGCATGATGTACGCCGCGCCGAACCGGCGGATCACGCAGCGCGTGGTGCCCCTCGACGTGCCCGTGCCGTCCTGGATGAGGGCTCCCGGCGAGGCGCCCGGCATGGTGGGGATCGAGATCGCGATGGACGAGCTCGCCGTCGCGTGCGGTGTGGACCCGATCGAGCTGCGCGAGCGGAACGACCCCGAGATCGACCCGGGCAAGGGGCTGCCGTTCAACCGCCGCCGCCTCGTCGACTGCCTGCACGTCGGCGCCGAGCGGTTCGGCTGGGCCGGCCGTGATCCTGCGCCGCGGCGGCGGCGCGAGGGCGCCTGGCTGGTCGGTACCGGCGTCGCCTCGGCGCTCTACCCGTCGTTCCGGCAGCCGGGTTCGGCCGCGCGGATCCGTCGCACCGACGTCGGCTACCGCGTCGACATCGGTGCGGCGGACCTCGGGACCGGCACGTGGACCGCGCTGAGCCAGGTCGCCGCTGACGGGCTGCGCGTGCCGCTGGAGCAGATCGAGCTGCGGATCGGGGACACGGACCTGCCGAACGCCACGGTCGCGGGCGGGTCGTCCGGCCTGGGTAGCTGGAGCGCGGCGGTGCTGACCGCCGCGAAGAACTTCCTGGCTGCGCACGGCGCCGATCCGGCACCGGGCGCCGAGGCACAGGGGGAGGCGGGGCCGAACCCGGCGTCGAAGGAGATGTCGCTCGCCTCGTTCGGGGCGCACTTCGCCCAGGTGCGCATCAACGAGCTCACCGGCGAGATCCGGGTGGACCGCATGGTGGCCGTCTTCTCCGCCGGACGGATCGTCAACCCGCGCACGGCCCGTTCCCAGCTCGTCGGGGGCATGACGATGGGGATCGGTATGGCCCTGCACGAGAAGAGCGAGCTCGACCCGCGGTTCGGGCACGTCGTCAATCACGACCTCGCCGGGTACCACGTGCCGGTGAGTGCGGACATGCCCGAGATCGACGTGTCCTGGCTGGACGAGGAGGATCCCGCGTCGGGTCCGCTGGGTGCTCGGGGGATCGGTGAGATCGGCATCGTCGGCGTACCGGCGGCGATCGCCAACGCCGCCTTCCACGCCACCGGGGTGCGGGTGCGGGATCTGCCGCTGTTCGGGGACGCTTTCCTTCGCGGGTGAGCGATCGGGTCGACGGCGGATCTCACGCCGCTCGTGCGTGACCCGCCGCCAGCTCCTCGGCTCCTCACCCCTGCCGACCCGCAGTACGCCTGGAGTTCCGGCGAACTGGACCGCCTCCCCAGTGCGCCTGGAGTTCAGGCGAACTGGACCGCCTCCCCAGTGCGCCTGGAGTTCAGGCGAACTGAACCGTCAGTCCGCAGAGCGCCCGGAGTCGCCGAGCGCTCCACAGGCATCCAACTCGCATACCTGTCCACAGATTGTGCAGATTCCTTGTAGTCGTACACGCGTTCGATTAGAGTGGGAGGAGATCGCACAAGGGGGTGGCAGTAGTGGCAGTAGACATATCGGCAGCCGAGCGGGCGTCGTCGGCTGTACCGGGGGCCATTCCTGCTGCCGATGCGATTCCCGAGGGGTCTGCGGCCTTGCTTTCTCCCCTCGAGTCCGACCGGTCATGCCCTGGCGAATCCGCCTGGACAGAAGAAGAAGCGTTGGCACCGGCACAAGTGCCGTCGAGGCCGGAGGAGCCGTCATCGGTACACGGCACGCCGTCTTTGATCTCTGACACGCCGTCGCCGTCGCCGTCGCCGTCGCCGTCGCCGTCGCCGTCGCCGTCGCCGTCGCCCGAGCGCGTGCCCGAGCGCGTGCCTGAGCTCGAGCGCGTGCCCGAGCGCGTGCCTGTGCCCGTGCCCGAGCCCGAGCCCGAGGTCCGATCGTCCGTACCTTTCCTCGACCCGTTGGGGCGGGCAGAGGCGGTGCTCGGTGCTGCTGACGAGCTCGTGGGTGCCGACCTTGAAGGCTTGTCGGGCGAACGTGCGAGCGATGTGCTGGATGTCCTCGAAAGTGCGGAACGCCGTCTGGCGGCGGTGCGCGCCGCGGTGGTGGTGAGGATCGAGTCCGACGGGCTGTGGGCGCTGGACGGACCACGGACCATGAAGACCTGGCTGCGGGATCGGACGCGCACCACTTCGGCGTCGGCGGGCCGGCAGCTTCGTACTTCGCGGGCACTGCGCGACCACCTGCCCGTCACTAAGGAAGCACTGACGGCGGGGCTCATCGGTGCCGAGCAGGTCGCCATTCTGGCTCGCGAGGCAACTCGCACCACGGTGCTGCAGGAACAGCTGCGTGATACGGAGCTGGGTGAGACGTTCCTCGTCGATCAGGCACAGCAGATGGGGGCCGGACAGTTCGCCCAGCTGGTCAAGGCGTGGGCGATCGCCGCAGACCCTGACGCCGCCGATCGCGCCTGGCGCGACGATGACGCCAAGGAGGAGCTCACCGTCGCCGCGACGACCGGCGGTTACCACGTGAACGGTTGGCTCGACGACCTCTCGGGCCATGTTGTGACCACCGCGCTGAACGCGCACATGGGCATCAAGGACGCTGACGACAGGCGCACTCCTGCGCAACGTCGCGCCGCCGCATTCGTCTCGCTCGCGCACCAGTCGCTAGATGTTGGGCAGCAGATGCCGCACGCACGCATCCGACCCCACGTGACCGTGACGGCCACGCTCGAGACGCTTCGTGCGTTGGCCGCGGCGACCGGATCGGTGATCCCGCCGCAAGCATCGTCCGCAGATGGCGACATGGACGCCACCGCGGCTGCAGCCGACCCGACCGCAGGGCGTGGGTCGGCCGCGCGCGGGAGCTCGTTCGGTCTCCACCCGGATTGGCAGGCACGTACGGGCGCGGCAACGGGCACGGAAGGGAACTCGGACTCGGTCCCGGGGGGCCGGCCGAGGGTTGGCCCTGCAACCGATGCTCTGTTCGAGCTCACGCCCGAGGCGCGTGCGTGGATGAACGCCTGGATGCCTGGTGATGATCACGTCATCTCGACCGCGATCGACCCGGACGTGATGTCCGGACACGAACCGGCCAGCCTGGAGGACGGGACGCCGATCCCGCACTCGTTGCTCGCCAGGTTGGTCTGCGAGTCCGCCATGTCGAGAGTGATCTTCGGACCCGACTCGACCGTGCTCGACGTCGGACGGGAACAGCGGATCTTCCCTGCGCACATGGTCCGAGCGGTTCACGCGAGGGATCGACATTGCCAGTATCCGGTCTGCGACGAGCCACCCGGTTTCGGCGAGATCCATCATTCGCTCCAGTGGTACCGGGATTCCGGCCCCACTGCGGTCGAGCACGGCATCCTGCTGTGCTGGCACCACCATGACCTCGTCCACTCCCGAGGGATCACCATCACGCGTGCAGACGGCACCTGGCTGTTCCATGACAAGGACGATCGGCTCATCGGTGCCGGCAGTGAGGGCCGAGCTCGCCTCCGGAGGGTGGATGGTCTCCGCGCAGACGGCGGCGACCCGCCCGACGGCAGCATGGTCCCTGCTGACCGTGCTGACCGTGCTGACCGTGCTGACCGTGCTGACCGTGCTGACCGTGCTG
>JBQDDG010000008.1:0-55186 GCA_052093225.1 Actinomycetaceae bacterium
GAGTTCAGGTTTAACGTCTAGCGTTATTGACGTTCCACGTTATACACTGGTCTCGTGATCAGATCGTTCGGCAGCAAGGACACCGAGCGCATCTGGTATGAGCAGTACGTCAAGCGCGTTGACCGGACGGTGCAGCGGGCGACCTTGCGGAAGCTCGAGCTGATCCATGCGGCGAAGGATGTCGAGGACCTCAGGGTCCCACCAGGCAACCGCCTGGAGCGTCTGGTCGGCGACCGACGCGGGCAGCACAGCATCCGCGTGAACGCGCAATGGCGTCTCTGCTTCGTCTGGAGAGATGGAGGTGCGGACAATGTCGAACTCGTCGACTACCACTGAGAGCGACCTGATCGAGCCGATCCACCCGGGAGAGATCCTGATGGAGGATTTCATCGAAGGCTTCGGGATCACGCAGAACAAGCTGGCCGTGTCCATCGGTGTGCCGCCGCGCCGGATCAACGAGATCGTGCACGGCAAGCGGGGGATCACCGCTGACACGGCGATCCGTCTGGCGCGATATTTCGGGACGTCCGAGGAGTTGTGGATGAACCTGCAGTCAAACTACGAGCTGCGGCTCGAGCGTCGGGCGCTGCGTGACAAGGTCGCGGCGATCACGCCGCTGCCGGTCGCGTGAGCGAGGGGCCCACTGGCTCCGAGAGCTCTCGACTGATCGTCATCCGGGGCAACTCGGGCAGCGGGAAGTCGCTGTTGGCGCATGCGATCCGAGATGCTCGTCCCCGTGGTGTAGCGATCGTCGGGCACGACGTTCTTCGGCGGGAGATCCTGCACGATCGCGATCATCCGGGAGCATTGAGTGTGCCGTACATCGACTTGTCAACACGCTTCGCGCTCGACCATGGTCTACACGTGGTCATCGAAGGGATCCTGCACTCCGAGAGCTACGGAGACATGCTCTCTCGACTCTGTTCTGATCATCGAGGTGTTTCCCGCGCCTACTATTACAAACTTGGGCTGGACGAGACGCTGAGGCGGCACCGGACCAAACAGTTGGCGGCCGAGGTCAGTGAGGACCAAGTCGCCTCGTGGTACCGCAGGTCTGACCTCGTGCCTCAGCTGGACGAGACAGTCTTCGATGCCGACATCGATGAACAGGCGGCGCTGGAGCACGTGCTCCAGGATGTCGGTTGGAGCACTCCCGGGGATGGGGCCGGTGCGGACGATGTCGCTCCGGAGCGGTCGTGATAGTCCTCTGTACCGGAACGCGGGTGGAGTTCCGTTTCGACGGCTGAGCTAGGTGGTACGAGGGGCGACTGGTTCTAGCCGCCATACGATGGGGCCAGCGCCCTGCCAGAGCTGGCTCCCGTCCAGTGCCGCGACCCGGCGCTCATGCTCTCTCTGAGTGGGCAGCCGGACTCACGTGCGACCCGTATCGAGATCGACGGCCGAGTGAGGGGCAGGCCTCGGAACCAGGCTGACGGCGGCAATGAGGGCTACTGGAGCCCACGTGGACACGACGGCTCACGGCAGATATCGGGTGCGCCACAGGCGCGGGTGTTCGGACGTGTGGCCGAGGAGCAGGTAGTTGAGGTCGCTGTACTCGTAGGCCTCCCCAGGGGAGCGGGCGAGGGCGACGTCGTCGAGGTCGAGGTCGCCCGTGCCGATGAGGTCGTGGACGGCGGCGGCGGTGAACGACTTCGACACCGAGCCCAGCAGGAAGGGGGTCGATCGTTCGATGGCCTGGTCGTCACCGTCCTCGCCGAGCGTCCAGGCACGACTGTCCCCGTCCGTCGTGACGATGGCGACCGCCATTCCCGGGACACCCTGCTCGTCCATGACCTGATCGAGGTATGACTGGATCGGGTCGTCGTTCGCGTTCCTCGGCGGCAGGCGCGCCTCGACGAGCACGTGGCCGCGGCGGACCCTGTGGGCTCCCGTCAATCGATGCTGGTGAGGGCCACACGCCACGGTCGGATCCTCAGGTCGAGCAGCCCGGACACCACGGCCCCGTCCTCGGTCTGAGCGGCGGTCAGCAGGCGTTGGGCCGACGCGAGATCCGGGACCCGTACGACCGTCAGGCCCGCCCCGGGCGTGTCCGGGAGGGGACCTGCTGCCACGAGTGCGCCTTGCTCCCTGACCGTTCGCAGGAAGGCGAGGTGCAGCGGGAAGTCGTCCGACGAGAACACTCCCTCGGGCGGCGCTGCGGGGCCCGCGATGTGCTCGAGCACGAACCAGAGAGCGTTCGGGGTGTCGACGCTTCGAGTGCGAGCGAGCTCGCCGAGCACGGTGACCCATCCGCCCGCGTACTCGTCGCGCGCCGCTGTCGACTCCCAGCCGGTGTGGATCAGCGTCACGAGTGTGACGTCGTCGCTCCCGGTCGCGGTGAACGACACACGGACGTGGGTGGCCTCGGAGGCGTCACGGCCAGGGTGCCAGCTGAACGTCAGTGCGAGTTCGCCGTCCTCGATCACCGTCCCCCAGACCGCTCGTTCGCCGCTCGTCGAGGTCTCCACGATCTCAGGACCGTCGAACGCGAGTGTCCCGCCGGCGCCGAAGCATCCGAAGGACGCGAGCGGCCACCAGAGGCCGATCTCCTCGGTCCAGAGTCGTCGTGCCGTCGCGGGGTCGCAGGCGACCAGGACCTCACGACGCAGGGGTGGAATCGTCATCAGCTTCTCTCTTCCCGTACTGATCGATGTGAGCGGCGAAGGAATCGAGCACGTCGTCCCACTGATGAACGAGCCACCGCTGGACCTCTCTGAGACCGTCCGGCGCGAGCGCGTACAGGTTGCGCGTGCCCTGTCTGTGAGCCACGACCAGCCGGGCCTGCGTCAGCACGCGCAGGTGCTTGCTCACGTTCGGCCGGCCGAACGTGAGACGTGCGGCCAGCTCGCCGACCGCGACCGGCCCGCCGCGGAGCTCCTCGATGATCGCGCGGCGAGTGTGATCGCCGAGCGCGTCGAGGGCGTGGTGCGCCTGTTGGTTACTCATGAGTAACCGATATTTCTCGGTGTGGGGCAGGAGTCAAGCCCCTGGCGCGACGATGTGGCGCTCGCCGTCACCGATCGTTGCGGCGACGGGCCACCCGTCCTGCTGTTGCACGGACCGGCCGGCAGCTCACGGGCGCTGCTGCCCACCGCTGACGCGCTCACCGACTCCTTCCACGTCCTTCTCCTGGACCAGCGAGGTCACGGCCTCAGCACGCGCCGACCGGTCGGCCTGTCTCGTCAGGCGTTCGTCGACGACGTCGTCGCGGTGCTCACGCAGTTCATGCCCGACGAGCCGTGCACGCTGGTCGGCCAGTCGATGGGCGCACACACGGCGTTCCTCGTCGCGGCGGCCCACCCGGACCTCGTCGACCGGCTCGTGATGCTCGAAGGGCACGTCGCGGGCAGCGACGACCCGCGGGAGGCCGCCGGCCCGGGACGGCTGCGCAGGGGGAGTGGGAGGCCCTGCAGCCGCCGACGCTCGCAGTCTTCGCCAAGGACGGGATGTTCAGCAAGGCGGACAAGGACGAGCTGGTCCGTCGGCGCTCGGCCACGGAGCGGCTCGACCTCGCCACCGGCAGCCACGACGCGCACCTCGATGCGTTCGACGCGTGGATCGAGGCACTGAGCGACTGGCTCGGGTCCGATCGTTAGTGTGTGCGGATGACCGATTTGCCGTCAGTGAGCGAACCCGCTGCCCCGACCGCTCGCATCCATACGCCCGGCGGGGCTGCGTGGATGCTCGTCGCAGCGCCGTTCCTCATCGCAGCCGGAGCCTTCGTCACGGTGGCGATGCAGCCGTTCGTCAACACCGTGTCGGCGAAGGGCGACGCCGTGCTCATGGCATGGGTCGGCGCGGTCCTGCTGTGCCTCGGCGTCGCGTGCCTCATCGCCGGCCTCACTCTCCTCGGCGTCCGTTCGATCGTGCAGCAGCAGACCGAGCTGCTGCGGGGCGCTCTCCCCCGAGCGGCACGGCGACGGATGACGGTGGCCGACGCATGAGCACCGTCACGCTCACGGGGCGTCTCGTCTGTGCAGACGAGGCCGAGACGGCGGTCGTGCGTCGGTGCCTGCCTCGTCATGTCGAGCTCACCTTCGCAGAGGAGGGCTGCCTCCGCTTCGAGGTGGAAGCGACGGACGACCCGCTCGTGTGGGAGGTGCGTGAGGAGTTCGCCGACCAGGCGGCGTTCGACTCGCACCAGGCGCGGGTCCGCACGAGTGAGTGGGGGCGAGCCACCTCAGCGATCACGCGCGACTACGTCGTCGAGCACGTAGGTCGTTGACTCGATCGTCACTGCCGGTCCTGATGCCATCCGGGTCAGGGCTCTCGACCCGCGAGCGGCTCCAGCCCCGGCCGGCGGCGGTCCGGCCCTGCCGGGGCATCCGATCTGATCGGTCCTCAGACAACGCGTACAAGCATCTGATCCAGCGTCCGTCCCGAGTCCTCGGGGCGGACTTTTTTTGTGTTTTCTACAGAGAGACTTCATGAGCGACCACCACAAGTTCGGCACCCACCTTCCGCGTTCGGCGCGAGAATCACTGGCATTCGTGCTCGTCATCTCGTTGATCTCGGTGAGCATCATTCCCGTGGTCATCTCGGGCGTGAGTACCGGTTTCACGTCGGACATGTGGCTGGGGGTGCTTCGGGTGACGCCGGTGCTCAGGGTGGTCGTCCTGGCCGTAGTGCCCGCGTCGTGACGCTAGGGGCCCGTGCAGTCAGGTGCGTTGGAGGAGGACCCTCATGTGCGACGGAACCGGGGTGCCCTCGTTCCGCCCGACCGACGACTGGTCTGCCGACTGGCCGCACGACGTGGCGCCGTTGGTCCGGGTCCTGGCCTCCGTCACCGGGCCCGCGGCGGCCAGCGGGTGGAGAGCTTCCTGGCATCCCTCACGTCCCCTCGCAGGCCCCGCCGGATGCTGATCCACGAACCGGTGCGTACCGTCAGCACATCGGCGACGCGGTTCGCCGTAGTGCGAGGAGGTGTGCCATGGACGGTCCCGGGCGCACCGTCACGGCGTCGCTCGTCGAGGAGCTCGTGCAGGACTCGTACGACCTCGTCGTCGAGCGCCTCCCCGCCGGCCGCCGGGATGCGCTGCGCCGGCAGGACAGGGGCGGGGGAGAGGAGTCGTGAGCGGCATGGATGAGCAGAGCTCGCTCTTCGAGGCCCCCGACGACTCTCGGCCGCTCGCCGACCGGCTGCGGCCCACCACGCTCGAGGAGGTCGTCGGGCAGGACCACGTGCTCGGCCCCGACTCGCCGCTCGGGCGCATGGTGGATCAGGGCCGGCTCGTCTCGACGATCCTGTGGGGACCGCCCGGCTGCGGGAAGACCACCATCGCGCGGCTGCTCGCCGAACGGACCGACCTCGTGTTCGAGCCGCTCTCGGCCACGTTCTCCGGCGTCGCCGACCTCCGCAAGGTGTTCCAGGCGGCCCAGCGACGTCGCGAGGTCGGGCAGGGCACGCTGCTGTTCGTCGACGAGATCCACCGGTTCAACCGCGCCCAGCAGGACTCCTTCCTCCCCTACGTCGAGGACGGCACCATCGTCCTGGTCGGGGCCACCACCGAGAACCCCAGCTTCGAGCTCAACGGTGCCCTGCTCTCGCGCTGCCAGGTCCTGGTCCTGCGGCGTCTCGACGACCCGGCCCTGCGCAGCCTCATCACCCGGGCCGAGGAGCTCCTGGGGCGCCGGGTGCCCGTGGACGAGGACGCGACCGAGGCACTCATCGCCATGGCCGATGGCGACGGACGCTACCTGCTCAACCTCGTCGAGCAGCTGCTGGCGCTGCCCGCCGGAGCCGGACCGCTCGACGTCGCTGGCCTGGCGGAGGTCGTGCAGAAACGCGCACCGCAGTACGACAAGTCGCAGGAGGCGCACTACAACCTCATCTCCGCGCTCCACAAGGCGATGCGCGGCTCCGACCCGGACGCCGCCCTGTACTGGTTGGCGCGGATGCTCGTCGGCGGGGAGGACCCGCTGTTCGTCGCTCGCCGGATCACCCGCTTCGCGAACGAGGACATCGGGATGGCCGATCCAGAGGCTGTCCGGCAGGCCCTCGCCGCGTGGGACATCTACGAGCGCCTGGGCTCCCCGGAGGGCGAGCTCGCGATCGCGCAGGCGGTGGTCTACCTGGCGACCGCCCCGAAGTCGATCGGCGTCTACCGGGGCTTCACCAGGGCGCACGCCGCCGCGCGACGGACGGGATCGCTCATGCCGCCCGCCCACATCCTCAATGCCCCGACCCGGCTCATGAAGGACCTCGGCTACGGTGCGGGCTACCGGTACGACCCCGACACCGAGACGGGCTTCTCCGGGGCCGACTACTTCCCTGACGACATGCACCGAGAGACCTTCTACGAACCCGCCCCCGTCGGCCACGAGCGCGCGATCGCCGAACGCCTCCGCCACTGGGCGCGGCTCCGGGACTGCGGCACCGCCGATCCGGCCGACGACGGAGGCTCGAGCTGACCCGTCGCGGGCCGGCCGCGTTAGGGTCGTCCCACCGGTCACGGTGCGCCGCCGTGTCATGCATTCCGCGGCTCACCAGGCGAACAATGATTATTCCGTGCCGACATGACCGAGTTCATTGTTCTCTCGTTCCTTGAGCGACTGTGTGTGCAGCAGACATTGACGCGCTCGACAAAAAATGTCCGGCGCAACAATGCGGTCGTTCGGCGGGTCGTACCGTCGCTGGCGGGTGGTGACGCATTCCGTGAACCGGATAATGCTTCTTTATCTCGGAGTGTTAGACTGGTGACCGAGAATCAGTGCGAATTCAGTTGAACGTGAGACAGGAGTCGTGGGTCATGAGTTTCTCGGTCTATCTTTCCGGCGAGATTCACACCGACTGGCGTGACGAGATCCGCCGTGGCGCGGAGGCCGCCGGGCTCGACGTGGAGTTCACCGCCCCGGTGACCGACCACCCGGCGAGCGACGCCGCCGGTGACCACCTCGGCGAGAACGATTCGCAGTTCTGGCGCGACCACCAGTCGGCCAAGGTCAACGCTATCCGCACGCGGACCCTCATCGAGCAGGCCGACTTCGTGGTGGTGCGCTTCGGGGACAAGTACAAGCAGTGGAACGCGGCCTTCGACGCCGGCTACTGCGCCGCGCTCGGCAAGCCCTATGTGACGCTCCACGACGCGGACATCATCCACCCGCTCAAGGAGGTCGACGCCGAGGCGCAGGGCTGGTGCACGACGACCGACCAGGTGGTGGAGACCCTGCGCTACGTGCTCAAGGGGCAGGAGTCGTGTGGCCCGGGAGCTGCGGACGGAGAACGAGTTCCTGGGAGAAGCGACAGCTTTCGTGTGGTTCCCCGGCCACCGACCGAAGCGTCACGACGGTGACGGTCTCACCGGCCGCGCCGCGCCACTCGTCGGTCGTGAGTGCCGGCGGGGTCCGGGGGACGGCTCGATCAGCCGAAGGTGCCCGCCGCGTCGACGCGGATGATGGAACCGTTGATCAAGAGAGCGAGCGGGATCCACGAGTTGTGGCTGATGCTGGCGGGCATGAGCACCAGGACGAGAACCGTTGCCAGGAAGATCCTGTTCGTCGGCGGCCACAGCAGGGTCGGGCTCCTGGCCACCCCGAAGCTCGACGAGGCGGGGCACGCCGTCACCTCGGTGATCCGCAACCCCGACCATGTCGGCGACGTCGAGGCGAGCGGCGCGTCCGCGCTGGACCGTGACGCCGCCGTGGCCTGCATCGATGGGCTCGAGCGCTTGCGGGTGGCGGGTGGGACCGCGCCGCGGATCGTGATGGTCTCCTGCACCGGTTCCATCCACCACGTCCGCGAACGGGACGACCCGATGTACGTCTACACCGAGGCAAAGAAGGCTGCCGACCGCCACCTGCTGGAGACTGCGTTGGAGTTCGTCATCCTGGGGCCGGCGTCGCTGACGATGGACCCGGCGCGGGGCCTGGAGCTGGTGGAGAACCGCCGCGACGCCGTGGGTGAGCGCACGACCTCCCGTGAGCTCGTCGCGGACGCGATCGTCGAGATGGCCGGCCGGGAGCAGCTGCCGGAGGAGCAGATGATCCCGTTCGTGGACGGCGACACCCCCGTCTCGGAGCTGTAGCCCGTGGCGGTGGATGCGGTGCACGACGACGTCCGGCCGGCGACGGCGAGGCGCGGAGTGGACGCGGACGTCGGCGTGATCACCGAGGTCAGGGTGGACGATGATGTGGACCCGCGGGTCGCTCCCGGCGGCCGGGGTCGTCGAGCGGTACGCCTCGCGGCCTCTGTGTCACACCAGGGCGTCGAACAGGAGGACGTATGAACGGGCTCACGGGTCTCAGCGCCTTCCCGCTCACGCCGATGGTGGACGACGCCGTCGACGAGCGCGCGTTCGCCCGGCTGGTCGAGCGTCTCGCCGCCGCCGGGGTCGACTCGATCACCGCGCTCGGCTCGACCGGGTCCTACGCCTACCTCGACCCGAGCGAGCGGGCCCGGGTCGCCCGCCTCGCCGTCGAGCACGCGGGGGCGACGCCGGTGCTCGTCGGCGTCGGGGCGCTGCGCACCTCGCACGTACTGGCCAACGTCGCCGCCGCCGAGGATGCCGGTGCCCGCGGGCTCCTGCTTGCCCCGATGACCTACCAGCCGCTCACCGACCGCGACGTCCTCGAGCTGTTCCGCACCGTCACCGAGCGCACCGATCTGCCCGTCGTCGTGTACGACAATCCCGGCACCACCCGCGTCAACTTCACCACGGACCTCTACGCGCGCATCGCGGAGCTCCCGGGCATCGCGTCGATCAAGATCCCCGCGGTGCCCACCGACCCGGCCGGGGCCGAGGAGCGCGTGGCGGCGGTCCGTGCCGCGGTGCCCGAGCACGTGACCATCGGAGTCTCGGGCGACCCGTCCGCTGCCGCCGGCCTGAACGCCGGATGCGACGCCTGGTACTCGGTCCTCGGTGGCACGTGGTCGGAACCGGCGCTCGCGATCACCAGGTCCGCGCAACAGGGGCACCCCGAGGACGCGGTGGCGGCGTCGGAGCGGCTCGCGCCGCTGTGGTCCCTGTTCGCCGAGCTCGGCAGCCTGCGCGTGGTCGCGGCCGTCGCCGAGGAGCAGGGCATCGCCCCGCCCCACTGCCTGCCGCTGCCGATCCAGGGGCTGTCCGGGGCCGACCGCGCCCGCGTCGCGCGGGTGATGGCCGAGCTCGGCCTCGCCGGGTAGCGCCGCTCGGATCTCTTGATCGCTCGACGCCGGACCAGAGCCCGGCGCCGCGCCAGCGCCTCACGCCGTGGCGCAAGCTTGGCGCTCCGCGGGCTCGGCGCTCCGGGGGCGCGGCGCTCGGCAGACCCGGAGAGACGCGCCCTATCGGGGCGGGAAACCGGAGGCGTGGGTGGGCCCGGGCTGGATCTGGATCCGCGCACCTTCCAGCGACCTGGCCGGCGCGCCCTTCGCGTGGGACCGGTGCCCCGCGCGGACCCAGGCCTCCTGCGCATCCAGGACGGCGATCGCGTCGCCGACGGTCCACGACCCGCCCGATGCCGCCCGCCTCTGCGCGAGCGGCACCCCGCGGGCGACCGCCGCCGCGTGGACCGTGTGCTGGAGCGCCGCCCACTGGGAGGCGGTCGGCTCGGCAAAGAGGCTCCTGGCGATCGACATGCGGGCGAGGAGCGCGTCGTCGTCGCCGCGGAAGTTCGCCCAGACCCCCGACTGGCTCTGGCCGGGCATCTCGACGTCGGCGATCGCGTGGAACGGCACGGTGCGCCGACGCGTGCGGAGGACGCCCTCGGCCGGGAGGATCTCCAGCCGCGGTAGAGCGAGACCGCGCACACCGATGAAGATCGCTGCGGCAACTGCTCCAATGCCGATCCCGGCCCCCCAACCGTCGACGCTGCGGTCCCCGTCGCCCAGGACGAAGACCGGCACGAACGCGGCGATGATGCCCATGACGAGCCAGAAGCTCCACCCGAAGCCGCGGTTGCACCGGACGCGCGGGGGCAGGGGAGGGGGTCGGTGCACCCCGTCACGCTACTGTCCGGGCTCGAGCAGAGCCGTCACCCGCGAGGGGAACCGGCCCCCGCCCGGCGGCTACGACTACTTCTCGAGCGTGAACAGCGTCGTCGGCCGGGAGCCACGGATGAAGAGCGCGCCGACGATGCCGAGCGCAGCGATCGCGCCGGCAACGGCGAACGCGACGTTCGCGCCGTGCACCAGGCCGGCGGGCCCGTGGACCACCGGGTCCCGGGACGCCCCGGACATCACCGTGACCAGGACCGCGGTCCCGATCGACCCGGCGACCTGGCGCAGGGTGTTGTTGAGCGCGGTCCCGTGCGGGATCAAGGTGGGCGAGAGCTGGTTGAGCGCGGCCGTCGTCACCGGCATCATCACCATCGCCGTGCCGAGCATCCGCACCGTGTTGACCACCGCCACGTAGGTGAAGGAGGTGTCCATGCTCAGCCGCGCGAGCATGAAGGTCGTACCGGCGAGGAGCGTGAAGCCGACCAGGGCGAGCACCTTCGCGCCGAACTTGTCGAAGATCCGGCCCGTGACGGGCGACATGAGACCCATGGCGGCGGCGCCCGGGAGCAGCACGAGCCCGGACTCCATCGCCGAGTAGTCACGCATGTCCTGCATGTACAGCGGGATGACGAGCATGCCGCCGACCATCGACATGAACACGCACATCCCGAGCGCCGTGTTGAGGGTGAACATGCGGTTGCGCAGCACGCGGAGCTCGAGGATCGGCTCGTCGAGGCTGAGCTGTCGCCGGACGAACCACACGAGCGCGACGACCCCGACGACGAGGGGGACGATGACGCTCGGGCTGAGCCACCCGGCGTCCCCGGCGGTGCCGAAGCCGAACAGCAGTCCGCCAAAGCCGAGGGTCGACAGGATGATCGAGAGGACGTCGACGCGCACGGACCGCTGCCTGGTGACGTTCCTCAGGATGAAGTAGGCGACGATCGCATCGATGATCGCGATCGGCAGCATGAGGTAGAAGAGGGTCTGCCACGGCGCGTGGTCGATGATCCAGCCGGACAGGCTGGGGCCGATCGCCGGCGCGAACGCGATGACGAGACCGAACATGCCCATCGCCGAGCCGCGCTTCTCGATCGGGTAGACCGCGAAGAGGATCGTCTGCGCGAGCGGCATGATGATGCCGCCGCCGGCCGCCTGGATCACGCGACCGACGAGCAGGACGGGGTAGACGGGCGCGATCGCACAGATCACCGTGCCGATGATGAACAGGCCCATCGCGGCGAGGAACAGTGCCCGCGTGGTGAACCTCTGGATGAGGAACGCCGTGATCGGGATCATGATGCCGTTGACGAGCATGAAGATCGTCGTCACCCACTGGACGGCGGAGGCCGTGATCCCGAAGTCCGCCATGAAGGCGGGCAGCGCCGTGTTGAGCAGCGTCTGGTTGAGGATGATGACGAAGGCGCCCGAGATGAGCACCGTGAGCAGGACGGCGCGGCCCGCCGGGACGGGGGCCTGCTGGTCGGGCTGGTCGGGGCCGGCGTTCATCGGGTCACCTCCCCGGGGGCTGCGTTGAGGTCGGGGCGCTCGAGCTGGTCGAAGGCCGCGTCGATCTGCTCGAGCAGCGTCGACGTGTCGCCCCTCGTCCAGCGGCGCACCGCCACCCGCAGGACGCTCACCGCCACGGCCGCGAGGAGAGCCGGCCGCAGGTCGGTGCTCGCGTCGGCACCGTGGCGCTCGGTGAGCGCCTCGTCGATCGCGTGCTCGACCGTCGCGTACTGCGCGAGCTGACGGGCCATGAGGTGCGGGTGCCCCTGGACGAGCCGCTGCCGGGCGAGGAACCGCTCGCGGTCGGCGTTCATGGTGCCGAAGAAGTCGCTGTGTGCGATGACCTCGCGCAGGGCGCGCAGCGGACGTTCGGACGCCGGCCTGCCGACGATGAGGTCGTGCAGGTCGGTGGCGGCCGACGTCGCCTCGGTGACGAGGGCCTCCTCCTTGTAGGAGAAGTAGTTGAAGAACGTCCGGGGCGAGATGTCCGCGGCGGCGCTGATGGCGTCCACCGTCAGGGCGTCCACGCCGTGGGTGAGGGCGAGGTCGAGAGCCGCGTCCTTGATCGCGCGGCGTGTCTCCTCCTTCTTCCGCTCACGGAGGCCCGGTGCCGGGGAGGGGGGAGGGTGCTCAGCCATCGCGATGACAGTACGCGCAAGTTTGCGCAACCTGCAAAAAGGTCTGACCCCGTTCGCCGGTGAGTCCCGCCACCGCGCGCCGGGAGTAAACGCCCGCCGTGAGTTCCCGGGCCACGCACGTACCGGAGCGCAACGCACGCAAACTATGTAACGTGGCCCACGTTCTGGCCGCCTGGCGCGTCCGGGACGGCACAGGTCGGCCGCGGACGCGGACCGGCGTCGAGACGATCTTGGGGGTCGATCGAACCCATGCTGACGCGACTGCACGACATGCTGCGCCTGCGCACCTCGCCCGTCATCTTCTTCGGGGCGGCGGCGATCCTCCTCGGGTACGTCATCGTGACGATCGTGTTCACGGGGCCCCTGGACCGCGGCGTCGGTGCCGCGTCGGACTGGTTGCTGACGAATCTCGGCTGGTTCTACATCCTCGGCGTCACGGTCTTCCTCATCTTCCTCATCTTCATCGCCGTCGGCCGGTTCGGTCGCGTCAAGCTCGGTCCCGACGACGAACCACCGGAACACTCGGGCGGCTCCTGGTTCGCCATGCTCTTCGCCGCCGGCATCGGCAGCATCCTCATGTTCTGGGGCGTGGCGGAGCCGATCAGCCACTTCGGTGACCCGCCCCGCGGCCCGTCGCTCGGCGTCGAGCCCGGGACGGTCGCGGCCGCCGCCGACGCCATGAACTTCACCTTCTACCACTTCACGCTGCACACCTGGACGATCTTCGCGCTGCCCGGCCTGTGCTTCGCGTACTTCATCCACAAGCGCAACCTGCCGCCGCGCGTGAGCTCGATCTTCCAGCCGATCCTCGGCGAGCGGATCCATGGCCCCATCGGACGTTTCATCGACATCGTCGCCATCGTCGGCACGATCTTCGGCATCGCGGTGTCGGTCGGCCTCGGCACGCTGCAGATCAACGGCGGGATGGCCCAGCTCTTCGGCATCCCCGAGAACTCGATGTGGCAGCTCATCATCATCGCCGTCGTCTGCGGCGCCGCCCTGATCTCGGTGGCACTCGGGCTGGAGAAGGGCATCAAGGTGCTCTCCAACCTCAACATCGTCGCGGCGGTGGCGCTGCTCCTCTTCGTGCTGCTCGCGGGCTCGACCCTGTTCGTCATGCGCGGGACGATCGAGGCGATCGGCAGCTACCTGGTCAACCTCCCGGAGCTGGCGTTCTGGAACGACACGTTCGCGGACACCGGCTGGCAGAACACGTGGACCGTCTTCTACTGGGCCTGGACGATCTCCTGGTCACCGTTCGTCGGCATCTTCATCGCCCGCATCTCCAAGGGTCGCACCGTCCGCCAGTTCGTCTCCGGCGTCCTCGCGATCCCGGCCGGCTTCTCGGTCATCTGGTTCGGCATCTTCGGGTTCTCGGCGTTCGACATCGAGCTCAACGGTGACGGTGGGCTGGTCGAACGCGTCGTCGACGACGGGGACATCCCGGGCGCGCTGTTCGCGTTCCTCGAGCACTATCCCGGAGCGTTCCTGATCTCGATCATCGCGATCATCCTCGTGGTGGTCTTCTTCGTCACGTCGGTGGACTCCGCTGCGCTGGTGACCGACACGATGGCCAACGGCCACGAGGACTTCAACCCGCTCGGGCAGCGCATCTTCTGGGCGATCGCGATCGCGCTGGTCACCGCCGCCCTGCTCGTGTTCTCCGGCAGCGACGGGCTCGAGGCGCTCGAGTCGACGATCATCCTCGTGGGGCTGCCGTTCTTCGTCATCGCCTACTTCCAGATGTACGCGATGTACCGGGCGCTGCGCGAGGACGCCGGCGAGCTGCCGCCGATGCGTACGCGCCGGTGGAAGAAGGTGCTCCCGCCGGAAGAGCTCGAGCGTCGTCGCGACGAGGAGGAGCACGACACGACCGACGTCGTCGTCACGCCCGAGGCCGCCGGCGCCGTCCCGGAGATGCGCGACCCCTATGTCGAGGACGGACGGCCGCGCCGCCGCCGGGTCGGGATGGAGGGCACGTTGGCCGCGCGGACGGGGAGCTCGCGCAAGACCTACCGGTCGGCGTCCCAGACGCGGAACCCGGAGCCGCCCGGACCGGAGGGCCGTGGCGAGACCGAGTAACCGGTCCCGTCCCAGGTGCGGGCGCACGAGCGTCCGCACCTGGTGCGTCGTCGCCCGGGGGAGCGTTCCGGCGGGTGCGGCCGGGCTCAGTCGGGCCTGGGACGCCGCCGGTTCGCCTTGATCTCGGCGCGCCGTCGCTCCGCGGCGACCCGACGCCGTCGGGAACCTCGCGTGGGACGGGTCGCCCGGCGCGTCACGGGTGGTGCGACGGCGTCGCGCAGCAGCGCGGCCAGCCTCTCGCGGGCCGCGGTCCGGTTGCGGCGTTGCGAGCGGTGCTCGGCGGCGCTGACCGTCAGCACCGTCCCGCTGAGCCGGACGGCGAGCCGCTTGAGGACCCGCTCGCGCTGGACGTCGCTCAGCGCGGTGGTCGTGGCCAGGTCGAGGCTGAGCTGGACCCGGGAGTCCGCCGTGTTCACGCCCTGACCGCCCGGCCCGGAGGCGTGGGAGAACTGTTCGGAGAGTTCGCCGGAGGGCACCACGAGCCCGCCCGGGGCGCCCGGGCCGGGAGTGATGACGAGGTCGTCCACCGTCCCATCCTCCCGCAGCGAGCGCCCACGCTCGCAGTGCCCGGTCAGCGCACCTCGAAGCCGGCGTGGGTCCCGCCGTCGGGGGCCGGGCCGAGCGGTCGGAGGTCGACCGCGTCGACGCGTGCCGCCGTCGGGCCGGACCGGCACCACTCCAGGACGGCGTCGACGCCGCGACGCGTGCCGGACAGCACCGCCTCGACCCGGCCGTCGTCGGTGTTGCGCACCCAGCCGGACACCCCGTGCGTGCGCGCCACCTCGCGGCAGGCCGCCCGGAACCCCACGCCCTGCACCAGGCCGCTCACGACCACCCGCACCGTGGTCATCGCCGTCACTTCCTCTCGTCGTGGACATCGGCCCTGCTCCCCGAGCGGGCGTGGCCGGTGGCCGGCCGAGCGGCGAGGCTATCGCGGGCACGTGCCGGCCAGCGACGCTAGAGGTGGTCCTCGGCGAAGACGGTCATCGCGTCACGGACGTAGGCCGCGTAGCTGCGGCCCTCGTCCGAGTACGTCCGCCCGAACCGGGGGTCGTCGACGTACATCTGGCCGAGGCCGACGAACGCCTCCTTGCCCGGCGGGGTCCCGCCCCAGCCGGCGCCGATCCACTCGTACTGGCGGCGGGCCAGCGCCTGGACCTCGTCGCTGCGGACGTCCAGGCCCCGGGCGGAGGCGTCACCGAAGCCCTCGGCGACGGCCTGGACCTCGCCCTGGAACGCCTTCTTGTCGGCGTCGCTCAGGGAGCGCCACCAGGCGTCGGAGTCCGCGTAGGCCTTCCGGCCCCAGCGCTCCTCGACCTCCTCCTTGTACTGCGTGTGGTCGAACCCGTCGAACATGTCGCGTGCCACGAGCTCTCCTCCTTCCTCGATCATGGTGATGGTGGTCCGCACCGATGCCGCGACGTCGCCGAGGCGCTGGCGCTCGAGCTCCAGCCGCCTCACGTGCTCACGCAGCGCGTCGGCGACCGGCACGTCCTCGTCCAGCGTCTCGGCGATCTCGGGCAGGCCGAGACCGAGCTCGCGCAGGACGAGGATCTGCTGCAGCCGCAGCAGGCCCGGGGCGTCGTAGAAGCGCACGCCCCCGTGGCCGGTGCGGGCCGGCCCGAGCAGACCGGTGGCCTGGTAGTGGCGCAGCGTCCGGCTCGTCGTGCCGGTGAGCCGGACGATCTCCTGCATCGACCATTCCTGGTCCCTCATGTCGTCCCCTTCCTTCGCGTCCGGTGCACACACCACCGTGCCGGTTGACGCCGCGTCAACCGCAAGGGGGTGCGTCCGCCCACGGCCTCTCCGATGGACCGGCCGCTTCCCCTGCGCCGGCTCGCCGCCTCGCGTGCCTCGGCTGCCGGCTCCCTGACCTGGTCTCCTGTTCACCGGGAGCACTCTTCTCCGTCACCTGCGGTTCGTGCTCGTCCGCCATGGTCGAGGGTGGTCCGCGACTGCGCCGGACCGCCGCCGCCCCCGCGGCGCCCGCGCCCCCGCGCGGCTCCTTCCCTGTCAGGAGAGAGATCCAACATGAGTAGATCGCGACTGCCCGGGCTCCTCGCCTCGGCCGCGGCGCTCGCCGTGGTCACCGCCACCGTGCCTGCCGCCGCCGTGCCCGACGACGAGACCCCGGCCCCCCTTCCGTCCGCCCCGGCGGCCGTGCCGAACTACGGGCCGGTCGAGCCGGACCCGGACCCGGGCCAGGTCGAGGCCGGCGAGCCCACCGTCAACCTCGAGGACGGGCAGCGCGTCTCCGGCGTGCACACGGTCGTCACGACGCCGAGCGTCGCGGGCGAGAACCCGACGGACATCGAGATCGACGGCGAGGCCTCCGAGGACGCGCGCGTGACGCTCGGCGCGGAGGCGCTGGAGCCGACCGACGCGGCGTACGTCGTCGACGTCACGGCCGCCATCGAGATCGCCTACAGCAACTACCTCATGGTCAACGGCGAGCGCGTCGCGATCCTCGAGCAGATCGCCCACGTCGACGCGCACCCGATCGACCTGCCCGCGGAGCTCGTCACGCTGGGCCACAACGTGGTCGAGATGCACACCGGCACCCGCGCCTCGACGTGCGGCATCAACCACGACGACTACGTGGTCAACAACTTCCGCCTCCAGATCCCGGGCGGGCAGCAGTTCACCAACCCGGCCAACCCCACCACGGGGCCCGCGCTCGGTCCGGACGGCATGTACAACATCGGTGACGGCAACTGTGGGTCCAGCAACAAGCCCCGCTTCCTCACCACCGAGTTCACGGTCGACGCCGAGCCGAACGAGCACTCCGGCCTCCTCCTGCAGCTCGACACCACGGAGCTCGAGGACGGCGAGCACACCGTCGCGATCGGTACGGCCGCGGGCGCGAGCACGGAGCGCACGATCGTCGTCGACAACTCCGGGCCGGCGCTCGTCTCGTCGACGCCCGCCGCGGACGAGCACCTCCTCGGCGAGGTCGCCGTCTCCGCCGAGGTCGCGGACGAGGCCGGCGTGTCCGGCGACGTCACGCTCACCCTCGACGGCACCCCGGTGGCGGCCGGCACGACGATCTCGTCCGACGCGCTCGCGGCGGGCGAGCACGAGCTCGCCGTCGAGTCGACCGACGAGCTCGGCAACTCCTCGCGGCACGTCGTCACCTTCACCTCCGCGCCGAACACCCCGGGCATCACGGACCTGTCTCCCGCGACGGGTGCGACCGGCATCGGTCTCGACGCGCCGCTCGCGGCGACGGTGACGGACCCGCACGGCGACGACGTCGACGCGACCTTCTTCGTGGCCGAGCCCGAGCTCCCGTCCGCCGCCTACCAGGGCGCGGCGGAGGAGCTCCCGCTGGGTCAGCGCGACTTCACGGGCCAGGGCGAGGCCGACGCCGCGCCGCTCGCCCCCGGCGACGACGAGGTGCTGCGCAGCCCGGCGTCCGAGGGCGTGACCTACCAGCGGTTCGACGTGCCGGTCGGGACGGCCGGCGAGCAGATCGTCTCCTGGTCCGGCGAGGTCGACCCGGCGCGCGGGGCCCGCCTGTACGTCTGGGACGCCGCCGCGCTGACCTGGGACCTCCTGGAGGACGCCCGCGGGACCGCGGACGGGCCGACCGAGCTCGGCGGGACCGCCGGTGACGACCACGTCGACGACGGCACGGTGCACCTCCTCGTCGAGGGGTACGACCCGTTCGCCGACGACATCGAGGACCCCGTCGCGGACTCGTTCCGCGACCCGGAGACCTACGACTTCTCCGTGGCGCACAACACCGACACCCAGTACCTCTCCGAGGGCGCCGTCGAGCAGGAGGGTGCGGCCGCCGAGCGCTTCCGCGACGCCTACCTCGACACGACCCGGTGGATCGCGGACAACGCGGACGAGCGGAACATCGCCTACGCCCTGCACACCGGTGACGTCGTCAACGACGACACGGTGGTGACGGACGACCCCGCGTGGGTCGCCCACGCGCGGGCGCAGTACGACGTGGCGGACGAGGCGCAGTCGATCCTCGACGACGCCGGCGTCCCGAACGGGGTGCTGCCGGGCAACCACGACAACAAGTACGGCAACGACAACGGCCTCTTCAACGAGTACTTCGGTCCGGAGCGGTACGAGGCGCTCTCGGAGGACTGGGAGAACGCCGAGTACGGCGGCCCGTGGCGCGAGGGCGACAACCAGAACCACTACGACCTGTTCACGGCCGGCGGCCTGGACTTCGTCGTCGTGCACCTCGGGTACCTCGCCTCGGCCGAGGAGCTGGCCTGGGCGAACGAGATCCTCGCGCAGTACCCGGACCGCAACGCGATCCTCGCCTCGCACGAGTACATCAACGCGTCGACGGCGCCGGACGCCCGCGGGGCCACGCACACCGCGCACTGGGGGGAGAGCCTCTGGAGCGAGGTCGTCACGCAGAACCCGAACATCTTCCTCGTGCTGTCCGGGCACGTGCACGGCGTGGGGACCAACGTCCGCCACGACGTCGCCGAGCCGGGACACCACGTCGTCGAGCTGCTCGCCGACTACCAGGAGTACCTCGTCGACGACGAGAAGACGGCCGGCTTCTTCCGTCTGCTCCAGTTCGACGTGGACCGCTCCGAGATGACCGTCGACACCTACTCGCCGCGCCTCGACAACTTCGGGGCCGACGAGTTCGACTCGGCCACCAACCGCGAGTACGACGGCACCGAGGACGACTTCACGATCCCGGTCGACCTCACGACTCGCACGACGTCGATCGCGACCGACTCGGTCCTCGTCACCGCCTACTCCGACACGGAGATCGGCACCGAGACGGTCGCCTCGGGCGACGTGGCCTCGGTCGAGTGGGCGGGCCTCGAGCCGGCCACGACCTACGGCTGGTACGTCGTGGCGGACAACGCCACCGGCGGCCAGGCGGTCTCCGCGGTCGCGACGTTCACGACGACGGCTGACGGCGGCGAGGAGCCGGGTGAGCCCGAGGAGCCCGGGGAGCCGGGCGAGCCTGGTGACCCGGAACCGGTCCCGCCGACGCCGGGTCGCGGGTTCTTCCTCAACGACGGCTGGGACGCGGACGCGGAGCACGAGTTCTCCTTCGGTCGGGTCGGCGACGACGTGCTGGTCGGTGACTGGGACGGCGACGGCAGCGACACCCTCGCGGTGCGCCGTGACAACGCCTACTTCCTCACCAACTCGCTCTACGGCGGGAATGCGGACGTCGAGTTGACCTACGGGCGTGCGGACGACGTCGTGCTCGTGGGTGACTTCGACGGGGACGGCACGGACTCCTTCGCGGTGCGTCGGGGGAACTCCTACTTCATCTCCAACACCCTGCAGTCGGGGGATGCGGAGACGGAGCTGGACTACGGCCGTACCGACGACGTCGTGCTCGTGGGTGACTTCGACGGCGACGGCGCGGACACGTTCACGGTCCGTCGTGGCAACTCCTACTTCGTCTCCAACACCCTGCAGGGCGGGGACGCGGAGTCGGAGCTGGACTACGGCCGTGCCTCGGACGAGGTGTACGTCGGTGACTGGGACGCGAACGGCACGGACACCTTCGCGGTTCGTCGCGGCATCACGTTCTTCGTCAGCAACAGCCTGTCCTCGACGGTCGCGGAGATCGAGCAGGACTACGGCCGCTCCGGTGACGAGGTGTTCGTCGGCGACTGGGACGGCGACGGCACGGACACCCTCGGCGTCCGCCGCTAGACCGACTCTCGTCGAGATTGCGGTTGGTCACCCACGAGTGAGGGGCTCCTTCCACGAGTGAGGGGTGTTTTCCTCACGCGCGAGGAGTAGCTCTGCAGGAGTGAGCGGCGAACGGTCCGCAGACCGTTCGCCCCTCACCGATGTCCGGACCGAGCAGGTCCTGCCGCGCGCCGAACCGCACTCTTGGCGGGTCAAGCCAAGCCGGGCCAGGCAGGCCCGGCCCAGGTCGAGGGTCGGCGTCGGGGAGAAGACTCCTCACTCGTGAAAATGCCCCTCACTCGTGGAGGGCGGCGCGGACTCGGCGACCGGAGCCGGGGCCCCGGTGGAAGACTGCTCGGACCCCACTCGACGCAAGGACACCAGTGCCCCACACCAACGAGAGAGACGCCGGGGGTGCCTCCGGACCGACCACTCTCCTCGTCGCCACGCTGGCCCTCCTCTCGGCGGTCGCGCCGCTGGCGACGGACATGTACCTCCCGGCGTTCCCCGAGATGCAGGGCGATCTCGGCACGACCGCCGCGGGCGTTCAGCTCACCCTCACCACGTTCATGATCGGGCTCGCCGTCGGCCAGCTCGTCATCGGACCGCTGTCCGACGCGCTCGGCCGGCGCGGGCCGCTGCTCGCCGGCACGCTGGTCTGCCTCGGGGCGAGCATCGCCTGCGCCCTCGCCCCGAACGTCGGGGTGCTCGTGGCGATGCGGTTCCTCCAGGGCGTGAGCGGGGCGGGGGGCATCGTGCTCTCCCGCGCCGTCATCACGGACATGACCAAGGGCCCCAGCACCGCCAAGCTCATGAGCCTGATGATGGTCCTCGGTGGTCTCATGCCCGCCCTCGCCCCGTCGGTGGGCGGCGTCATCCTCTCGGTCGCCGAATGGCGCGCGGTGTTCTGGGTGATCGCCGCGCTCGTCACCGTCATGGTCGTCGGCGTCCTCGCGGTGGTGCCCGAGTCGCTGCCGGCGCAGCAGCGCGAGTCCGGCGGGCTGCGCAGGCTCGTGGGCGCGGCCGGCGAGGTGCTGGGGAACCGGACCTACGTGCTCGCCACGGGCGTGTTCACGCTCGGGTTCGGCGCGTTCTTCGGGTACATCTCGGCCTCGCCGTTCGTCCTGCAGAACATCCTCGGGCTCGGCGAGCAGCAGTACGCCATCGCGTTCGGCGTCAACTCGCTCGGCATCATGGCCAGCGGCGCGATCGCCATCCGAGTCGCGGACCGCCTGCCGATCCTCCCGGTCATCGGCGTCGGTCTCGGGCTGCTCGGCGTGGGCTCGCTGACGCTGCTGGTGCTCGCGCTCACCGGGCCGACGCTCGTCCCGACCCTGGCGGCGATGTTCGTCTCCGCCGCCTCGATCGGTCTGTTCATGGGCAACTCCTCGGCGCTCGCCATGCAGGCACTCACGTCCGCCGCGGGCACCGGCTCGGCGATGCTCGGTGCCACGCAGTTCCTGCTGGCCGGTCTTGTCTCCCCGCTCGTCAGCCTCAACGGCGAGCGCGACGCCGTGCCGATGGGCGTCGTCATGGTGTGCGGCACGGCCCTGGCCCTCCTCGCGTACGGCGCGCTGCGTCGCCGGCTCCGTGGTGTCGAGCGGTCCGGCGGCACCGTCACCGGCTGACCGTCGGCCTAGGTCCGGCGCCCCGACGACGTGCGCCGCCGTCGGTGCTCAGCCAAGCAGGTCCGCCACCTCGTGCAGCGACGAGAGGCGCCACCGCGCCCCGCCGTCGTCGAGGTCGAGCCCGGGGGTGAGGACGATCGCGCCCTCGACGCCGGCTCCGGCGGCAGCCTCGGCGTCGATCGGGCGGTCGCCGACCGCGAGGCACTCGTCGGCGTCGAGCGCGTGGCGGGCGAGGAGCTCGCGGTACATCGCCGGGTCCGGCTTGCGCGGGAAGCCGTCCGGGGCGCAGAGCATGTCGTCGACGACGAGGCCGAGCCCCTCCAGGAGCGACGTCGCGCTGGACCGGTCGCGGTGGGTGACCACGAGGTTGAGCCCGCCGAGGTCCCGCGCGGCACGCATCGCCTCGTGCACGCCGTCCATCACGGGCGGGGGAGCGTGGCGCCAGCGCTCCTTCAACGCCGCCTCGGCCGCCCGCAGCTCGGCCGGATCGACGTCGAACCGCTCGGCCAGGGTGGAGACTGCCAGCCCGGTCGAGCGCCGCGTGAGTGAGGCGACGTCGCGCTCGCTCACCTCGTGCCCGTGGCCGGCGACGACGGCGCGCAACGTGGCGTCGAGCGCGGGGTAGGTGTCCACGAGGGTGCCGCCCATGTCCCAGACGAGGTGTCGTCGCATCCACCCAGTGTGTCGGCCCGCCCTCTCCCCGCGCGCGGTGGGGAACGAGCTGTGACGTGGCGCACGGACATGGTTGGATGGGGGCATGGATCAGACTGAGCACGAGACCCGGGTCGTGAGCGCCAGCCTGGAGATCGAGGCGCCCGCCGCCGAGATCTTCGAGCTCATCGCCGTGCCCGCGAACCAGCCGCGGTGGGACGGGAACGACAACCTCGTCGAGTCGCCCGTGACCACCCAGGTCGCCGAGGTCGGTGAGGTCTTCGAGATGCTCAACACCAGCGGGAGCACGCGTGCCAACACGGTCTCGGAGCTCGAGCAGGACCGGCTTGTCGCCTGGATGCCGGGCGTGGTGGGGGAGGAGCCCGTCGGCCACGTCTGGCGGTGGGAGCTCCGGCCCGAGTCGGAGGGGCGCACGCTCGTCACCCACACCTACGACTGGACGAATCTCCACGACGAGAAGCGGCTCACCAGGGCCCGGGCGACGACGAGCGAGCACCTCCTCGCGTCGGTCCGCCGGCTCAAGGAGCTGGCCGAGAGCTGACCGCCGGTCAGAAGACGGGCTTGCCGCCCGTGACGCCGAGCACCGCCGCGGAGACGTAGCTCGCCTCCTCCGGCGAGGCTAGGAAGACGAACGCGCCCGCCACCTCGGAGGGCTGGCCGGCGCGACCGAGCGGTGTGTCGCCCCCGAACGCGGGCATCGAGTCCCCGCCCTTGGTGGCCGGTTGCAGCGGCGTCCAGATCGGTCCCGGGGCGACGGCGTTGACCCTGATCCCGCGTTCGCCCAGCTCCTGGGCCAGGTTGACGGTGATGTTCGTGATCGCCGCCTTGGTGGCGGCGTAGTCGATGAGGCTGACGGAGGGGTCGTAGGCCTGGATCGAGGCGCAGTTGATGATCGAGGACCCGGCGCGCAGGTGGGGGAGCGCCTCCTGAGTGACCCAGAACAGCGCGTAGAGGTTGACCTTGACTATCGAGTCCATCTGCTCGGTGGTGACGTCCTCGATCCCGTTCTCCCGCCGCGCCCACTGGGCGCCGGCGTTGTTGACGAGGACGTCGAGGCCGCCGAGCCCGGCGACGGCGTCCCGCACCATCGCCCGGGCGGTGTCCTCCGAGCGTAGGTCGCCGGGCAGCAGGACTGCACGCCGTCCTGCGCGCCGCACCCACTCGGCGGTCTCCTCGGCGTCGGGCTGCTCCTCGGGGAGGTAGGAGATCGCGACGTCGGCACCCTCGCGCGCGTAGGCGATCGCCACCGCGCGGCCGATGCCGGAGTCCCCGCCCGTGACCAGGGCCCGCAGCCCGTCGAGCCGCGCGTGGCCGCGGTAGCTCGTCTCGCCGTGGTCCGGGCGCGGGTCCATCGACCCGGTACGACCGGGCGGCTCCTGCTCCTGCGCGGGGAAGCCGCCGTCGGGGCCGGCGAGCGCGGAGGCGTCGGTGGCCACCCGGTGCAGGTCGTCGTTGCTCATGCCCTCAGCGTGGCACCGGGGTCGGGTGACCGCGACCGGGGGCCGGGCGCGCGGGAGCGCACCCGGAGCAGCACGTGTCCGTGCAGTGCCGGCGCGGGTGCCGGTGGTCGGCGCGACGCCGCGCGGACACCGCCGAGGAGACGGACGCACCGGAACGGCCCCGACGCCGCGGAGGCATCGGGGCCGTGTCGTCAACCGGCCGGGTCGTCAGCCGGTCGGGTGGTCAGCTGGCGGGGGCGAGCTGCTTGTCCGAGCCGATCTCGGGCACCTCGCGCTCGAGGATCGCGTGGTCGACGATCTCCCCGGCGCGCTCGGCGTCCACCCCGAGGCCGATGGCCATCTCGGCGACGAGCGGCTCGCGGGCGTCACGCATGAGGGTGCGCTCGCCGAACGAGATGCCCGAGTCGGTCTCGCGGCGGTAGAGGTCGCGCACGACGGCCGCGATCTGGCTCGCGTCGCCCGTCGAGACCTTGTCCTGCGCGGCCTTGATCCGGCGGGACCAGACCTTCTCGAACGGTGCGGACTCGTCGGCGAGGATCCCGAGGACCTTGCTGATCTGCTCGGCGTCCATCACCTCGCGGACCCCGACCTCCTCCAGCCTGTCGAGCGGGATCGCCACGGCGAGCTCCTGCCCCTGGACGTCGAGCCGCGCGTACTTGACCGAGGCTCCCTTGACCTTGCGGGTGAAGACCTTGGCGAGGACGCTCGGCCCGTGGTGGGGGTGGACGACGGTCTGGCCGGGGACGAAGGGCATGGATCTCCTCGCATCGAGTCGGTCGACCCGGCCGCCCGCTCGCGCGACGGTCGTCCGGACGGCGGCGGGACGCGCCGCGCGTGGGGACATGAGCAGGACGGCTCGGCGAGTCGTCCGAAACTCACGGATCTTTACGACAATTATCGCACAACCGTTCGAAAAATGCCAGTGTGATGCTGTTCCCACCGTCGTGACGAACCCGCCCCGAGCGGGACCCTGGCAGTCTGGTGGTATGGCGGACGCGGAGATGTACATCGTCAACCACGAGTGGGCGGCGGCCGGCCCGGAGCCCTGGGACGAGTCCTCGATCGTCACGCTCAGGGCCGAGCTCTCCTCTCCCACCAGCGGGGACGCCGTGCGGCAGGCGATCGAGAGCTGGTGGTCGGACAGCCTCGAACGGTCGGACGCCGATGCCCCCGTGGCCTACGAGGGCGGCTGCGTCGTGCCGCGCCCGCAGGGCGACGGGGATCGCGTCGTCGTCCACCTCCGGGCCCGCGGCGAGGAGGCGTTCGACGAGGTCGCGCGGTTCGCCGCGTGGGTCCACCGGCTGGCGACGGTCGCCGAGCCCGAGGTCGACATCACGTGGACCGAGCTGCCCCATGTGAATCGCGCCTCGGAGGAGGAGGCGCTCGATGCCCTGCACTCCCCGGCCTGAGCCTGGGCCGGTGGCCGGCCCTCCCGCGGAGCCCGACGGCGGCCCTCCCGCGGGGCACGACGACGGCCATCCCGCGGGGCACGACGACGGCCATCCCGCGGGGCACGACGACGGCCATCCCGCGGGGCACGACGGCGGCCCTCCCGCGGGGCACGACGACGGCCATCCCGCGGGGTGCGGCGTCGGCCCTGTCGCGGGTCCCGACGGCGGTGCTCGCGCCGGGAAGGAGCTCACCCCGGGAGGCGCGCGACCTGCCGCCCGAGGGCATTGCCACCACTCCGCACGGCACGGCGATGTGTCGTCGGCGGCTGCATCAACTTACAGTGTGTGGCATGCCTAGACAGCGCACGTACGACGACTCCCTGCGGGACCGGCTGGTGGACGATGCTGCGCAGGTGATCGCCGACCACGGCGTCCAGGCGCTGTCCGTCCGTGACGTGGCGATGCGCGCCGGCACGACGACGAACGCGATCTACACGTTCTTCGGCAGCCGCGGCTCGCTCATCGAGGAGGTCGTGGCCAAGGCGGACCTGTCGTTCGTCAAGGCGCACCGGGAGGCGGCCGGCGACGGCTCGGACCTCCTCGACCTCTACAAGATCGGCAAGGCGTACGTCATGTGGGCGCTGGAGTACCCCACGATGTACGTCATCCTCACCGACCGCTCCCACGCGCGGCGCGTGCCCCCGCCGTGGGCGCCGCACATCGAGCACGGGGCGTCCGAGGACGGTGCGCCGCTCGTCCATTCGGTCGACCTGCTCATGGAGCGGGGGATCCTCGGCAAGGCCGACCCGGTGCTCGTGAGCACCTACCTGTGGGCCGGGGTGCACGGGTACATCGAGGTCCTGCGCATGCTCGACGGCCAGGAGCCGGAGGGCTACGACCTGGTGGAGTACCTGCACGCCCTCATCACGCCCTGGGTGGCCCGCAACGGCAAGGGCGAGCCGGTCATCGACCTGGACGCGACCTACCTGAACAACTGAGCACCACCGCTGGCCGGGCCTCCTCGCGAGGGGTGCCCGGCCGGCGGTCCGTCACGCGAGGGGTGCCCGGCCGGCGGTCCGTCAGAGGAACAGCAGGAGGCTGAGTGCCATGACGGCCATGCCGCCGAGGAGTCCGTAGACGGACCAGTGGTGGTGTCCGTACGCCTCGGCCGTCGGCAGCAGCTCGTCGAGCGAGATGAAGACCATCACCCCGGCGACGGCGGCCAGCACCACGCCCATGACGACCGGCGTGAGGAACGGGGCGAGCACCGCGAAGCCGAGGAGGGCCCCGGCGGGCTCGGCGAGGCCGGCGAGGAACGCCCACCGCACCGCCTTGGCCCGCGAGCCGGTCGCCCGGCGGACGGGCACCGCGACCGCGATCCCCTCGGGGACGTTGTGGATGGCGATCGCCGCGGCCACGGGGATGCCCACCTCCGGCTGCTCGAGGGCGGTGACGAACGTGGCGAAGCCCTCGGGGAAGTTGTGCAGCCCGATCGCCACCGCCGTGACCGTCCCCATGCGCAGGAGCGCCCTCGCCTCCCGGTCGGCGTCGGCGGCGTCCGTCGCGGGCACCTCGTGCGGGTTGGCGGCGCCGGGCACGAGCCGGTCGATGACGGCGATGACCGCGACCCCCCCGAAGAACCCCGCCGCGGTCAGCCACGGCGCGCGGCCCTCGCCGACCGACTCGCCGATCTGGCGCAGGGCCTCGGGGAACAGCTCGACGAACGACACGTAGATCATCACGCCGGCGGAGAAGCCGAGCGCACCGGAGAGGAAGCGGTCGCTGACGGCGTGCCGGGAGAGCGCGACGAGGGCGCCGAGGGTGGTGGCGAGGCCGGCACCGAGCGTGAGCAGGAACGCGAGCACGGCTCCCTCGGGCACGGCACACCTCCGTCTCGTCGCCTCGTCCGTGTGGCGGGCCGCGGTGCTCGTGGGGACCGGTCGGCGTCGCCGGGGCCAGGTTAGGCGCCCCCGGGGCGGACGCTCGCCACCGGCCCGGTCGGGGCGTCGCCCCGGGGCCAGGCGCGGCTACGCTCGGGGAAGCAGACCCGGCCGATCGAGGAGCATCCCCGCATGTCCTACGACAACCCGTACGCGAACCACGCAGCCCAGGACGGATCCGGTGACGTGCGGCCGAGCTCGGACGAGCGCACGTTCGCGATCATCGCCCACCTGTCCGCCCTGGCCGCGATCCTCCTCTCGGTCGGCTGGCTGACCTTCGTCGGCCCGCTCATCGTCTGGTTCGTCCTGCGTGACCGCGGCCCGCTGGTGCGTGCGGCGTCAGCCGGTGCCTTCAACTTCGCGATCGGCATCACGATCATGGGCATCGCGGCCTGGATCTGCTTCTTCACCATCATCCTCATCCCGGTCGCGATCATCGTGTGGATCGTCGCGTTCGTCGTCCAGGTGTGGTGCTCGATCCGGGGTGCGCTCGCGGCCTCGCGCGGCGAGGTCTACCGCTACCCGTTCCAGGTGCGCATCCTCGGCTGACGCGCCCTCCGCCGTCGTTCCGGCCTGTCGACGGCGGACGGTCGCCCGCCGCAGGCCCGCCCGACGGCGCCCCCGCCACCCGCTCCTCGCCCATGTCCGCGCGGCGCGCCGTGTGTCCGGCGTGTGTCGAGCGATGTTCGCCCACGTCACGGCCGTCACGATGCGGTAACGAATGAACCTCGGATGTCCGCGGGGTTGACGCACTCCTGCTCGTACATGGTTACAGTTCGCCTCAACCGTGACGAACAACGACCGTTCGGACGGACAGACGGCTGGTAACGACCGCCCCCGCGGGCTTTGCCACCACCCTGAGGAGGAACATGAAGATCCGGCGCATCACCGGGCTTGTCGCGGCCTCCGCGGCAACGGCCCTGGTCCTCGCGGCGTGCTCACCGTCCGAGGACGGCGACGACGACGCGAACGGCGACGACACCACGAACGAGGAGGCCGGTTCCGACGACGGCGGCGACTCGGGTGAGGGCGGCGGCGACGCCGAGGGCCTCAACGAGTCCACGCAGGTCAACGTCGGTTGGAACCAGGCGTTCTACGAGTACAACGACAGCTCGGCCACCGGCAACGCCACGGCCAACGCCAACATCACGTACCACACCCGCCAGGAGTTCTTCTACTACGACGAGAACCTCGCGCTGGTCCCGAACGAGGAGTACGGCAGCGCCGAGGTCACCTCCGAGGACCCGCTGGTCATCGAGTACACGGTCAACGAGGGCCAGACGTGGTCCGACGGCACGCCCGTCACCGCCGTCGACACGCTGCTCGAGTGGGCCGCGACCTCCGCGCACTTCAACACGGCCGAGGTCGAGCTCGACGAGGAGGGCATCGCCAACGAGGAGGAGCTCGAGGGCCAGGTCGCCTTCTCCGGCACCTCGCCGACGGTCGGCTACATCTCCGAGGTCCCCGAGATCTCCGAGGACCTCATGACGCTGACGGTCACCTACGACCGTCCGTTCTCCGACTGGCAGACGAACCTGCAGCCCGGCGTGCCCGCGCACGTCGTCGCGCAGCACGCGCTCGACATCGAGGACCCGCAGGAGGCGCTCGACGAGGTCGTGCGCGTGATCCAGGAGGGCGACACCGAGGCGCTGTCCGCGATGTCCGAGTTCTGGAACACCGGGTTCGCCTTCTCCGACACCCTCGGTGACGACCCGTCGATCTACCTCGCCAACGGCCCCTACGTCCTCTCCGAGCTCAACGGCGAGGAGTACGTGACCCTCGAGCGCAACGAGGAGTACAGCGGTGAGCGCGAGGCGCCGTTCGACCTCCTGACGATCCGGTTCAACAACGACCCGGGCGCGCAGGTGACGGCGCTCCAGAACGAGGAGATCGCCCTCATGTCGCCGCAGGCGACGGCCGACCTCCTCACCACCATCGAGGGACTCGGTGAGCCGTACGAGTACACGCAGGCGGACACCGCCACGTACGAGCACATCGACTTCATCATGAACAACGGTGGCCCGTTCGACGCCGCGGCCTACGACGGCGACGAGGAGACGGCGCGCATGGTGCGCGAGGCGTTCATGCGACTCATCCCGCGTCAGCAGATCCTCGACTCGCTCATCATCCCGCTCAACCCCGAGGCCGTCGTGCGTGACTCGTACACGCAGGTCCCGGGCAGCCCGGGCTACGAGGTCGTCACCGAGTCCAACGGGCTCGCCGGCGAGTTCCTCGAGGCGGACGCCGAGGCGGCCGGCGCGCTCCTCGACGAGGCCGGTGTGGAGACGCCGATCGACGTCCGTGTGATGTACGACAGCACGAACACGCGTCGTTCGCAGACGATCGAGCTCCTCGCGGCGACCCTCGACGAGAGCGGCCTGTTCACGCTCAACGACGTCGGTTCCGCCGACTGGGGCACCCTGCTGTCCGACTCGTCGCTGTACGACGCGTCGCTCTTCGGCTGGCAGTCCACCTCGACCGCGGTCTCGGATTCGCAGGCGAACTTCGTCGAGGGCGGCATCAACAACTTCGGCGGGTACGCCAACGCCGAGGTCGCCGACCTCTACGACCAGCTGTCGACCGAGACGGACGAGCAGGCGCAGTACGAGCTCATGGCACAGATCGAGGCCCAGCTCGTCGAGGACGCCTTCGGGATCACGCTGTACCAGCACCCGGGTGTCACGGCCTGGAACTCCGACGTGGTCTCGGGCATCGCACCGATCACCATCTCGCCGACCATCTTCTGGAACTTCTGGGAGTGGACGCCGGGTTCGGCGGCGGCGGCGAACTGACCGTCCCGTAGGGGGCCAGAGCCTCCACGGACACGATCGAGGCGCCGGGACCACCGGTCCCGGCGCCTCGGCGTGTCTTTCCGCAGCAGGCGGGTACTGTGGCCCGCCAGTCACTAGTCGACAAGGTCAGGCTCGATGATCCGATTCCTCATCAGGCGCTTGCTCACGGCGTTCGTCGTGCTGCTCGTGTCGAGCGTCCTCATGTACGGGATGCTCAGCATCTCGATCGACCCGTTCCAGGACCTGCGCGGCCTCACGCTGCCCCAGGCGCAGATCGAGCAGATGATCCAGGACCGGATCGACCTGCTCGAGCTCGACGACCCCTGGTACGTGCGGTACTGGGGCTGGCTGACGGGCGTCCTCCAGGGCGATCTCGGCGTCGGCTGGCGCTCGGGCCGCCCGGTCTCGGACCTCATGGGCAACGCGTTCGTCGACACCCTGCAGCTGGTCAGCGCGGCGACGTTCCTCGCGATCGTCCTCGGCGTCTCGGTCGGCATCGTCTCGGCCCTGCGCCAGTACACGACCTTCGACTACCTCATCACCCTCGTCTCGTTCGTCCTGTTCTCGCTGCCCTCGTTCTGGGTGGCGGTGCTGCTCAAGCAGGGCGGCGCGATCTGGTTCAACTCCTTCCTCGGCGCGCCACAGCTCTCCTACACGACGATCGCGATCATCGGCGTCGTCTCCGGACTGCTCTGGTCGCTGGCGATCGGCGGTTCCTGGCGCAGGCGCCTCGTGGTCGGCGCGGCGGGCTTCGCCGCGGCCTTCGGGATGTTCGCCTACCTGCAGGAGAGCGGCTGGTGGACAGAGCCGCACGTCTCGGGCGGCCTCCTGCTCGTGCTCTCGCTCGCCGTCGCGCTCGGCATCACGGTCCTCACCACGGGCATCTCGAAGGAGAGCTGGCGCGCCGTCGCCACGGGCCTGACCACGGTCGCCCTGTTCATGCTGGCCTACCAGTGGGTGACGTACGGGCTCCTCGTCGACATGACCGACGGGATGACGTGGGGGAAGATCGCGCTGTTCATCCTGGCCGCGGCCGTCGTCGGCTGGCTCGTCGGCGTGGCGTTCCGCGGTCCTGACTGGGGCCAGTCGGCACGGATCGGTGCGCTCACCGGCGGCATCATCATGGTGTTCTTCGTCATCGACCGCGCCATGCGGGCGTGGCCCGCCTACTTCGGCTCGAACGCGATCAGCGGGCGTCCGATCGCGACGACCGGTTCCGTCACGCCGAACCTCGGCGGCAACTTCTGGATCGGCGCGCTCGACACCTACACGCACCTCATCCTGCCGACGCTCGTCCTCATGCTCATCTCGTTCGCCCAGTACACGCGCTACTCGCGCGGCTCGATGCTCGAGGTGCTGGGGCAGGACTACATGCGCACGGCGCGTGCCAAGGGGCTCACCGAGCGGACCGTGATCATGCGTCACGGCTTCCGCAACACGCTGATCCCGCTCGCCACGATCGCGCCGGTCGACGTCATCACCATGGTCGGTGGCGCGATCATCACCGAGCAGATCTTCGGCCGGCCCGGCATGGGGCAGCTCTTCCTCAGGTCCCTCAACGAGGCGGAGATGGACCCGCTGATGGCCTACGTGCTGCTCATCGCCGCGCTCGCCGTCCTTGCCAACCTCGTCGCTGACATGTTGTACGCGGCGCTCGACCCACGGATCAGGCTGAGCTGATGTCACTCGAAAGTCCCGAGACACCCGTCGACGAGTCGCGCTCGTCCCGTGCGGAGAACGAGCTCGAGTTCCGTGAGGTCGCCGGCCTCACCCAGGGCCAGCTGGTCCGCCGCCGGTTCCTGCGGCACAAGGGCGCGATGGTCTCCCTCGTCCTGCTCGTCCTCGTGGCGCTCCTTGCCTTCACCTCCGTCGGCTTCGGGCCGATCCCCGGCTGGTGGGAGTGGGGCCCGCGCGACATCGACCCGGCGGGCCAGGTCAACCCCCAGGGCGCACCGACGATGGCGCTGTTCCCCGACGGCGGCGGGCTCGTCACCTTCGGGCCACACCCGTTCGGGCAGAACACGATCAACCAGGACCTGTTCGCCCAGATCATGTACGGCATCCAGACGTCGCTGATCGTCATGTTCATCGTCGGCTTCGTGGCCGGCGTCATCGGCATCGTCGTCGGCGCCGTCGCCGGCTACTTCCGCGGCCTCGTCGACACGTTCCTCATGCGGCTGACCGACCTCTTCATCACGGTCCCGGTCATCGTCATCGGTGCGGTGCTCGGCAAGCTCATCTCGAACCCCAACACGATGGCCGACATCTACGACATCCCGATCCTGGGAACAGTCGTCGGCTGGATGTCGATGCCCGTGATGTTCGCCGTCGTCCTCGGCCTCGTCCTGTGGACGGGCATGGCGCGACTCGTGCGCGGGGAGTTCCTCGCGCTGCGCGAGCGCGAGTTCGTCGACGCCGCACGCGTGGCCGGCGCGTCGAACTTCCGCATCATCTTCAAGCACATCCTTCCCAACGCCATCGGCGTGGTCATCGTCAACGCGACCCTGCTCATGGCCTCGGCGGTGCTGCTCGAGACGTCGCTGGCCTACCTGGGCTTCGGCCTGTTCCCGCCGAACTACTCGCTCGGCTGGATCATCTCCGAGTACCAGGGCGCGTTCGCGACCCGCCCCTGGACGTTCTGGTGGCCGGGCATCTTCATCGTGCTCATCGCGCTGACGATCAATTTCATCGGTGACGGACTGCGCGACGCGTTCGACCCGCGTCAGCGCAAGGTGCCCTCGGGCCGCGTGATGCGCGCGCTGCGCCGCGCCGGGCGGCCCGCGTCCGCGACCGGCGGGGCCGCCCCGTCCGGGGCCGCGGCCACGGAGGGCACGCCGTGACCCGCTCAGCCGAGCAGGAGGCCCGCGGTCACCAGCGCCGCGGCCGCCGCGCCGGTGCCGACGTGCCACCGGTGGGCCACCGGGGGCACCGGGCCGTCGCGCAGGAAGCCGGCCGCGCGCAGGGCGTCCTGCCGCTCGGCCGCCAGCTCGGCGACCGTCGTCGCTGTGCCCCGCACCTTCTCCGTCCGGGCGCGGCCGTCGTCGTCGGAGGCCTCGGGTGCCGTCTGCCGGGCCCGGTCCGTCTCCGTCCCGTGCGCGTCACGGCCGAGGGCGCCGCGCACGCGGTCGCCGAGGCCGCCCGGGGAGCCCGCCGGCACGGCCCAGCTGCTGTAGCGGCCCTCGGCGGACGTCACGGTGAGGGACCAGCGGCTCTCCACGCCCGTGACGGCCGGCCACGGCACGTGGGTGTCGCGCAGGACGTCGTCGACGTCGATCCCGCCGTCGGAGACCCGCACGCAGGGCCGCCACCACAGCGCCCACAGGACCAGGGCGGCGAGCGCCACCCAGGCCAGGCGACCCACCAGCTTCTCGCCCCCGTCGAGCGCCATGCCCGCGGCGACGACCGCGCAGGCCACACAGCCCAGGACCGCGACCGCTCGCGACCAGCGGCTACGGACGACGTACGTGGGGCGCATCCGCAGATTCTCGCACCCGGGCGCCGCACCGCGGCCCGAGGTGCCACCCGCACGACCGAGAGGACCACGACGTGACCGAGACGCTGAGCGCGCAGGCCGCGCCCGACTTCGAGGGCAAGGACCCGATCCTCACCGTCGAGGACCTCTCGGTGGAGTTCTTCGTCGACGACGAGTGGCTCGTCGCCGCGGAGCACCTCAGCTACCAGGTGCGCCCGGGCGAGGTCCTGGCGATCGTGGGCGAGTCCGGCTCGGGGAAGACCCAGTCGTCGATGTCGCTCGTGGGCCTGCTGCCCGCGAACGGCCGGACCTCCGGCAGCGCGAAGCTCGGGGGCACCGAGCTGGTCGGCCTCCGCGGCCAGAAGCTGCGCGAGGTCCGCGGCAACCAGATCGCGGTGATCTTCCAGGAGCCGATGACGGCGCTCAACCCCGTCTACACGGTGGGCTTCCAGATCGTCGAGACGCTGCGCGCGCACCAGAAGCTCCTGCCGAAGGCGGCGAAGAAGCGCGCCATCGAGCTGCTGACGATGGTCGAGATCCCCGAGCCGGAGCGCCGCTTCGACAGCTACCCCCACCAGCTCTCCGGCGGGCAGCGCCAGCGCGCGATGATCGCCCAGGCGCTCGCATGCAACCCGCGGCTGCTCATCGCCGACGAGCCGACGACGGCCCTCGACGTCACCGTCCAGGCCGAGATCCTCAAGCTCATGCGGGACCTGCGCGAGAACATCGACTCCGGGATCATCCTCATCACCCACGACATGGGTGTGGTGGCCGACCTCGCGGACACGATCATCGTGATGAAGGACGGCAACGTCGTCGAGCGTGGCAGCGCGGCGGGCATCTTCCACCGCCCGCAGCACCCCTACACGCAGCAGCTCCTCGACTCCGTCCCGCACCTGGGCTCCCACGCGCGGCCGGACGAGCGGTTCGCCCCGGACGACGAGGCGACGTCGGCAGGTGCGACCTCGGTCGACGGCACCCCGGTCGACGGCACGGCAGGCGACGGCACGGCGGGCGACGGCGCCCTGGACGGCCGGGAGGCCGACGCGGACGGCCCGGCCACCGGCGACGCGCCGCACCTCACGGTCCGCGACCGCGAGGCCGCCCCGGCCCCGCGGGCCGAGGGCACCCGGCCCGCCGAGGTCCGGCCGGTGATGCGCGCCGAGAACGTCGTGCTGGAGTACCCCAAGCAGGGCCGGCAGAAGGCGTTCGTCGCGGCCGAGGGCATCGATCTGCACATCAACCCCGGCGAGGTCGTCGGGCTGGTGGGGGAGTCCGGTTCCGGCAAGACGACGATCGGCCGCGCCATCGTCGGCCTGCTGCCCGTGAAGTCCGGCTCACTCGTGGTCGACGGCGTCGAGATGCGCGGGGCGAGCCGGAAGAACCTCATGCCGCTGCGCAGCAAGGTGGGCATGGTCTTCCAGGACCCGGGCAGCTCGCTCAACCCGCGGCTGCCGATCGGCGAGTCGATCGCCGAGCCGCTCCTCCTGCACACCGAGCTGGGCAAGAGTGAGCGCGGCGCCCGGGTGGAGGACCTCCTCGACAAGGTCGAGCTGCCGCGCGCCATGCGCAACCGTTACCCGCACGAGCTCTCCGGCGGCCAGCGCCAGCGCGTGGGCATCGCCCGTGCGCTCGCCCTCGAACCGAAGGTCCTCGTCGCGGACGAGCCGACGTCGGCGCTCGACGTCTCCGTCCAGGCACGCGTGCTCGAGCTGCTTCAGGAGCTGCAGCAGGACGCGGGGTTCGCCGCGCTCTTCATCAGCCACGACCTTGCCGTCGTCGAGCTGCTGTCGGACCGGATCGCCGTGATGAACAAGGGCCGCCTCGTCGAGGTCGGTCACAGCGGGCAGGTCGTCAACGACCCGCAGCACCCCTACACGCAGCGCCTCATCGCCGCCGTCCCGGTGCCGAACCCCAAGGAGCAGGCCGAGCGCCGCAAGAGGCGGGACGCGATCCTCGAGGCCTACGCGAGCGCCGGTGGCACCGACGCCGCGTACGACCCGGCCTCGGCGTCCACCGCCGCGGGGGACGCCGGGAAGCCGGGTGACGCGGCGGACGCGAGGGACGACGCGGTGCGCCGGGCCGAGGAGCGGGACAGCGCCGCGGCGCTCGACCGGCTCGAGCACGAGGGGCACGACGCGCAGGACCCGGGCAGCTCCGAGCGCAAGCACTGACGAGCGGGCGCGCGCGTCGGGGGAATCACGCGGGCGCCCCGCGACGGCGGCGGCCCCCACGCGTAGGATCGCTCCTCGGGGCACGTGCGCACAGCGCGAGCACCCGTGCCGACCGGGCGCGCCAACGCGTGGACGCCGGGGGCAGCCACCGCCACCGAAGGATCACCATTCATGTCCCAGCGCCAGGACCTGCGCAACGTCGCCATCGTCGCCCACGTCGACCACGGCAAGACCACGCTCGTCGACGCCATGCTGTGGCAGTCCGGTGCCTTCGGGGAGCACGACCACGTCGACGAACGGGCGATGGACTCGGGTGACCTCGAGCGCGAGAAGGGCATCACGATCCTCGCCAAGAACACCACGGTCCACTACCGGGGTCCCGCCGCGGTCGCGGCCGGGCAGGGCGACGGCATCACCATCAACGTCATCGACACCCCGGGGCACGCGGACTTCGGCGGGGAGGTCGAGCGCGGCCTGTCGATGGTCGACGGCGTCGTCCTGCTCGTCGACTCCTCCGAGGGGCCGCTGCCCCAGACCCGCTTCGTGCTCCGCAAGGCGCTCGCCGCGAAGCTCCCCGTCATCCTCGTGGTCAACAAGGTCGACCGCGGCGACGCCCGCATCTCCGAGGTCGTCGAGGAGGCCACGGACCTGCTCCTCGGACTCGCCTCCGACCTCTCGGACGAGGTGCCGGACCTCGACCTCGACGCCGTTCTCGACGTCCCCGTCGTCTACGCGTCGGCGCGTGCGCGGCGCGCGTCGAAGAACCAGCCCGCGGACGGCACCATGCCGGACTCCGAGGACCTCGAGCCGCTGTTCGAGACCATCCTCGCGACGATCCCCGCGCCGAGCTACGAGGAGGGTGCCCCCCTCCAGGCGCACGTGACGAACCTCGACGCCTCCCCGTTCCTCGGCCGGCTCGCCCTGCTGCGCATCCACAACGGGTCGATCCGCAAGGGCCAGACCGTCGGCTGGGCGCGCCAGGACGGCTCGGTGACCAACGTCCGGATCTCCGAGCTGCTGCGCACGGAGGCACTCAGCCGCGTGCCCACCGAGTCGGCCTCGGCGGGTGAGATCGTCGCCGTCGCCGGGTTCCCGGACATCACGATCGGCGAGTCCCTCGTCGACGCCGACGACCCGCGCCCGCTGCCGCTCATCACGGTCGACGACCCGGCGATCTCGATGACGATCGGCATCAACACCTCGCCGCTCGCCGGTCGCGTCAAGGGGCACAAGCTCACCGCGCGCCTCGTCAAGGACCGGCTCGACCGCGAGCTCATCGGCAACGTCTCGCTCAAGGTGCTGCCCACCGAGCGCCCGGACTCCTGGGAGGTCCAGGGGCGCGGCGAGCTCGCGCTGGCGATCCTTGTGGAGCAGATGCGCCGCGAGGGCTTCGAGCTCACGGTCGGCAAGCCCCAGGTGGTGACGAAGCAGGTCGACGGCAAGCTCCACGAGCCGGTCGAGCGCATGACGATCGACGTCCCGGAGGAGTACCTCGGCTCCGTCACGCAGCTCCTGGCCGCGCGCAAGGGGCGCATGGACTCGATGACGAACCACGGCACCGGCTGGGTGCGCATGGAGTTCGTCGTCCCCGCCCGCGGGCTCATCGGCTTCCGCACCAGGTTCATGACCGACACCCGCGGCACCGGCATCGCCTTCTCGATCGCCGAGGGGCACGAGCCCTGGCACGGCCCGATCGAGCACCGCAGCACCGGTTCGCTGGTCGCCGACCGCGCGGGCACCGTCACCCCGTTCGCGATGATCAACCTCCAGGAGCGCGGCTCGTTCTTCGTCGAGCCCACCTCGGAGGTCTATGAGGGGCAGGTCGTCGGCGAGAACGCGCGCAACGAGGACATGGACGTCAACATCACGAAGGAGAAGAAGCTGACGAACATGCGTGCCGCGTCGTCGGACACCTTCGAGAACCTCGTGCCGCCGCGCAGGCTCACGCTCGAGGAGTCCCTCGAGTTCACGGCCGACGACGAGTGCGTCGAGGTCACGCCCGAGATCGTGCGCATCCGCAAGGTCATCCTTGACAGCACCGAGCGCGGGCGCGCGGCGGCGAGGTCGAAGCGGCAGGGCGCCTGATGACCGGTGCCGGGCCCGGGCACGACGCCGCGGAGCAGGTCGACGCCCGCGCGGACGGCCCGGGCACCGGCGAGCGCATCCTCGAGGTCGTCGTCGCCGTGCTGCTCACGGTGCTCGTCGCGGTCGCCGGCACCGTCGCGCATCGCATGGAGCAGGGCGGGTTCCCGCTCGGCATCGTGCTCGGCCTCGCGCTCGCCGTGGTCGGCGCGGTGCTCGTCCGCTCCGTGTCCGGCACCGCCGCCCTCGTGCTCTACGGCGGCCTCGGCCTCGCGGTCGTCCTGCTCATGACGTACTGGGGGCCCGGCGGCGACGTCCTCGTCACCTCGACCCCCCGGGCGATGCTGTGGATCCTCGGGATGCCGATCGCCGCGGCGATCGGCCGGGCCGCGCCGCGTGCGTGGTTCAGCTCCCGCCCCGTCCGGCTCGGGCGGCGCAGCGCCGTCGCCGACGACGTACGGACCGACGGCGTGCGGGCCGACGACGCACGGGCCGACGGCGCATGGGCCGACGGAACACGGACCGACGACGCACGGGCCGACGACGTGCGGACCGACGAGCAGTCATGACCGACGAGGCGTTCGTCGACTCCTTCCGCGCCGCGATGGCGCGCCGCCCGGCCGGCGTCACCGTGCTCGGGGTGCGGGCCGGCGGCCACGCGCTCCTCGTCCCGCTGACGGACGTCGCCTCGGCCTCCCTGCGCCCGCCTATGCTCACGGTCTCGGTCTTCACCGACTCCCGCGCGGCCGAGCTGCTCGAGGACGACGCCGAGTGGGGGCTCTCCGTCCTCGACGCGTCCGCCGAGGGGGCCGCGGCGCTCGCGCGCGTCCGGGAGCCGGGGCGTCCGCTCGTCGGCCAGGACGTCGGCATCGATCTCCTCCCGGACGACGGCCGGGCCGTGCTCCTGGCGGCAGCGAGCGCACGGTTCGTCTGCCGCACGGCCTGGACGAAGGAGGCGGGTGACCACCTGGTGGTGGCGGGCGAGGTCCTCTCGGCGGTCGCGACCGATCGTCTCGGCGCGCAGGTGCACGGGCTCGGCCGCGTGCGGGCGTGGCGACCCGGTGGGCAGGGCTGACGTCCCCGTACTTGTGCGGGCGCGCCGACGTCGGGCGGGGCTGAAGATCTCTACGATGGACGGGGCCGTCCACCCGACGGCGACGCACCAGGGAACGAGGAACGGATGACCCGCCACGCGCTTGACGCACGGCTCGACGAGAGCAGGACGAGCCATCGCGGGCGCAACTGGTTGATCGGGCTCGCGATCACCCTGGTGGTCCTCGTGGGTGCGTACTTCGGGCTGGCCTGGTTCATGGGTGACAAGGTGCCCACCGGCACGGTGGTCGCGGGCGTACAGATCGGTGGCATGAGCGCCGAGGAGGCCGTCGAGGAGCTGCGTACCGAGCTGGCCGACGAGGTGGAGGCCCCGGTGGCCCTCACGTTGGGGGACAGCGAGACGACCATCAGCTCCGCGGAGGCCGGCCTCGCCTTCGACGCCCAGTCCACCGTCGACGGGCTCACCGGCTTCGCCGTGGATCCGCGCGTCGTCCTCGGCCACTTCACCGGTCTCGGCGCCTACGATCCCGTCCGCAGCATCGACGAGCCGTCTCTCCACGCCGCGATCGAGTCGGCCGAGGAGGACCTCGCCCCTGAGCCGGTCGACGGCGCGATCGAGTTCTCCGGGTCGACGCCCCGGGTGACGGAGCCGGTGGTCGGCGCCGAGATCGACATCCCCGAGACGGCGGACCTCGTCGCCGAGGACTGGCTCGTCTCGACCACGCCCATCGAGGTCGTCTCCGAGCCGGTCGCCCCCACCATCGACGACGAGGCGATCGAGACGGCGCAGAGCGAGATCGTCGCGCCCCTGACGTCGGGACCTGTCACCGTCCAGGTCGGGGACTCCGAGGCGGAGCTCTCGGTGGAGCAGCTGACGGCGGCCGCCACGATCGAGCCGGTCGACGGCGCGCTCACGCTCTCGATGGACGGCGAGCTGCTGGCCGAGCAGGTGCAGGACTCGGGCGCCGAGCTCGGCAGCGAGCCGGTCGATGCCCGCGTCATCCTGCGCGACGGCGGGCCCTACGTCGTCGGCAGCGAGCCCGGCGTCGCCCTCGATACTGAGTCGCTCGCGACCACGGTGGCGCAGGCCGCGACCTCCGAGGACCGGGTCGCCGTCGCGGAGGTCGTCGAGGAGGAGGCGGAGTTCACCACGGAGGACGCCCAGGAGCTCGGCGTCGTCGAGGTCGTCTCCGAGATCAGCACGCCGCTGACCGCCGACGACGTCCGCACCCAGAACCTCGTCAACGGCACCGCGCTGGTCACGGGCACGCTCGTCATGCCCGGGGAGCAGTTCGACCTCGCCGCTGAGCTCGGACCGATCACCGAGGAGAACGGGTTCGTCGCCTCGGGCGTGGTCGAGAACGGCTTCAACGCCACCGCCCTCGGCGGCGGTGTCTCGCAGCTGTCGACGAACATGTTCAACGTGGGCTGGGACGCCGGCATGGACGACGTGGAGCACCGCCCGCACAGCAAGTACTTCGACCGCTACCCGGCGGGCCGGGAGGCCACGCTGTGGGTCGACGAGGACAACCCCGAGAACTCGATCAACATGATCTGGGAGAACAACACCCCCTACGGCGTGCTCGTCGAGGCATGGGTCGCCGACGGCCAGGTGCACACCCGCCTGTGGTCGACCCCCTACTGGGACGTCGTCACCGAGGAGTCCGGCGCGTACAACGTCACGCCGCCCCAGGACGTCGTCAACGACTCGCCGTCGTGCGTGCCGGAGTACGGCGGGGTCAACGGGTTCTCGGTGACGGTCTCGCGTGAGCGGAGCCACGGCGACGAGGAGCTCCCGCGCGAGGAGTACGAGTGGACCTACTCCCCGCACAACCGCGTGACCTGCGGCTGACGCCGAGCCCGCGAGCCGTCAGGAGCGGTGGCCGGTCTCGGCCGGCGCCCCGCCCGTCGAGAACACTGGTCCTGTCTCGAGACCACCGCCCTGGTCGGTGGCTTCGTGCCACAACCCGTGGTGTCGTCACCCGTGGGGTCGTCGGCGGGAGTGGCTCGGGTGCGGTGCGTCGAGCTTCCTCGTCAGATCCTTCGACCGCCTCCTTCGAGCGCCTCCTTCGAGCGCCGCAGCAGATCTGGCCCGGGGTACTCGTCAGCGCCTGGGGCGGCGTGGTGGCGGGGGAGGGGGTACGCGCTTCCCGGTGAGGATCGCCGGGACCGGCACGAGGACCCTCCCGCGCCTGGTCTCGACGGTCAGCGCGTCCGCGTCCGCGGCGACGAGGACCCCGAGCGCGTCGCGGGCGTCGTCGCCGTCCTGGAACCGCACGACCACACGCTCGCCGACGGTCCACGTGCGCCACGGGACCCCCTCGGGGCCCGGGTAGCCGAGGAAGGATCGTGACACCTCCCGAGCGTCCCACATGCCGGTGCCCCCGCGTCCTTCGAGCCCCCGCGTCCTTCGAGCCCGTGCGCGGAGCCCACGCACGGATCCCCGGCACGGACCTCGTGCATGGTCCAGTGCATTGTTCCCGTGCACGGTCGCGTGCACGGAGCGAATGCCCCGGGTGGGCGACGCGCGCGGATGCGCGCGGCCAGGGACAGCGCGGGTGTCGCCCTCCGTGGGACCATGGGGGCATGACGTACGTGATTGCTCAGCCCTGCATCGACATCCTCGACCGTGCCTGCGTCGACGAGTGCCCCGTCGACTGCATCTACGAGGGCGACCGCATGCTCTACATCCAGCCCGACGAGTGCGTCGACTGCGGCGCCTGCGAGCCCGTCTGCCCCGTCGAGGCCATCTACTACGAGGACGACACGCCGGAGCGGTGGTCCGACTACTACGACGTGAACGTCAACTTCTTCGCCGACGTCATGCCCGGACAGTCGAAGCCCGTGGGTTCCCCGGGCGGCGCGGCCAGGACCGGGAGGCTCGGGTTCGACCACCCGCTGGTGGTCGCCGCCCCGCCGCAGGCCTGACGTGACGCTGCACGGCGACGCGCTGCCCGACTTCCCCTGGGACTCGCTCGGACCGGCGCGTGAGCGTGCCGCCGCGCACGCGGACGGGATCGTCGACATGTCGGTCGGCACCCCCGTCGACCCGACGCCGCAGGTCGTCCGGGATGCCCTCCGCGCGGCGGCGGACCGTCCGGGCTACCCGACGACCGTCGGCACCGACGAGCTCCGCGCCGCCATGGTCGCGTGGTTCGCCCGGCGACGTGGCGTCACCCTCACGGAGTCCGGCGTGCTGCCGACGATCGGCTCCAAGGAGGCGGTCGCGCTGGTGCCGGCGATGCTCGGGATCGGGGCGGGGGACCGGGTGCTGCACCCGGCCGTCGCCTATCCGACGTACGACGTCGGGGCGCGCCTCGCGGGTGCCGAGCCGGTCGCCGTGGACCCGGCCCGTCCCCAGGACTGGCCCCGTGAGCGGGTCCGGCTCGTCTGGCTCAACTCGCCGGCGAACCCGCACGGCCACGTGCTCCCGGTCGACCGGCTCGCCGCCGTCGTGGCCTGGGCGCGCGAGGTGGGCGCCGTCGTCGTCTCCGACGAGTGCTACGCCGAGCTCGCCTGGACCGAGCCGTACGCGAGCGAGGGCGTGCCGAGCCTCCTCGACCCGCGCGTCAGCGGCGGGGACCACACGGACCTGCTCGTGGCCTACTCGCTGTCCAAGCAGTCGTCGATGGCCGGCTATCGCGCGGCGCTGCTGGCCGGCGACCCCGCCCTGATCGGCAGGCTCACCGAGATCCGCAAGCACGCGGGGATGATGATGCCCGGACCGGTCCAGGCGGCGATGACCGCCGCCCTCGGCGACGACGCGCACGTGGCGCTCCAGCGCGAGCGGTACGGCCGGCGCCGCGCGGCCCTGCTGGGCGCCGTCGCCGCCCGGGGGCTCGCCCCGGACCCGGACACGGTGGCGGGCCTGTACCTCTGGCTCGGCAAGGAGGGCGCGCGGGGCCGCGAGCTCGTCGACGAGCTCGCCGGCCTCGGCATCCTCGTCGCTCCCGGCGACTTCTACGGACCGTCCGGCGAGGGTCGCGTCCGCATGGCGCTGACGGCGAGCGACGAGCGCGTGGACGCCGCCGTCGAGCGCCTTCTCGCCTGACCGTTTCCACGCTCCGAGAGGCGATTTCCGTCAGCCGGGCGGCGCCGTCGGGCGGTGTCGATGACGTGAGGACCGCCCCGGCGGGAGGGACGTCCGGCACTCACCGCGCCGCGCTGAACGGTGCCGCGCGCGGGTATCTTGGAGGTGGATGACCTCCGACGGGGGCGGTGAGCCGGCCCCGCGAGCGCCCACGAGGCGCCCACCACCGATGAAGGGGACCTACGCATGACCGACGACGCCACGCTCACCGTCGACGACAAGACGCTCCCGCTGCCCCGGGTCCGGGCCAGCGAGGGTGCGGACGGCCTGACGATCGGCAAGCTGCTCGGGCAGACCGGCACGGTCACGCTCGACTACGGCTTCACCAACACCGCGTCGACCGAGTCGGCCATCACCTACATCGACGGCGACGCGGGCATCCTGCGCTACCGCGGCTACCCGATCGACCAGCTCGCGGAGCACTCGACGTTCCTCGAGACCGCCTACCTCCTCATCTACGGCGAGCTGCCGGACGCGGACACGCTCGAGGCGGTCACCCGCCGGATCAAGCGCCACCGGGTGCTGCACGAGGACTTCAAGAACTTCTTCACCGCGTTCCCGCCGAACGGGCACCCGATGTCGATGCTCCAGGCCGGTATCGCGGGCCTCGCGACCTACTACCCGCAGACGCTCGACCCGTTCGACGAGTACGAGCGTGAGCTCTCGACCGTGCTCCTCATGGCCAAGATCCCGACGATGATCGCGTACATCTCCAAGCGCGCGTCGGGCCTGCCGCTGCTCTACCCGGACCAGTCCTACAGCTACACCGCGGACTTCCTGCGCATGACGTTCGACCTGCCCTACCAGCACCGCGAGGTCGACCCGGCCGTCCTCAAGGCGCTCGACCTCCTGCTCATCCTCCACGCCGACCACGAGCAGAACTGCTCGACGTCGACCGTGCGCATGGTGGGCTCCTCCGACGCGAGCATCTACGCGTCGATCTCCGCAGGCGTGGGCGCCCTGTCCGGCCCGAAGCACGGCGGCGCCAACGAGGCCGTGCTCGCGATGCTCTCGCGCATCGACGAGTCCGACGACTCGGTCGAGTCCTACATGCGCAAGGTGAAGGACAAGGCGGAGGGCGTCCGCCTCATGGGGTTCGGTCACCGGGTCTACAAGAACTACGACCCGCGCGCGGCGATCGTCAAGAACGTCGCACACGACGTCCTGGCGAAGCTCGGCAAGGACGACCGCCTGCTCGACATCGCGATGAACCTCGAGGAGATCGCGCTCGCCGACGACTACTTCGTCGAGCGGAAGCTCTACCCGAACGTCGACTTCTACACGGGCCTGATCTACAAGGCGATGGGCTTCCCGACGCAGATGTTCACTCCGCTGTTCGCCCTCGGTCGTCTGCCCGGCTGGATCGCCCAGTACCGCGAGATGATCGACGACAAGAACACGAAGATCGGCCGCCCGCGCCAGGTCTACACCGGCGCCACCGAGCGGGACTACGTGGCGGTCGAGGACCGCTGACCGGGGCCGGGGCGCCACGCACCGCGCGGCGCCCCGGAGCCTCGGACGAGACGAAAGGCCAGGGACGATGGGGACTCAGTACCCGGACAGCGACCTCTACCGCTACGCCGACCTGCTCACCGACGTCGAGCGAGGCGAGCTCCTGCGGCTGCGCGAGGTGATGACCGAGCACGTCCCGGCCGAGGTGATCAACGACCACTGGGACCGCGCGGACTTCCCCCTGGCCGTCGTCGAGCCGCTCGCTGCGGGCGGGTTCATCGAGCCGGCCGCGTTCGACGGAGCCCCGCCGCGCTGGCTCTTCCAGGGGTTCCGGTCCTTCGAGCTCGCCCGGCACGACGCCTCCCTGGCCACCTGGTACAACGGCCAGGCCGCGCTGTTCCTCACGAACATCGACGTCGGCGGCTCGCCCGAGCAGGTGGCCCGCTGGCGGCCCAGCGTCGTCGACTTCTCCGCCCGCGGCGTCTTCGCCATGACGGAGCCGGAGCACGGGTCCGACGTCGCCGGCGGGCTGGCGACCACCTGCCGCCGCGACGGCGACCACTGGGTCCTCGACGGGACCAAACGGTGGATCGGGTCCGCCGCGTACGCCGACCACCTGGGCGTCGTCGCCCGCGAGCCCGACCGCGGTCCGGTCCGGATGTTCGTGGTGCCCGCGGACGCCGACGGGGTGCGCCTGACGACCATCGAACGGAAGACCTCGATGCGGATGGTCACCAACTCGGTGATCGACCTCGACTCCGTGCGGGTGCCCGACGAGCTGCGGCTCGCCCGGGTCGAGTCCTTCGCCGACGTCGGGGCGATGCTGCGCCGCATGCGGATGACCGTCGCCTGGCACGCCACGGGGGTGCAGGCCGGCGCCTTCGAGGCCGCCCGGCGCTACGTGCTGGCGCGCGAGCAGTTCGGGCGTCCGGTCGGCGGGTTCCAGCTCGTCCAGGAGAAGCTGGCGCGGATGCTCGGCAACCTCACGAGCTCGCTCGGCCTCGCGGTGCGGCTCTCGCAGCGCCAGGACGAGGGGATCTTCGACGAGGTCGAGTCCTCGCTCGCCAAGCGGCAGACCTGCCTGCACATGCGCGAGACCGTGGCGCTCGCGCGCGAGGTGTGCGGGGGCAACGGCATCACGCTGGACACCGACGTGGCGCGCTTCCACGCCGACGCCGAGGCCATCTACACCTACGAGGGCACCGACGACATCAACGCTCTCGTCGTCGGCCGCGCGATCACCGGGCTCAGCGCCTTCACGCGCTGACCACCGCCTCGCCGTCGAGACTGCGGTCGGGGCTCGTCGAGACTGCGGTTCGTCAACGTCGAGACTGCGGTTCGTCGCCACCGGGACGGACCGCGGTTCGGCACCGTCGGGGCCGCTGGTCGGCACGGACGGGACGGCGTCGTCGGCGCCACGACCGGGTCCCCCTCACGCGCGAACAGCCGCCGCGCGCGAGGGGCCAGGTCTCAGGCCGTGCGCATCTGCCCGGCGAGCGGGCACGCCCACACGTCCGCGCCACCGCGCCCCACCTTGTGGATGTGCGCGGTCACGGCCCGGTAGGACTGGAAGAGCGTGGTCTCGGTGTACTTCACGCCGAGGCTCCGGCAGTGCTCGCGCACCATCGGGGCGACCTTGCGCAGGTTCGGGCGCGCCATCGACGGGAACAGGTGGTGCTCGACCTGGAAGTTGAGCCCGCCCATGAAGGTGTCGACCCACCTCCCGCCGGAGATGTTGCGGCTCATCAGCACCTGACGCTGGAGGAAGTCGACCTTCATCCCGCGGGGCACGAGCGGCATCCCGACGTGGTTCGGCGCGAACGAGAGCCCGAGGTAGGCGCCGAACAGCGCCATCTGGATCCCGATGAACGCCGCGGCCTTCCCGGGCGGCAGGATGAGCAGGACGATCGCGACGTAGCCGCCGAGACGGAGCGCGATGAACGCGGCCTCGACCCACCGGTGCTCGATCTTCTGCCGCGAGAACAGCCGGGCGATGCCCTGGACGTGGAGGCTGAGGCCCTCGAAGGCCAGCAGCGGGAAGAACGTGTAGGCCTGGACGTTGGCGAACCACCGGCCGAGCCGGGTCCTGCGGGTCTGCAGCGCCTCGTTGGTCCAGATGACCGGACCGGGATCGATGTCCGGGTCCTTGCCGAGCGTGTTCGGCGCGGAGTGGTGCTTGTTGTGCTTCTTGTTCCACCAGCCGTGGCCCATGCCGGTGACGAGGTTGATCATCACCAGCGAGGCCCAGGTGTTCCATCGTCCGGAGCGGAAGATCTGGCGGTGGGCGGCGTCGTGGCCCATGAACGCGGTCTGCGTCATCAGCAGGCCGAGCGCCGCGGCGATCCCCATCTGCCACCAGGAGTTCCCGATGAAGACGAAGGCGACGACGAGCCCGGCGCCGAGCGCCATGAGGATCGCGAACTTGGTCCAGTAGTAGCCGTAGGCGCGCTGCATGAGGCCGGCGTCCTTCACGGACTTCGTCAGCGTGGTGAAGGAGCTGACGTACTTCTCACCGGCTGTGCCGCGGGCTGGGCGCGCGCCGGGGGTCTGGGGGGAGGGGGCGAGGTCGGTCACCGTCAAGGCGTGGCCTACTTCCGGGTGGATCAGAACGAAGCAGATGCCCCGGTCCCCGGCCACGTTACGCGGTCCGGGTGGCTCCCGCCCATCGGTCCGCGAAAATGAGTGGCGCGCGACAGCCCGAACAGGGCACGGCTCAGCCGACGGCGACCTGCCCGGGCTCGAGGCTCGCCGCGGCGTCCACGACGGCCTGCTCGACCGCGGTGAGCTCCCCCGCGCCGTCGAGCGCGATCCACGCCGAGTCGTTGCCGGCGGAGCGGAGCCAGACCTGCCCGTCGGTGGCCACGGCGACGGCGTCGGTCCCGCTCGCGGTGGCAACCGCCCAGTGGGCCACGCCCCACCCGGCGGACACCCCGCCGTCGTCCCCGGTGGCCCCGTCCGGGAGGCCGCGCGCGTCGAGCAGGAGCGCGCCGGCACCGAGCTCCTCAGGGTCGAGCCCGAGGTCCCGGCGGGCGAGGTCCGCGACCGTGCCCGTGGCGAAGGACGTCGTCGCCTCCTCGGCGCCGTCGGGCAGGGAGAGGCGGCAGGTGAGGCCGCCCTCGACCTGACCGGTGAGGTTCGCCGCGAACGCGCGCGCCATCGTCTCGTGCTGCGCGTAGGCCTCCGGGTAGCCGGAGCGCTGGACGGTCTGGGCGGCGTCGTTGATCGACATCCGCTCCCAGCCGTCGACCTCGACGAGCGCGTCGTAGAAGCGCCCGGTGGCGTAGACGGGGTCCATGATCTGCTCGACCTCGCCCCAGCCCTGGGAGGTGCGTTGCTGGAAGAGCCCCACGGAGTCGCGGTCCCCGTAGTCGATGTTGCGCAGCTTCGACTCCTGCATGGCGGTGGAGATCGCCACCGTCGTCGCGCGGATCGGCAGGTCGCGCTGCTCGGCGAGACCCACCATGAGCGCGGCGTTCGCGGCCTGGTCGCCGTCGAGGGTGGCCTGCAGCGTCCCGCCGGCGTCGGCGTGGCACGTCCCCGACGCGGGGGAGCGCACGACGAACGTCAGCACCGCCACGACGCCGCCGATCGCCACGGCGAGGATGATCGCGACGACGGCGAGGCCGCCGAGGCAGGACAGGCCCGACCGGCGTGGGGCGGCCTCGTTCATCGGACCGCGCGGGTCACGGGAGCCGGGTCCCGCGGGCGCGCGACAGGAGCCGGGTCACGCCGCCGCGCGGCGCGCGCCTCGTCACGCGTGCAGCGCGGCGTTGAGGGTGACGCCGTGCCCCTCGCGGGCGAGGACCTGCACGGAGCCGGTGACCGAGTGCCGGCGGAAGAGCAGGCCGGGCACGCCGGAGAGCTCACGCGCGGCGAGCACCTTCTCCTCGGGCAGGACCGTGACCTTCGTGCCCGCCGTGACGTAGAGCCCCGCCTCGACGACGCAGTCGTCCCCGAGCGAGATCCCGATGCCGGCGTTCGCGCCGACGAGGCAGCGCTCGCCGATCGTCACCTGCTCGGTGCCGCCGCCCGAGAGCGTGCCCATGACCGAGGCGCCACCGCCGACGTCGGAGCCGTCGCCGACGACGACGCCCTGCGAGACGCGGCCCTCGACCATGGAGCGGCCCAGCGTGCCGGCGTTGAAGTTGACGAAGCCCTCGTGCATGACGGTCGTGCCCTCGGCGAGGTGGGCGCCGAGGCGGACGCGGTCGGCGTCCCCGATGCGCACGCCGGACGGGACGACGAAGTCGACCATCCGCGGGAACTTGTCGACGAGCTGCACGACGACGTACTGACCGGCCGCGGCGGCGCGCACCCGGACGGCGGGCAGGTCCGCCGGCAGGACGGCGCCGAGGTTCGTCCAGGCCACGATCGACAGCACGCCGAAGAGCCCGTCGAGGTTGATCGAGCGCGGGGCGACGAGCCGGTGGGAGAGCAGGTGGAGACGCAGGTAGGCGTCGGCGGCGTCGGCCGGGGCGGCGTCGAGGTCGATCGAGGTGGTGACGACCTCGGTGACGACGCCGCGCACCTCGTCCGTGCGCGCGCCGGCGGCGAGCTCCGCGAGGGCCTCGGTGTCGGGCCCCGCGGGGGGCTCGCCGAGGGCGGGGGCGGGGTACCAGACGTCGAGCGTCTCGCCGGATGCGGTGCGGGTGGCCAGGCCGTGGCCCCAGGCGGGAGAAGTCATGGCCCCAGGGTAGTTCGCGGCGCCGACGCGCGGACGGCGCGTTCGTGTGGCAGGCGTCGCTACGGCGTCGGTCGGACGGACCGCGGCCCGACGACGACCGCCCCCGCCGCCTCGCAGCGCCGCGCGAGCTCACGGTCCGCCGTCGCCACGACCACGCGCACGAAGCCCGGAGCCGGCGCGGACGGCACGCCGCCGGCCAGGTCGGTGACGAGCCGGACGATCTCGTCGTCCCCCTCGCCGGGCGCCTCGTGCACCGTGACCGCGCCGGTGGAGGCGACGCCGCGCGCCCGCCCCTCGGTGACGAGGTGCACCTCGGGGTACCACCGGTCCCCGGGCAGGGCGACGTCGTCGGCCGGGAGACCGCCCGTCGCCACCCGGGCGAGGGAGTCGCGCAGGCGCTCCGTGGCGGCGGTGCGGTCGCGCCACCACCCGTCGGGGACCGAGCCGACGACGTTCGCGGAGTCGACGACGAGCACCACCCGCCCGAGCATCGCGGACAGCTCCTCCAGCGAGTCGGCGAACGCCGGCAGGAGCGGCAGGCCGCCGGGACGCAGCTCGGCCGGGCGCGCCCAGCGGACCTCGACGGACTCGGCGTCGGTCGCACCGACGCTCGCCTCCTCGGCCGCCCGGGCGATCACCGTCGTGTAGGACCAGTCGGGGTGGCGCAGCACGCGCGTGGCGTGGACGGCGAGGTGCCCCGCCTCGATGCCGGACTCCTCGTGGGCCTCGCGCAGGGCGCCGGTCAGGGCCGTCTCACCGTCGGCGATCGCGCCGCCGGGGACGCCCCAGGTGTCGCCGTGGTGCGACCACGCGGCGCGGTGCTGGAGGGCGATCTCGACCTCGCCGTCGGTGACCCGCCAGGCGAGCAGGCCCGCCGCGCCGTTGAGCCCCCAGTGCCGCGCGCCGCACGCGCACTCGACCCAGCCGTCGCCGGGCAGGAGTCGTGGCCGCCTCCCCGGGGGCGGGGTGGGGGACGGGCGGCCGGTGCCGGTCACGTCGCGGGCGGCAGCGGGACGTCGGCGGGCTCGGTCTCGACGTCGACGATCTGGCAGATCACCGTCCCGGACGAGACGGTGGTGCCGGGGGCCGACGTCAGGCCGGTGACGCGGCCGGCCCGATGGGCGGCCAGCGGCTGCTCCATCTTCATCGCCTCGAGGACGACGACGGTCTGGCCCGCCTCGACGACGTCGCCCTCCTCGACCGCGTACTTGACGATCGTGCCCTGCATCGGTGCGCTCAGAGAGGTGCCGCTGCCGCCACCGTTGCCGCGGGCGCCGCCGGAGCGACGCAGCGACCGGCGCACCGGGCCGCGGCCGAACCGCTTCTGCGAGATGCCGAGCCCGGCGGGGATGACGACCTCGAGGCGCTTGCCGCCGACCTCGACGACGACGCGTTCGGTCGCCGCCGGCTCCGGGGTGGGCTCGTCCGGGGGCGCGGCCGCGGGGCGGGTGCTCGGCAGGCCGGTGAGCTGCTCGGCGTAGTCGTTCTCGATCCAGGTGGTGTGGACGCGGAAGGACTCCCCACCCTCGGCCGCGACGAAGTCCGGCTGCTCGAGAACGGACGCGTGGAAGGGGAGGACCGTGGGGACGCCGACCACCCGCGTCTCGCGCAGCGCGCGGCGGGCGCGCTCGATCGCCTGGCGGCGCGTGGCACCGGTGACGATGATCTTGGCGAGCATCGAGTCGAAGGCGCCGGAGATCTCGTCGCCCGCCACCACGCCGGAGTCCACGCGCACGCCGGGGCCCGCCGGCCAGGCGAGCTCCGTGACGGTGCCGGGCGCGGGCATGAAGCCGGACGCGGGGTCCTCGCCGTTGATGCGCAGCTCGATCGAGTGGCCGCGCAGGGGGACCTCCGTGTAGCCGAGGGGCTCCCCGGCGGCGAGGCGGAGCTGCTCGCGCACGAGGTCGATCCCGCTGATCTCCTCGGTGACGGGGTGCTCGACCTGGAGGCGCGTGTTGACCTCGAGGAAGGAGATCGTGCCGTCGACGCCGAGCAGGAACTCGCAGGTGCCCGCGCCCACGTAGCCGGCGGCCTTGAGGATCGCCGTCGAGGCCTCGACGAGCCGGGCGTGCTGGTCCTCGGAGAGGAACGGGGCGGGCGCCTCCTCGACGAGCTTCTGGTGCCGACGCTGCAGCGAGCAGTCGCGGGTGGAGACCACCACCACGTCGCCGTGCGTGTCCGCGAGGCACTGGGTCTCGATGTGGCGGGGGCGGTCGAGGAACCGCTCGACGAAGCACTCGCCGCGACCGAACGCCGCGAGCGCCTCGCGCACCGCGGACTCGTACTGGTCGACGACCTCGGACTCGCTGCGGGCCACGCGCAGGCCGCGTCCGCCACCGCCGAAGGCCGCCTTGATGGCCACGGGGTAGCCGTGCTCGGCGGCGAAGGCCGCCACCTCGTCGGCGCCGGTGACCGGGTCCTTCGTGCCGGGCACGAGCGGGGCCCCGACGGACTGGGCGATCCGGCGGGCCGTCACCTTGTCCCCGAGCGACTCGATGGCGGCCGGCGGCGGGCCGATCCACAGGACCCCGGCGTCGGTGACCGCGCGGGCGAACTCGGCGTCCTCGGACAGGAACCCGTAGCCGGGGTGGAGCGCGTCGGCGCCCGAGCGGCGGGCGGCGTCGAGGACCTTGGCGGTGTCGAGGTAGGTCTCGGCGGCGCGGGTGCCGGCGAGCGCGTAGGCCTCGTCGGCGAGCGTGACGTGCTGGGACTCGCGGTCCTGGTCGGCGTAGACGGCGACGGTGGCGATCCCCGCGTCGCGGCAGGCGCGGATCACCCGGACGGCGATCTCGCCGCGGTTGGCCACGAGCACCTTGCGCGGCAGCGGGTAGGAGCCCTCGTTCGCCATGCCTCTCCTCGCGTCGGGTGCGCGGACGCCGGTGTGCGCGCGCGTTGCCCCGCTACGGTAGCCGCACGGCCCGCCGGGACCCAACGAGCCGTGCTGTGACGTTGTGCGCGGCGGGCGCGTGGCGTTCAGTGCCAGAGGTCGGTGACGGCGAGCCCGACCCGGCCGAGCAGGTCGCGCAGCAGGGGGAGCGAGACGCCGACGACCCCGTGGAAGTCGCCCTCGATGCCGTCGACGAACGGCCCGCCGAGCCCGTCCACCGTGAACCCGCCGGCCACCGCGAGCGGCTCGCCGGTCGCCACGTAGGCGTCGATCTCGTCGTCGGTGAGGTCCGCGAACCGGATGAGCGCCGAGGAGACGGCCCCGACGCCGGAGCCGGCCCCGTGGCCGTCGCCCGCAGGTCCGCCCGTGCCCGCGGGGAGGTCGACGAGCCAGTGCCCCGTGTGCAGGACCCCCGTGCCGCCCCGCATGGCCCGCCACCGCTGCCGGGCGGTGGCCGCGTCCTCGGGCTTGCCGACGACCTCGACGCCGTCGCCGAGGTCGACCTCGAGCATCGAGTCGCAGCCGAGGACGAGGAACCGGTCGCCGTCGGCGGCGTCGCTGCTGGATGCGCCCCCGCGGTCGACCCCGCTCCCGCTGTCGGACCCGCCGTCGGCGTGGCTCTCGGCGTCGCGCCTGCCGTCGCTCGTGCCGAGGCTGGCCGCGATCGTGGCCGCCACGTCCTCGGCCTTCGCGCACGCGAGCGCAAGGACCTGGTCGACCGGCTCGGGGGCGGGCTCGCCGGCGTCGGCCGCCGCACGGGCCTGGGCCGCGAGGACCGCGGGCTCGTCCACGTCGGACACGCTGACCTCGTGCACGAGGCCGGCGGCCGAGAGGGTGGCGGTGCGGGCGGGCGAGGCGGAGGCGAGCACGAGTCGGAGCACCCGCCGAGGGTAGTGGAGGGCGACGAACCGCAATCTCGACGCCTCCCCACCGCAATCTCGGTGGTTCCCTACCGCAATCTCGACGGCGAGGGGTGTCAGGCGAGGGCGCGGCGCAGGGTGTCGAGGCCGACCGAGCCGACGTCCAGCGCCCGGCGGTGGAACCGCTTGAGGTCGAAGGCCGCCCCCTCGCGGGCCGCTCTCTCGTCCCGGATCTGCTCCCAGATCCGCTGGCCCACCTTGTAGCTCGGCGCCTGGCCGGGCCACGTCATGTACCGGTCGAGCTCGAAGGCGAGGAAAGCGTCGTCGGAGTTCGCGTTCTCCTGCAGGTAGGTCCAGGCGGCGCGCGCGTCCCACGTGCCCGTCCCGAGATCGGCCGGCAGGGGGAGCCCCAGGTGGACGCCGATGTCGAGGACCACCCGCGCGGCACGCATCCGCTGCCCGTCGAGCATGCCCATCCGGTCGCCCGGGTCGTCGAGGTAGCCGAGCTGCTCCATCAGCCGCTCGGCGTAGAGGGCCCAGCCCTCGCCGTGGCCGGAGATCCACACGCCCATGCGGCGGTAGGTGTTGAGCAGCGCCGAGCGGAACGCGGTCTGGCCGATCTGCAGGTGATGCCCTGGCACGCCCTCGTGGTAGACGGTCGTCGTCTCGCGCCACGTGCCGAACTCGGTCACCCCCGCGGGCACCGACCACCACATGCGGCCCGGCCGGGAGAAGTCCGCGCTCGGGCCCGTGTAGTAGATGCCGCCGGTCTGGGTCGGCGCGATGCGGCACTCGAGGCGGCGCACGGGCTCCGGGACGTCGAAGTACCTCTCGGCGAGCTCGGCGACCGCCTTGTCGGAGGTCCGCTGCATCCACTCCTGCAGGGCGTCGGTGCCGTGCAGCTTGCGGGCGGGGTCGGCGTCGAGGCGAGCCATGGCCTCGGTGGGGGTGGTGCGCGGGCCGTAGAGCTCGGCCGCGACCGCCTCCTGCTCGGCGGTGAGCCGTGCGACCTCCTCCAGCCCCCACGCGTAGGTCTCCTCGAGGTCGACCTCGGCGCCGAGGAAGAACCGCGAGTGCAGGGCGTAGCTGTCCCGCCCGACGGCGTCTCCCGGCACTGCGTCCGCAGCGAGCTCCGTACGGATCACCTCAGCGAGCGCGCCGTACGCGGCGCGTGCCCGCCCCGCCCCCTCGGCGAGCCGGACGGCGAGCGCGGCCGGCGGCTCGGCGCCGTCGGGCCTGGCCCCCGCCACGAAGGACGTGAAGAAGGAGTCCGGCTCCGCGAGCGCGGCCGCCTGCTCGATGCCGACACGCACCTGGCGCTCGGTGAGCGGGTGTCCGGTCGCCGCCCGGGCGCGCAGGGACTCCGTGTAGCCCGCGAGGGCCTTGTCGATGGTGGTGAGGCGCTCGGCGATCCAGTCCCACTGCTCGCTCGTTCCGGTCGCCATGAGGTCGAGGACGTCGCGGAGGTTCTGGACGGGGGAGTGGATGTTGTTGAGCGGGGCGAGGTCCTCGCCGGCCTCGTGCAGCTCGACGTCGAGCCCGAGGCGCTCGCGCAGGACGTCGATCGTCACGGCGTCGACGTCGTCCTCGGCGCGGAGCGTGCCCAGCTCGGCGAGCGTCGCGCGCCTGAGGTCCGCGCGGGCGGCGACGCCGTCCGGGGAGAGGTCCGGCCACTCGTGCTCGTGGCCCGGCAGGCCGATGTCGGTGGCCTCGACCGGGTCGAGCGCGACCGCGGCGGCGAGATGCCGCTCGGCCAGCTCGTCGACGGGCGTGGGGCGACGCTCGGGGGTCGTCGTGGTGGGCTCGGGGACGGACGACGGCGGGGTCACCGGTCCAGCGTAGGACCGGTGACCCCGCCGGGTCATGCAGATTCGGCTCGCGCGGGGACCGGGGTGGGCCGGCCCGTCGCGCGGGGCTCAGCGGGTCTGCTCGATGCGGACGACGCCGAGGCTGTCCGCGCCGTCGCCGTCCCAGTCGCCGAACACCGCGGTGTCGCCGTCGCGGCCGTAGCGGGTCTCCTCGACCTCGGCGTGCGCGGCGTTCTCGTTCGTCACGAAGAAGTCCGCGCCGCGCTGGAGGGCGAGGCTGTCCGCGCCGTCGCCGTCCCAGTCGCCCACGAGGACGAGGTCGCTCGCCTCGCCGAGGGTGAGCTCCGCGTCGACGCTCGCGCCGGTGGGGTCGTCCGTGAGGACCACCTCGTTGCCGCGGCGGACGCCGAAGGTGTCGGTCCCGTCGCCGTCCCAGTCGCCCACGAGCAGGGTGTCGCCGTCGGCGCCGAAGGCCGCCAGCTCGATCTGGCCGGGGTCGTCCAGGTCGTTGACGATGTGCATGACGTTGCCGTCGCGCACCGCGAACGTGTCGGTGCCGTCGCCGTCGAAGTCGCCCTGGATGATCTCGTCGCCGGGGTCCCCCAGCTGGACGACCCGCTCCGCGGGGCCCGTGCCGAGGGTGTCGGTGATGTGCAGCTCGTTGCCGCGCCGCACCGTGACGGTGTCCGTGCCGTCGCCGTCGAAGTCGCCGACGAAGATCTCGTCGCCCTCGACGCCGTAGAGGAAGTTGTGCGCGGCGTCGCCGGCCAGCTCGTCCGACAGGAGGAAGCGGGGCGTCCCGGGCGGGCGGACCGGCTCCGGCTCGGGCTCCGTGCGGGCGGTGTCGCGCGAGGCGGCGGACTCGTCGGTCCGTGCGTCGCGGGCCTCCTGCTCGGCCTGGGCCTGGGCCTGGGCCTGGGCGTCGGCCTCGGCCTGGGGGTCGACCTCGGGCT
>JBQDDG010000008.1:55286-68175 GCA_052093225.1 Actinomycetaceae bacterium
CTGGGGGTCGACCTCGGGCTCGGCCGGTGCGGGCTCGGCCGGGGCAGGCGCGGCGGGCGCCGGCGTCGAGCCGCCGGGGCCACCGCCCGCGTAGGTCGCGAAGTTCTGCGTGGCGAACACGCGGCCGTCGGCCGAGACCGCGACGCCGACGCCGTAGTGCGTGTACGAGCCGGTGAGCAGGATGTTGTTGTGCACCGGCGAGTTGCGCCACTGGCTCATGAAGTAGTCGGCCTGGTGGTCCGGGTAGATGCCCCAGGACAGGATCTCGGAGGTGCTGGACGAGCCGGCGGGGACGGCCGAACGGCCGTAGTCACCGCGGTGGACCATCGAGCCGATGCTCGCCTGGTGGTTGGACCACTCCTGGGCGACGGAGTCGATGGAGCCGCTGCGCGTGAGCTGCGAGAGCCCGTTGGCGGCGCGGTAGGCGTTGGTCTGGGCGGCGATCGCGTTGGCGACCTGGTTCTGCCAGCCGGCGTCGGTACGGATGGCCGGGGTGACCGTGCGGACGCCGGTCGGGGCCTCGGTGGCCTGGGCGGTGGTCGCGACCGACGTCGCGGCGGCGACGGTCAGGAGCGCGGTGGCGACCCGGGGGGCAAGGGTGCGGTGCCGTGCGTGGCGGCCGCGCGGAGGTGCAAACACGTCGGGAGGACTCCTCGTTATCGGAACGTTACCCGCCGACGATAAGTCGTGATCTTCGCTCCCGTCGAGGACCTGTGCGATGTCTCACCGCCGCCTCGTCCCGTCGCCGCTAACCTCGTCCGCATGACACCGCCCGCCCAGGCTGCCCACGGACCACGGACGATCTCGCGGGGGGCGATGGTGGACAACGCGCCCGTCCTCGTCCTCATCGTCGTCGGGATCTCCCTGATCGGGGCGTTCGCCGGCTGGTCGCTCGGTGAGGGGGAGCCCGGCTGGATCGTGGGCGGCCTGGCCATCGCCCTGGTGCTGACCGCCTTCATCCTCTGGCTCACGCTGCGGCCCTACCGCCCGGTCGAGGTCGACCTCGGCGCCGGGACGATGACCACCGGTGGCCGCACCGTCCGGCTCACGGACGTCGACCGCCTGCACGTGGGCCGCGCGAACTTCGGGTTCGCCGGCAACCCCGGCCTGCACATGGCGTTCGGCATCGGTGACGACGTCCTGGCCCCCGTCTACCTCAAGGGTGCGCCGCTGCGTCAGATCCCGCGCGAGAAGGCCCAGCTGCTCGTCGAGGCCATGCACCGCACCTCGGCCGCGGTGGCCCCGGACGCCGTCGAGGGCCTCGTGGTCGGCGGCTTCGTCGACCGGCCGGCATGGCACGAGGTGCCGGCCGCGGACAGCGTCGAGGGCGTCGTCAGGTACCTCCTGGTGGGGCCGCTCAGCGGCGACCCCGATCCCGCGGGACTCGCGCGGGTGGCCGCGAACCTCGGCCTTCCCGTCGAGGCGCTGCGCGCGACGGTGCGGGGCAGCACCCGGGCCGCCGCCGACGTCACGCGGGCGCTCGTCGGGGCCGGCGTCCGGGTCGACATGCTCCAGGCGCCCGGCGGTGCCGGGGCGCCGGGCGGGGCGGGCACCGGAGCGCAGAAGGACGACGCGACCGACCCGGCGATCCTTGCCGAGCGGGCCCGCGCCGTCGCGATGCTGACCCACGGCCCCCGGGACCTGCACCTGGTCGGGGCCGACGACCTCACGCCCCTGCTGTTCGAGTACTCCCGCCTCCTCAACCCGCGCGGTGCGCAGTCGCTGCTCGACGAGCTGTCCGCCGCCAAGCCCGCGGCACGGGAGGCGCAGCTCGCGGCCGACCCCGGCCTGCGCCAGGTGTGGGAGCGCCACGGGCCCCCGTCGGGCGCGCACGGCGAGCGGCGGTGAACGGCCGGCCCGCGCGCGTCGCCCTGCTGGTCCGTCCCGCGTTCAGGGGCGACCTGCGCATCGACGTCCCCGGCCGCCGGGTCGTCGTCGACGGCGAGCACGCCTCGTCCGAGGACGTGGCCCACGTGTCGTCCACCCGCGGCGGCGGTGCGGCGGTCGAGGAGATCCGCAGGCGCTTCGGCTGAGGACTACCGCCGGGCGGACCAGCGCCAGGCGTCCGGACCGGGCCGACGCACACCCAGGCGCCGGCCGTGGTCGCCCCACGCCGTCGCGGCACCGCCGTCCGCGGCCGCGACCTCCGTCCCGCTCCCGCCGCGCGAGAGTGCCCGGGCGGTGGCCAGGCCGGCGAGCAGGGCCGCCAGCTCGTCCTCGTCGGGGGTGCCGGAGACGACCCTGAGCGCGGCCAGCGCCTGGACGTCCGCCGTCGACGGTCCGGCTCCCAGGTCGCGCCGGGCGGCGGCCACGAGCTCGTCGTCGCCCTCGGGCCCGGACCAGTCCCTCGCGTCCCCGTCGGTCACAGCGGGATGTTCCCGTGCTTCTTCTCGGGCAGCGACGCGCGCTTGGTGCGCAGGGCACGCAGCGCGCGGACCACCTGGGAGCGGGTCTCGTGCGGGGCGATGACGGCGTCGACGTCCCCGCGGCGCGCCGCCTCCCACGGGTTGATGAGCGCGTCCTCGTACTCCGCGGTCAGCCGCTCGCGCTCGGCCTCGACGTCGCCGTCCTCGGCGGCCACCTTCTTCAGCGCGCCGCGGTGGAGGATGTTGACGGCGCCGCCGGCACCCATCACGGCGATCTGGGCGGTGGGCCAGGCGAGGTTGATGTCCGCGCCGAGCTGCTTGGAACCCATGACGATGTAGGCGCCGCCGTAGGCTTTGCGCGTGATGACGGTGACGAGCGGGACGGTGGCCTCCGCGTAGGCGTAGATGAGCTTCGCGCCGCGGCGGATGATGCCCTGCCACTCCTGGTCCGTGCCCGGGAGGAACCCCGGGACGTCGACCAGGGTGAGGACCGGGATGTTGAACGCGTCGCACGTGCGGACGAACCGCGCGGCCTTCTCGGCGGCGTCGATGTCGAGCGTGCCCGCCATCTGGCTCGGCTGGTTGGCGACGATGCCGACTGGGCGCCCCTCGACGTGCCCGAAGGCCGTGATGATGTTCGTCGCGAACGCCGCCGAGACCTCGAGCACCTCGCCGTAGTCGACGACGTGCTCGATCACCGTCTGCATGTCGTAGGGCTGGTTGTCCGAGTCCGGCACGAGCTCGTCGAGCTCGTGGTCCACCGCGACGATCTCCGCGGAGTCCTCGCCGTCGGCGGGCGGCCAGGTCGGCGCGTCGGCCAGGTTGTTGCTCGGGAGGAAGGAGAGCAGCGCGCGGACGTAGTCGATCGCGTCGTCCTCGTCGGCGGCCGCGTAGTGGGCCACCCCGGAGCGGGTGGAGTGCGTCGACGCGCCCCCGAGCTCCTCGAAGCCGACGTCCTCGCCGGTGACGGACCGGATGACGTCGGGTCCCGTGATGAACATGTTCGAGGTGCCCTCGGCCATGACGATGAAGTCCGTGAGGGCGGGGGAGTAGACGGCTCCTCCGGCGCTCGGACCGAGGATGAGCGAGATCTGGGGGATGACGCCGGACGCGGCGACGTTGCGCCGGAAGATCTCCGCGAACTGGGTGAGCGCCGCGACGCCCTCCTGGATGCGGGCGCCGCCGCCGTCGGAGATCCCGATGATCGGCACCCCGGTGCGCAGGGCGAGGTCCATGACCTTGGCGATCTTCTGGCCGTGCACCTCGCCGAGCGAGCCGCCGAGCACCGTGAAGTCCTGGCTGTAGACGCAGACCTGCCGGCCGTCGATCGTGCCGTGGCCCGTGATGACGCCGTCGCCCGAGACCTTCTTCTTCTCCAGCCCGAACGCCGTCGAGCGCAGCGTGGCGAACGCGTCGAGCTCGGTGAAGCTGCCGACGTCGAGGAGCGCCTCGATGCGCTCGCGGGCGCTGCGCTTGCCGCGGGCGGCCTGCTTGGTGGCGCCCGACTCGGTCACGGCGTCGATCTCCTCGCTCCGGCGGCGCGCGAGGTCGTCGATCTTCTCCTGGGTGCCGGCGGGGCCCGGCGGGGTGTCACTCACCCGTGGCAGCCTAGATGGTCCCGCCGCCGGGGCCGTCGCCCGGTGTCGTCTCGACGCGTCCTCATGACGATCTCGACGCCGTCCGGGCCGTTCTGCGCGGACGTGGCCCGGCGCCGTCGCCCCGCGCGTGGTTGGCTGTGGCCATGAGCGCCTTCAGCCGCGTGGTCGAGGTGGACACGACCGGTTCGACCAATGCCGACCTCGTGGCGCTCGCCGACTCCGACCCGGACGAGTGGCCGCACCTCTCCGTGCTCGTGGCCCACCACCAGAGCGCCGGCCGGGGCCGGTCGGGCCGCACCTGGGTCGTGGCGCCGGGCAGCGCACTGACCGCGTCGGTCGTCCTGCGTGTGGACCTGCCGCCGGTGCGGACCACGTGGGTCCCGCTCGTCGTCGCCCTCGCGCTCAAGCGGGCCCTCACCGACCTCGGGGCGCCCGCGACCACCAAGTGGCCCAACGACGTCGTGCTGCTCGGCGCCGGCACGGAGGCCGTCGACGGGTGGGGGCGGGCCCGCAAGGTCGCCGGCATCCTCGTCGAGGTCAGCCCCCGCACCCGCGCGCTCGTCGTCGGGGTCGGCGTCGACGTGCGGGCCGGCTCCTCGCCGGTCGAGTGGTCGTCGAACCTCGAGGAGATCGGCCTCGACGTCGGGCCGCGGGACGTGCTCGACGCGCTCGGGCGGCACCTGCCCGGTCTCGTCGACCGGCTCGTCGCGGCCGAGGGGGACGCCGAGGGGTCCGGGATCGCCGACGAGATCGTCGACGGGTCGATCACGATCGGCAAGCGGGTGCGTGTCGAGCTGCCGGACGGCGCGACGGTGGTCGGCACCGCGGTGCGGCTCGATCCGACCGGTGGCCTCGTGGTCCAGGAAGACGACGGCGCGGAGCGGTTGCTGGTCACCGGGGACGTCACGCACATGCGCTTCGACGCCTCCGTGGCGGCGGAGCCCGCGGGCGACGGCACCGCGGGCGACGGCACCGCGGGCGACGGCACCGTCGTCGGGCCGCTCGCGGCCGGGTGAGCGGGGCGCGGACCTGCCCGCATGCCGAAGGTCCCACCCACGCACGGCGCTCACCCACTACCATCGCCCTGTGACGCAGCACACGCCGGAGGGTCGACCTGCCGTCGGCCCCGCCGACGGCGGAGCCCGCGTACCCGAGGAACCGACGCCGGGCAGGACGCTCGGTGGGCGGCCCCACCCCGCGCCCGACGGCGCCGACCTCGTCCCCGCCGTCCCGGGCACCACGCGCGGGACCTCCGACCCTGCGGACCGCGGGGCCGGCGACGAGACGACGACGGACGAGCGCGTCCGCTCCATCCTCGGCGCCGAGCCCGCCTACACGATCCGGGAGCTCGCCGACCGCGCGGGTACGTCCCTCGAGCTCGCCCACACGTTCTGGCGGGCGATGGGCTTCCCCAACGTCGGCGAGCACAGCGTCGTCTTCACCGACGCCGACGTCGCCGCCCTGGCCTCGATGGCGGCGCTCCTCGACGACGGCCGCATCGACATGTCGACGGCGATCTCGCTCCTGCGCGCGCAGTCCCACACCACCGACCGGCTCGTCCTGTGGCAGACCGAGGCGCTCGTCGAGGGCCTGTCCCGCCAGCACGGCGTCGACGACACGGCGGCGCGGCGGCTGTTCCTCGACCGGGTCGGCGACTTCACCGGCCTGCTGGAGAAGCAGCTCAACTACGCGTGGCGCCGGCAGCTCTCCGCGCTGCTGCAGCGCACCGAGGCCGAGGTCGCCGCCCGCGAGCCCTCGAGCGGCTCCAACCTCGACCGCTACCCGCTGACCCGCGCGGTCGGGTTCGTCGACATGGTGGCCTACACGCGGCGCTCCACCGAGCTGGGCTCCGCGGCGCTCGCCGACCTCGTGCAGACCTTCGAGTACACCTCCCGCGACGTCATCACCTCCGCGGGCGCCCGCATCGTCAAGACGATCGGTGACGCCGTCCTCTACGTCGCCGACGACCTCGTCCTCGCGGCCGAGGTGTGCGTCGACCTCATCGCCGCGCTCACCGCGAAGGAGCGGATGCTCCCGGTGCGGGCTTCGCTCGTGTGGGGGGAGATGGTCTCCCGGTTCGGCGACGTGTTCGGGCCCACCGTCAACCTCGCCTCCCGGCTCGTCGACGTGGCCCCGGCGGGGTCGGTCCTCATGGACGCCGCGACCGCCGACGCGCTCTCCGCGCGGGACCGCGACGGCGTCTTCCGGATGGTGCCGCTGCCGGCGGCGGGCCTCGAGGGCATCGGCCAGGTCTCACCGGTCGAGCTCGTCCGCGCCGCGCCCTGACCCGCACATTTCCTCGCCGGATCGGCCGGTTCGTCGGGCGTGGTCGCGACCCTGCCGGGCCCCGGGACCCGCCGACTTGACCAAACGTTGACGATGACGCCTACGATGACGACGTGACCCACGTGCTGCTTGTCGAGGATGACCCCGCGATCGCCGAACCGCTTGCCCGCGCCCTCGGCCGCGAGGGGTACGAGGTGCGGTCCCACACCACCGGCGGGGCCGCTCTCGAGGACCTCGCCAACGGCGCCGACCTCGTGGTCCTCGACCTCGGGCTGCCCGACATGGACGGCCTCGACGTGGCGCGCACGATCCGCTCGCGCGGCCTCACCGTCCCGATCCTCGTGCTCACGGCGCGCGCCGACGAGGTCGATCTCGTCGTCGGTCTCGACGCCGGCGCGGACGACTACGTGACCAAGCCCTTCCGCCTCGCCGAGCTCCTCGCGCGCGTGCGCGCCCTGCTGCGCCGCGCCGGCGGGGACATCACCGAGGAGGACGAGCTCGTCGCGCAGGACGTCCGGGTCGACGTCGCCGCGCACCGCGCCTTCCGCGGCACCCGCGAGATGCACCTGACCGCCAAGGAGTTCGAGCTCCTGCGTGTCCTCGTGCGGGACGCGGGCTCCGTCGTCACGCGCGAGGCGATCATGCAGGAGGTGTGGGGCACCGACCCCACGGGATCGACCAAGACCCTCGACATGCACGTGTCCTGGCTGCGCCGCAAGCTCGGCGACTCCGCCGACCAGCCGCGGTACATCACGACGGTCCGCGCCATCGGCTTCCGGTTCGAGACCTCCGGCGGCTGACGTGCGCCGCCGCGCGGTCCGCATGATCGTCGTGGCGGTGACGGTGGCGGTCCTGGTCGTCGGCGCACCGCTGGCGGTCTTCGGCGGGGCGCTCATCTGGGGGGACCAGCGCGCCACGCTGGACCTGCGGAACTCGTCGCTGTCCCGCTCGATCGAACGCCGCATCGTCACCGAGGAGCCGCTGGACGACGACATGCTCCTCCCGTGGGTCGGGGGCGGCAGCAGCAACAACATCGAGGCCAACATCGTCGTGCGCAGCCCCGACGGCGAGGTCTACGACGGCGGCCCGTCCATCGACGGCGACGTCATGCGGTCGGTGAGCCGGACGCCGTCGGGGGCCGAGGTGATCATGGAGATCCCCATCTCGCGGGTGTGGTTCCGTGTGCTGCAGGTGGTCGCGATCATCGCGGTGACGTCGATCCTCGCGCTCGGTATCGCCGTCGCCATCGGGTCCCGGCTCGCGCGCCGGCTCTCCGCGCCGCTCATCTACCTCGCCGCGTCCGCCGAGCAGATCGGGTCCGGACAGGTGCGGCCGCGCATCCATGTCTCCGGCATCGAGGAGATCGACCTCGTCTCCGCCGAGCTCGTGCGCACCTCGGACCGGATGGCCGGTCGCCTCGCCGCCGAGCGCCAGTTCGCGGCCGACGCCTCCCACCAGCTGCGCACGCCGCTCACCGCGCTGTCGATGCGGCTCGAGGAGATCGAGATGACGGCGGACCAGGAGGAGGTCCGGGAGGAGGCGCGGCGCTCGCTCGAGCAGGTCGAGCGGCTCACCGGCGTCGTCGAGGACCTGCTGAAGACCTCGCGGTCGGCGGGCGGTGGCTCGACGGAGGTCGTCAACCTCGAGGAGATCTTCGAGCAGCAGGACGAGGAGTGGCACCAGACGTTCGCGAAGGCCGACCGTGAGCTCACGTTCTCCGACGAGGCCGACCTGCCCGTGCTCGTCACGCCCGGATCGCTGTCCCAGGTGCTCGCCACCGTCATCGAGAACTCCCTGAAGTACGGGGCGGGCACGACCTCGGTGACCACCCGGCCGGCCTCCGGCGGCAAGGGCGTGTTCATCGACATCGCCGACGAGGGTGAGGGCGTCCCGGACGACCTCGCGCCCGACATCTTCACCAAGCACGTCTCCGGCGGCTCCGGGACGGGGCTCGGGCTCGCGCTCGCCTGGGAGCTCGTCGCCGCCGACGGCGGGCGGCTCGAGCTGGCCCAGCGGCGCCCCGCCGTCTTCCGGGTCTTCGTCCATGCGGTCCCGCGGGAGCTCACCCCCGACGCGGTCCTGCCGCACGGGGCGCTGGTGTCGGTGGGCCGCCGCCGGGGCCGCAGGTGAGCCCGGCCGGCGCCGGGGCCGCGGGTGAGCCCGGCCGCGGCCCGGTCGGGCCGGCGACCGTGAGGGGGCGACGGGGCCCCGGACGCCGCGCGGTCACCGTGGCGATGGTGGCCGCGGCGGTCCTCGTCGTCGTCACGCTCGTGCACCTGGTCGCGCAGGTCACCGGCCCCGGCCTGCTGCGCGAGATCACCCAGCCGCTGCTGCTCCCGCCGCTGATCGTCGCCGTCCTCGCGCTCACGCCCGCCCCCAGGTCCGCCACGACGTCGTGGGCGCTCGCCGCGTTCGCCCTGTCGTGGGGCGGGGACCTCGTGCCGCGCCTGCTCGGGACCGGTGGGTTCGAGGCGATGCTCGCGCTCTTCCTGCTCGCCCACATCGCGTGGGTGCTCGCCCTGTGGCCGCGCCGCCGCGGCACCCCCGTGTGGCGGAAGCCGGCGCTCGTGCTGCCGTTCCTCGCCTACGGGCTCGTGCTCGTCCTCCTGTGCGCGCAGGGCGCCGGCGCCCTGCTGCCCGCCGTCATCGCCTACGCCGTCGTCATCCTCATGACGGCGGTGCTCGCGCCGGCGCTCGGCCGGGTCGCCGCGGTCGGTGCGCTCGTCTTCATCCTCTCGGACTCCCTCATCGCGCTGCGGGAGTTCGCCGGCCTGGAGCTGCCCGCGCACGGCATGTGGGTGATGCTCACGTACGTGGCGGCGCAGGTGCTGCTGGCCGCCGGCGTCGTGCGGGTCGAGGGGCGGGGACGCGCACAGGCTGCGGTACGGGCCTGATCGACCCGGGGCGCCCGGTCGCGACCGCCGGGCCGGCGCTCGACGCCCGTCGCCGACGGCGACGCGGTGGTGTGGCCGCATCCGACGAGTCCCGCACGAGCGCCTTGCCCTGACGGTCGGCCCGACCTAGACTGAACGTGTTCACTGAACATGTTCACCAGGAGGGTGCGATGACGGCGACGCGCGACCAACGACGCCGGGCGACAGAGCGCCGGGTGCTCGATGCCGCGGGGCGACTGCTCCGTGAGCACGGATACGGATCGACGACGATCCGGGGCATCGCGGAGGCCAGCGGCGTCAGTGTGGGCACGGTGATGGCGACCGGCGACAAGGACGCGTTGCTCGTGCAGGTCTTCGACTCTCTCGTCGCCGAGGTGCAGGACCGTGCCGACGGTGCAGCCATGCCCGGGGCCCGCGGGGACGGCGGAGCCTGCGTCGAACAGCTCACGGCGACCGTGTGGCCGTTCGTCACCCTCTTCGCGGAGCACCCCGACCTCTCGCGCAGGTACGCCTCGATCCTCATGTCCGGGAGCCACTCCTCCGCGCTGTTCTCCGAGCTCGCCCCGTCACTCGTCGATGAGCTCGGGGCCGTCCTCGTCCTCCACGGGTGCGCGACGCCCTCCGCTGTGCCGCGACGTGCGCGTGCGCTCTATCTGTCCTACGTCGGCGTGCTCTTCAGCGCGGCCGCCCGCGGACCGCTCGACGAGACCGAGATCGACCGCGCACTGCGGGACGCGTTCGGCGCCATCTGCGACGACGAGGGGTGATCGACATGACCCTGGTGCCCGACACGTGGTGGCCCCCGGCGTTCCTCGCGCTGGTGCTGCTGGCCGACATCGCGATGTCCGCGCGGCCGCTCACGTTTGTCCGCGCCTGCCTCGAGGGCGTGGGCCTCCCGGAGCAGTGGTGGTGGACGCTGCTCGTCGCGAAGGGGCTCGCCGTGGCCGGTCTCGTCGCGGGGATCTGGCTGCCCGGCGTCGCCTTCGCCGCCAACGTCGGCGTGATCGCCTACTTCCTCTGCGCGGCTGTCGCGCACGTGCGGGCGCGCTTCACCGGGCAGGCCTTCTGGATCAACTGCCTGGGGATGCTCGTCCTGTCGATCGCCGTGCTCGTGCTCTCCTTCGCGATCTAGCGGAGCCGGCGCGTCCCCCGACCGCCCGGCGGAGGAGTCGGGGTGGGCCCTCGGTCGCCCGTGAGCACCCGAGAGTCGTCGAGCGGGACGGTGACGGGTGGCGCGGGGGACCGGGACGGCATCGCCGCCGGCAACCCTGCGTCCGGGCTCGTCCCCTCGGAGCTGCTCGCGACCGGGTCCGTCCCCTCGGCCGCCGGACCGCCTGTGTGGTCCTCGGTGAAGACGACGTACCGGTAGCAGACGTAGCGGAACGCGGTGCCCAGCACGAGCCCGACGCCGTTCGCCGAGATGTTGTCCGCGAGCGGCGACGTGAGGCGAAGGACGTAGTGGGAGAAGGCGAGGCAGCCGACCGCGACGAGCATGCCGCCGATGTTGACGAGGACGAACATCACCGCCTCGCGGTGGGCGGCGGACCGGCGCTTCTCCCGGAACGTCCACAGGCGGTTGCCGGTCCAGGCCACGAGGATCGACACGGCCACCGAGACGACCTTGGCCGTCAGCGGCCTGTCGTGCAGCAGCTCGCCGGGGCCGAAGCGCAGGAGGTTGAACAGCCCGACGTCGACGACGAACGCCGAGAGCCCCACGGTGCAGAACCGGAGGAGCTCGATCCACCACTCGCGCCAGGTCTGGCCGCGCAGGAGGAGGTCGATGAGGCGTCGCACCGGACAACTGTAGGTCGACCTCCCCCGGCGGACGGGGCCGGGGCGGGGGAGTTCGCACCGTCTAGGGTGGGCGACCGTGACGCGACGGACGGTGGCAGTGATCGGCGGCGGGCAGCTGGCCCGCATGATGCAGGCGCCGGCGCTCGCGCTGGACGTGCACCTGCGGGTGCTCGTCGAGGCCGCGGACGCCCCGGTCGCGCAGGTCGTGCCCGATGTGGTCGAGGGCCGCCCCGGTGACCTCGACGCGGTGCGGCGCCTCGTCGACGGCGCCGACGTCCTCACGTTCGAGCACGAGCACACCCCGCGCGACGTGCTCGACGCCGTCGCCGCGCTCGGGGTCCCCGTGCGTCCCGGGGCGGACGCGCTGGTCCACGCCCAGGACAAGATCGTCATGCGCGAGCGACTCACGTCCCTCGGCGTGCCCTGCCCCTGGTGGACGACCGCCGCGGACCGCGACGAGCTCGCGGCCGCGATCGCCGAGGCCGGCGGCCCGGTGGTGGTCAAGACCGCCCGTGGCGGGTACGACGGCAAGGGTGTGCGCGTGGTCGGTGCGCCGGACGACGTCGCCGACTGGCTCGCGGACCTCGGCCCGGGGGACCGGCTGCTGGTGGAGGAGAAGGTCGACTACGTCTCCGAGCTCGCCGCCCTCACGGCGCGCCGGCCGGGCGGGACCGGGCCGGACGGGAGCGCGGGCGAGGTGCGGAGCTGGCCGGTGGCGGAGACGCGGCAGGTCGGCGGCGTGTGCGCCGAGGTCATCGCCCCCGCGCCCGCCCTCACCCCGGAGCTGGCGGGCGAGGCGCGCGCGATCGCCGAGCGCATCGCGAGCGGGCTCGGCGTCACCGGCGTGCTCGCCGTCGAGATGTTCCTCGCCCCGGCACCGGGCGGCGGCCTGCGGTTGCTCGTCAACGAGCTCGCCATGCGCCCCCACAACTCCGGCCACTGGACGATCGACGGCGCCGTGACCAGCCAGTTCGAGCAGCACCTGCGCGCGGTGCTCGACCTGCCGCTCGGCGATCCCTCCGCGCTGGCCCCTGCGTCGGTGATGGTCAACCTCCTCGGGGCCGAGAAGCCGGACCCCGCCACGGCCTACCCGGAGGTCATGGCCGCCCACCCCGCCGCGAAGGTGCACCTGTACGGCAAGGGCGTGCGGCCGGGCCGCAAGCTGGGGCACGTCACCGCGGTCGGCGACGACGTGGACGCCCTGCTCGCCTCGGCCCGCGACGCGGTCGACCTGCTGCACCGCGCCTGACCGGGCCGCCGGTGGGGGGATACCGGCGGCGGGGGTGGAAGGATGGCGGGACGAGCGGACGCGCGGTCCGTCGCTGGTCGAAGGGGTGGTCATGGTCGAGGTCGGCATCGTCATGGGGTCCGACTCGGACTGGCGGGTGATGTCCGCCGTCGCACTCGCGCTCGACGAGCTCGGCGTCACGCACGAGGTCGACGTCGTCTCCGCCCACAGGATGCCCGACGAGATGCTCGAGTACGGCCGCGCCGCCACCCGGCGCGGGCTGCGCGTGATCGTGGCCGGCGCCGGGGGAGCGGCCCACCTGCCGGGCATGCTCGCGGCAGTCACCCCGCTGCCGGTCATCGGCGTGCCGGTCCCGCTCGCGCACCTCGACGGCATGGACTCCCTGCTCTCGATCGTCCAGATGCCCGCCGGGGTGCCCGTCGCGACCGTCTCCATCGGCGGGGCGCGCAACGCGGGCCTGCTCGCCGCGCGCATCCTCGGTGCGGGGGAGGGCGCGCGCGCCGAGGAGCTGCGGGAGAGGATGGTCGATTTCCAGACCGACCTCGCGGCCTCCGCGCGGGCCCGCGGCACCCGGCTGCGCGCCTCGCTCGCGGCCGAGCGGGACGACCACGAGCAGGACGACGAGTAGGACGGCAAACGGAACGACGAGAAGGTCGGCGACCGGTTCGGCAAGCGGAACGGCTTGCAGGACGACGAGCAGGG
>JBQDDG010000008.1:68275-83431 GCA_052093225.1 Actinomycetaceae bacterium
AGAAGGTCGGCGACCGGTTCGGCAAGCGGAACGGCTTGCAGGACGACGAGCAGGGCCAACCAGCAGGACGACGACGAGCAGGACGACGACGCACAGGCGGGAGAACGACGCACATGGACATCCGTGACGCACTGGCCCCCCGGCTCGACCACCTCCGGGAGATCTACACCGACCTGCACCGCCACCCCGAGCTCGGGCTGGCGGAGTCCCGCACGGCCGGCGTCATCGAGGCCGAGCTGACCGACCTCGGTCTCGAGCCGGTGCGCATCGGCGGCACCGGCGTCGTCACCGTGCTCGAGAACGGCGAGGGGCCAACCGTCCTCGCCCGGGCGGACACGGACGCCCTCCCGGTCAGCGAGGACACCGGCCTCGACCACGCGTCCACCGTCGACGGCGTCATGCACGCCTGCGGCCACGACATGCACGTGACGGCGCTGCTCGGCGCCGTCGCCCTCCTCGCCGCGGACCGCGAGGCGTGGTCCGGCACCTACGTGGCGCTGTTCCAGCCGTCCGAGGAGGACGCCCGCGGCGCCCAGGCCATGCTCGACGACGGTCTCACGGACCGGGTGCCCCGCCCCGACGTCGCGCTCGCCCAGCACGTGATGCCGATGGCCGCCGGCACGGTGGCGGTGGCGCCCGGGCCGGTGCTCTCGGCCGGCGACTCGCTGCGGATCACGCTCCACGGCCGCGGCGCGCACGGCTCGATGCCGCACACGGCCGTGGATCCGGTCGTTCTCGCCGCGTCGGTGGTCCAGCGCCTGCAGACCGTGGTCTCGCGGGAGGTCGAGCCCGGGACGTTCGCCGTCGTCACCGTCGGCGCCCTGCAGGCGGGCACCTCGGCGAACATCATCCCGGACCGGGCGGAGCTGCTCCTCAACCTGCGCACCTACGACGCGGCCGTGCGGGAGCACGTGGTCGAGGCGATCGAGCGGATCGTGCGGGGCGAGTGCGCGGCGGCGGGCAGCCCGAAGGAGCCCGAGCTCGAGTACTACGACCGCTTCCCGCTCACCGACAACGACCCGGCGGCGACCTCGACGACCGCCGACGCGCTGCGCGCCGAGCTCGGCGAGGACGCGGTGCTCGAGGCCGAGCCGCGGACGGCGTCGGAGGACTTCAGCCGGATCCCGGACGCGTTCGGGACCCCCTACACCTACTGGTTCGTCGGCGGCGTGGACGCCGAGGAGTACGAGGAGGCCGAGCGGTCGGGGACGGTGGCCCAGGTGATCCCCGCCAACCACTCGCCGCAGTTCGCGCCCGTCGTCGATCCCACCCTCGAGGTCGCCGTGCGGGCACAGGTCGCGGCGGCGCTCGGGCACCTCGGCGCCCGGCACTGAGCCGAGCGCGGCGGCCCGCCCGACGTGAAGTGGTCGCCCCGGGTCAGCCCTGACCGAGGTCCGACCGGGCCTCCTCGGCGCCGTTCGCGGCCTGACCGACGAGCGGGTGGTCGGGCGGCAGGAGCCGCTCGAGGTCGGCGCTCAGCGCCTCGAACTGCGAGAGCGCGGTGGCAGGGTCGACCTCGAGCGTCGCCCACGCCTCGCGGTGGCGGGCGTCGAGGGTGGAGAGGTGGTCCGGTCCGATCCCTGCGCGCGAGATCCGCAGCGAGACGAGCTCCGCGAAGACCTGGCGCGCCTCGTGGAAGCGGCCCTTCGCGGCGAGCAGGTCGGCGCTGCGGGCCGTGGCGATGTCCGCGAGCTCGAGGTCGTCCGGGCGGTGCCGGCGGGCGTCGCGCCCGAGGAACATGTTGGCGTCCAGGGCCTCGTCCAGCTGCCCGGCCTCGACGAGGGCGGTGACGTGCCGGGCGCTCGCGCGCAGTGCCGTGCCGGAGGTCGAGCCGTCGAGGGAGGCCACCGCGTGGGACCGGTGGGCGTGGGCGTCGACGGCCCCGGCCGTGTCGCCCGCGCGGGAGTGCGCCTCGGCGAGCAGGAGCAGGGCGTCCGGCAGGAGCTGCCGGTCGGCCGGGGTGTCCGCGCGCGCCACCAGGTCCTGGGCCTCGTCGACGCCGACGTCCTCGCGCACCGTGGCCGCGCGCAGGTCGTCGCGGAGCGTCGGCGCGGCGTGGTCGTTCTCGTCGGCGTCGGCGTCGGCGTCGGCACGGACCGGTCCACCCGTGCCGTCCTCGGGCGGCATGCCGACGGCGTACTCGTCGTCCCCGGCACCACCAGCCGCGACGTCTGCCCCTGCCCCGGCGTCGTAGCCGGACCCGGCGTCGTAGCCGGACCCGGCGTCGTACCCGGCACCGACGTCGATCCCGGGCCCGACGTCGTACCCGGACCCGTCCTGCGGCTCGGCGGCGCGGCCGTGCGCGGCGGGGCCCGGCTCGTGGACGTGGACGTCGGCCAGCTCGCGCTCCAGGGCCGGCGTCTCCTCGCCCCGGCCGGAGGCCTCGAGGGCGTCGACGAGTGAGGTGATGAGGTCGGAGCGGGTCTGTGCGTCGTCGGGCCCGAGCTCGCGGGCGAGGACGACGCCCGGGCCGAGGACGTCGACCGCCTCGTGGTGGCGGCCGAGCCTGCCGAGCGCGCGCCCGAGCTCGCCGCGCACGAGCAGGACGTCGGGGTCGCCCGGGCCGTAGAGCGACTCCGCCCAGCCGAGGACGTCACCGAGCGCGGTGACGGCACCGGCATGGTCGCCGGAGTCGATGAGGTGCCCGGCCCGGTCGACCTCCGCGCCGAGGCGCGCGTCGTCGTCGGCGGTGGGTCGCCGGGGCGCGTACCCCTCGTGGGCGTCCGTGTTCATCACTGTCCCTCTCTGCGCGACCGGTGCGTCGCGCACTCCCGACGCTAGCCGCCCGCAGGCTCGGTCGGTGACTCCTCGGCGGGGTCGATCGTGCCGTCCCGCACGGACTGCAGCCAGCCGGGCAGCGCGTCCGGGTCCAGCAGCACGGCGGAGCCGAGGGCGCCGGCGTCGTACGCGGGGTCGGCGATCGGGGGCGCCCCCACGAAGCCGTCGTTCGTGGCGCCGCGGAAGGCGAGCGCGAGGCGGCCGAGGTCGACGATCCCGGTCTCGTTGTCCGTGAGCAGCACGTCGGTGCCGGTCCGCGCGAGCGAGACGTGCTGTCGCGGGTCGAGGAGCGTGCCGGGCGAGGCGACGGCGTCCGCGATGCCGCCGATGACCTGCCGCTGGCGCTCGCCGCGGCCGATGTCCCCGGTGGGGTCGGCGTAGCGCATCCGGGCGAACGCGAGCGCCGTCTCGCCGTCGGAGACGTGGCAGCCGGCCGTCCAGTCCAGGCCGGAGTAGTCGTCCTGCACGTCGTAGTCGAGGCACAGCTCGACGCCGCCCACCGTGTCGACGACGTCTGCCAGTCCGGACATGCCGATCTCCACGTAGTGGTCGACGGTCAGGCCCATGAGCCCCTCGACGGTCTCGACGAGGAGCTCGGCCCCGCCGCGGGAGTAGGCGCTGTTGAGCTTGCCCTCGCCGATGCCCGGGATCTCGACGAGCGTGTCGCGCGGCAGGGAGACGAGGGAGGAGTTCCCGGACTCGGGCACGTGCAGCACGAGGATCGAGTCCGAGCGCGACCCCTCGACGCCGTCCTCGACGGCGCCGCCGCGCTGGTCGGTCCCGGCGAGCAGGTACGTGGTCCCCGTGGTGCCCTCCGCGCCGGAGAGGGCGTCGGTGTGCGAGATGCGGCCGTCGGCCCAGATCGCGAGGCCCACCGGCCATGCGATGACGACGGCGAGGAGCAGCACGAGGAGGAGCGCGAGGACCCGGCCCGGCCGGCGGCGCCGTCGACGCTTCTGCCGCGGTGGGGGCGGTGGTGGGAACGGTTCCTGGCGGTAGGGCTGCCCAGGGGGAGGCGCGTCCTGCCACGGCTCACCGCGGCGCGGGTCGCTCGCCGCAGGGAAGGCGGCCGTCGCGGGCTCGGACGGTGCGGGCCGCGAGCTGCGCGGGGTGTAGGTCGGCGGGAGCGGCTCGGCGGGCCGGCCGGTGCGCGGCCGGCGGGAGGCGTCGTCGACGGCGGGGATCGCCCGTGTGGCGCCGGTGTCCCCGCGCGCGGGGATGCCCTCGCGGTCCGCCGGTGCGTGCCTCGGGGAGCTGGTCGGCCCCGTCCGCAGCGAGCGGCGTACGGGGACGGTGCCCTGCCCCTGGGCGTTCCCGTCGCGGCCGGCTTCGCGCCCGGTACGGCGGGGCCCGTCGTCGCCCCTCCGGGCATCGCCGTCGCCGGCGGACGGGGTGGGGCGGGTGTCCTCGGGGCGCCCGCGGTCCCGGCGTCCGCGGCGAGGTCGGTAGGACGGGGGCAGTGCGTCGTCGTCGCTCATCCTCGCCCCCTCGGTCCGTGCCCTGCGCTGGGCAGGCTACGCGCTGGTCCCGTCCGCGGGCGGGAGCCACCACGGGGCGGCCGCCCCGTCGTCGACGTCGACGTCGACGTCGGCAACGAGGTCGAGGTCGACCGGGCCGCCGGCGCTGCGCCGTCGTGGGTGCCCGTCCTGGGCCGGCGCGTCACGCGCCGTCGTGGTGCCGGGATCACCGTGTGCAGGTCTGGTCCGCGGGGGCCTGGCCCGCGCCGTCCGTCGGGTTCTCGGACGGCGTCTCGCCCGCGCCGGCGGACTCCGCCTCGGCGGCCGCGCGCGCCTCCTCGACGAGGTCCCCGGCGCCCGCCACCTGCGGCTGCTCGGCGATGGCCGCGGCCCGCGCCTGCTCGACGAGCTCGCCGGCGGAGGCGACGCCGGGCCCGGTGTCCTCGTCGTCGGTCTCGTCGGACCCCGCGCCGTCGGAGGAACCCTCGGACCCGACCTCGGGGGTCTGCGACCCGTCCTGCAGGGACTCCTCGGACGCCTCCGTGGCGCCCGGGACCGGCTCGTCCTCGCGGAGCGCGGCCCAGACGGCCTCGGCGTCGTCGGAGGGGAGCACCCGGTAGCCGGACGGCTCGAACGGCATCGTGAGGAAGCCGATCGAGGAGCTCTCCAGCCCGCGCAGCGAGACGGCGAGCCCGGCGAGGTTGCTCACGCTGCCGAACTCCGGCGAGGTCGTCAGCGTCTGGGTGCCCGCGTCGAGCACGGAGTACAGGCGGGGCAGGTCGAACAGGACGCGACTGGTGAGGACGTCGCGTGCCATGGCGGAGACGAGCTGCTGCTGGCGCCCGATGCGTGAGGTGTCGGAGCCGTCACCGAGGGTCTGGCGGGCGCGCGCGTAGCCGAGGGCCTCCTCGCCGTCGAGGATCTGGCAGCCCTGCTCGAGCTGGAGGCCGGCCGCCGGGTCGTCGATGTCCTCGTCGACGTACATCGGCACGCCGTCCAGGGCCTCGACGACGCCGATGAAGCCCGCGAAGTCGACGACCATGTAGTCGTCGATCCGCACGTCGGTCAGCTCCTCGACGGTCGCGATCGTGCACGCGGCCGCGGCGCTCACGTCGCCGTGCTGGCCGCCGGTGTGGAAGGCGGAGTTGAACATCCCCGACTCGACCGGCTCCGTCTCGGTCCCGTCCTCGAGCGAGCAGGACGGGATGCTCACGAGCGTGTCGCGGGGGATCGAGACGAGGTCCATGCGCTGCCGGTCCGAGGAGATGTGCACGATCATCGTCGTGTCCGAGCGCATGCCCTCGACCTCGGACTCGCCGCCCTGGGCAGAGTTCGCGCCCTCGCGCGTGTCCGAGCCCAGCAGGAGGATGTTCATCGCCTCGCCGGCGTTCGGGTCGTTCGGGTCCTCGTGGGCCGTCGGCCGGTCGTTCTCGTCGAGCAGGTGCGTGACGTCCTCGGTGGTGATGTTGCCCTGGAGGTCGTTGTACATCGCCGCGACCGCCCCGATGCCGACGGCGACCACTGCCACCGCGGCGCCCGCGATGATCGGGCCGCGACGGCGTCGCTTCGCTCGGGGGGCAGGCTTGCGGTGCCGGGGTCGGTAGGTGGTCTCGCGCGGCTCGTCCCGGTCCGCCGCGCCGTCCTGGGCGTCGGTCGGCATCGCGGACACGATACGACCAGGTGGGTGCCGGATGGCTGTCCGGCTGCGGCATGGCGGCGGGTAGTTCTCTCCGGGGCCAGGTGGCGGCGAACCGCTGTGACCGACGTCCTGCGCAAGGTGCCGCGGCGCAGCGGTCGCCGGCGTCGGTCCCGGTCAGTGGTCGGAGTGGGGGAGATCTCGTCGTGCCGAGGCGCCGGGACCGCCGTCGCCGTCGGGGCTCCCGCCGTCGCCGGGGCCCTGCTGGGCGGGGCGACCTCCGCCGTCGGGACCCTGCGGGGAGACGCGACCTCCGCCGTCGGGACCCTCCGGGGAGACCCGACCTCCGCCGTCGGGACCCTGCGGGGAGACGCGACCCCCGCCGTCGGGACCCTCCGGGCCCGGACGGCCGTCCGGATGCTTCGCCTCGCGGATGGCGAGGCGGCGGGCGAGGATCGTCGTCTGCCGGTCGCGCCGCGCGTGCCCCCGCGCCGTGACGACGACGTAGCCGAAGAACACGACGACGAGCACGTAGAGCACGAGGTCCGTCCCGCGCCCGACGCCGACGAACCGGGCGACCGACGAGACCCACGACGGGAAGAGCACCGACAGCGCGGCGAGGATCATGAAGGCGATGAGCCCGAGCCGGCGGATCGCCTGGTGGCGGGACCCCGCCGTCGAGCGGGTGAGCAGGACGGTGAACGCGACGACGGCGACCAGAAGGATGATCTGGATGATCCGCGTGTCCCCGGAGACGGCCATCAGCGGATCACCAGCTCCCACAGGATGTTGACGGAGTTGAGCAAGGACTGTCCCTTGGCCTTGGAGTAGTCGGTGTAGACGATCTCGATCGCGTGCTCCGACCACGGCAGGCCGGTGCGGCCGAGCTGGAGGACGATCTCGGTGGCGTGGGCCATGCGGTTCTGCCGCAGGTCGACCTGCCGGGCGGCGTCGCGGCGGATGACGCGCAGGCCGTTGTGCGCGTCGGTGAGCCGCATGCCCGTCGACTGGTTGGTCACCCAGACCGCCGTCTTGAGCACGAGGCGCTTGAGGAACCCCGGTCGCGTGCGGTCGTCGAGGAACCGGGAGCCGAAGACCACGGCCAGGTCCTCCTCCCGCGCCCGCTCGACCATCGCGAGGGCGTCCTCGAGCAGGTGCTGCCCGTCGGCGTCGAACGTCACGAGGTAGCTCGCGCCCGTGCGGCTGAGGACGTACTCGATGCCCGTCTGCAACGCCGCGCCCTGGCCCAGGTTGAACGGGTGGGTGACGACGACGGCGCCCGCCGCGGCGGCCGCGGCCCCGGAGGCGTCGGTCGAGGCGTCGTCGACGCAGACGATGTGCGGGAACACCTCGCGCGCCTCGGACACGACGCGACCGATGACGGAGGCCTCGTTGAAGACGGGGATGACGAGCCAGGCGTCGTCCACGGGTGGCACCATGGGCATGGGCCGCATTGTCGCAGGCTCGAGGACGACAGCAGGGCAGCGGGCCGTGCGCGGGCCGGTCGCGGGAGCGGACGGGGCGCCGCGGCCCGAGGTCCGCGACAGAGAGGCAGCGCATGACCGCACGGATCGTGGACTCCGCCGACGTGGCGGACAGTGCCCGCATCGGCGACGGCAGCTCGGTGTGGCACCTCGCGCAGGTGCGCGAGGACGCCGTGCTGGGCGAGGGGTGCGTCGTGGGACGCGGCGCCTACATCGGCACGGGCGTGCAGATGGGGCGGCACTGCAAGGTCCAGAACTACGCCCTCGTCTACGAGCCCGCGCGGCTCGCCGACGGCGTGTTCGTCGGCCCCGCCGCCGTGCTCACCAACGACACCTACCCGCGCGCGATCAACCCCGACGGCTCGCTGAAGTCCGCCTCCGACTGGGAGGCCGTGGGCGTGACCATCGAGGAGGGCGCCGCGATCGGTGCCCGCGCCGTGTGCGTGGCGCCCGTGACCGTGGGCGCGTGGGCCACCGTGGCCGCCGGCGCCGTCGTCACCCGCGACGTCGCCCCCTACGCCCTCGTGGCCGGCGTACCAGCGAAGCAGATCGGATGGGTGGGACGTTCGGGCGCCAGACTGGTTCCGGACGGGGAACAATGGAGCTGCCCGATCAGCGGGCAGCGGTACGCCCTGACCGACGGCGTGCTGACCGAGACTGAGGAGAACGCGTGAACGACGAGCTGCCCATGATCCCCGCGGCGAAGCCGGTCATCGGCGACGACGAGCGCGCGGCGGTCGACCGCGTGCTGCGCACCGGCATGATCGCCCAGGGCCCCGAGGTGAAGACCTTCGAGGAGGAGTTCGCCTCCGTGCTGGCGCAGGGGCGCTCCGCGGTGGCCGTGAACTCCGGCACCTCGGCCCTGCACATGGGCCTGGTCGCCGCCGGCATCGGTGACGGCGACGAGGTCATCGTCCCGTCCTTCACGTTCGCGGCGACCGGCAACTCCGTGGCACTGACCGGCGCGACGCCCGTGTTCGCGGACATCGAGCCCGACCACTTCTGCCTCGACCCCGAGTCGGTGCGCGCGGCGATCACCGAGCGCACGCGCGGGATCATGCCCGTGCACCTGTACGGGCACCCGGCGAACATGGCCGCGCTGCAGGCGATCGCCGACGAGCACGACCTGCTGATCTTCGAGGACGCGGCGCAGGCCCACGCGGCGCGGCTCGACGGCCGGCAGGTGGGCACGTTCGGCGCGTTCGCGGCATTCTCCCTCTACCCGACGAAGAACATGACCTCCGCCGAGGGCGGCATGGTCACCACGGGCGACGAGAAGCTCGCCCGCCGGGTGCGCCTGCTGCGCAACCAGGGCATGGAGAAGCAGTACGAGAACGAGGTCGTCGGCTACAACACGCGGATGACCGACGTCCACGCGGCGATCGGGCGCGTCCAGCTCGGCAAGGTCCTCGGCTGGACCGGGAAGCGCCAGGCGAACGCGGCGTTCCTCGACGCGAACCTGAGCGGCGTCGTCGTCCCGCCCGTCGCCGAGGGGGCCGAGCACGTCTACCACCAGTACACGGTGCGTGTCCCGGTCGAGGGCGACGGCGGGGCCGAGCGCGACCGCATCGTCTCCGCCCTGCGCGAGGAGCACAAGGTCGGCTGCGGCGTGTACTACCCGATCCCGAACCACCGCCTCGAGTCCCTGGCCGTGTTCGCGCCGGGCCTCGAGCTGCCGGAGACGGAGCGCGCGGCGCAGCAGGTGATCTCGCTGCCCGTGCACCCCTCGCTCGAGCAGGGGGACCTCGACCGGATCGTGGCCGCCGTGGAGTCCGTGACGCGGGCGGGCGCCTGACATGGGGGAGAACGTGGGAGCAGACGTGACGACGGAGAGCGCGAAGAACCTGCGGGTCGGACTCATCGGGCTCGGCTCGATGGGGCGTCACCACGCGCGGGTCATCCGGGAGACCGAGGGCATGGACCTCGTCGCCGTCGCCGACCCCGGTGGTGACCGGTTCGGCGTCGCGGGCGGCCTCGAGGTCGGGAGCGACGTCGAGTCGCTGATCGCGGCCGGCATCGACGCGGCGATGGTCGCGGTGCCGACGGTCTACCACGAGGAGGTCGCGCTGCGGCTGGCCGAGGCCGGCGTGCACACGATGGTCGAGAAGCCGATCGCGCACGACGTCCCGGCCGGACGCCGGGTCGCGCAGGCGTTCGAGGACGCCGGCCTCACCGGCGCCGTGGGCTACGTCGAGCGCTGCAACCCGGCGATCGTCGCCCTGCGGGACAAGCTGGCCGAGGGATTCCTCGGTGAGATCTACCAGATCCAGACCTTCCGCCAGGGCCCGTTCCCCGCGCGCATCTCCGACGTCGGCGTGGTCAAGGACCTCGCGACCCACGACGTCGACCTGGCCGCGTTCGTGGCCGGTTCGCCGTACAGCTCGATCTGGGCGCGGACGACGCACCGCTCGGGGCGGGAGTTCGAGGACATGGTGCTGGCCACGGGGCAGCTCGCCGACGGCACGATGGTGGGCCACACGGTCAACTGGCTCTCGCCGTTCAAGGAGCGACGCACCGTGGTGACGGGGGAGCGCGGGTCGCTCGTGGCCGACACCCTCAACATCGACCTCACGTTCTACGCCAACGGCACGATCCAGACCGAGTGGGACGCCGTGGCCGCCTTCCGTGGCGTGTCCGAGGGCGACATCACGACGTACGCGATCCAGAAGCGCGAGCCGCTGCGGGTGGAGCAGGAGCGGTTCCGCGACGCCGTGCGCGGGGTCGGGGAGGACGTCGTGTCGATGTCCGAGGGCGTGCACACGCTCGAGGTCGTGGAGGCGATCCTGTCTGCTGCCGGGGATGGGAAGGCCGTCCAGCTGTAGGTGGTGTTCGAGTCATCGGACGGCCGGGCGGAGGAGCTGAGCTCCCGCCCGGCCGTTCTGTGTCCGGGCTCGGGCCGGCCTCGGGTCCCGGCCCGCGGTGGCCGGCAGGTTCAGGTGTTTCGGTACCCGGACCACACCCGGCTCGTCGCCGCGGCGCCCCCTGGTGCGCGGATGCGCTGCCAGTTCCGGCCGCCGCGGTCGAACGACGCACGCACGGCGGGCGGCACGTGCTGGGCGTCGACGGGCCGGTCGAGCCAGTCGCACGGGCGCACGTGGACGAGATCGACCTCGGCAGCCTCGCGGGACGGGTCGTACCGCCAGGGGCCCGCCAGCCTGCCCAGCCAGAGCAGGCCGTCGGCGTCCCTCGTCCACACCAGCGAACCGGACGGCGCCGCCGCGAACCGTTCCAGTCGTGCGGCTGTGCGCTCGCCGACCGTGTCGGCCACCGCGCGGGCAGCCTCCGCCACGGAGCTCGGCGCGCCGGACACGCGCCCACCGACGCCGCACATTCCCAGCTCGAGAGCACGTTCCACCGCGGCGCCGCCCGGGACGGAGTCGTCGCGTGAGCGCATCGGTGCCCGGTAGACCAGGGCACCCTCACCGTTGGTGTCCGCGGACCGCACCATGCTCGTCGCTCCTTTGCTGGTCGTCGCGTCGTCACGACGGGACTGCGCCGGTAGGACCACCGTAGAGCGAGCCGGGTCGAGAGCACGAGGGCAGCGGTCCCGTCACAATGGACCCATGCCTGCCGCGCGCCGTCCCTCGGAGAGCCATGCCCGCCGCCCACGCGTGACCATCGCCTCCCGGATCTGGGACCCGGAGCCCGCTGCCGCGTCGTTCCGGCTCTCGGCGCTGACCCGCGGCCTGCGCGAGGCCGGCGCCGCCACCCGCGTCCTCACCGCGTCCCCGCCACGCGACGCCCGCATCGACGACCACCCCGGGACGAAGGTCTCCCGCGCACCCGTGCTGCGCGATGCCGACGGCTACCTGCGCGGCTACGTGCCGTACATGTCGTTCGACGTCCCGCTCGCCGCCCGGCTCATGGCCGACCCCGCGCCGGACGTCTACGTCGTCGAGCCACCGCCCACCACGGGACTTGTCGTCCGCGCGGTGGCCGCGATGCGCCGGCGCCCTTACGTCGCCTACGTCCCCGACATCTGGTCCGACGCCGCCACCTCCACCGGTGCACCCGACGTCGTGGTCGACGCGCTGCGCCGGGCCGAGAGCACCGTCCTCGCGGGGGCGGCCAGGACGATCGCGGTGTCCGACGCGGTTGCGGCTCGCGCGGAGGAGCTGGGCGCGAAGGACATCGTCGTCGTGCGCGGAGGAGCCGACACCGACACCTTCACCCCCGACGGCCCGGGGCCCGACGACGCCGACGACCGCCCGTACCTCCTCTACGCCGGCACCGCCTCGGAGTGGCAGGGCGCCGACGTCTTCCTGCGCGCGATGCCCCGCGTGCTCGAACGTGTGCCGGACGCGCGCCTCGTCTTCCTCGGCCAGGGCAGCTCCTGGCCCGAGCTCGAGCGGCTCGCGGGCGGGTTCCCGCACCGGACCGTCGACCTGCGACCGCTCGTCCCGCCGGCCGAGGCTGCGCGCTGGCAGCGGGGGGCGACGGCGGCACTCGTCTCGATCCGCCCGGGCATCGGCTACGACCTGGCCTACCCCACGAAGGCGTACGCGGCGTGGGCGTCCGGCGTGCCGGTGATCTACTCCGGCCCCGGGCCGGCGCGGGACGACATCGGACGGGATGGCCTCGGCTGGGCTGTGGAGCACGACGCCGGAGCGGTCGCCGAGGCGATGATCGCCGCCCTCACGCAAGAGACGGCGCCCGACGACGCCGCTCGCCTCGCGGGATGGGTTGCGGAGAACGCGTCCTCGGCGGCTGCGGGGCGGGCCGCGGCGGGCGTCGTGCTGGGGGCGATCGGACGCTGAGGTACGCGCTTACCAGGCGTCTTGTCCGTATCCTCAGGTCGTGAGACGCGTCCTTCTCGGCATCCTTGTTCTGTGCCTGCTTGCACTGACCGCCTGTGGCGGGGGAGCGCCTCAGGCGGACTACGAGCTCAACGGGACGGAACCGCGTCCGATCAGGCCTCAACCGTACGAGCGCACCTCGGAGACGGTGATCGATCTCGAGGACCCGGATCGGCCGGTTGACGACGACGGCGTGGCGCACTGGGAGATCCCCTGGGAGCGGGGGACGCGCTGGTACCACCCCGTCGACCTCGCTCGGTACGGGCTCTACCTCGTGGAGTCCTACAGGGTGACCGGTTCGCAGGAGTACCTGGACCGAGCCGTCGCGAATGCGGACCACCTGCTCGACGGATCCGTCGAGGTCGACGGGGCGCGGTGGTTCCCCTACCCGTTCGACCACTCCCTCAACAGCGACGAGGAGGGAATGGTGCTGCTCGCCCCCTGGTACTCCGGCATGGCGCAGGGGCAGGCGCTCTCGCTGTTGGTCCGGCTCCACGAGGAGACCGGTGAGGACCGATGGATGGACGCGGCCGCCGAGACGTTCGAGACGTTCCACGCCCGGCCCGGCGACGGACCGTGGTTCACGCATGTACTGGACGGGAACCTCTGGTTCGAGGAGTTCGTCGCCGACAGCATCCAGACGACCCAGGTCGTCAACGGCCACATGTACGCGATGTTCGGTCTCTACGACTACGTCGTCGCGACCGAGGACCCGCACGCGGCGCAGCTTTTCGACGGCGGCGCCGCGACGATGATCGCCACCTTCGATCTGTACCGGGTCGCCGACGGCATCTCGTACTACTGCGCGGCGCAGTACTGCAGGGACGAGAGCTGGCAGCCGGACAGCTACCACCGCGGCGTGGCGAACCAGTTCGACTCACTTGCACTGATGACCGGTGATGGTCGATTCGTGGAGATAGCCCAGACGTTCCGCAGCGACTACGCCGCGTCTGGCGCCACCGGATGACTCGATGGGTGATGCCGTGCAGTCGACCACGGATGTGAGTGTGGCGTGAGTTTCTTGCGTCTTTGGTTGTGCACTTTTCGGTACCAGCGCGCCGGGGGCGTTACGTTGCATACCGATTTGGTAGCGGAGCCAATGTCACTCGCCACAAGCGGGGGTCTAGTTGAGGCCTGAACCTGCCAGTTTCAAGGAATGTGCGGACGATGTACTTGGTGGCGTTTCGAGAGGCGTGGGCGGAGTCGGGGAGAAGTCCCGCCGGAAGACCTTGAGCCCTGCCCTGCCGCCGACGTGCCGTCCGGATAACTCATGGGCACGCCCCTCCTTTCTGGAGGACTACTACTATGGAAGGCGTAACGTCTGTCCCAAGGGCAAATAGGCGTCAGTAGAAATCTGAACGCAATTGTTCAGAAAGTTCAGTAAACCGCTCGTCGCCGGTCATTTGACCCACCATCTCGAGTTGGTGCACGTGGATTCGGTGGTAGCTTTCCGACTGTGCTCGAGGATTATCCTGTATCCGCATTCCATACCAGGACGGTTCGCCCATATTGCGGAGATCTGGGACGAATTCCAGGACGGTTTCCGCCGCGCCATCGAAGAGCATCGCCGCCTCCTCATTGCCAGTCAGTGCCCAGTAATCATAGAGGCCGTACATCGCGAATATGTGGCCGTTTAATACGCGCATCGGTGCCACATCGCCCGCGTACTCTTCAAGCCACAGCCAGCCGTCCTCCTGAACAAATACGGCCCATGGTTCGGTGAGCGGCAGTTCATCAGCTCCGTGGACATCGAGGAACGTGAGAAATACGCGCTCTGCGGCTTCGTGCCACGCGGGCGCGTTTGTCGCGGCGGCGAGGCGGGACATGAGCGACAGTACCTGGCCCTGAGCCATGGCTGACCACCAGGGCCCGTGAATTGTGTTAGATGCGTCCCCATGCAGGGGGAAATCGAACTCGTATGAGAACCAGAGCGGCCCGGTTTCGTCGGAGGCATACTCGAGCAACCCTTCGGCGTTCGCCTCCGCCATCTCTAAGTAATGAGCATCGCCGGTGACTTGCCAATTCGAGAGCATGCTGAGCGCGAACTGAGCCTGGCCGACCGGATGGACGTATCGCGTGTCGTGCCTCACGTAAAGGTGCATGCCATCGTCGTCGACCGTGGCAGTGTCGATGTCATCGACGACATTCGAATTGTAGGGAAGTGTGTCGATTTCAACCAGTTCGTGCCTTCCCCCGCGAAATTCATGACCATCGACGATTGGCCAGATTGGTGCTAGCACGCGAAGAAGTTCCGTAGACGAGTCTGGCGGTGACGAGTCTGGGCTCGGACTGCAAGACGCTGTTGTTAGGGCGAGGGTCGCCGTTAGGGCAAGGGCTGCCGACGTTCGTGTGCGCATGGCGATATATTAACTGCTCGACGGTCAACTAATGGGGGCGCGGCGCCCCGTGGTCCGTGCCCGGGAGCACATTCTGCGGATTCGTGCGATCGGTGCGAAGTGCTGCTCGGTGTATCGAGACCAGTTTCGAGGTCGTCGAGCAAACGGACGCGTTCATGTGACGGTGACGATCTACACTCCGTGGCGGCTGATGGGCCGCCCGACCTAGGGCATGTCTCTAAAGCAGATGGTTGAGCCATTGGATGACGGCTCTCAGGACGGTTCCAGCGCGGTAGGTCAGGGCGAGCTTGTCGTAGCGGGTGGCCAGGGCGCGCCATTGCTTGACGTCGCTGTAGCCGCGTTCGATGACGTTGCGGCCGCGATAGGCCTCGGTGTCCAGGCCGACGGGCCGGCCACCGCGTGAGCCGCGGTTTCGTCGGTGTTACTGCTGGTCGCGGGGCTCGGGGATGACACATCTGATTCCGCGTCGGCGTAGAGCCTGCCGGGTGGCGCGCGAGGAGTAGGCCTTGTCGCCACGCAGCATGTCCGGTCTCGTTCGAGGGCGACCGGGTCCGGCTCGGTCGACGGAGAGGGCATCGAGCAGCAGGCGCAGCATGTGTGTGTGATCGACTATCTGTAGGCCGGTGGAGCAGAGGTTTCCCGCCATGT
>JBQDDG010000009.1:0-80249 GCA_052093225.1 Actinomycetaceae bacterium
CCTCCATCGCGGGCAGGTCGTTGTACGGCACGACGACGGTGAGCGCCGCGATCTCCTCCGGGACCCCCGGCGTGCCGGGGATGCCGAGCGTCGCCACCCCGGACCCCGCGTCCACGAGCAGGGAGTCCGAGTGGCCGTGATAATGCCCGGCGACCTTGACGAGCACCGGACGTCCGGTGACCCCGCGGGCGAGGCGCACGGCCGTCATCGTGGCCTCGGTGCCCGAGCTGACGAACCGCACCCGCTCGGCGGGAGCCACACGCGAGGTGACGGCGCGGGCCAGCTCGGTCTCCGCCGTCGTCGGGGCGCCGAAACTGAGGCCCGCCGAGGCGGCCTCCCGCACGGCGCCGACCACCTCGGGGTGTGCGTGCCCGAGCAGCGCCGGCCCCCACGAGGCGACGAGATCGACGTAGGAGCGCCCGTCGACGTCGGTGACGTACGCCCCCGACGCCGAGGAGATGAACCGGGGCGTCCCGCCGACCGACCCGTACGCGCGGACCGGTGAGTCCACCCCGCCCGGGATCGCCGCCCGCGCCGCCGAGAAGGCGGCCTCGCTCGCCGAGCCGCTCGTCGCGGGCGCGGCGGCTCCACCCGTCGATGCCGCCCCGCCTGCTCCGGTCGCCTTGTCCACCTGCATCAGCTCCTCATCTCTCCCGCAGCCAGCCGGCTGCCTCTGTCGCCCAGTACGTCGCCACGATCCCCGCGCCCGCCCGCCGGATCGACAGCAGCGTCTCGAGGATCGTCCGACGCCGGTCGATCCAGCCGCGCTCGGCTGCCGCCTCGACCATCGCCATCTCCCCGGACACGTGATACGCCGCGACGGGCACGTCGACGGCCTCCGCGACGTCGCCCAGCACGTCGAGGTAGAGGGTGGCCGGCTTGACCATGACGACGTCGGCGCCCTCCTCGACGTCGAGCAGCGCCTCGCGCAACCCCTCGCGCCGGTTCGCCGGGTCCATCTGATAGGTCGTGCGGTCCCCGCGCAGCTGGGAGTCGACGGCCTCGCGGAAGGGCCCGTAGAGGGCGGAGGCGTACTTCGCCGCGTAGGCCAGCGTGCCGGTGCTCGTGTGCCCGGCGCCGTCCAGCGCGGCGCGCACGGCCGCGACCTGGCCGTCCATCATCCCGGACAGCCCGAGCAGCGAGGCCCCCGCCTCGGCCTGGGCGAGCGCCATCTGGGCGTAGGCGTCGAGGGTGGCGTCGTTGTCCACGGTCCCGTCGGGGGCGAGCAGGCCGCAGTGGCCGTGGTCGGTGAACTCGTCGAGGCACAGGTCCGAGACGACGACCATCGACTCCCCGACCTCCTCGCGCAGCAGCCGCAGGCCGACGTTGGCGACGCCGTCCGGATCGGTGGCCGCGGACCCCGTCGCGTCGCGGGTGGCCGGGACGCCGAAGAGCATGATCCCGCCGACGCCGGCCTCGGCTGCCTCGGAGGCCGCACGGCGCAGGGTCTCGGGCGTGTGCTGGACGACGCCGGGCATCGAGCCGATCGGTTGCGGCTCGGTGAGGTCCTCACGCAGGAACACCGGCAGCACGAGGTCGGCGGGGTCCATGCGGGTCTCGGCGACGAGCCGGCGCAGCGCGGGTGTGGTGCGCAGGCGTCGGGGTCGCACGTGCGGGAAGCCGGTCATGGTCTCCTCCTGGTCCCTCTCGGGTGGGACGGGTCGGGCGTGATGGTCGCGGCAGTGGTGGTAGCGGTCGGTGCCTCGACGGCGGTGCCGGTCGCGGCGAGGCCCACTACGGCGTTGACCACCGCTTCCGGGGTGGGCGCCTGGGCGACCGCGGCGGGGCGCAGGCCGGCGGCGCGGACCGCCGCGGCGGTCGTGGGGCCGATGGCCACCAGGGCCACCGGGTCCGGGGGGCGCCCGGCGAGGGTGAGCAGGGCGTCCAGGGTGGAGGGTGCGGTGAGCACGACGACGTCGGGCCAGGGGTCGATCGCCGCCGCCACGTCCGGGGAGGGCGGCTCGGCGGCCACGGTGGTGTAGACCGCGACGGCGGACACCTCCCAGCCGGCCGCGGTCAGGCTCGCCGCGGTGGCCGGGTCGGCGAGGGCGCTCGCCGGGAGCAGCACGCGGCGGGCCGACGGGGTGCCGTCCCCGGTGGCCACTCGTTCCTCGGCCTCTGGCGCGCCGACGACGGTGAGCAGCGAGGCAGCCGTCCCCTCGGGGGCCTCGACGTCGACCTCGACACCGGCCGCCCGCAGCGCCGCGGAGGTCGCGGGGCCGACAGAGCCCACCCTCGTGCCGCCGGCGCGGGCACCCGCCACGGCGGCCGGCCACGGGCGCCCGCCGACCTCGAGATCGCGGAGCCGCTCGACGGTGCGGGCGGAGGTGACGAGCACCCAGGCCACGGCGTCGGGGTCGAGCGAGCCGGCCTCGACGTCGAGCGGCACGGTGCGGGTGAGCGTGGCCTCGAGGACCTCGGCACCCGCGCGCCGCAGGGCGTCGGCGATCCGGTGGTGCCCGGTGCGGGGGACGAGCACCTGCGTAGCGGTGGCCGCCAGGTCGTGGCTCCCGGTGCCGGGTCCCTCCCCACCCGGTCCACCGGTGTCCGGCACGCCCGGCTGCGCCCCTGTCTGCGTCATGCGCCGTCCATGAGGGAGCCGGCGCCGGCGATGAGCAGCTCGTCGGCGAGGTCGCGCCCCACGGCCGCGGCCTCGGTGGTGTCGGCCGGGTCGAGCCGGGCGGTGGTCGAGCGGCGCAGGTGGACGGCGCCGTCGGTGCGCGACACGACGGCATCGAGGGTGAGGGTCCCGTCGACGGAGCGGGCGAGCGCACCGACCGGTGCGGCGCAGCCGGCCTCGAGCCTCCCGAGCAGGGTGCGCTCGGCGACCACCGCGGCCGCGGAGGATGCGTGGTGGATCGCGCGCAGGGCGTCGGCGAGGGCGGGCATGGTCTGGTCGGCGTCCTCCCGCGTCTCGACGGCGAGGGCGCCCTGGCCGGGGGCGGGCAAGAAGTCGGGCGGCCCGAGCAGCTCGGTGACGGCGCCGGCGAGGCCGAGACGTCGCAGGCCGGACAGGGCGAGCACGACGGCGTCGAGGTCGTCGTGGATGCGGGCGAGCCGGGTGGGGACGTTGCCCCGGATGTCGACGATCTCCAGGTCCGCGCGGGCGATCCGCAGCAGGGCGGCCCGTCGGGGCGAGCCCGTGCCCACGCGGGCGCCGGCCGGCAGGGTCGCCAGGGCGTGGCCGTCGCGCGCGCACAGCGCGTCGCGGGGGTCCTCGCGCTCGGGCACGGCGGCGATGCTCAGCCCGGGGTAGGGGGCGACGGGCAGGTCCTTGAGCGAGTGCACGACGACGTCGACCGCCTCGTCGAGCAGCGCGGCGCGCAGCGCGCCGACGAAGACCCCGGTACCGCCGAGTGTGGACAGCGGGGCGCGGTTGACGTCGCCCTCGGTGCGGACGACGACGAGCTCGACCGGGCCCGCACCGGCTGCGGTGAGGGCGTCGGCGACGTGGCGGGACTGGGTGCGGGCGAGGTCGGAGCCGCGGGTGCCCAGTCGCCAGGGACGGTCGGGGGGCGCGGAGGTCATGGCCCCATCCTCGCACCGGGACGCCTCGGGAGACATTCGAGATATGCGTGCTCCGCGTGCCGGAAATAGCGACGTCGACATTTCTGTGAGTTTGTCCTGACGGTGTGTCGTGACAATCGTCGAGAATATGACGACGCGTCGTCATGTGCGCGTTCTCTCCCGGCTCTGCCGAGGGGTGGAACCTGTGAGGTGCATGTGTGAGATGCCTGTCAGATCACAGGGTCGGGGCGAGGTCGCGGGCATGCGCGACGACCGCCGGCAGGCCCGTCCCGGCGACCCACGCACCCGTGAGGTGCAGCCCCGCCGCGGCCGCGTCGTCGGCGAGCGTGGCGACGGCCGCCCGCGTGGCCGGGGTCTGCGGGGCGAGCGCGCCGGAGTGGGAGAAGGGGGCGTGGGCCAGCAGCCGGTTGCGGTTCAGTCCGACGCCCAGCAGGGCCGAGGCGTCGGCGAGGGCCTCCTCGACGTCGATCGGCCGGGGCCGCTGGCCCGGCCGCCCGTAGGACAGCCGCACGGCGTGACGGCCGTCGAGGTGTGCCGCGACCCACGGCCACTTCGCGCTCGCGTGGGTCACTGCCTTGGCCCGAACCGGCCGCCCGTCGGGCCGGGCCCCCTGCTCGACGATGAGCCCCGAGCCACGCGGCGCCGCGTCCAGCGCGGGGGCGTCGAGGAGGAGCGTGAGGTGCTCGACCGGGGCGCCGCGCGTGAGCCGTACCTCCGCCGCGCTCGGGACGTGTCCGTCGAGCAGACCGAGCGCGGCCGGGCCCGGCAGGGCGAGGACGACCTGCCGCGCGCGGTCGGTGGTGCGGGTGGCGGCGTCCATGGTCGCGGCGTCCGCGGTGCCGGCGGCACGGTCGGCCGCGCTGCTGCCCGTGGAGTGGGCGAGCCAGCCGTCGCCGTCGCGGGTGAGCGCGGCCACCGCGCGGCCGGTGCGCACCTCGACCCCGGCGGCGCGCGCGGCATCGAGCAGGGCGGCGGGCAGCCGGTGCATCCCGCCGCGCACGGTCGCCACCGCCGGCCGGTCCCCGACCAGCGAGCGCACCGCTGCGCCGAGCGAACCGGTCCGCCCCCGGGCCGCCTGCAGCCCCGGCGCGACGACGTCGACGTCGAGGTCCTCCGGCGCCGCGGCGTGCAGGGCGCCGACGATCGGGCGGACCAGCCGCTCGAGCACGGCCTCGCCCATCGCCGCCCGCACAAACTCGGCGAGCGAGGTCGGGCCGTCCGCGCTCACGCGCTCCGCCCCGCCACCGGGCGCCGCGCCGCCGTCCCGCCGGGACGCCACCTCCGCCTCCTCGGCGCCGAGCAGCCCGACGACGGCCGGGTGCGTGAGATCGCCAGGGATCCCCAGCAGCGACCCGGGGGGCACCGGCCGCGCGGCACCTCCCGCGGGCTGCACCCAGCTGACGGCCGCCGGGTGCTCGACCGCCAGCCCGAGCTCACGGGCCAGGTCGAGCGCCGCGGGGCGACGGGTGCCCATCGCCTCGGCCCCGGCGTCGAGCACGACCTGACCACCCCCCACCGTCACCGGCAGCGGCGCGACGAGCCCGCCCACCCGGCCCTGGGCCTCGAGCAGGAGCACCGAGCGGCCGACGCGGGCGGCGTCATGGGCGACGGTGAGCCCGGCGACCCCGCCCCCGACGACGACGAGGTCGAAGGTCCGGCGCTCCGTCACAGGCTGTGGACCAGCTCGACGATGCGGGTGAGCACGCCCGGGTCCGTCGTCGGGGGCACGCCGTGGCCGAGGTTGACGATGTGCCCCGGGGCGGCGCGGCCCGCCTCGACGACGTCGCGCACGTGGCGCTCGAGCACCTCCCACGGCGCGGTGAGCAGGGCGGGGTCGATGTTGCCCTGGAGCGGGACGCGGCCGCCGAGCCGGTCGCTCGCGACGTCGAGCCTGATCCGGTGGTCGACGCCGACGACCTCGGCGTGGCCGGCCATGACGGTGAGCAGCTCGGAGGTCCCCGTGCCGAAGGTGATCCGCGGGACGCGGCCCGCCACGGGCGCCAGCGCGCGTGCCGACCAGGGGGCCACGCGGCGGGTGTAGTCCTCGACCGACAGGGAGCCGGCCCAGGAGTCGAAGAGCTGGACGGCGCGCACCCCGGCGTCGACCTGGGCGGTGAGGAAGGCGCCGGTGAGGTCCGCGGTCCAGGCCATGAGCCGCTCCCAGGCCGCCGGGTCGGCGTGCATGAGCGAGCGGGCCGCCAGGTGGTCGCGCGAGGGACGCCCCTCGACGAGATAGGCGGCGAGCGTGAAGGGGGCGCCGCCGAAGCCGATGAGCGGGGTCTCGCCGGGGCGGTCGCCGGTGCCCAGCTCGGCCACGACGGCGCGGACCGCGGCCGTGATCGGGGCGTGGTCACCGGGTGCGTGGGCGACGAGGCGGTCGACGTCGGCGGTGGTGCGCACGGGCTCGGCGATGACCGGGCCGACGCCGGGGACGATCTCGACGTCGATGCCGGCCAGGCGGAGCGGCACGACGATGTCGGAGAAGAGGATCGCCGCGTCGACGCCGTGGCGGCGCACCGGCTGGCAGGTGATCTCCGCGGCGAGGTCCGGCGTCAGGCAGGCCTCGAGCATCTCCGTGCCCGCGCGCACCTCGCGGTACTCGGGCAGCGAGCGGCCGGCCTGCCGCATGAACCAGACCGGCAGGCGGTCCGTGCGCCGTCCGAAACTGGCCTCGAGAAGGGCGGGGGAGGAGGTCGGCGCGATCGGTTCGGCACGGTTACCGGAAATGGTCATGGCGAATAGTGTGCACGCGGCGCGAGGGGAATGGTTAGCCTGTTTCGGTGCCACTCGTCCTGCTTTCCGCCGATCACCACTCGGTGACCCTCGACGACCTCGAGCGGCTCAGCGTCGGGGCCGGCTCCCTGCCCGCCGCGCTCACCCGGCACCCCGCCGTGAGCGGCGCCGTCGTGCTCACCACCTGCAACCGCGTCGAGCTCTACCTCGACGCCACCGACGCCGACCACGCCCTCGAGGGCGCCCGACGCGCCCTGTCCGCCGGCTCGGGCGTGGCCGCGGCGGAGGTCGGCGCGCTGACGGCCGCGACCCACGGGGACGAGGTCGTCCAGCACCTGTTCGAGGTGGCCGGCGGCCTGGACGCCATGGTCGTCGGCGAGCGGGAGATCGTCGGGCAGGTCCGTCGCGCACTGGAGGACGCGCGGGCGGTCGGTGCCACGACCCCCGACCTCGAGGAGCTGCTGCAGCGGGCCTCGAAGGCCTCGCGTCGCGTCGCGGTGGCCACGGACCTGGCCGCCGCCGGACGGTCGGTCGTCTCGGTGGCCCTCGACCTCGCCGCGCACGTCGCCCGGGGTGTGGTCGCGCCCGGCGCCGCTGCGGGTGAGGTCGTCGACGGCGCGACGGCGACGACGTCGGCCACGACGTCGGACCCGACGGCGGCGCTCCCCTCGAGCACCGCCCCGGACCCCGCCTGCCCGCGCGAGGCGGACGCCCCGCCCGTCCCCGGCCCCCGCGACCTGCCGCGCGCCAGCTGGGCGGGTGCCCGCGCCCTCGTCGTCGGCACCGGCGCCTACGCCGGTGCCACCCTGGCCGCGCTGCGCCGTCGCGAGTGCTCCGACATCCGCGTCTGGTCCGCCTCCGGCCGCGCCGAGCGTTTCGCCGCGGAGGAGGACGTCCGCTCCGCCGGCGACCTGGCCGTCGAGCTCGCCGAGGCCGACGTCGTCGTCACCTGCCGCGGCACGGGTGTGCCCGTCGTCGACGAGACCACCCTGGGCGCCGCGCTCGAGGCACGCCGGGCGGCCGGACGCGGCGAGGCGCTCGTCGTCGTCGACCTCGCCCTGCGGCACGACGTCACCCCCGCCGCGGCCGCCCTGGACGGGGTGCGCGTCATCGACCTCGACACGGTCAAGGCCCACGCCCCGGCCGCCACCGACGGTCAGGTGCACCGCGCCCAGGAGGTGCTCGCCGAGGAGGTGCGCGCCGTCGTCGCCACCCGCGCCGAGCGCGAGATGGACGAGGTCGTCCTCGCCGTGCGCGACCGGGTCGGCGCCGCCCTGGAGGACGAGCTCGGCCGCCTCCCGATGGGCGGCACCGTCCCCGCCGACGACGCGGCCCGCGCCCTGCGGCGCCTGGCCGCCCGCCTCGCGCACCCGCCGACGGTTGCCGCACGCGCCGCCGGCCGGGAGGGACGCGGCGAGGAGTTCACCCGCGCGCTCGAGCTCGTCACCGGCATCGCCGTCGGTGACGGAGCCGCAGCGGGTGCCGCAGCAGCCACCGACCCCGGCGCCCCGGGCGCCACGAGACGAAGGAACACCGCGTGACCGTGACGACCCCCAGATCCGCGCTCGCCCCCTACGACGCCGTCCTGCTCATGTCCTTCGGCGGCCCCGAGCGGACCGAGGACGTCGTGCCCTTCCTGCGCCGCGTCACCGCCGGACGCGGCATCCCCGACGAACGCCTGGAGGAGGTCGGCGAGCACTACTACGCCTTCGGCGGGCGCAGCCCGATCAACGACCTCAACCGCGAGCTCCTCGCCGCCCTGCGTGCGGAGCTCGACTCCCGCGGCCTCGACCTCCCGCTGGCCTGGGGCAACCGCAACTGGGACCCCGACGGCATCGACGTGCTCCGTGACCTCTACGACGGCGGCGCGCGACGCGTCGCCATGATCGCCACCTCCGCCTACGGCTCCTACTCCTCGTGCCGCCAGTACCGCCAGGACGTCGGCCGCTACGTCCCGGCGCTCGTGGCCGAGGGGCGCCCGCTGGTGGTCGACAAGGTGCGCCCCTATTTCAACGACCCCGGCTTCGTGGGGGCGAACGCCGATGCCGTCGAGGAAGCCATGCGCTCCCTGGGTGGTGAGCCGGCGCTGATGTTCGTCACCCACTCCATCCCGACGACGATGGAGCTCGCCTCCGGTCGCCGCACCGCCGCGAGCTACGCCGAGCAGCACGAGGAGGTCGCCCGGCTGGTCGCGGCGGCGGCCGGGGAGCGGCTCGGCCGCGACCTGCCCTGGACGCTGACGTACTGCTCGCGCTCCGGCGACCCGCGCACCCCGTGGCTCGAGCCCGACGTCAACGACGCGCTGCGCGAGATGGCGGCGGCCGGTACGACGTCCGTGGTGCTCAGCCCGATCGGCTTCGTGTCGGACCACATGGAGGTGGTCTACGACCTCGACACCGAGGCCGCGGCGACCGCCGCCGAGCTCGGGCTCGGCTTTGCCCGCGCGGCGACGGCCGGCACGGATCCCGGCTTCGTGGCAGGACTCGTGGAGCTGATGCTCGACCGGGCGGCCGAGGCGCGCGGGGAGGACGGCGGGCGGCCGGTGGTCGGCGAGCTGCCGGCGTGGCGGTCGGTGTGCGCCGTCGGCTGCTGCGCGGTGCGCGACGGGGTGGACGACGGGCGGCTCGCGCTGTGCGCGGAGCCGGGTGACGTGGTGACGACGACGGAGGAGACGGCATGAGCGAGCAGCAGGCGGGCACGACGGCGGGCGGCGGGGCGGCCGTGGACGGCGCGGCGGCGGCTGGCGGCGCGGCGGCTGGCGGCGCGGCGCACGGGGCCGGCGGGGTCGACCACGAGTCGCTCAACGCCACCATCCGCTACACGATGTGGTCGGTCTTCGCGACGACGGAGGCGCTGCCGGTCGAGGCCGGCGAGCGCGACGCGCTCGTCGCCGACGCCGAGCGGGCCGTGCGGGCCGCGGGCGTGACGCTGCGCGGCTGGTACGACGTCGGCGGGCTGCGGGCCGACGCCGACCTCATGGGCTGGTGGCACGCGGAGACGGTCGAGCAGGTCCAGGCGGCGTACCACGCGGTGCGCGCGAGCGACCTGGGCTCGGCTCTGGAGCCGGTGTGGTCCGTCGTCGGTCTGCACCGCGCCGCCGAGTTCAACCGCAGCCACGTCCCGGCGTTCCTCGCCGGCGAGGCGCCGCGCGGCTACATCAGCGTCTACCCGTTCGTGCGCTCGCTCGACTGGTACGTGCTCGACCCGGCCGAGCGCAGCCGCATGCTGCGCGAGCACGGCGAGGCCGCGCGCGACTACCCGGACGTGCGCGCCAACACCGTCTCCGCGTTCGCCCTGGGGGACTACGAGTGGATCCTCGCGTTCGAGGCGGACGAGCTGCACCGGATCGTCGACGTCATGCGCGAGCTGCGCGGCGTCGACGCGCGCCGGCACGTCCGCGAGGAGACGCCGTTCTACGCCGGCCCGCGCGTCACGCTGGAGGAGTGGGCCGCGCGCCAGCCGCTCGCCTGACCGGCACCCCACCACAGCCGGCCGCCGCGCCGCTCGCCTCCCAGGCCTCCACCCGCCCCCGGCCGTGGCGCCGTCGTCGTCCCTAGCGTGGCGACGTCGGAAGGGGAACGGATGACGACGGGGACGGTGGACGCGGAGCTGCTCGTGGCGGCGGGCGCGGCGGATGCGCGGGCGGCGCAGGCGGCGGTGTGGCGGCAGCAGCTCGCCGACCTCCGCGACGCGCTCGCGGCGATGGACGGCGGGCTGCGCGACGCGGCGCCGGCGTCGTGGCGGGGGCTCGCCGCGCAGACCGCGCGCGAGCGGCTCGCGGAGCTCGCGGACGAGCTGACGGCGGTGTCGGCCCTGGTCGGGGCGGCGGCCACCGAGATGCTGACGGCGCAGGTGCGCTACCGGCAGCGCGCGGACGAGCTGCGCGCCGCGGGCACGGGTTTGGTGACGGGGGCTCCGTGGTTGCCGACGGTCGCGTGAGGACGGGCGGTGCCGGGCCCGGGACGCCCACGGAGCCGGACGGGCTGGCGGTGTTCCTCGCGGGCGAGGCGATGACCGTGGACACCGAGGAGATCCGGGAGGCGGCTGGCGCGCTGCGGCTCGCGGCGTTCCTCCTGCGCGGTCCGTGCGACACGCTCGCGCTCGTCGGCACCACCGTGGTGGGCGGACGGGTGCTGCGCCGGCTGGACGGCACGGGGCCCGACGGCTCGCTCGCGGCCGCCCAGGCCACCGCGCTGGAGGCGTCCCGGCGGCTCGGCGCGCTCGCCGACCGGGTCGAGGAGCTCGCCGACGGCCTCGACGGCTGGGTGGCCCAGGCCGAGGCGCACCAGGCCGCCACCGAGGAGGGCTTCGGGCGCACGCTCCTCGAGATCGCCTTCGTCCTGCAGCCGACGATCGGGCTCATCCACAACGGGGCGGCGCTCGTCAACCTCGCCCGGGTCGCCGGGCTGGTCGGCCCCGGCACGGCCGCTCTGCCGGCGGACGTCCCCTACGGGCTGCAGGTGGACCAGGCCGTGGCGGGCTTCGTCGTCGGCGCGGAGGAGCGGCTGCCGGGCAACCTCGTCACGGCGGTCGTCGCGCTCTCGGGCGTCGGCTCCATGCTCTCGCTCGTCTCCCGCGCCACCGGCGGGGACGAGGTGGACGGCCGGGTGCTCGGGCGCGCGGTCGCCGACGCGCTCGGGCTGCCGGGGCCCGACGCGCCGCCGGGCACCCAGGTCGCCCAGGGGCTGTTGCCGCTGGTCCGGCTGGGCGCGCTGTTCACCGGCCGCAGCGACGAGCTCGAGGTGACGGTCGAGACCGACGCCGTCAGCGGCCTGCACACCGTCGGCGTCGCCGGCGGACCGCTCGGTCTCGGCGCGGCCGTGGCCGGTGCCGCCGCGCTGCGGGCGATGCCGGCGCGGGGCGGGGCGGCGGTGGGCCGCCGGCCCGTCGGCCCCGTGCCCGACCACGGCGACCACGTCCCGCGGATCGACGCCCTGCACGCCGCCTCGGGGGCGGAGAACACGACGCACGTGGAGGTGCTGCGCACCACCCGCGCGGACGGCACGCAGAGCTTCGTCGTCCTCGTGCCCGGCACCAACGCTCGGGACGCCCAGGCCGGGCTGTTCGACACCGGCAACCCGATGGACAACGCAGAGAACCTCGAGATGGCGGCGCGCGAGTCCGCCGCGATGCTGCCCTCCGTGCGCGAGGCGCTGGAGCTGGCGGGCGCCCGGCCCGGCGACGCGATCGGCGTCGTGGGGCACTCGCAGGGCGGGCTCGTCGCCGCCCAGATGGCGGCCGACGCGGAGCTCGCGGCGGCCTACGACGTGCGCACGAGCGTCTCCCTCGGGGCGCCGATCGCCGGGCAGGCGCCGCCCCTCGAGGGCGACAACCTCGCCATCGAGGTGGCCGACGACGGCGTGCCGGGCGGCGACGGCGCGCCGACCGCGCACGTCGACGGGGTGACGGGCGGCGGGCGCCGCACGACGCTCACGGTGGACACCAGCGACGGGGCCTCCCCGGACACCCTGGGGCAGTACCATTACCCCGTCCACTACGAGGCCGCCGTGCGCGGGGCCGAGCTCGCCGACGGCCACGACCCCGTCGTCACCGCGAGCCTGCGCGCCGTCGACGAGCTCCTCGGGGCGGGGGAGGAGGGTGCGCGGACCGAGTCGGTCGTGGCGGAGATCCGGCGGGTGCCGTGAGCCGGTCGGGGGTGCGGCGTCGGCGGCCACGGCCGGGCGACGGGTGGTGGGACCGACGACAGACGCGCGTGGGGGGCGGACCGGTCGGCGTGGTGCCGTCCGGCCCGCCCCGGGTCGTGGGTCAGTCGGGCACGGGGGACAGCCGGGGGGAGTTGAGCAGGCTGTAGCTGCGCAGGCGGGGCCGGTCGGCGATCTCGAGGATCGTCATGCTCGCGGGCTCGGCCGGCACGACCGCGCTCGGCGCGAGCCCGAGCAGCCGGTCGCACACCGCCCGGATAGGACCACCGTGCGTGACGACGAGGACGGTCGGCAGGTCCGGGAGGTCAGCCACCGCGGCGACGACGCGCTCCTGGAGCGCCTCGAACGGCTCGGCCCCGGGTGGCGTGAAGCGGCCGGCCCGCCAGTCCGCGTAGGGCTCGCCGGCGGCGAGCAGGTCGCTCGCCGAGCGTCCGGTCCACGCACCGAGGTCGGCCTCCATCCACCGCTCGTCGAGCCGGTCCGGGGTGAAGCCCAGGCTGGCGACGGTCTCGATGGTCCGCCGCAGGGGCGAGGCGATGACGTGCGTCGGCCCCATGTCCCGCACCAGCGGGGCGAGCTCGCGGGCCTGCGCCGTGCCACGCTCGGACAGCCCGATGTCGCGCTGCCCCTGCAGCCGGCCGTCGGAGTTCCAGGCGGTCTCGCCGTGCCGGACGAGCAGGAGCCTCACCGGACGGCCTCGAGGGACTCGGCGTCGCGCACCCGGTCCCCGGAGGCCGCGTCAAACACGGCGTCCGGGCGGTCGGGGAAACGCACCCACAGCTCGTCACCGGCCCGGCGGTCCGGCCTGCCGTTGGCGACGACCGAGACCCGGTCGCGCCCCTGCCACGCGGTGACCACCACGCGACCCGCGAGCTCGGTCGCCTCGGCGAACTCGGTGCGCAGCACCCCGTCGCCGGGCCCGTCCGCGACCTCCAGGGACTCCGCGCGGTACATGAGGTCCACCTCGCCGTCCGGCATGGCCAGCGGACCGAGGTCGGTGCCGTCGCGCGAGGCGCGGCCGGCCTCGACCCGGCAGCGCAGGATGTTGGCCGGCGGCGTGCCGATGAACGTCGCGACGAAGCTTGTCGCAGGGTTCCGCAGCAGCTCCTCGGGCGGCCCGAACTGCTGGATGGTGCCGTCCTTCATCAGCGCGACGTGGGTGGCCATCGTCATCGCCTCGACCTGGTCGTGGGTGACGTAGACGCTGGTCGCGCCCGTCGCCCGGTGCACCTTGACGAGCTCGCCGCGGGTCTCGACGCGGAGCTTGGCGTCGAGGTTCGACAGCGGCTCGTCGAACAGGAGTACGCCGGGGGCGGGGGCGATCATGCGGGCGATCGCGACGCGCTGCTGCTGGCCGCCGGAGATCTCGCCCGGGTACCGGCCGGACAGGTGGTCGATGCCGAGCAGCTCGAGCACCTCGCGGACACGCTCGCGGCGCTGCGACGGCGGCTGCTTCGCCACCTTGAGCGGCCACTCGACGTTCGCCCGCACCGTCATGTGCGGCCAGAGGGCGTAGCTCTGGAACACGAGGCCCGCGTTGCGCTTCCCGGGGGCGAGCACCCGCCCGCCTCCGGCGGACACGGTGCGGCCGTCGAACGCGATGGTCCCGCTGGTCGGGTGCTCGAGCCCCGAGAGCATCCGCAGGATCGTCGTCTTGCCGCAGCCGGAGGGGCCCAGCAGGACGAGGAAGGAGCCCTTCGGGACGCGCAGGCTCACCTCGTCGACGGCGGTGTGCGCGCCGAACCTCTTCGTCAGGTGCGAGAGCTCGATTCCGGTGGCGGTCATGCGGTTCTCTTCTCGGTCCAGGGCTGCGCCTTGTGCTCGAGGCGCCGCGAGACGACGGTCGCGGTCACGGAGATGACGGCGATGATGACGGTGATGGCGTTGGCGAACTGGGCGAAGCCCTCGCTCGCGTACCGGTAGGTCATGACGGACAGCAGCGGCGTGGCCGGGGTGACGAGCAGGACGACCAGGGACAGGTCGCGGATCATCTTGACGAAGACCAGTACCGCCCCGGCGAACAGGCCGCGGGCCGACAGCGGGATGACGACCCGCCCCAGGCGCCGCAGCAGACCGGCGCCCGTCATCGTCGCCGCCTCCTCGACGTCCGTGGCGATCTGACCGATCGAGGCTCGGCCGGACTGGGCGGCGAACGGCAGGGTGTAGGCGGCCCCGGCGATGACCAGGATGGCGAACGTGCCGTACAGCGCCGGGATGGGTCCGATCGGCGAGCCGAACAGGGCGATGAAGGCGGCACCGAGGGCGACCCCGGGGATGAGGAAGGGCAGGAAGGACAGGACGGCGAGCGCACCCGTGACGATCGGCGAGCCCTTGAGCCGGGTCACCACGTAGCCGATGGCGACGCCGAGGATCGTCGCGCACAGCGCCACGGCCAGCCCGAGGAGCACGGTCGTCCCGATCGCCTGCAGCACCTGCGGGTTCGTCAGGATCCCGCGCTGGCCCTGCGCGAAGGTCGGGTCCGAGGCGCCCACCCAGTAGTGCGTGGTGAATCCGTGGGCGAAGTCGTTCGTGCGCGTCGCGAAGCTCGACAGCACGAGCACGAGACCCGGGATGACGGTGGTGAACAGTGCGATGGTGCCCGCGAGCGCCGCGGCCGGCCACCGCCAGCGGTCGAGGTGGATGGTGGACGTCCGTCCGCCCTTGCCGGTGATGGTGGCGTACGACCGCCGGCCGCCCACGACCCGGTTGCTCGTGTACAGGATGAGTGCCGCGATGCCGATGAGCAGCAGCGCGAGCACGTATCCGCGCTCGGTCTCGCCCGTGGAGATCGCTCCGTAGAGCCGCGTCGAGAGCGTCTGGAAGCGGACCGGCAGCCCGAGGAGCGCAGGTGCGGCGAAGTTGGACACGCCCTCGGCGAAGGCGAGCATGCCGCCCGAGATGATCGACGGCATGACGATCGGGATTGCGATGGAGCGTGCGACCCGGGCGCGGCTCGCGCCGGCCATCTCGCCCGCGTCCGTCAGGTCCCCGTTGACGGTCGCGAGGCCCGCGGCGACGAGGATGAACGTCAGCGAGTAGTAGTGCGCGACGAGCGTGGCCGTCACCGGCACGGCGCCCCACGAGAGCCAGTCGGGGACGCTGAGCCCGAGGTTCTCCAGGATGCCGACGCGTCCGCCGATGAGGTCGTTGCGGAAGACGGTCTCCCACGACAGTGCGAGCGCGAAGCTCGGGAGCGCGAAGGGGAGGGTCGACAGCACCCCGATCCACCCCCGGGCGGGGCCGTTGGTCATGACGACGTACCAGGCCATGTAGCAGCCGAGCACGGTGGACCCCACCGCGGTGCCGACGCCGACGAGCAGGGAGTTGCGGAGCGGCGTCCAGAACAGGTTGTCGGCGAGCCGGCCGGTCAGCACGTCGCCCCAGGCCTCGATGCCGCTCGAGGTGAGCGTGGTGCCGATGAGCCCGAGCAGGGGCAGCACGACGAGGACGAACATGACGATCGACGTGAGCACCCCGAGCAGGAACACGGGGTTCGTCAGGCGGTCGCGCCAGCGGTCGAGCCGCGGCGGCGGTGCGGAGGCCGCGCGGGGCGCCGTCGCGGCGGGGCCCGGCGGTGACTGGGTGAGGGTCACGGACTACTCCAGCGAGATCAGGAGGTCGGCGACGTCGCGGCGGATGGTGATCGTCTGCTCGGGGTCGATGATCCAGGCGCCGAGCTCGTCGAGCGGCAGCGCGCCCTCCGGCGGGACGATGGTCTCCAGCGTCGGGTAGTCGCCCGGCACGTACAGCGGCGCGTACCCGGGGCCGCCGTCCTCGGAGTCGTCCCCCATGGCGAAGTCGATGAACAGTCGGGCCGCGGCGGGGTTCTCCGCGTTCCGGACCAGTCCGAGGTAGGCGGGGAAGGCGATCCCTGGGGACGGGCCGACGCCGGCGGCCACCTGGAGCGCCCAGCCCTCCTCCTCGTTGTCGCGGAGGTCGGAGTAGGACGAGAACCCGACCGGGGGGTTCGCCTGGCCGACGGCGCCCACGGCGGAGTTGACGGCGTCGGTGTCGTCGACGAGCACGAGATCGTTGGCGTACAGGTCCGCGATCCACTGCTCGCCGGCGTTGGTGATGCCGTCGTCGAGCTCGACGGCCGAGCCGAAGTGCTCCTCGTGCGCCGCGGCCATGGCGTCGCTCTGCAGCACGATCTCGGTCATGAGGTCGAGGTAGTCGCCCCGGACGTTCGGGTCGACCATGATGACCCGGCCGGTCCACTCGGGCTCCGTCAGTTCCCACAGGTTCGACACCGGCGGGCCGTCGGGGTGGGCGTCCTCGTTGTACAGCAGGACCTTGGTGGAGAGCCGGTTCGCCACGAGGGGCGAGGTGTACTCCTCGGGCAGCGCGTCCGCCACGCGCGGGGGGACGTACGCGGTGAGGATGCCGGGTTCCACAAGGTCCTGCAGGACGACGGGACCGTCGGAGATGTACGCGACGTCGGCCGTCGCGCTGCCGGCAGAGTCCTCGGCGGCGAGCCGGGCGACCTGCTCGGTGGAGGAGATGTCGTTCGCGACGAGGTCGATGCCGGGGTACTCCGCCTCGAACGCCTCCTCGATGGCGGCGATGCGGCTCGTGAACGAGTAGACGACCACCTCGCCCTCCTCGGTCGCGGCGGCGACGAGCTCGTCGTGGGTGAGGCCGTCGAGGTCGGGCGCGTTCGGGTCGGCGGTCTCCTCGGCGGTGCAGGCGGCCAGGGTGAGCGTGGCGACGGCGGCCACGGTCATCGCGCCGCGCGTCGTCGAGCGGCGGGTCCGGGTGTGCATGGGGTCTCCTTCTCTGGTCGGTCGGGGCTGGGGGCGGTCGGACGGGGGTGGGTCACTCACGGAAGCGGCCGAGCAGCCCGTCCAGCTGCTCGAGCGCGTGCATGGTGCGCTCGCCGCCGGTCTGGCCGACGGAGAGCACGAGCGCGTTGGCGACGGCCATCGGCACCGTGAGGGACTGGTACTCGCGCCCCTCGCCGCGCGGTGCGGACAGGACGACGTCGGGCTGACGGTCGAGGCGGGTGTGGACGGTGTCGGTGATGAGCACGGTGCCGGCGCGCGCCTCGCGCGCGACGTCCAGCAGCTCGACGAGCGAGTGGTGCCGACGACGCAGGGCGACGACGACGACCACGTGGTGCTTCGACAGGCCCACCAGCCCCTCGGCGAGGTCGCGGTCGGAGGGGCCGAGCCTGATCGCGGTGAGGCCGAAGCGCCGGAACCGCCGTTCGAGCATCTGGGCGAGCGGGGCGGCGTTGCCGCGGGCGCTCAGCAGGATCCGGCGGGCACCGAGCACCCGGTCGGCGGCCTGCTGCAGCGCCCGGCGGTCCACGGCGTTCGCCGCCTCGAGGAGGGCGGTCACCTCCTCGGCGACGAGGCGGGTGAAGATGTCCTCGTCGTGGGCCTGGTCAAGGCTGTTGCGCATGCGGTCGGCGGCCCCGACCCCCGCGAGCAGCTCGCTCTGCAGGCTCTGCCGCAGCTCCGGGTAGCCGTCGTACCCGAGCTTCTGCGCGAGCCGGGTGGCGGCGGCGACGTGGACGTTCGCGCGACGGGCGACCTTCGAGGCGCTGAGGAACGAGGACTCCCCCGGCTGGGACAGCACGACGTCGAGGACGGCGAGGTCCGCGGGGGTCAGTCGGCCGTCGAAGGCCTCCAGGCGTTCCCGTAGCAGCATTGCGGCAGACTAGGAGTGCATGCTTGTTGCAGTACAGGGAAATCCTGCAAATAGCGTTGCAGCCTGCTTGCAGATGTCCGGTTGGCCAGACACCCGGCGCGGACCGCGCGCCGCGGCGCCGCCCGGGCGCGGCATCCTGGGCCGGTGACCTCCGCCGTCGACCCACCAGCCGCCGACCCCTCGGCCTACGCCCCGGCGGCGCACCTGCGCCCCGCCGTCGCCGGCCTGCCCCGCTACGTGCCCGGCGAGCGGCCGGCGGGCGGACGGGTCGTCGCCAAGCTCTCCTCGAACGAGATGCGCTACCCACCGCTGCCCGGCGTCGCGGAGGCCGTGGCCGCGGCCCTGGCCGACGCCGGGCGCTACCCGGACCTCGCCGCGGTCGATCTCACCGCGGCGCTCGCCGAGCGGCACGGCCTCGCCGCCGAGCAGGTGGCGGTCGGCGGCGGGTCGGTCGCCGTCCTGGAGACCGTGCTCCGTTCCGTGGCGGAGACCGGCGACGAGGTGGTCCTGGCCTGGCGGTCGTTCGAGGCCTACCCCATCGCCATCCAGGTCACCGGGGCCACCGCGGTTCCCGTGCCGGTCGACGACCGCGGCCGGCACGACCTGCCCGCCATGGCGGCCGCCGTCACCGACCGGACGCGCGCGCTCCTCCTGTGCTCCCCGAACAACCCGACCGGGCCCGCCCTGACCCAGAGCGAGGTGCGCGAGCTGCTCGCCGCGGTGCCCCGGCGCGTGCTCGTCCTGCTCGACGAGGCCTACATCGACTTCGTCACCGCCGAGGACCCGACCGACGGCCCGGCACTCCTCGCCGAGCACCCCAACCTCGTCGTGCTGCGCACCTTCTCCAAGGCGGCGTCGCTGGCCGCCCTGCGGATCGGCTACGCCCTCGGGCACCCCGACGTCGTCGCCGGGATCCGGTCGGCGTCCTCGCCGTTCGGCGCCTCGACCCCCGGCCAGGTGGCCGCGCTCGCCGCGCTGGACCAGGCGGACGAGATCCGGCGCCGGGTGACCGAGGTCGGCCGGCTCACCGGCCACAGCCTCGGCGACGACGTCGTCCACCACCTCTTCGAGGTGGCCTCCGGGCTCGACGCGATGGTCGTCGGCGAGCGGGAGATCGTCGGCCAGGTCCGCCGCTCACTCGACGACGCCCGTGCGGTCGGCGCCACGACCCCCGTCCTCGAGGACGTGCTCCAGCGTGCGTCCAAGGCGTCGCGCCGCATCGCCGTGTCCACCGACCTCGCCGCCGCCGGCCGCTCCGTCGTCGCCGTCGCTCTCGACCTGGCCGCCGAGGTGGCCCACCAGGGGCGCGCGGTGCCAGCCTGCCCCCGCGACGAGGTCGCTCCCGGCGAGGCGGCCCCGGTCCCGATGCCGCGCGGTTCCTGGGTGGGTGCCCGCGCGCTCGTCGTCGGCACCGGCGCCTACGTCGGTGCCACGATGGCGGCCCTGCGCCGCCGCGAGTGCACGAACGTCGCCGTGTGGTCCGCCAGCGGGCGCGCGACGCAGTTCGCCGCCGCGCAGGACGCCCGCGCCGCCACCGACCTCACCACCGAGCTCGCGCGCGCCGACGTCGTCGTCACCTGCCGCGGCACCGGTACCCCGGTGGTCGACGCCGAGGTCCTTTCCGCCGCGCTCGAGGCCCGTCGCGCCGCGGGCAGGTCGCTGCAGCTCGTGATCGTCGACCTCGCGCTGCGCCGCGACGTCTCCGCCGAGGCCGCGGTTCTCCCCGGCGTCCGCGTCATCGACCTCGACACCGTCAAGGCCCACGCTCCCGCCGCCACCGACGGGCAGGTCCACCGCGCCCAGCAGATGCTCGCCGAGGAGGTGCGCGCCGTCCTCGACCGGAACGCCGAGCGGGAGATGGACGACGTCGTCCTCGCCGTGCGCGACCGCGTGGGAGCGGCGCTGGAGGACGAGCTCACCCGGCTGCCCATGGGCGGCGACGTCCCCGCCGACCAGGTGGCCCAGGCGCTGCGGCGGCTCGCCGCCCGGCTCGCCCACCCGCCCACGGTCGCGGCCCGCGCCGCCGGACGCGGCGGCCGCGGCGAGGAGTTCGTCCGCGCGCTCGAGCTCGTCACCGGCATCGCCGTCGACGCGGTCGAGACCGAACCGAGCCGGTAGCACCCGGCCACCCAGCACAGGAGGACCGCACGTGAGCACGACGACGAGACGAGAGCCCCTCGGGGTCGCTCCCGGAACCGAGGCCGGCGCCGCGCCGTCGGGAAGCGCGGTGGCGGGAGCGGCGGCGTCGGGCGTGCCGTCCGGGGCGGCCACCGACCCGCTCGCCCCGTACGACGCCGTCCTGCTCATGTCCTTCGGCGGCCCGGAGAAGCCCGCGGACGTCGTCCCGTTCCTGCGCCGCGTCACCGCCGGCCGCGGCATCCCCGACGAGCGCCTCGAGGAGGTCGGGGAGCACTACTACGCGTTCGGCGGGAAGAGCCCGATCAACGACCTCAACCGCGACCTGCTCGCCGAACTGACCGCGGAGCTGGGGTCCCGCGGGCTCGACGTGCCCGTCGGGTGGGGCAACCGCAACTGGGACCCGGACGGCGTCGACGTCCTGCGCGACCTCTACGACGCCGGCGCGCGCCGCGTGGCCATGGTCGTCACCTCGGCGTACGGCTCGTACTCGGGCTGCCGCCAGTACCGCCAGGACGTCGGACGCTACGTGCCCACGCTCGTGGCCGAGGGGCGCCCGCTCGTCGTCGACAAGGTGCGCCCCTACTTCAACGACCCCGGCTTCGTCTCCGCCAACGCCGACGCGGTCGAGGAGTCGATGCGCGAGCTCAACGGCGAGCCGCACCTCATGTTCGTCACGCACTCCATCCCGACGACGATGGAGGTCGCCTCCGGGCGGGAGACGGCGGCGACGTACGCGGAGCAGCACGAGGAGACCGCGCGTCTCGTCGCGGCGGAGGTCGAGGGCCGGCTCGGCCGCGAGATCGGCTGGTCGCTCACCTACTGCTCGCGCTCCGGCGACCCCCGCACGCCGTGGCTCGAGCCCGACGTCAACGACGCGCTGCGTGACCTCGCCGGGGTGGGGACGACGTCGGTGGTGCTCAGCCCCATCGGGTTCGTCTCGGACCACATGGAGGTCGTCTACGACCTCGACACCGAGGCCGCAGAGACCGCGCGGGAGCTCGGCCTGGCGTTCGCGCGCGCGTCGACCGCCGGGACCTACCCCCAGTTCGTGTCCGGGCTCGTCGACCTGCTGCTCGACCGCGCGGCCGAGGCGCGCGGCGTGCAGGCCGGGGGAGCCGGACGACGTGAGGTCGTGGGCGACCTGCCCGCGTGGGACTCGGTGTGCGCCGTCGGCTGCTGCGCGGTGCGCGACGGGGTCGACGACGGCCGGTTGGCGCTGTGCGCGCAGCCGGGTGATGTGGTGACGACGAGGGAGACGGCATGACCGACGCGGCAGAGCTCAACGCGACCATCCGCTACACGATGTGGTCCGTCTTCGCGACGGCCCAGCCGCTGCCCGCCGACGACGCCGAGCGCGGCGCCCTGGTGGCCGACCTCGAGCGCGCGGTACGCGGTACCGGCATCGAGGTGCGCGGCTGGTACGACGTCGGCGGGCTGCGCGCCGACGCCGACCTCATGGTCTGGTGGCACGCCGCCACGATCGAGGAGGTCCAGGCGGCCTACCATGCGCTGCGTGCGTCCGACCTCGGGTCCGCGCTCGAGCCCGTGTGGTCCGTGGTCGGTCTGCACCGGGAGGCGGAGTTCAACAAGTCGCACGTCCCCGCGTTCCTCAAGGGCGAGCCCGCCGGCGACTACATCAGCGTCTACCCGTTCGTGCGCACGCTCGACTGGTACCTGCTGCCCGCCGAGGACCGCTCCCGCATGCTCCGCGAGCACGGGATGGCCGCGCGGGACTACCCGGACGTCCGCGCCAACACCGTCTCCGCATTCGCTCTCGGCGACTACGAGTGGATCCTCGCCTTCGAGGCGCCGCAGCTGCACCGGATCGTCGACGTCATGCGCGAGCTCCGCGGCGTCGAGGCCCGCCTGCACGTCCGCGAGGAGGTCCCCTTCTACACGGGGCCGCGCGTCGAGCTCACCGACTGGGCCGCGCGCCAGCCGCTCGCGGCGGACTGAGGGTCCGGCGGGCGCGTCGAGGTCACCTGGGCCGCCTGCTGCTCTCGGCGGACTGATGGCATATCGGGCGCATCTCCGGGCGGCGCCTCGTTGCTGGACGTTAGCCCCACAGCAACGCCCCGTCGAGGCTCGTCCACAGCCGTGCGCCGTCGCGACGCTCCTCGTGCTCGCCCGTCCCTAGCGTGCGTGGCGAGGAGAGGGGGCAGCCATGCTCGACGAGGCGGCGCTGGCGGCGGACGCCATGCGTGTGGGCGGACAGATCGACGCGGTCCAGGTGGTACGCGAGGCGCTGGTGCGGTGCGTGCCGCTCGCGTGGACCGGCGAGGCGGGACGGGTCGCGACCGAGTCCCGCGACCGGCTCGTGGGTGACATCGACGCGGCGCTGACGGAGCTACGCGGTGTCCAGGGTCGGCTGTTCGCGCTCTCGATGAGCCCTGGTCACGTGGGCGGCGTCGGGATGCGGGTCCTGTGAGCCTGCCGATGGGCTGGGTGCCGCCCTTCCCGCCGAGACCGGACCCGCCGATCCCGCCGGAGGATGTCGGAGCCCTGGACATCGTCTCCTCTGCCGACGCGATGAGCGTGGACACCGGTGCGGTGCGGACCATGGCGACGAACCTTCGATCGAGCGTCGACGAGCTGCGAGCAGTGGCTCGTGAGCTGCGGGGTGTCGGGGCAGGGGTCCTCGCTGACGGAAGGTTGCTCACGTCCGCGGCCTGGCCGGGCGGGTCCGCGGGCGTGGACCTCGGCGCGACGCGGGAATCGGCGTTCCTGACAGCCGACTCGATCGACGGGATCGCCTCGCGTGCCGAGGACCTGGCCGACGGGCTCGTGCGATGGGCGACCGGTGTCGAACGAGCGGACACCGAGGCTGCCGACTCCTTCGCGAGTCTCGCGGTCGACATGCTGCTGAACGTGACCGGGACGCGGGTCCTGCTTGACGTCTTCCACGTGGCACGCGCGGCCTTCTCGATCCGGTTCCCCGCGACTCTGTCCGACTCCGGCCCGCCGCTGTCGGCGGTCGTCGACGACGGGGTGGAGGCGCTGGGGCGGTACGCGATCATCGGAACCGCCGTTGGCGGGTTCCTCATGCCGTCCGTGGTGGCCATGCCGGAAAGAGGCGTGGAGAGCGGGGAGGGCGCCGCGCGAGCAGCCGTGCCGGTGGTCTCGTTGCTGAGAGGTGGGCTGTGGGGTGCCGGGCCGGGCACGAGCAGCGCCCGGATCGACGATGCCGGCGTACCGGGACTGTGGCAGCCCGAGGTCGCACCGATGCTCCTCGCGACGGTCGGAGGGGCAGCGATCTCGCTCGAGAGGCCGTTCGGGCTCATCCTCGCGCGCCGTCCGGTCCCTGCTCCGACCCCCGGCGCGATCTCCGGGTCGCAGGTGCGCTCCGTCGCGGATCTCATCGATCGGGTCGACCCGCTGCACGCCGAGTCCTCGAGCCACAACCGGACCCACGTCGAGGTGCTGCGTACCGAGCACGCGGACGGCAGCACGTCGTTCATCGTGGTCGTACCGGGGACGAACGCCGAGGCGCACGTCGATCCCGACAACCCCATGGACAACGGGTCGAACATCGAGCTTGCCGCCGGCGCGGACGCAGCCCTGCTCGACGGGATCTCCGACGCCCTCGAAGCGGCGGGCGCCGCCCCGGGTGACGCGGTGGGGATGATCGGGCACTCGCAGGGCGGACTCGGCATCGCCCGTTGGGCCTCGAGTGATGCTGCCGAGGACTACGACCTTCGGGCGTCCATCGCGCTCAGCGCGCCAGTCGCGCACTCCGGCACGCCCGTGTCGGGGCACCACGTCGGCGTGGAGACCACCGGCGACCTGGTGACGGGGCTGGACGGGGCGGCGGTCCCGCCCGCCGACCCAGGTTCCGGCGGAGGGAGCCGGTCGACCTACACGGTCGATACCGGCGACCCGTGGTGGTACGGCCAGACGCACTACGCCGACCATGCCGCGGCGGGGTGGGACGCGCTGCTGGCGCACCGCGGGGGCGACCTGGACGTCGCCGCTGTCCAGGCCGAGTTCGCCTACCTGCTGGGTGAGGGGGAGGAGGGCGCGGTCACCGAGTCGGTGATCGTCGAGCTCGAGCGCGACCAGTGACGGGTGGCGGGCGACGGCCGGTTCGGCTCTCGGTGAACCCGCCGCGGGGTCTGCGCACGGCCTCGCGATCCCGACGACAATGGGCGTCGTCGTGCCTGCGTGCCGACCGAGGCAGCACCGACCCCCGCCGGCCCTGATGGAGACGATGTGACGACGAGCGAGACCCCGACGACGGAGCCCACGACCGACGAGACGGGCACCTGGGGGCCGCCCCCGTTCCCCGAGCCGCCGGAGCGGGGCGAGGTCGACGTCGTCGCCGGCCGCGCGGTCTTCTGGTCGCCGGACACGGCGCTCCGCGCGGGCAGCGTCGTCCTCGGCGGCTCCCCGTTCTCGGTCACAGTGGTGCCCGACCAGTGGCGCGACTTCGCCCGGCGCGCCCATGGGCTCGGCGCCGCGGGCCTCACCGCCGCCGACGACACCGAGCGCGCCGCGGCCCGCTTCCTCCTCGACCTCGGCATCCTCCACCCGCTGCCCGTGCCCCACGGCGAGGTCACCGACGTCGAGGTCGTCATCCCGATGTACGGCGACCCGACGCTGCTCGACCCGCTGCTGGTCTCGCTCGCCGTCGAGGGCCACCCGGTCACCGTCGTCGACGACGCCACCCCGGACCCGGACCACGCCGCCCGGATCGAGGAGATCACCTCGAGGCATGGCGCGCGCCTCCTCCGCCACGACGTCAACCAGGGACCGGGCGGCGCGCGGAACACGGGCTTCGCCGCCACCAGCGCCCCGTTCGTCGCCTTCATCGACTCCGACGCCCGTGCGAGCGACGACTGGATCGCGCGCCTGCGCCCCATGCTCGACGACGAGCGGCTCGGTGCCGTCGGTCCCCGCGTCCGCCCGCGCTTCGACGGCGAGAGCTCGATCAAGCTCTACGAGGAGACGCGCTCCGAGATCGACATGGGCCCGACCCCCAGCCGCGTCGTCCACGGCGTGATGGTCGGCTGGCTGCCGAGCGCCGCCGTCCTCGTGCGCCGCAGCGCCGTCACCGACCCGCCCTTCGAGCCCGGCATGCGCATCGGCGAGGACGTCGACCTGTTCTGGCGTATGGACGAGGCCGGCTGGAACGTCCTGTACGCGCCCGACGTCGTCGTGCACCACGAGGTCCGCGACACGTGGAAGGCCTTCATGGGCCGCCGCGCCGGCTACGGCACCTCCGCCGCGCCGCTCGAGCAGCGCCACCCGCGCAGGCTCACCCCCGCCTCGCCCACACTGTCCGGTCTCGCAGTCATCGGCCTGGCCTCGACCGGCCACCGGTGGCTCGCCGCCGGCGTCGCCGGGTACGAGCTCGCGCGCCAGCGGGCCAGCCTGCCGGACGAGGTCCCGATGAGCGTCGTCGCCGAGATGGCCGGGCGCCAGATCTGGTCCGACGGCTTCTGGACCGGCCACCTGCTGCGCCGCGACTGGTGGCCGGTCGGCTGGGCCGTCCTCGCCTCGACGCCCAGGTCGTCGCTCGCACGAGGCGTCGCCGCGGCCATGATGTGGGAGCCCGTGCGCGACCACATCCTCCGCCCGACCCGGCTCGGTCCCGTCCGCAGCCTCGCCATGCGCCTGCTCGACGACGCCTCCTACGGCACCGGCGTCATCACCAACGCGATCCGGCAGGGCGTACCGAACGTCGTCACGCCGCGCCCACGCATCCCCTGGTGGCCGCGTCGGAGGTGACCCGGCCCCGCCGGAGGTGACCCGGCCGGCGCCGGGAGCGTCCACCGGCGTCGAGGAGCAACCGGCGAGGCACAGGGATCGCCACCGGGAGCAGCGGCCACGGGGCCGAGGAGTGGCCACCTGTGCCACGGGCCCGGCGGGGGAGGCATGCTGGGTCGATGCCGAGCACGATCCCGCCGGTCCCCGGCGCCTGGCCCGCCGACCTCCTGCGCCCCGAGATCCGCACGCTCCCGCGGTATGTGCCGGGCGAGCGGCCCGCGCAGGGCCGCCGGGTCGCCAAGCTCTCCTCCAACGAGATGCCCTACCCGCCGCTGCCGGGTGTCGCCGAGGCGGTGGCCGACGCCGTCGAGAACGCCGGCCGCTACCCGGACATGGCGGCGACCGACCTCGTCGAGGCGCTCGCCGGCCGGCACGGGGTCGACCCCGCCTCCGTCGCCGTCGGGTGCGGCTCGTCGGCGATGCTCGAGACGCTCCTCCGGATCACCTGCGCCCCCGGCGACGAGGTGGTCGCCGCCTGGCGCAGCTTCGAGTCCTACCCGATCGCCGTCCAGGTCACGGGCGCCTCGCTCGTGCGCGTCCCGCTCGACGCCGAGGGCCGACACCGCCTCGACGCCATGGCCGACGCGATCACCGAGCGCACGAAGGTCGTCCTCGTGTGCTCGCCGAACAACCCCACCGGGCCGGCGGTCACCCGCACCGAGCTCGTCGCGTTCCTCGAGCGGGTGCCGACCGGCGTCGTCGTCCTGCTCGACGAGGCCTACATCGACTTCGTCACCGCCGCCGACCCCACCGACGGCCCCTCGCTCCTGCCGGCCCACCCCAACCTCGTCGTGCTGCGGACCTTCTCCAAGGCCGCCTCGCTCGCCGGCCTGCGCGTCGGGTACGCCCTCGGCCACCCGGACGTCGTCGCGGGCGTGCGCGTGGCGTCGACGCCGTTCGGCGTCTCGGGCCCGGCGCAGGCGGCGGCCCTCGCCGCGCTCGACGCCGACGTCGAGATCCGCAGGCGCGTCGCCGAGGTGGTGGTCGAGCGCGACCGCCTCGCCGCCGGACTGCGCGAGCTCGGCCTCGAGGTCCCGGACGCCCAGGGCAACTTCGTGTGGCTGCCCCTCGGCGACGGCGCCGCCTCGTTCGCCGACGACGCCCGCGAGGCCGACCTCCTCGTGCGCCCGTTCCCCGGGGACGGCGTCCGCATCAGCGTCGGCGCGCGAGAGGACACCGACGCGATCCTCGGCCTCGTCGCCTCCCGCCGGCTCTGACGGGGCGCCCGGCACCGACGCGGCAGGGCCGGGGCGGGCGGATCCCGTGCGCGGCAGCGTGGCCCCGCTGACGGTCCCCCCGTGTGACACGCCCGACGCGGATGCACTCTCGCGCCGTAACCTACACCTGTGTAGCCTACGGGACTGTAGGTAGCTCTCCGGAGGGCATGCGCGCGACCCGCACGTGCACTCCGACGGCTCGGGCCGGACCCACCGATCGTGGGACCAGGCCTGCCGACCGGTCGCAGCAGATCCTGCGGCCGGTCGGTCAACCGCCGACCGAGCAGCGCGCCGGGCCGCGTCCCGGACCAACGGGGTCAGCCCCGACGCGACGGACGACCGAAGGAGGACCGAAGTGTCCGCTCCCACGACGAACGCCCGCCCCGACGCCGCCGCCGGCCCTGGATCCGCCGGCGCCGCCTCCGACGGCCCTACGTCCGGCGGCCCTGCGTCCGAAGTCCCCGCGCCCCGCGGCGCCTCGCTCGAGCCGGACGACGCCCTGGTCCAGCTCCTCACCCCGGCCGGCGAGCGCCTCGACCACCCGGTCTACGGTCCGATCGCCGCCGAGCTCGAGGCGGACACGCTCCGCACGATGTACCGGGACATGGTCCTCACCCGCGCCTTCGACGCCGAGGCCACGCGGCTCCAGCGCCAGGGCGAGCTCGGCCTGTGGGCGCAGAGCCTGGGGCAGGAGGCGATCCAGATCGGGTCCGCCCACGCCCAGCGGCCCGCCGACATGGTCTTCCCCAGCTACCGCGAGCACGGCGTCGCCCACGTCCGCGGGCTGCCGCTCACCGACCTGCTGCCGGTCATGCGCAGCACGAGGCACGGAGGCTGGGACCCCCGCGAGCACAACTTCCAGGTCCAGACCTTCGTCCTCGCCGCGCAGACGCTGCACGCCGTCGGCTACGCGATGGGCATCCAGCGCGACGGCCACGTCGGCACCGGCACGGACGCCGACCGCGCCGTCGTCGTCTACCACGGGGACGGCGCCGCCTCCGAGGGCGACTTCAACGAGTCCCTCGTCTTCGCGGCCTCCGCGCAGGCTCCGGTCGTCCTCATCTGCCAGAACAACTTCTGGGCGATCTCCGTGCCGACCGCCACCCAGAGCCGCGTGCCGATCGCGAGGCGTGGTCCCGGCGTCGGGATGCCCGCGGTCCGCGTGGACGGCAACGACGTCCTGGCCTCCTACGCCGTGACCGTCGAGGCGCTGTGCCGCGCCCGCGACGGCGGCGGGCCGACCCTCATCGAGGCGGTCACCTACCGGATGGGCGCCCACACGACGTCGGACGACCCGACCCGGTACCGCAGCAGGTCCGAGGAGGACTCCTGGCGGGCGAAGGACCCGATCGACCGGTTGCGCGCCCACCTCACCGCGACCGGCCAGGCCGACGACGACTTCTTCGCCGCGGTCGAGGCCGACGCCGAGGCGCTCGCCCGCGACGCCCGCGCCGCCTGCCTCGCCGAGCGCGCCGACGTCCCGGAGTCGATGTTCGACCACGTCCATGCCCTGCCCCACGCGCAGGTCGAGTCCGACCGCGCCGCGATGGTCGCGTTCGAGGCGGGCTTCGCCGACGCAGGGGCCGCCGACACGGGTGCCGCCGACCAGGGGGCGACCGACCACCAGGAGGCCCGCTGATGCACCCCGCCCCGCCCGCGACGGCGACCACGCTCCCGCTCGCGCGCGCCATCAACGCGGGCCTGCGCGCCGCGATGACCCGCGACGACAAGGTGCTCGTCATGGGCGAGGACGTCGGCCCCCTCGGCGGCGTCTTCCGCGTGACCGACGGCCTGCACGCCGAGTTCGGCAAGGACCGCGTGGTCGACACGCCGCTCGCCGAGTCCGGGATCGTCGGCACCGCGATCGGGCTGGCCATGGCCGGCTACCGTCCCGTGGTCGAGATCCAGTTCGACGGCTTCATCTTCCCGGCCTACAACCAGATCACCACCCAGCTGGCCAAGCTCACCTACCGCACCGCGGGCGCGCTGAGCATGCCGGTCGTCATCCGAGTGCCCTACGGGGGCCACATCGGCGCGATCGAGCACCACAGCGAGTCGCCGGAGGCGTTGTTCGCCCACACGGCGGGCCTGCGGATCGTCACCCCGGCCAACGCCGCCGACGGCTACGCGATGATCCAGCAGGCCATCGCCTCGCCGGACCCGGTGCTCTTCCTCGAGCCGAAGTCGCGGTACTGGGAGAAGGGGCCGGTCGAGCTGGACGCGCCGGTCGACCTCTCCGGCGACGCGCTGACGAAGGACCTGCACGCCGCGCGCGTGGTGCGCCCCGGCACCGACCTGACGGTCGCCACCTATGGTCCAGGTGTGAAGGTGGCGCTGCAGGCGGCGGAGGTCGCCCAGGAGGAGGGGTCGAGCCTCGAGGTCATCGACCTGCGGTCGATCTCGCCCCTCGACGTCGACGCCGTGGCCGCCTCCGTCCACCGCACGGGCCGGCTCGTCGTCGTCCACGAGGCGCCGACGTTCTTCGGCCCGGGCGCCGAGCTCGCCGCCGCCGTCCAGGAGCGGTGCTTCTACGAGCTCGAGGCCCCGGTGCTGCGGGTCGGCGGCTACCACACGCCGTTCCCCGCGTCCGCCCACGAGGCGGCCTACCTGCCCTCGCTCGACCGGATCCTCGACGCCGTCGAGCGTTCGCTCGCCGCCTGAGCCCGACACCCGAGGAGCCGAGATGAGCGACCAGCGCCACCAGACCTTCCGCCTGCCCGACGTCGGGGAGGGCCTCACCGACGCCGAGATCGTCAGCTGGAACGTGGCCGTCGGCCAGCGCGTCGACGTCAACGACACCCTGTGCGAGATCGAGACCGAGAAGTCGGTCGTCGAGCTGCCGAGCCCGTACGCCGGCGAGATCCGCGCGCTGCTGGTCGAGGAGGGCACGACCGTCGACGTCGGCACCCCGATCGTCGAGCTCGACACGCGCCCGGACGAGCCCGATGCGCCAGACGGTGGTCCGGCCGCCGCGGGTGGCGACGCGTCCGCGCCGGGCGGTGCGGACGGTGGTGACGGCTCCGAGGGCGGGTCCCCCGCGAGCGGCTCTGCCGGAAGTGGTACCACCCAGGGCGGCGGGAGCGACGCCGTCGGTCCGGGCGACGACGCCGACGGTTCCGGTGCGGTGCTCGTCGGGTACGGCACCCGGCCGGGCTCGGCCAAGCGGCGTCCGCGCCGGGCCGGCGCTGCGACCCCATCCTCCGCCGCGGCCTCGTCCTCTCCTGCGGCGTCGTCCTCCGCTGCGGCCTCGTCCTCTGCTGCGGCTCCGTCCGTCGCAGACCGGTCCTCGACGGCGTCGCCCGCCTCCCGCGGAGCCGCCGGCCAGGGTTCGGCCGGCTCCACCACCGCGCCGCTGGAGTCGCGCCCCACCCCGGCGGGCACGCGCGTGGCTCCGGGGCGGCCCCGCACGGCGCCCGGCGAGACCCCCGCCCCGCGTGCGGACGCGAGCACGAGGTTCGTCCCGACGTCGGGCATCGCGACTCGTGCGAAGCCGCCGGTACGGCGGCTCGCGAAGGACCTCGGCGTGGACATCGACTCGATCCACGGCACCGGACCCGGCGGGATCGTCACGCGCGAGGACGTGGTGGCGCACCACGAGCGCTCCGACGTGCAGCTCCTCGCCAACTGGTCCGAGGACGAGCCGTGGCTCGAGGGCGGCTCGGTCTCCCCGGACGGCCGGCGCACGCGCGTGCCGGCGCGGTCGGTGCGCAGGCGGACCGCGGAGGCGATGGTCCGATCGGCGTTCACGGCACCGCACGTCACCGAGTTCCACACCGTCGACGTCACGCGGACGATGGAGCTCGTCGCCCGGCTGAAGAAGGACCGCGAGTTCGAGGGGCTGCACGTCACGCCCCTGCTCGTCGCCATGCGCGCGCTCCTGCTCGCCGTCAACCGGCACCCGGAGATCAACGCGTCCTGGGACGACGAGACCGGCGAGATCGTCTACAAGCACTACGTCAACCTCGGTATCGCGGCGGCCACCCCGCGCGGCCTCGTGGTGCCCAACGTCAAGGACGCGCACCGGCTGAACCTCAAGGAGCTCGCGCAGGCCCTCGGTGAGCTCACCTCGACCGCCCGCGCGGGCAGGACGCAGCCCGCCGCGATGGCCGACGGCACCATCACGATCACCAACGTGGGCGCGTTCGGCATCGACACGGGCACGCCGATCCTCAACCCCGGGGAGGCGGCGATCCTCGCGTTCGGCGCCGTGCGGGAGCAGCCGTGGGTGCACGACGGCGAGATGAAGATCCGATGGGTCACCCAGCTGGCGCTGAGCTTCGACCACCGACTCGTCGACGGTGCCCTCGGCTCGTTCGTCCTCAAGGACGTCGCGACGATCCTCGAGGACCCCTCGATGGCGCTCGTCTGGGGCTGAGTCGGGGAACGGCCGGGGCGGTGCGCTCTCAGCCGGTGTGCACCGCGGGCCCGACCGCGTAGCGGAGCACGACGCCGCCGGTGTCGGTGGGCAGGGCCTCGAGCTGGGTGAGCGAACGTCCGCCCCCGGGCTTGAACAGCGGCGTCCCGGCGCCGAGCAGCACCGGGGAGATCCCGACGAGGAGCTCGTCGACCAGCGCGGCCTCGAGGAGAGATTGGGTGAGCTCTGCGCTGCCGAACACGTAGATCGGGCGCTCGTCGTCGGCCTTGCGCCGCGTGAGCTCGCTGACGATGCCTGCCGTCACCGTGGTGTTCTGCCAGCCCGCCTCGGTCATCGTCCGGGAGGCGACGAGCTTCGGCACCGCGTTCATGTACGCCGCGATGTCCGGCTGGTCGGTGTTCGTCGGCCAGTGGGTGGCCATGCCCTCGTACGTCCTGCTGCCGAACACGAGGAGGCCCATCTCCTCGCCGAACCGCAGGCTGAGGCGGTGGAGGTCCTCGCCCCAGATGTGCTCGTGGAGCGAGAGGTCCCAGGGTTCCTCGCCCTCGAAGAACCCGTCGAGCGACATGACGTTCCAGATGATGAGCTTGCCCATGACGAGCGCCTTCCGGTTGTTGTTCGTACCTGAACAAGTGGCACGGTAGGCATACCGGTTGCAGGTCGCAATCGGTTATCGGCTTATCGGCTTATCGGTGAGCGTGGAGCCGGTCCGTTCGGTGAGCGTGGAGCCGGCCTGTTCGGTGAGCGTGGAGCCGGTCCGCTGGGTGCAAGTGGAGTCCGTCCGCATGGAGGCGGGCGCGGCACTCAGCGCAGGGGCACGAAGAGGTAGCTGCCGGGTGCGGGCTCCTCGTCCCACCCCTGATCGGTGCGCGTGACCCGGACGAGGCGACCGTCGGTCGGCACCACCATCACTCCGCCGACGGCGAGCTGACCGGCCAGCTCCTCCGGCACCGCCCCCGCCATCGCCGAGACGAGGATGCGGTCGAACGGACCGTCGTCAGGGGCGCCGAGCACGCCGGCGTCGGCGAGGCGGATGGTCGCCCGTGCGGGACCTGTGGCGTCGCTCGGGATTCTCTGCGGCTCGGTGCGGTGCGCGCCGGGGTGTGCGTCGTCGTGCGCCCTACCGGGCGAGGCGGCGAGGTGGTCGCTGAGAGCGGTTCGACTGCGCTCGACGAGCTCGGGCACGACCTCGATGCCGAGCACCGACCCGCTCGCGCCGACCAGGCGGGCGAGTATCGCCGTCGTCCATCCGGACCCGCTGCCGACGTCCAGGACCTTTGCGCCGGCGGGGACGTCGAGCAGCTCGAGCATCGCCAGCACCGTGGTGGGCTGGGAGCACGTCGCGCCGTGGCCGATCGTCAGCGGATGGTCGGAATCCGCGTAGGGGCGGGTCTCGGGAGGTAGGAAGCGGGCGCGGTCCACCTCGGCCATCGCCCGCCTGGCGCGCGTCGTTGCCGGTCGCCGTCGCATCTCCTCACGCTATGTGGCCGCCCGCCGGCTCGCGAGTCGTACTTTCCAGTGGCGAGTCGTACCCGCCGTGCCGAGTCGTATGTTGAGGAGGTACGACTCGAACGAGCAGGTACGACTCGGCGTGTGGGAGTACGAGTCGGCGTGCAGGGGTGGTGGGGCAGTGCCTGGGGGTACGACTCGGGATGTGGGGGTACGAGTCGGCGCCCAGCGGTACGTCTCGGCGTGCAGGGGTGGTGGGGCAGTGCCTGGAGGTACGACTCGGCCCCTGAAAGTACGTCTCGGCGCCCAGGGGCGAGACGCGCGACCCCGCAGGGCCGCGCGCCCGACTCAGCCCAGGAGGTCCGGGGTGTCGCCCGGCTCCTCGCCGAGGACGTGCTCGGCCAGGAACCCGAGCACCACCTGGTACCAGAGCTTCGCGTGCTGGGGCGTGAGGATCCAGTGGTTCTCGTCGGGGAAGTAGAGGAAGCGGTGCGGCGTGGTGCCGTCCTCCCCGACGGCGAGCCGCGACTCCGACACGAGCGACTGCCACAGGGCCAGCCCCTCGCCGATCGGCACGCGATAGTCCTTGTCCCCGTGGATGACGAGCATCGGCGAGCTGATGTCCGCCGCCGCATGGTGCGGTGAGTTCGCCGCCCGCATCTCGGACGTCATCTCGCGCTTCCAGAACCAGCCGACGTCGGTCGTGCCGGCGAAGGTCTCGATGTTCCACAGCGAGGCATGGGTGACGACCGCGTCGAAGCGGTCGGTGTGCCCGGCGATCCAGTTCGCCATGTACCCGCCGAACGAGCCGCCCATCGCGGCGGTGCGGGTCTCGTCGATCTCGGGCAGCGCGGCGGCGGAGTCGGTGACGGCGAGGACGTCGGTGTAGGGCTTGTCGCCCCACGCGCCCCAGCCGCGCCGGATGAACTCCCACCCGTAGCCGGTCGACAGTGCCGGGTCGGGCAGCACGACGGCGTACCCGTGCGCCACCGCGATCCACGGGTTCCACCGCCAGGACCAGGTGTTCCACGAGGACACCGGGCCGCCGTGGACCCAGAGCAGCAGCGGCGCGGGGTCCTTCTCGGTGGCGCCCTCGGGCATCGCGAGCCAGCCGCGCAGCTGCTGCCCGTCGGACGCGAACGCCTCGACCTCGGTGAGCGTGCCGGGCAGCGTGGGCGCCGGGACGGGGGAGGGGATCTCGGTGAGGTCGGCGGCGCTGAGCGCGGGCTCGCGCAGGACGGACAGGTCGAGGCGCACGGGCGACGCGGGCGCGCCGTAGCTCGCGCGCTGCGCGTAGGCGGCGGTCCCCTCCGGGGAGATCCGCAGGTCGGAGAAGGCGCCGTCGAGGGTGAGCCGGGTGACGTCGCCGCCGTCGAACGGCACGTGGAAGACCGGGGCGCGTCCGGCGTCGTCGGCCACGGCGAGCATGCCGGAGCCGTCCGGCAGGACCGCGGCCTCGCTGATCCAGCGGTCCCACCCCTCGGCGAGGGGCGTGCGCTCACCGGTGGCGAGGTCCGCCAGGGCGAGCGTGACCACCTCGGGCAGCTCCGCCGTCGACGGCTCCTCGACCGTGACGACGGCGCGCGTGCCGTCCGGTGTGAGGGCGACCGGGGAGAACTCGAGCGCCTCGCTCGGCTCCGCGACCCAGCGGCGCTCGCCGGTGGCCACGTCGATGGCGACGACCCCGGTGCGCAGCTCGCCCCCCGCGGCGGGGACGGACCAGGCGGCGACGACGGTCGAGCCGTCCTCGCTCAGCAGGTACGTCCCGCTGAACAGGGCGACGCCGGCGTCGGGGGTGAGGTCGACGAGCGTGCCCGGCTCGTCCGGGTCCTCGGACCGGTCGACGCGGTAGAGGTGCGCCCGCGACGGGCCGAGGTCGTGGTCCCAGAACCGCACCGGGTAGCCGGTGTGCAGGATCGCGGAGACCTTCTTGTCCCGGCGGGCCTTGCGGCGCTCGGCGTCGTCCTCGAGATCGGTCGACGACGGCAGCGGCGATCCGGCAACGACCACCGTGTCCGACCCGCGCGCCGTGAGGACGGCCTCGACGCCACCCGGGTGGTCGGCCAGGACGGTGGCCTCGGCTCCGCCCCCGGGAACGACCCAGGCGCGGGCGCGCTCACCGTCCTCGTCCTCGGTATCCGGCCGGGCCGCCGTGAAGACGAGCTCGCCGGAGGCGGTGAAGGCGGGGGACGACTCACCGGTGCCGCCGCGGGTGAGGCGCCGTGCGGGGCGCTCGCCGTCCGGGTCGATCTCCCAGACCGACGTCTGGTACTTCGTCGCCTTGTCGTCGAGGCCCGCCACCGAGGTGACGAGCCGCGTCCCGTCGGGGCTCAGGGCGAGGCCGGAGACGCGCCGGAGCGCGACGTAGGCGTCGAGGTCGTGGAACGGGGTCGCGGGCGCGGTCGTGTCGTCATCGGTCACCGGAGCATCGCACCACGTGCCGCACCCCGGTGTCCGCCCGATCTCGCGATGTTCGCGACGCGCGGACACGACGGGTGAGAGGCAGTGGTCGGACCGTCACCGCCGGACTTCGACGGCGGCCCGGTCAGTAGGTCTCGAGCGTCGACGGGCCGAGGACGAACCCGCTCCCGGTCTCCCGGGACCAGCACTCGACGTCGACCCCCGTCACCGTGCACGCGAGCTCGCCGTTGTAGGCGGACTCCCCGTCGGCGAGCAGCGGGTCGGCGTTGGCCGAGCGCTGGCAGTTCACGCCCGCCTCGCCGGAGGAACTGATCTCCACGCTGATGCCGCCGGGCAGGCACCCCTCGGGCGTCTCGAGCGAGTGGTCGATGATCGTGCAGACGACGTCCGAGCCGTTCAGCACGCAGGCCATGTTGGCCCCCTGGACCCAGAAGCCGGGCAGCTGCTGGGCGTCGGCGGGGATCTCCGGGATGTCGAGCCAGCTGGTGTCGGCCTCGATCGCGGTGCGCAGGGCGGCGTTCGTGCCGGAGTCGCCGAGGATCATGTCGACCACCCCCTGGGCGTGCTCGCGCCCGCACTCGTCCATGAGGGCCCGGAGCGAGTCGACGACGCGGTCCCCGTGCGCCGGGTCGCCCCACGTCCCCTCCGGAGCCGCGGCGGCGGCGAAGGCCTGGACCACCTCGACGTCGGGGCCCGGGTCCTCGCAGCTCGACGTCGACGGCAGGCCTTCGAGGGCCGACAGCGCGTCGGCCACCTCGTCCGGACCTGCCTCCTCACCCTCGCCCTCCTCGTCGGAGGGGGACTCGGAGGTGGTGGGCGGGAACGCCGGGTCGGTCGGTCCGGCGTTGGTCGAGGTGTCCTCGTCCCCGCCGGGCAGGTTGAAGATCCACAGCGCACCGAGCACGACGACGGCGATCGCCGCGGCCACGGCCATGATCCCGGCCCAGGGGACCGGTCGCCGCTGCTCCTCGACCTGCCGCGGCGGTGCGTCCGGGGTGCGGGTGGTGGTCTGCGAGCCCTCGGGCGGCGTGACGGGGCGCGCTGGCCCCGCTGCCGCGACCGCCGGCGTCTCCGAGGTCTGGCGGTCCGGCCTGCCCGACGACGCCGCGGCACCACCCGCTCCGGCGGCAGCGGCGCCGCCCGCGGTGCCGAAGCGCTCGGCGGTGGGGCGGCGCACGGGGGTGCCGGCCGGCTCGTCGGGGTCGATGCCCGCGGTGCGTGCCCGGCGCTGGGCGATGGCTGCGTCGACGTCGTCGTCACCCAGGTTGCCCAGCCACTCGAGCAGGCCCGGGTACGTCGACGGGTTGCCCGCGATCGTCGCGCGGAGCTCGGGACGGTGCTCCGCGAGCTCCTGCAGGCGCGTGAGCGGGGTCGCCGGGTCGGCCGCCTCTGCTGCGGGGTCGTTGTGGTCGTCGGTGCCGGTCACGGGCAGGTGTCCTCCATCGCGAGTCTGCCCGGGAGTGTACGCAGGGCGTGGTCCTCGGCGCGCACGCCGGACCGTGAGCAGTCGGACGCCGATCTGCGTGCCTCGCGAGGGAGAGCCGACGCGTCCGCCCACGGCGGGGACACCGACCGCTGCCCCCGCCGACGCCGGACCTGCGCGCGATCCGGGTGGACGGGCAGGTCTGACCACGGACCGGGGCCCCGCGCCGCCATAGGGTGGTCGCGTGCAGCCCGGGAGCCCGAAGGACGACGCCGTCGACGAGACGGGCGGCGACCGTCCCTCGCCTCCCGTGCACGACGGCAGCGACGGCGCCGGCACCGACGACGGCGAGGCGGGCGCCGAGCGACCGGCGGGGCCTACGTATGACGGCCCCCACGACGCCGGCGTTGAGTCCACCGACGCGGACGCCGGCACCGAGCGCTCGGGCGCCGTGGACGAGGCGCCGCCGGTCGTCACCGGTGAGACCGCCGAGATCGACCCCTCGGGACGCACGGCTGCCATCGCTCGGCCCGACGTCGAGCGGGCCCGCGAGGTCGACGCCGCCCCCGACGCCGGTGCCCCGCCCGGAGCCGACGCCGCCCCCGACGCAGGTCCCCCGCCGGCAGCCGGCCCCGTCCCCGGCGCGGGCGCCCCGCCCGTCGGCGTTGCCCCGCCCACCGGCGACGTACCGCCCGATGCGGACCTCGCCCCCGGCGCCGGGCCGCACGCCGATCCCGGCGCCATCGACGACGACGCCCGCGCGGGGCAGCCGCTCCGCGAGCACCACGGCGTGCCCGTCGACGACGAGACGCCCGCGGCGCTCGCCGCGGTCCAGGGCGCCTCGCAGCGGGTGCGGCACTGGTGGCGCCGCGCGGGCTCGGGGGTGGTCCAGCGCTGGGTGATCTCGCTCGTCGTGGCCTCGCTCGTCGTCGTCATCGGCCTGCTCGTCGCGGACCGGTGGGCGCTCATGCGGGCCCGTGACGAGGTGGACCAGGCGTTCGACACCTTCACCGAGGAGATCGACGACCCGGACGTCCGGCTCGACGGCTTCCCGTTCCTCCCGCAGGTCGTCTCCGGCCGCATCGACCGGATCGACTTCACCGCCGACCGCATGGTGATGAGCGACATCACGCTGCTCGACGTCACCGGCTGGGCCACGGGCATCGGGTTCCGCCGCCCCGTCGAGGTGGCGGAGATGACGGCCACGGGCACGGTCCCGCTCGAGATCGTGCAGGAGCAGGTGGCGGACGCGACCTTCGACGTCCCCGTGCTCGGCGAGCGGAGCTTCGAGGCGGACATCGACGGCACCGAGCTGGTCCTCACCACGAGCATCCTCGGCGGCGATATCCACGTCACGGCCGAGGTCACCCCGACCGACGACGGCCGCGGCATCCACATCCACCTCGAGCGGGGCCGCTACCGCGGCGTGAGCACCGAACTCGCCTCGATCCCGATCGTCGGCGACCGCCTCCCGCTCGACCACTACGTCGAGCTCGACGCCCTGCCCGAGAACCTCGTCCTCACCGAGACCACGGTGATCGCCGACGGCATCCGGGTGACGGTCGAGGGCGAGGACGTCCCACTCTGACCGGTCACCGCCCCTGCGAGGACCTCGCGCGCGCCGCGAGCATCTCGTTGTAGGCGGCGAGCTCGGCGTCCCCGTCGGCGTCGGCCCGGCGGTCGATCCGCTTCGCCTCCCGCCGCTCGGACCGGGCCCACTGCACGGCCACGCCCACCGCGAGCGCCAGCGTGGGCAGCTCCCCGATGCCCCAGGTGATCGCGCCCCCCACCTCCTGGTCGGCGAGCGCGTCGACGCCCCAGGGCAGCCCCAGCCAGCCGTAGTGGTCGGCGGCGAGCAGCGCGGTGGACTGCATGACCGCCACCCCGAAGAAGGCGTGGAAGCCCATCGTCGCGATGAGCAGCACGAGCCGCAGCGGGTAGGGCGGACGGGCCGGTCCGGGGTCGATGCCGATGAGCGCGTTGACGAACATGTACCCGGCGAGGGAGAAGTGGAAGACCATGAGCATGTGCCCGAGGTGGCCGTCCAGCGCCATGGAGAACAGCGGCGTGAAGTAGAAGACGATGAGCGAGCCCGCGAAGTTCACGCCCGCCACCACGGGGTGCGCCCACGCCCGCGCCCAGCGCGAGCCGACGAGGGCGAGCAGCCACTCCCGCGGCCCCCTCGAGCCGTCCTTGCGCACCGGCAGCGCACGCAGCGCCAGGGTGACGGGGGCGGCGAGGACGATGAACAGGGGCACGAGCATCGTCAGCGCCATGTGCATCGCCATGTGCACGCTGAACAGGACGTCGCCGTAGACCGTCGGCGCCCCGGCGGTGAGATAGAGGAAGACGGCGAGACCGAGGTACCAGCACACGGTCCGGCCCACGGGCCAGTGGATGCCGCGCCGGCGCAGCCTGAGCGCCCACCGGCCGTAGACGAGCGCGCCGGCGGTCACCATGAGCACGAAGAGCGGGTCCGGCCGCCACACCGTGAGGTAGGCGAGCGGCGTCGGGAACGGGGGGACCGGCGAGTTCGTCATCGCGTACGTCGGCGTGGGGTCCGGCGGCGGCTCGATCGGCACGGGCGTCTCGCTCGAGCCGAGGGCGACGGCGACCCCGACGACGGCAGCCATGAGGACGACCTCCCCGAGCGCGAGCCGGACGAACCCGGCCGGCCGCCCGGCGTCGAGCACCCGGATCGTGGAGAACCGGTGCCACCCGCCCGCCGCGAGGAGGGCGCCCGTGGCGAGGACCTTCGCCAGCAGCAGCTGGCCCCACGGCGTGGTGAACAGCTCGCCGAGGGTGTTGAGCCGCAGGTAGGCGCTGGCCACGCCGGACAGGGCGACGATGACCGACGCCCACGCGGCGAGGGAGGAGTACCGGCGCGCCGCACGCGCGAGGTCCGCGGTCCGCAGGTGGTTGGCCGCGACGAGGAGACCGGCGAGGCCGCCCATCCACAGCACCACGCCGCCGAGGTGCAGCCACATGCCCGAGACCGCGATCTCGTGGTTGGCCGCCCCGTTGGCGTGCCCGGTGAAGGCGGCCGGCACGAGGGCGACGAGGCCGAGCACCGCCGTCCATGCGGCGCCGGTCATCCCGGTGGTCGCGGTGGCGACGAGGCCGACGAGCAGCGCGAGCACGGAGGCGCCCACGAGCGTGGAACCCAGCTCGAGCTCGGTGAGGAACTGCTGCAGCGAGGCCGCGTAGACGGCGTCGTCGAGGGATCCGCCGACGACGGAGGCGTGGGTGAGCAGGAGGTGTGCCACCTGGGCGGGGCCCCAGACGAGCGCGGCGACGGTCCCGACGCGTCGGACGGCGGTCCAGGCCTTCGTCGGGGGCCGTGCGGCCCGACGGCGGTCGGTGGCCCCCGCCGACCGTTCACCGGGGGCTGTGGCCCGGTCGGCGGCCCCGGTCGCGCGGGCGGCGGCTCCGGTCGCGCGGGCGCCCGACTCGGCGCCGCGCGCCTCGCTGCGCTCCGGTCCCGCCTCGGTGACCGCTGCCCCCCGCGCGGTGCCGTCGGGAGAGACGGAGCCCTGCCCGGCGGCGCGGGCGGCCCGCTCGCGCGCGGAGACCCGCACCGTGCGCGCCTTGGCGGGGCCGACGATGACCGTGGCGGCGACGAGGAAGCAGCCGACCGTCAGGGCCGCGGAGAGGTGGACGAGCACGGTGGCCACGGGCAGGCCCCAGCGCACGGCCGCGCCGGGGTCGGCGAGGGCCGGTGGCTCGGCGGCACCCGACACGAGGAGCGAGAGGACCAGTGCGAGGCCGGCGATACCGACCACGACGAGTCCGAGCAGCACCGACCGGCGGGTGCCGCGGGTGGGGGTGGGGCTCGGCACCCTGCCAGGGTACGACGCCGGATCGACGCGGATCCGCCCGCGTGAGACAGCGCACCGGGCCGGGAAGCACTGCCCATCGGGCGTCCTGTGCGGGCGCGGGCGCGTCGGTACTCTGCACTGGCCACCGCACCTGTGTGGCGTCACGGACCAGAGGGAGAACTCGTGCCGGAGTGGACCGCGCAGCCCGAGCAGCAGGCCGGCGCACGCGTCAAGCGCATCAAGGACGACGAGGTGTGGCGCGCGACGGATCTCGTCCGCCAGGTCACGGAGGTCTTCAACAGCCGGGTGGTGGGCCAGGACGACCTGCGCCGCGCGCTGCTCGCCACCCTCATGGCCGGCGGTCACATCCTGCTGGAGTCGGTGCCCGGGCTCGCGAAGACCACCGCCGCGCAGACCCTCGCCTCCGCCGTGTCCGGCTCGTTCCACCGCATCCAGTGCACGCCGGACCTCATGCCGAACGACATCGTCGGCACGCAGATCTACAACTACGCCACCGGTGAGTTCACGACCCAGCTGGGCCCGGTGCACGCCAACGTGGTGCTCCTGGACGAGATCAACCGCTCCTCGGCGAAGACCCAGTCCGCCATGCTCGAGGCGATGCAGGAGCGCCAGACCTCGATCGGCGGGGAGGTCTACAAGCTGCCCGACCCGTTCATGGTGCTCGCCACGCAGAACCCGATCGAGGAGGAGGGCACCTACGTCCTCCCCGAGGCGCAGATGGACCGGTTCCTCCTCAAGGAGGTCCTCACCTACCCGACGCCGACGCAGGAGGTCGAGATCCTCTCCGGCATCGCGTCCGGCTCGCTGCACGCGCCGATCGAGCGGGCGCCGATCTCGCTGGAGGACGTGGAGGTGCTGCAGGACCTCACCTCGCGCGTCTACGTCGACATGTCGATCAAGCAGTACATCGTGGCGCTCATCAACACCACGCGCGGCGGCGGCCCGCGCCCGCTGCCCGGCTTCTCCGACCACGTCCGCGTCGGCGCCTCGCCCCGCGGCGGCATCGCGCTGCTGCGGGTCGCGCAGGCCGTCGCCCTGCAGGAGGGCCGGACCTACGTCGTGCCCGACGACGTCAAGCTGCTGCGGCACGCCGTCCTGCGTCACCGGCTCGTGCGCACGTACGACGCGCTCGCGAAGAACGTCGCGCCCGAGGCGCTCGTCGACGCCGTGTTCGCGGCCGTCCCGGCGCCGTAGGGGCGGCCGTGGCACAGTCCTCCTCCCGGCTGGAGCAGATCCGGGCCCGCCTCGAGCTGCCGACGGTGCGCCGCGCGAGCGGTCTCCTCGACGGCCGGCACCGCTCGATCTTCTCCGGCCACGGGCAGGACTTCGACGACCAGGTCGAGTACCGGCCGGGCGACGACGTCAAGGACATCGACTGGAAGTCCTCCGCGCGTGCCGGCCAGCCGATCATCCGGCGCTTCGTGCGCGAGTCCAACCTGTCGACCGTGCTCGCCTTCGACACGGGCGTCTCGATGGCCGCCACGAGCGCCTCGGGGGCGTCGAAGAAGGACGTCGCCATGTTCGCGGCGGACATCATCGCCTACGTGGCCCGCGCCCGCGGCGACCTCGTTGCGCTCGTCGCCGGGGACTCCGAACGGATGCTGCACCGGCCCGCCCGCCACGGCACCGCCCACCTGGAGTCCCTCCTCGGCCTCGTCGACGACGCGCTCACGCTCGCGGCGCCCCCCTCCGACCTCGGCCGGGTGATGGACCACGTCCTCACCGGCTTCATGCAGCGCTGCCTCGTCATCGTCATCACCGACGAGGCCCGCCCGGGACCCGAGCACGAGGACTCCCTTCGCCGGCTGCGCACGCGCCACGAGGTGCTCGTCGTGCGGGTCGGGGACGCGCTGCCCACCGCGCACGGCATCGGCCCCACGGCCGACGTCGACGGTTGGGACCAGCTGCCGGCGTACATGCGCGCCGACCGCGAGCTCGCCGCCCAGGCCAACGCCGCGGCAGCGTCCCGGTCGACGGCGGCCACCCGGCTGCTCGACCGCCGCGGCGTCCACCACGTCCGCGCCTCCTCCGAGGACGAGGTCGTCGGTGCGCTGCTCGACCTGCTGGGGAGGTCCCGCCGTGTCCGTCGATGAGATCGGCACCGACCTCGCCGAGCTGCAGGGCTACCACTGGTGGGTCCTCGTCGTCGGGATCGTGCTCCTGGTCGCCGCGGCCGCCTGGGTCGCGTTCGTGCTGTGGTCGACCTCCGCCCGCAGGGAGCGCCGCCTCGGTGAGACCCCGACGACGATGGAGGACGCCGAGCGGGCGCGTTTCCTCGGCGAGGTCGAGCAGCACTACGCCGCCTACGAGGCCGGGGACCTCGACCTGCGCGCGCTGCACCTCAAGCTGGCGCGGACGATGCGCTCCTTCGTCTCCGCGCGCGTCGGCCGTGACGTCAGCTCGTGGACCGTCCGCGACATCTCGGGCCACGACCCGACCGCGCGGGCCGGCGGCCTGCTGCGCGTCTGGGAGGAGCCGAGCTTCGCCCACCGGTCCGACGCCGAGGCGAGGGCCGCCCGGGACGGCGCCGTGGAGGTGATCTCGCGATGGTGACCCCCTGGGTGTGGGCCGTGGCGATCGTCGTCGTGGTGGCGGCCGCGGCGGCCGGCTGGCTGACCTCGGCCCGCGGGGCGCGGCGCCCCGACGACGTCACGTGGGTGGCGAACTCGGCGTTCGTCCGGTCGCTGCCGCGCTACCGGCAGCGGATGCGCACGATGCGGCTCCTGCTCGGCGGGGCCGCCGCGCTACTCGCGGTGACGGTCCTCGCGAGCGGGGCGCTCGCCGCACGTCCGGTGGACCGGGACGTGCGCCACGAGGAGCTGACGAACCGGGACATCGTGCTGTGCCTCGACGTGTCCGGTTCGATGATCGAGTTCGACGCCGAGATCCTCGCCGAGTTCCAGGAGCTCGTCTCGTCCTTCGACGGGGAGCGGATCGCCCTCAACATCTGGAACTCGACCACGCGGGTCGTCTTCCCCCTCACCGACGACTACGCACTCGTCAACGAGGAGCTCGAGCACGGCGCGGAGGTGCTCGGCGCCTACGGCGGGCTCGGCAGCACGGACTGGGAGTCCATCGACGCCTACATGCGCGGGACCATGTCGACCACGTCGATGTCCTCCTCGCTCATCGGCGACGGTCTTGCCAACTGCGTGCAGAGCTTCGACCTGACCGACGACGAGCGCTCGCGCTCGGTCGTCCTCGCCACCGACAACGAGATCGCCGGTGACCCCGTGTACACGCTCGAGGAGGCGGCGGCGCTCGCCCAGGAGCGGGACGTCACGGTCCACGGCCTGTACGCCTCGACGATGGGTGCGATCTCCGGCGGGCCGCGCGACGAGTACGAGAGCACGGTGCTCGAGCACGGCGGCGTGTTCTACGAGCTCGGCGACGCTGATGCCGTCCCCGCGATCGTCGACCAGGTCCAGGCCCAGCAGGAGGCCGAGCTGGACGCCGATCCGACGGTCGTCGTCACCGACCGGCCCGACCGCTGGCTGCCCTGGGCGACCCTCGGCCTCGCGGGCTTCCTCCTGATGGCCTGGCGGGTGCGCGTATGACGCTCCGTTGGGCCTGGGACTGGTGGGTCGTCGCGATCGTCGTCCTCCCGCTGCTGGCGCTCTGCGTGCACGCGCTGCTGCGCGCCCGCAGCGGCGAGGAGCGCACGCAGTGGTCCTGGATGCGCCGCACCGCGATGGTGCTGTGCCTCGGCGTCGTCGCGGTCGCCCCGGCGATCCCCGCGGAGGAGACCGAGGTGGGCACGAACGCGGACGTGTTCTTCGTCGTCGACCGGACCGGGTCGATGGCGGCCGAGGACTACGACGGCGAGGCGCCGCGACTGGAGGGGGTGCGTTCGGACATGGCCGGGATCGTCGAGGCCATGCCCGGGGCCCGGTTCTCGATCCTCGCGTTCGACTCGCAGACCACGCGCGAGCTGCCGCTGACCTCCGACGGGCGGGCGGTCGGCACCTGGGTCGACACCCTGCGCCAGGAGGTCACCTACTACTCGGGCGGCTCGTCGATCGACCGCCCCCGCCAGGACCTCACCGACGCCCTCGCGCGAGCGCAGGAGTCCAACCCGGGCAACGTGCGACTGGTGTTCGTCCTGTCCGACGGCGAGAACACCGCCGGCGACACCTCCCAGCACCAGCTCCCCGGCGCATGGTCCGACTCCGCGGGGCTCGTCGATGCCGGCGCCGTGCTCGGTTACGGCACGGCCGACGGCGGGAACATGCGCAACTACGACGGGACCGACCGCACCGGTCCGGGTTCCGGCGCCCCCTACATCACCGACGACGCCACGGGCGAGGCGGCAGTCTCGACGATCGACGAGGCGAACCTGCGCACCGTCGCCGAGCAGCTCGGCGTCCCCTACGAGCACCGCACGGAGCCGGGTGGGGCCGCCGATCTCGTGGCCGGCATCGACGTCGAGTCCATCGCCCGCGCCGACGGCCGGCAGAACGTCGACGTCTACCGCGACGTGTGGTGGCCGGCGATGTACGTCCTCGTCGCGCTGCTCGCCTGGGAGGCGTTCGAGCTCGCGGGCCGGATGCGCCAGACGTTCGGCGACGGACCGTCGGGGCGGGCCACGGCCCGGCCGGGCGGGCACGCACCCGCGGGCACCGGGCCCGCGCGAGGAGGTAGGCCATGACGACGACGCCGGGCGGGCACCCGCCGGACGGTCCCGCAGCAGGCCACGGCCCCGCAGGTGGAGGCGGCCCGGGGGGTGGAGTCGGCCCCGTGGGCGGAGCGCCGGGCAGCGACGGGTCGCGCCGTGACGGCGGGCGGCGCGGTGGCGGGCGGCCGGTGCTGCCGCCCGTGCCGCCGAGGCTGGCCAGGCGCCGCAGGATGCTCGCCTGGTCCGCGCCGCTGCTCGGGCTCGCGCTCGTGGCCGGCCCCTTCCTCCTCGGGGTGGCGCTCGCCGACGACCACCACCGCGACACCGCCGCCGAGGACCCCGCGGCCGCGATCGAGGGGTTCGCGGCGCTCGCGGACGACACGCGGTTCGGGCCGAGCCCGTGGATCGCCGTCTACAACGGCGGCACGTCCGCGCTCATGGCCGACCAGGCGGCGACGGCGGTCACCGGGCTGACCGAGGCGCTCGAGCTGGTCCCCGACGGCACCGAGGGCGAGGACGGCGAGGTGGACCCCGAGCTGCCCGAGTGCCTCGTGCGACGCAACCTCTCCCTGTCCTACGAGGCGCTGGCGATCGAGGCCGCCGCCGACGAGGACCTCGCGATGGTCGAGGGGCACCTGGTCGACGCCCTCGACGCGCTCGGGCCCTGCACGACCGACCCGCCCGAGGAGGACCCCTCCGAGAGCCCGTCGGAGAGTCCCTCCGAAAGTCCCTCGGAGAGCCCGTCCGAGAGTCCCTCGGAGAGCCCGTCCGAGAGTCCCTCGGAGAGCCCGTCGGACGAGCAGCCCTCCGGCGGCGAGGAGTCCAGCCCGCCGCAGGAGCCCGAGCAGGAGTCCGGGAGCCAGGGCGAGGGCGGCAACCCGAACGACGAGATCCAGCGCCGGCAGAACGAGCGCCTCGACGAGAACAGCCGCGCCCAGGAGGAGCAGTCCTCCGGCGGCGAGGACGAGAGCTCGAGCGGCGGCGAGGGTGGCGAGGGCGAGGAGGAGACCACCTCGATGTCCCCGCAGGAGCAGGAGCTCGCGAGCCGCAACGCCGAGGCGGAGGAGGACCGCCGCCAGCAGGAGCAGCGCGAGGGTGGAGGCTACGGCGGCGGCCAGAACTGGTAGGCCCGCCCGGAGCCGTCAGCCGACGGACGCGGGGGTGCGCACGCCCACCGCACGCAGGACGAACTCCTGGGTGGCGGTGACGAAGGCGTCACGCTCGGCCGGGTCGGCGGGCAGCCGGCGGCCGGAGAGGCAGGCGTGCACGAGCTGGACCGTGACGTCGAAGTCGACCTCGCCGATGAGCTCCTGGGCGCGGGCCGACGCGAGGATCTCCCGGAGCAGCACCTCCACCCGGGCGACGTGACCCCGCAGGCTCGCCGCGGCGTCGTTCGAGATGATCTCGCGCAGAGCCGGCCCGGGGGCCGAGTGGTAGGACAGGTCGAGCCGGAGCTGCTCGCTCACGTAGGTGCGCAGCTGCTCGACGGGGTCCTCGATCCCGGCGAGCCGCTCGGTGAGGGCGTCGGTGAAGTCCGCGGTCTCCTGTTCGATGAAGCCGAGGAGCAGGGACTCCTTGTCGGCGAAGTGGTTGTAGACCGACGTGCGCCCCACCCCGGCCTCCGTCGCGATCTCCGCGAGCGAGACGGCGTCGAAGCCGCGTTCGCGCATGAGGCGGTCGAGCGCGGCGAAGAGCGCGCGTCGGGTGAGCTCGCGGTGCTCGGCGAGAGAACCGCCCATGATCCGTGGCATGGCCCGATGGTGCCACGATCTGACGACTTTGGGGAATCCGTCGCAACATCCGGGGCGCGTCGCACGTCCCCCGTCCCGGTAGGTTGTGGCGCGGGGAAGGGGAGGCGATGACCGAGGACACGCAGGTGGAGGGACCGGGGACGGGGACCGACGTCGTCGACCCGTCGCGGCGGCGTCGCGTGACGATCCTCGTCACCATCGTCTGTCTCGCCCTCGTCGCGGTGATGACGGTGGCGGCCGTCCTGCTGGTGGGCCCGAGGCGTCCCGCCGAGTACGGGGACTGGCTGCCGCTGGACCGGCTCTGGGACGCCTGCGCGGAGGGCGACGCCGTGGCGTGCGACGAGCTGTTCGTCGAGTCCCCGGTGCGCAGCGAGTACGAGGAGTTCGGCACCTCGTGCGGCGGCCGGTTCCCGGGCACGAACTTCGCGTGTGTCGACCTCGCGCAGATGAACCCCGAGGACTGGGGGAAGTAGGGCCGCCCGGCCGTTCAGCGCAGGGTCTCGCGCATGGCGGCCGCGATCGGCACGTCGCCGTCGAGCCAGTCGAGCGTGGGCAGCGCGTCCGGCGCGCACCACGTGAGGCGGTCGTGGTCCTGGAGCGGGGACGGTGTGCCCGCGGTGAGCCGCGCCCACCACACGCGCATGACCAGGCCGTCGATGATCGGCCAGTCGCCGCCCGCCGGTCCGGGCAGGACGCCGCCGAGGTCCACGCTCACCCCGAGCTCCTCGGCGAGCTCGCGGTGCAGCGCGTCCGCCGGGTCCTCGCCGGCCTCGACCTTGCCGCCCGGCAGCTCCCAGCGGCCCGCGAGGTGCGCGGGCGCCGTGCGGCGCGCGCACAGCACCAGGGGGTGGTCGCCGGAGTCGTCGAGGATCGCCGCCGCGACGACGAGGCGCACCGCCGGCGCATCGGTGCGCCGTCCGGACGCGGCGGTGCCCCGGTCGTTCCCGTTGTCCGCCGACCCTTCCGCGCCGGTGCCCCGGGCGGTTCCTTCGCCCGCCGACCCGTCCGCGCCGGCGTCCGTGCTCACCACTGCTGCCCGGCCTCCGCGCGGGCGACGAGGTCGTCCAGCTCGTCCTTCTCGACCGGCCACAGGTCGACCCCGACGTCGAGCGTGGAGCCGCCCTCGTCGCGGTAGACGATGCCGGACAGCGGGGAGACGTCCCGGAAGTCGCGGCCCCACCCGAGCACGACGTAGCGGGAGTCGACGAGCTGGTCGTTGGTCGGGTCGAGGTGCACCCAGCCGCCGCCGGGCACCCAGACCGCGACCCACGCGTGCGTGGCGTCGACCCCGCGGAGCTTCTCCCGGCCGGCCGGCGGTCGGGTCTCGATGTACCCGGACACGTACCTGGCGGAGAGTCCGACGGAGCGCAGGGCGGCGACCATGAGGTGCGCGTAGTCCTGGCACACGCCGCGCCGCTCGGCGAGGACCTCCTGGAGGGTGGTGTGCACCGTCGTCGTGCCCGGCGCGTAGGTGAGGTCGGTCCAGATGCGGTGGCACAGGTCGCGGGCGGCGGCGACGAGCGGGACGTCGGGGCCGAACGAGTCCGCCGCGTAGGTGAGGACCTCCTCGCTCGGGCTCGCGTGCTCGGACGGCAGGGAGTGGTCGACGATCGACATCACCGACCCGGCGCCCTCGCCGTGCTCGGCCTGGCCGGTCGCGCGCATCGTCGCCACCTGCGCGACGGCGTCCTCCCAGGTGACGTGGGGGAGCCGGTCCGGGTCCGTGCGCCGGTCGATCGTCAGCAGCGAGCGCGCGACGACCTCGAGGCGGGTGTGGTCGCTCGTCACGTGGAAGTACGTCACGCGGTTGCCGTGCGCGTCGAGGTGCTCGGCCACCTCGGCCGGTGCCGGGTCGACGTCCAGGACCGTGGCGTGGACCTGCTGGCCCCCGACCTGCCGCGGCAGGATGAGTGCGCGCCCGTAGGAGCTCGTCACCTCGGTGTCGTAGACGTACGTGGTGCGGTGCTCGAGGCGGTACCAGGAGGTGGTCACTGTCCCCACCGCCCCTCGGTCCACCGGGAGGCCGGGGTGCGGGTGAAGTGGACCGCGGTGATCTCGCCGGTCAGTTCGCGCAGCCGCCAGGCGACCGACGAGAGCGCCTGCTCGAGGTGGTCCCGCGTGCCGTCGGCGACGACCTCGTCCGCCCGCTCGGTGCGCAGCTCGTTGAGGAGCTCGGCGACCTGGCCGAGGAGCTCGTCGCGCTGGCCGGTGGTACGGGCCAGGGCCGGCAGCCGGTCGAGGTGCTCGCGCAGCGCCGACACCTGGAAGGCGAGCGACCGGGGGTTCGAGGCGTCGAGCAGGAGCAGCTCGAGCGCGGCGCCCAGCCCGCCGGCGGGGTAGCGGCGACGGAAGGTGATGATCGACTCGTGGGTGGTGAGCACCGACTCCAGGAGGAGCTCCTCGACCCCGGGCTCCCGGCGCATGGCGAAGGGCTCGAGGGACCGGACGACGCCCTGTGCGCGCTCGAGGCGGCGGCCGACGTCGAGCAGGCGCCAGCCGATGTCCTGGACGAGGGACTCGCCGTAGATCCCGTGCAGCGCGAGGAACGACTCGAGCAGGCGGTTGAGCGTGCTCTGCAGGCCGGTGACCTCGTCGGTGGCCCGGCGGCGGCGCTCGCGCCCGATGACCCGCTCGAGGCTCGCGATCACGGTGAAGAGATCCGCGGGCAGGATGTCGCGCGTGCCGCGGGCGTCCCGGGTCATGCGCTGGACCGACCAGGCCACCGAGCCGGCGACGGAGCGGTCGGTGACCAGGGGGCCGAACGCCGGGTCGGCCGTGTCCAGCCCGAGCGCCTCGAGCAGGACGACCAGGGCCTCCTGCCCCGGGCCCGCGGGGGCGTCGGTCCCGCCGTCGGCGTCGTCGTCGAAGGGGCCCGAACGGAAGTCGTCCCACCGGTCCGTCGCCACGGACAGCATCCGCACGGTCGTCTCGGCGCGCTGCGTGTAGCGCCCGAGCCAGAACAGGTCCTCGGCGGCGCGGGGCGAGACGACGGTGCCCGGGAAGCTGCCGGGCAGCGTGTCGAGCCCCCCGGGTCCGGACGCGGTCACGGGCTGGGGGCGGTGCGTGATCACCCAGACGTCCTTCGCCCGGCCGCGGAGCGAGCCGCCGAGCGGGGTGGCATTGTCGTCGTCGGCGGAGAGCCCGACGCCGCCCGACATCACCTGGTAGTCGGCGCCGTCGGCCGCTGCGAAGAGCCGGAGCGACGTGGCGAGGGGCTGGAGCGTGCCGTCCGTGAGCGTCGGCGTCGTCGAGGCGTCGACGGGCTCCTCGCCGACCCAGGACGCCGGCCGCTGCGAGATTCGGGCGGCGAGGGCCGCGCGCTCGGCGATGGTCAGCTCCCACCCGCGCACGGCCCGCTCCGGTCCGGCGACGGGGCGGACGACGAGCCGGTGGAGGTTCGCGATGACGTGGTTGCACATCGAGCGCTCGCCGCACCAGTACGTCACCGCCGAGGGCAGCGTGAGGTCGCCGAGGCCGAGGTACCGGGCGGCGCGGGGCAGGTGGGCGCGCAGGGCCGGGGACTCGAGCACGCCCGAGCCGATCGGGTTGACGACGCTCACCGAGCCCGTGCGCATGGCGTGCAGCAGGCCGGGCGTCCCGGTACCCGCCGAGGAGCGGATCTCGAGGGGGTCGATCCCGCTGGCCGGCACGTGTCGCAGGAGCACGTCGACCTGCTCCTCGGCGCCGAGCGAGCGCATGGTGAGGCGGCCGTCCTCGACCCGCAGGTCGGAGCCGTGCACGAGGCTGAGGCCGAGCATCCCCGCGAGGTAGGCCTGGTCGAAGTACGTCGGGTGGTCGGGTCCCGGGGAGAGCACCGCGATGTGCGGCTCGTCGCCCGCGCCCGCCGGCGCCGCCTCCTGCAGGGAGCGCAGGAGCGTGCGGAAGTAGGGGCCGACCCGGCGGGCGCGCGAGCGCTGGTAGACGCCGGAGAGCACCTCCGAGACGACCCGCCGGTCCGCCATCGCGTACCCGGCGCCGGCCGGCGTCCCCGTGCGGTCGCCGAGGACGGTCCACGTGCGGTCCGCGTTCCGTGCGACGTCGACGGCGAGGTGGAAGAGCCGGTGCTCGCCCGAGGCGGGGATCGTCGTCGCGTGCCGCGAGTAGCGCGGATGGGCGAGGACCACCTCCGGCGGGATCGTGCCGGAGGTGAGGAGGCGGCGCTCGCCGTAGATGTCGTCGAGCACGAGGTCGAGGAGCTGGGCCCGCTGGGCGAGGCCGGCCTCGAGGGGCTGCCAGCCGTCGTCGTCGATGAGGACCGGGACGGGGTCGAGCGACCAGTGGTCGGTGCTGTCGGGCTCGCCGTACGTCACCGACTGGTCGGCGAGCAGCTCGTCGACCTCCTCCGCGGCGGCGTCGAGCGCCCGCGCGTCACCGCCGAACGGTCGGCTGAGGACCCGCTGCCACGCCCGACGGTGGTCGGGATGGGCGCCGAGCATCTCGTCGTGCACGGTGGCCCGGGAGCGGTAGTCGTCGAGGAGGTGGCTCACGGCCCTCCCGTCGGTCGTCCTGTGCCGTCGTCCCAGGCTACCCGCCGTCCGGTGTGGCGGAGGCGCCGCTCACAGTGTGCCGCCCCGTCTCGGCCAGGGGGCTCCCGGCGGGTATAGTGGTCGGGCGCTCTTGCGCAATGCGGGTGTAGTTCAATGGTAGAACTTCAGCTTCCCAAGCTGACAGCGCGGGTTCGATTCCCGTCACCCGCTCGGTGAGACGTCGCAAGACGTCTCCGACGGCCGACCATCCGGGCACCGGGGGTCGGCCGTTCGCCGTTGTGGTCGGATCGACCGATGCCGACCTCCGCCGTGCCACGGACACGAGCGCCGGGTCATGCCGCCCCGGCGGACGTCGCGTCGTACCCTGGTCCCGGCCACCTCAGCACCGGGGAACAGGAGCCCACACGTGCGACGCATCGGCTTCATCGGCACGGAGAACTCCCACACGGATCACTTCATCCGCCACCTCAATTCCGAGGGGCGTCACCCGGGGTTCCAGGCCGCGGCCCTCGTCGGCGGTCGTACCGAGCGCAACGAGCAGCTGGCTGTTGCAGGCGGCATCGGCGTCGTGGTCGACGCACCCGAGGATCTGCTCGGCCGGGTCGACGCGGCGATCATCTCGAGCCGCGACGGCGCCTCGCACCGTGCCCAGTCCGCCCCGCTCCTGGCCGCCGGGATGCCCGTCATGGTGGACAAGCCGTTGGCGACCACGGTCGCGGACGCCGACGAGATCATCGCCGCGGCCCGAACGGGTGGCGCTGTGCTCACCTCCGGGTCGGCTCTGCGCCTCGTGCCGGAGATGACCGAGCTGACGGCACGGGACGACGACCGTGGCGAGCTTCGCCACGTGCATGTGGTGGGGCCGGCCGACCCGGCGAGCCCGTACTCCGGACTCTCCTTCTACGGCATCCACCATGTCGAGGCCGCCCTCGAGATCCTCGGGAACCCCGTCGTCACACCAGACCTCGAGGTCTCGGTGAGGCGGATGCACGACACGGTGGTCGCCGCGGCTCGGATCGCCGGGGTGGAGGTCACGCTGACCTTCGTCGCGCCTCGCGACGGGCACAAGGTGCCCTTCCATGCCGTGGCGGTGTACACGAATGCCGTGGTGGCGCGGGACCTCACGCTCGGTGACGACTACCTCGCCCCTGTGCTCGCCAGGTTCATCGGTGCCGTCGAGGCGGGCCGCGCACCGGCAGGCGCCGAACAGCTTCGGTCGCCCGTGGTGGTCCTCGAGGCAGTCACCACGATGCTCGAGGAGTCGCGCGCGTGAGCTGCGTCGTTGCGCCTACGACAGCCACTCGTCGCGATGGATCGCCACGAACTCCTCGTCGAGAAGATCCGGGTATCGGTCGCGTACCGCGGTGATCTGCTCCGCCTGCCCGGGTGAGAGCACGTCCGGGCCCAGGCAACGTGCGGTGGGCACGAGGCGCTGCTGCCGCAGGACCTCGTTGACCCCGGGCACGCACCCCGCGAAGTCGTTGTCGACGTCGAAGACCGCGGCGTTGACGTCCACCAGCGCCGACGCCTCTGCGAGGAGGTCGATCGGGACGGACCCCTCCGACGCTGCCGCGCGGACCTTGCCGACGAGCTGGGAGGCGGCCCGGGTGCCGACCGCCCACTGCCCCAGCAGTCCTCCCGACGCCCGGACCTCACGCTCCATCCCTCCGACCTCACGACGGTAGGGGGTGATGAGGTCGTGCACGATGGCGTCGTCGTTGCCGGTCAGGAGGACGATCTCTTCCCAGCGGTCGTGCCCGAGCAGTGTCTGGGCGACATCGTTCGTGCGGTACCGGTCGAACGGTGCCGTCTTGACGGCGACCACGGACTCGATGTCGAAGAGCTGGTGCCAGAAGTCTCGGCCGAGCCGGCGCCCACCCACGCTGTCCTGGAGGTAGAACCCGATCGTGGGCAGCACCTCGCCCACGGCGCGGGCGCGCTCGAGAAGCGCCTGCTCGGTGACCTCGGCCATGCCCCACCCGCACAGCAGCGCGGCGTCGTACCCGTTCGCGGCGGCCAGCTCGGCCTCGTCGACGGCGTCGGCGGAGTCACCGGTGATGCCGGCGATCAGCAGTGTGTCGGTGTCTTCGACCTCGGTCGCCGCGAGGCGCCACACCTCGTCGAGCAGACCGCGGTCGTGGTGGAGCTCGAACTGGCTGGTGTGGACGCCGACGGCGAGGCCGCCCGACCCGGCCGCGGCGTAGTAGCGGGTCAGGGCGCGCTGGGCCACGAGGTCCACCGCGCCGTCGTTGCCCAGGGCGAGCGGATGGGCCGGGATGACGACACCGGAGCGCAGCCGCGCGGTCAGCTCATCAGTCATCAGTACGTTCCGTCGCGCTGCTGGAACTTCGTCGCCTTGCCGAGCTGACGGCCGTCGCCGCCGACCCAGTCTGCGACCCAGGAGACGAGCCGTCGCAGCGGCACGCTCGGGTAGCCGTAGCGCTCGTGGCACTCGCCGGCGTCGTTGAGCAGCGCGTCGTCGGACTCGGTGCCGGTGAAGGTCACCTCGGCACCCATCCGGTCGGCGAGCAGGGTCGCCAGGCGACGGACCGGCACGGTCTCCGGACCGGTTGCGTTGAGCACGTGCGGTGGGACGGCAGCCAGCTCGAGGCTGCGCAGTGCCCACGCGTTGACGTCGCCCTGCCAGGCGACGTTGACGGCGGGCATCGTGACGTCGACGGGCTGGCCCTCGGCGATCTTCACCGCGATGTCGGCGATGACGCCGTAGCGCAGCTCGCAGGCGTAGTTCAGCCGGAAGATCGTCGTCGGGGTCCCCCACGTGTCGGCGGCGTTGGTGAAGATCCGTTCGCGGGCGAGGCAGGACTGTGCATATTCCCCCTTCGGCGCAACGGGGTCGCCCTCGACCGAGCCGCCGTGCGAGAGAGGCGTGAGGGGGTAGACGTTCCCGGTCGAGTACACGACCGCGGGAACGCCGCGGTACCGGTCGGCCACGAGGGTCGGCATCGCAGCGTTGGACCACCAGGTGCGGTGCTCCTGCCCGGTGGTGCCGAACTTCATGGCGGCGAGGTAGAACATCGCTGCCGCGTCGGGCAGGTCCCGGTAGGCCGCAGGATCGGCCAGGTCCGCGGACTGCACCTCGATCCCGTGCTCGCGGAGCTCGTCGCGCACGGTGGCGTCGGAGAATCGTGAGACGGCGATGACTCGGGCGGTGGAGCCGACGTCGTCCAGCGCCCGGCGGGCCATGCGCGCCATGGACGGACCGATCTTGCCGCCGGCACCGAGAAGCACGACATCACCCCCCGCGGCATCGAGCACCTCACCCACGCCGGGTGTCGGCCGGGAGAGGAGCTCGTCCAGCGTCTCCTCGTCGGTCGGAGCGTGCGTGGGCGGGGCGGAGGTCGCGGTGCCGGTCACAGAAGGTTCCTCACGTAGTTGGCGGCGAGCACGATCAGGAAGAGCACGCCGACCGCAGCCAGGACGAGCTGTGGGACGCCGATGGCGAGGCGGCCTCGGTCGCGGTGCCGTGCGAGGGCGACCAGGACGATGCCGATGAGCGGGACCACGAAGATCGTCACCGCCTGGGCAGTGATGATGAGCTGGACGGGAATGCCGCCGAAGATGACCGCGACCACACCGCCGAGCACGAGGACGAAGGTGATGCAGAGCTTGACCGCCCGGGAGCTCAGGCCGCCGTGCTCGATGCCCAGCGCTCCGGCGAGCATGCTTCCACCGATGGTGCTGTTGCCGATGAGCGAGGAGAACGCCGCCGCCCACAGGCCGAGGGCGAAGAGGATCGACGCCCATCGGCCGACGGACGGCTCGAGGATGGTCGCCATGTCCGCCGGTGACGAGACGGTGACACCGTCCGGATTGAGCACGGCCGCGGCGGAGATCATGATGATGACGGACAGGGTCCCGAGGATGAGGGTGCCGACGACGGCGTCGCGCCGGGCCACCTTGTAGTCGGCCGTCCCCCACCCCTTCTCGCGGACGAGCTGGATCTGGAAGAAGGCGCCGACCACCGAGAAGGTCGTGGCCACGGCCCCGACCACCAGTGCCGCGGAACCGTCGGGGAACGAGGGCACCAGGCCGGCGAGCACCTGCCCCAGGTCTGGCCGCGCGACGAATGCGGTGATGACGAAGAGCGCCAGCATGACGAGGATGATGACGGTCATCGTGCGCTCGAGGTGCTTGTAGAACGAGGGCAGCCAGAGGAAGCCGACGGCGATGGCGGTGAAGAGCGCTGCGAACAGGGCGGTGTCACCACCGAAGAGGACGTTGCTCGCGGCCCCCGTCCCGACGGAGTTGCCGGCCTGGAAGGACGTGGTGACAAGGAAGGCGCCGATCCCGACCAGCAGCCCGACCGCGCGGCCCATCCGCCTGGAGACGGTCTGGATCGGCCCGACGTCGGTGGACAGCCCGATCCGCACGGACAGGTCCACGAAGCACAGCATGAGAATCGTGGCGATCACCGGCGCCCAGACGAGGTCGTAGGCGAACTGGGCCCCCATCGAGCTGGCCGTGGTGATGCTGCCGGGTCCGAAGACCAGTGCGGCGGTGACGAATGCGGGTCCGAGGCGTCCGGGCGCACGGGCGCGCGACTCGGCTGGGAGTGCAGGAGCCATGTCAGAAACCCTTTTCTCTCGCTGGTGGAGACGAAACTAGGGCACGGGTCACACCGCGTCAAGGAGGGGGCGTCGATGGTCGACGTGGCGACGGCGGGCGCTGCCGGACCGATCCGCGCGGGCGTTGGAAACCGCCTCGGCGGTCCGCGACTGCCTCGCTAAAGTTCGGGCATGGCCGTCAATCTGCGCGATGTCGCACGGCGCGCGAGAGTCTCGTCATCCACCGCCTCCCGGGTGCTCTCCGGGAGCGAGTACCCGGTGGCGATCGAGCTACGTGCACGCGTCGAGCAGGCCGCGCGTGAGCTGGACTACGTGCCCAACGCGCAGGCCCAGGCTCTCCTCCGTGGCAATCCGGGCACGGTGGGGGTGCTTGTGGGAGAGGTTGACGACCCTTACTTCGCAGAGATCGTCAACGGCATCCAGTCGGTGGCCACCGCCTTGCACCTTCTCGTCACGATCTGTCACACGCAGCGTGACATCGACCGCGAGCTCGAGTACTTCCGGCTGCTGCAGGCCCATCGGACCGGGGTGGTGATCATCGCCGGCTCCGGACTGGTCGAGGAGCGGTACAGGTCCGCCATGGCGGACCGCGTCCGCTCGTTCCAGGAGAGCGGCGGCCGCGTCGTCGCCATCGGTCACTCGCAGCTCGACGTCGACAGCGTCGTGGTGGACAACGACGCAGGCGCGCGCGAGCTCGGTGAGCACCTGGTCGGGCTGGGCCACCGGCACGTCGCGATCCTGGCGGGCGCCGCGAACGTGGCCTCCACGATCGAGCGTGTCGCCGGCCTCCGGGAGGCCGTCGAGGGGGCGGGCGGGACACTCCGGGTTCGCCACGGTGCTCCCACACGCGACGGCGGCTGGGCGGGCACCGAGGCGGTGCTCCGCGCGCATCCCGAGGTCACCGCCCTCGTCGGCTCGGCGGACCAGATGGCCATCGGTGCGCTGGCCTACCTGCGCGAGCACGGTCGCACCGTGCCCGGCCGGATGTCGGTCGCCGGTTTCAACGACATCGCCGTCGCCAGGGACCTCGAGCCGTCGCTCACCACGGTCCGGCTGCCGCTGCGCAAGATGGGGCGGGCCGCGCTGGATGTCGCGACCACGACCGCACCCGACGGCGAGCTCCTCGTGCGCACGCTCCGGACGGAGCTTGTGGTGCGCAGGTCGACGGGGCCCGCACGGGGGAGTGCGGGCACGGAGGCGGACGACCGCACCTGACTGCCTGGTGAGCGGGCCGGCTCCTTCAGGGCCCGGCCGAGCAGAGGGACGACCACGGGGCCCGTGTCGCCTGCGCCCTCCGGCGGACGGCCGTCATCCCTCGGTCGTACCAGCGGCGGGCACAACTACCCGAACGGCCGATGACGACGCCGGTCCCGGCCCGCCATGCTTCTCGGTATGAGCGTGACGCAGCAGCCCACCCACCGGGTCGGGGAGCGTCCTGAGGCGGACAGGGGGCTCACCGTGACCGAGGGACAGGACGCGCCCGGCCAGGGTCCCCGCACCCGTCCGAGCGTCACCCGGGTGGGCGTGCGCGTGCGCCGCCGCCTCTTCCTCCTGCTGGGTATCCCCGCGATCGGCCTTGTGTTCGGTCTGCTCGTCGTCCTCGTCATCGAGGTCGTCGCCCAGGTCACCGCGTTCGGGGGCGTGCTCGGCCATGCCGACCGGCTCGGGGAGCCCGTCGGTCTGCTCGTCGGCGCCGGGGTGGGGCTCGGCGTCGGGGCGATCGTCGCGGCAGGCGCCCTGCGGGAGTCGATGTCCGCCGAGATCTCGGAGCGGGCGATCTCGGTGATGTGGGACGACGCGCGCGTGTGCGTGCGGCGCGGCATCGTCGGGCAGATCGTCGTGGGCGAGGACCTCGTGGTGCTCGGTCGTGGCGGCGTCGAGCTCGCCCGCGTGCCGCAGCGGCTCAGCTCCGGCCCCCTCCTGCGCGCACTTGCGGAGCACGGGTACCCCGCCCCCCGGGACGACGACCCGCATGCGGCTGCGTTCGCCACCTGGACGCCCGGTGACGACCTCGACGAGGCCGCCGAGCGCCTGCTCACGGCGCGTGCCGCGGCGGTGCGCGCGGGACAGCACGGTGACGCCGAGCTCCTTCGCCGCCAGCTCGCCCGCCGCGGGGTGATGGTGCGCGACCGCTCCGGTCGCCCCGCCGAGCAGCAGTGGCGCCGGGCGGCCGGTCGCCCGCCGGCCGCGGCCGCCGCCTGACCGCGTGGGGGACGCGGGGGGCCACCGCGATGGCACAATCGTCCGCGTGCTGCTCTCTGACCGTGACATCCGCGCGCAGATCGCGGCGGGACGTGTGGGGCTGGAGCCGTTCGACCCGTCCGCCGTGCAGCCCGCCAGCATCGACGTCCGGCTCGACCGTCGTTTCCGGCTGTTCGACAACCACCGGTACGACGTCATCGACCCCAGCCTCGACCAGCCCGACCTCACGCGTCTCGTGGAGGTCGGCGCCGACGAGCCGATCGTCCTGCACCCGGGGGAGTTCGTCCTCGGTGCCACGCTCGAGTCCGTCTCCCTCCCCGACGACGTCGCCGCGCGCCTGGAGGGCAAGTCCTCCCTCGGTCGGCTGGGGCTGCTCACGCACTCGACCGCCGGGTTCATCGACCCGGGCTTCACCGGTCACGTGACCCTCGAGCTCTCGAACACCGCGACGATGCCGATCAGGCTGTGGCCGGGGATGAAGATCGGGCAGCTGTGCTTCTTCCAGCTCGCCTCCCCGGCCGAGAAGCCGTACGGGCAGGGCGCCGACGGCTCGCGCTACCAGGGCCAGCGCGGCCCCACCGCGTCCCGGTCCCACCTGCGCTTCGACCGCGTCGACGTCCCGTGACGACCCGCCGGGCCCGCCGCGAGCAGGAGCGCGCCGCCGAGCGCGCACGCGCCGCGCGCGCCGACGGCGCACCGGAAGAGGTCCCGGCGGAGTCGGCATCGGCGGTGGCGACGGACGCCGGGACGGCCGGCACGACGGACACCGAGCCGGCGGGCGCGAGCACGGCTGACCCGGCGAGCACCACGGACACCGATGAGGAGGCTCGCGCAGCAGAGGCCGACCCGGCAAGCACGGCGGAGGTCGACGCGGCCGACCCGGAGAAGGCGTCCGCGGGGCGCCGGCGCGTGCGTTCCCGCGCCCGGGGGAAGGACCGGGCCGCGGGCGCGGACCGTCCGGCCGGTGCGGCAGGCCCGGCCGCGCAGGGGCGCACGCGGCGTCTCGACCGGTCGGTCGCCTCGGCCCACCACCTGCTCGTCCTCGAGCCCGCGATGTCCGCGGCTCGGCTCGCGGGCGTGATCGTCGAGCGCGTGCCGGACGTCCGCACCCGCCGTGACGACGAGATCCTGCTCGGCCCGGGCGCCGTCCTCACCGGCCCGTGGGAGGTCACCGAGGAGATGTCCGCGGAGCTCGACCTGCCCGGCTCGTGCGCGTTCGTGCTGCGGGTCCGATCGGACCGGGGGGAGCCCACCCCGCCCGAGCTGCGCGGCCTGGACCCGATGGACGACGCCTTCCCGGACGGCTCGCCGCAGGGCGACGAGCTGCGCGCGCTCGAGAACATCTACGCGGTCGCCCGGCGGTTGGGCGGGGCGGTGCGGGTCACGGGGACCGGCGCCGTCGTCGTCCCGGACCGGGCGGCCCTCGTCGACCGCCTCGTCCGCAGCGAGGTCGAGCTCGGCGCCACCGAGCTCGCCGTGCTGCTCGACCGCTTCCTCGACGACGTCGTCGTCCTGTCCGACGACATCTGGGGCGGCGGGTCCTCCTCCGTCGGCGGCCGGATGACCGGTGACGGGCCGGAGTGGGCGCGCGACATGGTGACGATCGAGGTGACGACCGCGGCGCCCGTCGCCGAGCTGCCGACGATCCCCACGTCGCGCTCGACCCCGACCCGGCCCGCGGCCGGGGGAGTCGGTGCCACGCACCTGCAGGTCCCCCCGCTCGAGGCCCCCGACCTCGGCGGCGGGCTCGGCCGCGAGTCCGACATGTCCCGCGCGGGCGACGAGGCGAACCCGACGGCGGTCCCCGGCTCCCGCCCGGTCCTCACCTACGAGGTCCGCTACCGGCCGGGACGGCCGCAGGACGTCCTCGGCACCCACCCGACAAGGGCCGGCCGGCGGGCGCGGCGGGCCGGGCAGCGCGTCGTCGACGGCGTCGCGGCCGACCTCGTGCGGCTCATCGGCGGGCACGTCATCGACGACGACGGCTTCCACCGCAGCGCGGGCACCTCGTCCGACGGCTGAGACGCGGCCCGGCCGGCCGACCCGCGGCGGCCGCCGGCCCCTAGCGTCCGGACCGGCACACACCCCCGCCCGTCCGAGAAGAGGAACTCCATGCCGACCTACAGCCCCCACCTGCAGCGGTCCACGCTCGCCGACATCGCTCCCGACGTCCACGGCAGGATCTCCAAGCGCACCGCGGAGCTCGACGGCGTCTCCGTCACGGAGGTGACGTTGGGCGTCGGCGCGAAGTGGTCCGAGGACCTCAAGGACGCCGCCGGGACCGAGCTCTGCGAGCTCCCGCACGTCGCCTACGTGACGTCCGGCGTCCTCCGGATCGCCTCGGCGGACGGGACCGAGCTGGACTTCGCCGCGGGTGACGTCATGCTGCTCCCGCCGGGGCACGACGCCTGGACGGTCGGGGACACGGCCGTCACGTTCGTCGAGTTCTCCCGCGGGAACGACTACTACGCGGAGTAGTCCCGCCCGGCGGTGGCCCCGGTCGAACGGGGGCCACCGCCGGGGGCCTGCGGATGCCGGACCACGGACGCCGGGGGCCGGCCGCCGGCCGCACCGCTCGCCCTGGGAGACCGGTGCCGGTCACCCGGCTCGTCGCAGGCGCACGGCCGCGAGGACGGTGACGAGCAGCAGGGGCAGCGTGCCCAGGCACAGCGCCGCGAAGCCCCACAGCGCGACGACAGGACCGGACAGGATCGCGCCGACGGCGGCCACGGCGTTCATCGACATGTCGCCCGCCCCCTGGACGACGGGGCGCTGACCGGCGCTCACCGCGTCCGTCAGCATCGCCGCGCAGGGGACGGTGACGAGCGACCACCCGACGCCGACGAGGAACAGGGCGACGCCGACGCGCTCCGTGGAGGGACCGGCCACCGCACCGACGACCGCCCCGGCAGCGAGCACGACCTGGCCGGCGAGGACCACCGGCACCTGCCCGAGCCGGTCGGACGCCCAGCCGACGACGGGCGCGAACCCGAACATGCCGAGCACGTGCACGGAGATGACGAGGCCGACGACGTCGATGCCGCCGCCGTGGTGGTCGAGATGGATCGGCGTCATCGTCATCACTGACACCATGACGAGGTGGGCGAGCACCTGGGCCGTCAGGGCGAACCGGGCGGGCGGGATCGTGGCGACGAGGCGCAGCGCGGCGCGCACCGTGGTGCGCGGGGACGGCGTCCCGACCGCGGCGGCCCCGTCCTGCGCGGCGCGTGTCGGTGCGGCAGCGGGCGGTGCGTCGTCGGCAGCGTGCGGTGCGCCGTCGGCCGGCGCGGCGCCGTCGGGCGGACCGGGGGCGGGCACGGGTGAGGACCGCTCGGCGCGCAGCCGCAGCGCGGTGAGCAGCGGGTCCGGCCGCAGCAGCACGAGGAGGGCGAGCGCGGCGAGCGCCATGAGCGCCCCGCCGAGGACGAACGCACCGGTGTGCTCGGGCAGCCGCCAGGTGCGCTCGACCCACTCCCCGGGGACACCGAGGTTCGGTCCGACGACCGACCCGATCGTGCCGACCCAGACGACGACCGCGATCGACCGCGCACGGTGGTCGGGCCCGGCGAGGTCGGCGGCCGCGAACCGCACCTGGAAGTTGGCGGCCACGCCGACCCCGACGGCCATCATCCCGACGACGAGGAGGGCGACCGACCCCACCGAGGCGGCGAGCACGAGCAGCCCGGCCCCGACCGCCGCCGTCGCGTACGCGGTGGTGAGCGCCCCGCGGCGGCCCACCCGCAGCGCGAGCGCACCGAGCGGCACCGCGGCGAGAGCGGCGCCGATCGTCGTGCCCGACCGGGCCACGCCCGCCCACGCGTCGGAGTGGACGACGGCGCTCGCGAGCAGGACGCCGACGCTCGGGGCGGCGCCGGCACCGAGGTTGCCGAGCACCTGGCCGAGCGAGAGGGCGACGAGCGTCGACCGCTGGAGGGAGCGGGGCGCTCCGGCCGACGCCGTGGCCGGGTGGGACGGGGTGGGCACCGGCCCAACCTAGTCGCGGTGACGCATGCCCCCGGTCACGCGCCCGCCAACGGTGCCGCCGCCGTTTACACTGGCCCCACCCCCCGCCAACCGGTCGCCGGCATCAGTCGTCGTGAGCGCCGTGAGCGTTCCGCGTCTGCGTCGTGTGTGGCCGTCGTGGTGGGGACCACCACGGAGCGACAGGACGGGGACGGCGCATGCTCGAGCTGCTGGTCGTCCACGCGCTCGTCGCGCTGGTCGCGCCCGGGCTCGTCTCGCGCATCGGCCGCAAGGCCTTCCTCCTGCTCGCGCTCGCCCCGGCGTCCGCCGCCGCGTGGGCGCTGTGGCACACCGGCGACGTGCTCGACGGCGACGGCCCCATGCAGTTCGTCGCCTGGGTCCCCGGCTTCGACCTCCACCTCGACTTCCGCCTCGACACGCTCTCGTGGCTGCTCACCGTCGTCGTCGGGGCCGTCGGCGCCCTGGTCCTGGTGTTCTGCGGGGCCTACTTCTCGAGGACCGCCGGCGGCCTGCCGCGGTTCGCCGGCGTGTTCGTCGCCTTCGCGGGCGCGATGCTGGGCCTCGTCACCACCGACAACACGCTGCTCCTGTACGTCTTCTGGGAGCTGACGACGGTCTTCTCCTTCCTCCTCATCGGCCACTCCTTCGAGCGCCAGTCGGCCCGCCGCGCCGCCGTGCAGGCCATCCTCGTGACCACGCTCGGCGGGCTCGCGATGCTCGCCGGCTTCATCGCGCTCGGGGAGATGGACGGGGGCTCCTACCGGCTCTCCGGGATCGTGGAGGCGGGGCGCAGCGGCGCGCTGCCCGAGGGGGCGTTGCTCAACGCGGCCGTCGTCCTCGTCCTCGTGGGCGCGCTGAGCAAGTCCGCTCTCGTCCCGTTCCACTTCTGGCTCCCGGCCGCGATGGCGGCCCCGACGCCGGTCTCGGCCTACCTGCACGCCGCCGCCATGGTCAAGGCGGGCGTCTACCTGGTCGCGCGGCTCGCGCCGGGACTCGCGGACGTCAAGCTCTGGCAGGTGGCCGTCCTCGGCGTCGGCCTCGCCACCCTGCTCATCGGCGGCTACCGGGCGCTGCGCCAGCACGACCTCAAGCTCGTCCTCGCGTTCGGCACCGTCTCCCAGCTCGGCTTCCTCGTGGTGCTCGTCGGCCACGGCGACCGGGCGGTCGCGCTCGCCGGCCTGACGATCCTGCTCGCCCACGCGCTGTTCAAGTCCTGCCTGTTCCTCTCGGTCGGCATCATCGACTGGGCCGTCGGCACCCGTGACCTGCGCGAGCTCTCCGGGATCGGCCGGCGGATGCCCGTGCTCGCCGTCGTCGCCGGGCTCGCGACCGCGTCGATGGCGGGCCTGCCCCCGACCCTGGGCTACGTCGGCAAGGAGGCCGCCCTCGAGGCGCTCCTGCACGGCTCCGGCTGGGTGGACACGGTGGTGCTCGCCGGCGTCGTCGTGGGCTCCGTGCTCACGCTCGCCTACGGGCTGCGCCTGTGGTGGGGGGCCTTCGGCACGAAGAAGGGCGCCGAGCCGACCGAGATCCCCCGGCGCTCGGTCCTCATCATGGCGCCGCCGGTCATCCTCGGCGTCGCCTCCCTCGTGGTGGGACTGGTCCCGTCCCAGGTCGAGCGGCTCCTCGCCCCGCACGCCGACACCCACCCGGGCGAGGCCGGGCACCTCACCCTGTGGGGCGGCGTCGGGCCGGCGCTCTTCCTCACGCTCGGCGTCGTCGCGGCGGGCATCGTCCTGTTCGCGCTGCGCAAGCCGGTCGAGCGCCTCCAGGACGTGCTCCCGCACCACGCCGGTGCGGAGGGCGTCTACCGCCGCTCGCTGGTCGGCCTCGACCACTTCGCCGCCGACGTCACCGCGCTCACGCAGCGCGGCTCCCTGCCCGCCTACCTCTCCACGATCATGGTCACGTTCGTGGCCGCCGCCCTGTCCGCCCTCGTCTTCCTCCCCGGCGGGTTCGTGGGCGGCCTGCGGGTGGCGGACTCCGCGCTCCAGGTCGCCGTCGCCCTGCTCGTCTGCGTCTCCGCGCTGCTCGCGGCCCGCGCCCGCCGCCGGCTCAAGGCCGTGCTGCTCCTCGGCGTGGCGGGCTACGGGGTGGCGCTGCTGTTCATCCTCCACGGCGCACCGGACCTCGCCCTCACCCAGGCCGTCGTCGAGACCGTCACCCTCGTGGTGCTCGTCCTCGTCCTGCGCCGCCTGCCCGCCTACTTCTCCAACCGGCCGCTCGCGGCGTCGCGCTGGACCCGCGTGGTGATCGGCGCCGCCGCCGGGATCACCGTCGCGGTGCTCGCCGTGTTCATGACCGGCGGCCGCATCCACGAGCCGGTGACCGTCGACTTCCCGGCCGAGGTCTACGAGTACGGCTACGGCCGCAACATCGTCAACGTCACCCTCGTCGACACCCGCGCCTGGGACACGCTCGGCGAGATCTCCGTCATCGTCGCCGCGGCCAGCGGCATCGCCTCGCTCGTCTTCGTCCGCGCCCGCTTCGGCGCGATCGAGCGACGCGTCGAGCCGAGGGCGGGCTCCGCGGGCGTGTGGGCGGAGTTCCCGGACCCGGCCGCCCCCGTGCGCGCCGAGCGCAGCCGCGACCACACCCCCGACCCGGCGCTGCGCGATCCCCGGCGCAACCAGCGCTGGCTCGCCGCGAGCGCCACGCTGGCGCCCGTGCGTCGCTCGGTGATGTTCGAGATCGGTGCCCGCCTCATCTTCCACACCCTCGTGCTGTTCGCGCTGTTCCTGCTGTTCTCGGGGCACAACGCGCCGGGCGGCGGGTTCGCCGGCGGGATCGCCGCGGGCATCGCTCTGATCGTGCGCTACCTGGCGGGCGGCCGCTTCGAGCTCGCGGAGGCGCTGCCGCTGCACCCGGGCCACCTGCTCGGTGCCGGCCTCGTCGTGGCCGCCTCCGCGGGACTGGTGCCGCTGCTGCTCGGCGGGACGATCCTGCAGTCCGCGGTCTTCGACTTCCACCTGTGGCCGTTCGGCGACGTCCACGTCGCCACCGCGCTCGGCTTCGACGTCGGGGTGTTCCTCGTCGTCGTGGGCCTCGTGCTCGACATCCTGCGCTCGCTCGGCGCGGAGGTCGACCGGCACGGTGAGCTCGAGGGCGAGCAGGCCCCCGACCTCTCGCACGACGACCCGGCCCACGCGTCCGACGACCGGGTCACCGGGGTCGACCGCCGCGACGACGTCCCCGACGAGCTCCAGCAGGTCACCGGCGGCCGCGCCGGCGGCGAGAGGAGGCAACCGTGATCGACGTCAGCCCGTCCATCGCCCTCATCGCCGTGGTCGCCGTCCTCGTCGGCACCGGGGTCTACCTCATCCTCGAGCGCTCCCTGTCCCGCATCGTCATCGGCGCGAGCCTCGTCACGCACGGCATCAACGTGCTCATCCTCGTGGCCGGCGGCCGCGCCGGCGAGCCCCCGCTCATCGGGTCCTCCGAGCCCGGGGAGATGTCCGACCCGCTCCCGCAGGCGATGATCCTCACCGCGATCGTCATCAGCCTCGGCATCACCGCCTTCCTCCTCGCGCTCGCCTACCGCTCGTGGCAGCTCAACGGCCACGACGAGGTGCAGGACGACCTCGAGGACCGCCGTATCGCCCGGCGTGCCGCCCGCGACGAGCTCGACGCGCGGTCCACCGACGACTCGGGCTCCACGCTCGAGCAGGAGGCGGCGACGACGTTCGACGAGACCGACGGCGTCGGCGGGCGCGGCAGCAAGGCTCCGCCCGAGCCCGGCTCGGCCGAAACGCGCGCCGGCACGCGGGGCGTGCCCAGGTCCGCCACCGGCACCGAGCAGGTCGAGCATCCGGAGGAGCGCCCATGAGCTGGCTCCTCGCCGTCCCGATCATCCTCCCGTTCCTCGGCGCGGGCGCCTCGATGGTGCTCGCCCGGTTCCGTCGCGCGCAGGGCATCATCTCGGTCTCGGTGCTCACGGTCGTGCTCGTGGTCGCCGTCGTCCTGCTGGTGGCCGTCGACTCCGGCCCGGTCGTGCTCAACATCGGCGGGTGGTCGGCCCCGGTGGGCATCGTGCTCATCGCCGACCGGCTGGCCGCGCTCATGCTCGTGGTCTCCGTGGCGGTGACCCTCGCCGTCCTCCTGTACTCGTTCGCGCAGAACGTCGCGGACGGGGACGAGGGGGCGCCGGTGACGATCTACCACCCGACGTTCCTCATCCTGTCCGCGGGCGTCTCCAACGCGTTCCTCGCGGGGGACCTGTTCAACCTGTACGTCGGCTTCGAGATCCTCCTGGTCTCGAGCTTCGTGCTCATCACGCTCGGCGGCACGCGGGACCGGATCCGCTCGGGCACCGTCTACATCGTCGTCTCGCTCATCTCCTCGTTCATCTTCCTCGCCGGCATCGCCTACGTGTACGCCGCCGCGGGCACGGTGAACATGGCCCAGCTGGCGCAGCGGCTGCCGGAGATCGACCCCGGCGTGACGATCGTGCTCGAGGCCGTCCTGCTCATCGCGTTCGGCATCAAGGCCGCGCTCTTCCCGCTGTCCGCCTGGCTGCCCGACTCCTACCCGACGGCGCCCGCACCCGTGACCGCCGTGTTCGCGGGCCTGCTGACCAAGGTCGGCGTCTACGCGATCATCCGTTCGCAGGTCACCCTGTTCGGCGACGACCGGATGAGCCCGGTGCTCATGTGGGTGGCGCTCGCCGCGATGATCGTCGGCATCCTCGGCGCGGTCGCCCAGGCCGACCTCAAGCGTCTGCTCTCCTTCACGCTCATCAGCCACATCGGCTACATGATCTGGGGCATCGGCACCGCGACGACCGACGGGCTCTCCGCGGCGATCTTCTACGTCGCCCACCACATCACCGTGCAGACCGGCCTGTTCCTCGTGGCCGGACTCATCGAGCGACGCGGCGGGACCACCTCCCTCGTGCGGCTCGGCTCCCTCGCCCGGCTCGCCCCGCTGCTCGCCGTCCTCTACCTCGTCCCCGCTCTCAATCTCGCGGGCATCCCCCCGTTCACCGGCTTCCTCGGCAAGGTCGGCCTCATGCAGGCCGGCGCCGCCGAGGGGTCGTGGATGTCGTGGATGCTCATCGCCGGCGGCCTCGTCACCTCGCTGCTCACGCTCTACGCCGTCGTCAAGGCGTGGAACATGGCGTTCTGGCAGGAGGCCCCCGAGGAGCTCCGGGGCACGCCCTCGCCACGGATGATGACGGTCTCCGCCGGCGCCGTCGTAGCCCTCTCGCTCGGGATGAGCGTCGGCGCCGGACCGCTCGTCGACTACACCGACACCGCGGCCCGGGACCTCGTCCTGCGCACGCCCTACGTCGCTGCGGTGCTGCCCGGCGGCACGCGCGGGGACGGGATCTCCGACGAGGTCGCCGAGGAGGGCGAGCGCGCCGAGGACGAGCCCGTCGAGGCCCCGAGCGACGAGGGGCCCGTCGGCGAGGAAGGGGTGCCGTGATGGCCAGACGTCATCCGCGCGCCGGCGCCGGCACGGCGGCCGACCCGCGCACGACCTCGGGCGGCCAGGCCCGCCGGCAGCCGGGCGCCCGCGCGCCCTGGGGCCGGCGCCGCCGTCGGCGTCCGACACCCGGCAGGAGCAGGTTCCTCCCCTCGTCCGTGGGCCTGGTCGTCTGGCTCACCGTGGTCTGGGTGCTGCTGTGGGGCGACCTCTCGGTCGGCAACGTCGTGGCCGGCGTGGCGCTCGCCCTGTTCGTCACCAACGTCATGCCGCTGCCGCGGGCCGCTGGGCGCTCGCAGGTGCGGCCCCTCGGCGTCGTCGTGCTCCTGACCGTGTTCGCGAAGGAGGTGCTGAGCGCGTCCTGGGAGATCGTCAAGATCGTCCTGCGCGGGCAGGCGCCACGGGGCGCCGTCATCCGCGTGCAGCTGCGCTCGCACTCCGACCTCATCCTCACCGCGACGGGCGGCTTCTGCTCGCTCGTGCCCGGCTCGCTCGTGGTCGAGGCGATGCGCAACTCCGGCATGCTCTACATGCACATCCTCGACGTCGAGATCTCCGGCGGCCTCGAGCGCGCCCACACCTCGGTGCTCGCCCAGGAGGAGCGTCTCCTGCGCGCCTTCGCCACCGACGACCAGCTCGTCGACGCCGGGTTCCGGCCCGGCTGGTCCAGGCGCGCCGGGCGCCTGCCCGCACCGACGGTGGAGGGGGCGGCCGCGTCCGCGCCGCCCGAGGACCAGGGCCCGCGCGCGGACGACGGGAGGGGCGACGCCTGATGGAGATCGTCGTCTACGTGTGCCTGGGCATCGTGGTCCTCGCGATGTTCCTCGCCCTGTTCCGGATGGAGCGCGGCCCCTCGACCCTCGACCGGGCCGTCTCCACCGACGTCGTCACGGCCGCCGTCGTCGCGCTCATCGGCCTGATGATCGCCTGGACGGGCGACGCGGCGTACATGCCGATCCTCGTCGTGCTCACCCTCGTCGGGTTCCTCACCACGGTGACGATCGCGCGGTTCACCGCGGTCGAGAAGTCCGACGAGGCGCGCATCCTCACCAAGGAGGAGCTCGCGCAGGTGCTCGCCCGGGAGAAGGAGCTCGACGACGACGACGCACCCGTGCACGGGCCCGACGCGCCCCACGTCACGGGCGAGGTCGACGACCCGGAGGAGGAGAGGTCATGAGCTGGGACATCGTCGCGTCCGTGGTCGCCGCCGTCCTGCTCGTGGCCGGCTCGCTCCTCGTCCTCGTCGCCGCGCTGGCGCTCGTGCGGTTCCCGGACCTGTTCGCCCGCATGCACGCCGCGGCGAAGCCGCAGGTCCTCGGGCTCGCGCTGCTCATGGCGGGCGTGGCGCTGGAGACCCGGGACCCGCGCATCGGATGGACCCTGATCCTCGTCGTCGTGTTCCAGCTGCTCACCGCGCCCATCAGCGCGCACATGGCGGGCCGCGGCGGGTACCGCACCGGCCGGGTGGACCGGTCGCTGCTCGTCGTCGACGAGCTCGCTGAGGACATCGAGGCCTCGGGACGGGCGCGCGACGAGCGCCACACTGGGGCATGATCACGTACACGATCGAACGACAGGATCCCGGGTTCCGACCCGGGGACCACGACCAGGGCCGCGAACCCTGACACGGAGGGCAGAGATGGACATCGGCTGGAAGATCGTCAGCACCGGCGCGGGCGTCGTGGCGGGCATCGCCGCGAACAAGGTCCTGCAGAAGGGCTGGGTCGCGGTCACGGGGCACGAGCCGCCGGAGGTCGTCGACGGCGACGACTCGGTCTCGCTCGTCGAGATCGTCGTCTTCACGGCCGTCTCCGGCGCGGTGGTCGGCCTCGTGCGCCAGCTCGCGATGCGTCAGGCCGCCAAGTGGTACAAGCCCGCCGAGCTGCAGAAGCTCGGCGACGACGACTGACGCGCCGGCCGGCGGTCCCGGGAGCGTCCCCGGGACCGACGGCCCGCGTCCGGCAGGAGCCCACGCCAGGTGGGGCCCCGCGCCAGGTGGGGCCCCGCGTCGGGCGGGAACCCGCGCACGGTGGGGGCCGCCGGACGCTCCTGCGTCCGGGCCTCCGCGCGCCCGGTGTACGATGGCGGGGAACGACAGGGGAGCGCCCTCGCGGCGCTGAGAGTGCGGAACACCGCAGACCCTCGAACCTGACCGGTTAGCACCGGCGGAGGAAGTCGGGAATTCTCTCCGTCGTCGCGGTACCCGCCGCGGCGACGATCCCTGCGCACCCACGCAGGAGGATCGACATGCGCGGCACGACCAGCACCATCCGCACGACCGGCACGACTCGTACGACCGCTACGACCGGCACGACCATCCGCCGTGCCCGGACCCTCGGCGCCACCACGGCGCTCGCCCTCACGCTCGCGGGCTGCTCGCTCGCGGGCGGGGACGACGACTCGGAGGACGCGGGCACCACGGGACCCGCCGACGCCGGGCCGGACCAGGGCAGCGGCTCCGACGCCGCCTCCGAGGGCCCCTCGGCGGGCACCTCGAGCGACGGCGCTCCCGCGGGTACGGGCGGCGAGGTCGCCCTCGTCACGCACGACTCGTTCAACGTCCCCGAGGAGCTCGTCGACCAGTTCGAGGCCCAGACCGGCTACACGCTGGTCGTCACGGCGCCGGGCGACGCGGGCAGCGTGGTCAACGAGCTGCTGCTCAGCGCGGGCAGCCCGTCGGCCGACGTGGTCTACGGGATCGACAACGCCCTGGCCACCCGGGCGATCGCCGGCGGCGTGCTCGAGCCCTACGCCTCGCCCGAGCTGCCGGCCTCCGCGGAGGAGCTGCGCATCGACGGCGGGGACGAGCTCACCCCGATCGACTTCGGCGACGTGTGCCTCAACATCGACACGGCCTGGTTCGAGGACGAGGGGATCGCCCCGCCCGCCACCCTCGACGACCTGGCCGAGCCCGAGTACGCCGACCTCACCGTCGTCACCGACCCGAACGTCTCCTCCCCGGGGCTCGCCCTCCTGCTCGCCACCGTCGCGGAGTACGGGGAGGACGGGTTCGCCGACTACTGGCAGCGGCTCACCGACAACGGCCTGCGCGTGGTCGACTCGTGGTCCGACGCCTACTATGTCGACTTCACCGTGGCCGGCGGGGACCGGCCGATCGCCCTGTCCTACTCCTCCTCGCCCGCGGCGACCCTCACCGAGGACGGCTCCGGCTCGACCACCGAGGCGCTGCTCGACACGTGCGTGCGCCAGGTCGAGTACGCGGGCGTCGTCGAGGGGGCGGCCAACCCGGACGGCGCGCGCGCCGTCGTCGACTGGCTCCTGTCCGAGGAGGTCCAGGCCTCCCTGCCGGACAACATGTACATGTACCCCGTCGACGACGCCGCGGAGCTCCCCGAGGCGTGGGCCGAGTTCGCGCCCGCCGCGCAGGAGCCGCTCGGCGTGCCGGCCGACGAGATCGACGCGGGCCGCGAGCAGTGGCTGCGGACCTGGGACGAGGCGGTCGCCGGCTGATGGGACGGGCGGCGCGGGTACTCGCCGTCGGCCTGCCGGTCACCTTCCTTCTCGTCCTCTTCCTGGCGCCGGTGACCGCGCTGGTCGTCCACGGGCTGCTGCCCGGCGAACGGATCCCCGGCATCCCGGCGGGGGACCCGGTGCTCGACATCCTCGCGCGGCCGGCGACGGTCGAGGCGGTCCTGCGCACCGTCGGCCAGGCGCTCGCGGCCACGCTCTGCGCGGTGGTGCTCGGCGTACCCGGTGCCTACGTCCTGTACCGCCGGACGTTCCCCGGCCGCCGGCTCGTGCGTGCGGTCGTCGCGGTGCCGTTCGTGCTGCCGACCGTGGTGGTCGGCATCGCGTTCCGGGCCGTGCTCGCCGAGTCGGGGACGCTCGGCTTCCTCGGCCTCGACCGGTCGCCGTGGGCGCTGCTCGCCGCGCTCGTGTTCTTCAACTACTCGGTGGTGGTGCGCGTCGTCGGCCCTGCATGGGCGGCGCTCGACCCGCGCGCCGAGCAGGCCGCCCGCACGTTGGGTGCGACGCCGTGGCGTGCCCTGCGGACCGTCACGCTGCCGGCCCTCGGCCCGGCGATCGGTTCGGCGGCGTCGCTGGTGGCCCTGTTCTGCGCCACGTCGTACGGGATCGTGCGCAGCCTCGGGCCGCTCGGCTGGTCGACGGTGGAGACCGAGATCTGGCGGCTCGCGACCCGCAACCTCGACCTGCGCGGGGCTGCCGTGCTCTCGCTCGTCCAGATCGCCGTCGTCGTGGCGACCATGGTGGTCGCGGGACGGTTCCGCGCCGCGCCCGCCCGGCTGAGGCCCCATCCGCCGAGCCCGCTGCGGCTGCGGGAGGTCCGGACGCTGCCGGCCGCGGTCCTCACGGCGGGCGTCGTCGCGCTCCTGCTCGTGCTCCCGATGCTCGGGCTCGTCGAACGGTCGCTGCGCGGCGCCGACGGCGGGTGGACGCTCGACCACTACCGCGCCCTCGCCACGACCGCCGACGGCGCGCTCCCGCGCACCGTGTGGGAGGCCGCCGAGCTGTCCCTGAGATCCGCCGTCGACGCCACCGTCATCGCCCTGGTGGTCGGGCTGCTGGCCGGCGTCGCCATCGCCGGGCGTCCCGGTGCGGAGGCGGTGGGTCGGCCGCCCGGGCGTGGTGCGGGAAGGGCCACGGGCCGCCGTACCGGCGGCAGACGCGCGGGCGCCCGCTCCCTGCTCGACACCCTCGTCATGCTCCCGATCGGGGTCTCGGCGGTGACCGTCGGCTTCGGGTTCGTCCTGCTCTCGGCCTGGCTGCCGGTGGACCTGCGCTCCTCGCCGCTCGCCGTGCCGCTGGTCCAGGCGGTGGTCGCGGTGCCGCTCGTGGTGCGCACCGTCGTGCCCGTGCTGCGCTCGGTGGCGGCGCGGCAGCGCGAGGCCGCAGCGACCCTCGGTGCCTCCCCCTGGCGCGTGCTCGCCACGATCGACGGCCCCCACCTGCTGCGCGCCGGGGGCGTCGCGACCGGATTCGCGTTCGCGGTCTCGATGGGCGAGTTCGGGGCCACCAGCTTCCTCGCCCGGTCCACCGACCCGACGCTCCCGGTCGCCGTGGTGCGCCTGCTCTCGCGGCCGGGGGCGGAGACTCTCGGGACGGCGATGGCCGCGGCGGTCCTGCTCGCGGCGATCACCGCGAGCGTCATGGGGCTCGCGGAGCGGGCCCGCGCGGAAGGAGACGCCGGATGGTGACAGCGACGAGACGGGCGGCGGGCCTGGCGATCGAGCGGGCCTCGATCGTCTACCCGGGCGGGGTGCGGGCGGTCGACGAGGTGAGCCTCGACGTCGTGCCCGGTGAGGTCCTCGCCCTCGTCGGCGCCTCCGGTTCGGGCAAGTCCTCGCTCCTGCGCGCGGTCGCGGGGCTGGAGCCGCTCGCACAGGGGAGGGTCCGGATCGACGGGGACGACCTCGCGGGGGTGCCCGTCCACCGGCGCGGGGTCGGGCTCGTCTTCCAGGACGGCCAGCTCTTCGACCACCTCGACGTCGCCGGCAACGTCGCCTACGGGCTGCGGTCGGGCCCGCGCGGCGAGCGCCCGGACCGCGCGGTCCGGGAGGAGCGGGTGGCCGAGCTGCTCGAGCTCGTCGGGCTCACCGACCTCGCGGACCGGCCGGTGACGACGCTCTCCGGTGGGCAGTCGCAGCGGATCGCGCTGGCGCGTGCCCTCGCGCCGGCGCCGCGCGTGCTGCTCCTGGACGAGCCGCTCTCCGCCCTCGACCGGGCCCTGCGCGAACGCCTCGCCGTCGATCTGGCCGCCATCCTGCGGGCGGCCGGCACCACCGCCGTCCACGTCACGCACGACCTCGACGAGGCCGCGACCGTCGCCGACCGGATCGCCGTGCTCTCGCAGGGACGGCTGCGCCAGGTCGCGGCGCCCCGCGAGATGTGGGCGGCGCCCGCCGACCGCGAGGTGGCCGAGCTTCTTGGCCACGGACCGGTCCTGCCGGCCGATGCGCTCGGCATGGGGCAAGGCGAGGTGGTCCTCGTCCCCGGTGCGCTCGTGGTCGGGACACCCGAGGACGACGTCGTCGCCCGCCTGCCCGCCCGGGCCACGGGCGTGCGGCACGTCCGCGGCCGGGCGTGGGTCGACGTCGAGCTCACCCTGGACGGCGCACGGGCCGTCCGCGCCCGCGCGCTCGTCGCCGACGGCGGGGCGGCCCCGGCCGTGCTCGACGAGGTGAGCGAGGTGCGGGTGCTGCGCGGCGGCGTCCTGCGGCTGGGGGCGGCCGAGCGCTGACGCGTGGGGCGGCTCGCGCCCCGTGCGCGTCCCGGGGCCTGGGGTCCTGGGCCTGGGCGTCTCTCGCGCCGGCCCTGTGCGGACCGGGCCCCGTCGCGCCGGGTCAGCGCCCCCGGGTGAGCCGTGTGCGCAGCGTGTCGACGCCCGGACCCTCGAGCGCGTCGACGAAGTCGGGTCGTCCGGCCATCGCCATGACGAGGTCGAGCGTGGTCCCGGTGACGCGCGGGCCCTCCCCGTTGCGGAAGATGCCGTCCGACGCGATGAGCTCGAGCCCCTCGACGGTGCTGCTCGAGTTCACGGCCCAGTCGCGGGCCGCGTAGCTGAGCGCGACCTGCTCGACGGCGTCGTGGTCGGGTTCCGAGCCGATGCCCAGCGGGCGGCGGATGTCCGTGCCGTGGACGACCACCTCGCCGAGCCACGCCCACGTGGTGCGGGTGGGCTCGATGCGCTGCGGGATCGTCGTGCGGAAGCGGCGCAGCGTCTCCGCCGGGGTGTCGCCGAGGTGCCGGGCGAGGAGGCGGGCGTTGTGGACGTCGGTGCGGAACCGGGAGCCGATCATGCTCCGCAGCCACGCGATCGTCCCCGTGCTCCCGGCCGCCGTGAGGTGGGCGAGGGTCTGCTCCACGGTCCAGTCGCTGCTCAGCGAGCGGGCCCGCCACTGGTCGTCGGTGAGCGGTTCGAGGTCGTCGGCGAGCCGGCTGCGCTCCGTCCTGATCGCGACCCACAGCCGGTTCCGGTCCCAGACGTCCATGCGCTCCTCCAGCCCGGCGGGGGTCGCCGTCGTAGGAGGCGAGTGTGAGCGCCGCGTGCGGACCGCGACAAGCCCGGTTCGCCGGGGGCGATCGGCGGAATCAATGCCGGTCGACGGGGTCGCGCGCCCGTCGGCGGGGGCAGGTGCCGATCGACGTGATCGCGCGCCGGCCTGCGGGATCAGGCTGAGCCCGCCGGCCGGGGCGCCTGCCGGGAGGGTCAGGCGCCCGCCGGCGCGAACCCGGCGCCGGCGAAGGTGTCGACCAGGCGCGCGGGGTGGTCGCCGATGATGCCGTCGACGCCCTGGTCCAGGAGCCGGCGCACGTCCGCGGGCTCGTCCACGGTCCAGGCGATCACCCGCAGCCCGAGGTCGTGCGCCATCCCGACCAGGCGCGCGGCCACCACCGGGTTGCCCATGAGCACCCAGCGGCGCAGGCGCCAGGCCGCGTGGGCGAAGGCTCCGCCGTCGGCGATCTGACGCGGGGGACGGACCCCGGACACGGCACCGAGGTAGAGGGTGAACAGCGACTGCCAGCCGAGCGCGGAGGCGACGCCGGCCTCCTCCCGGAGGCGGGCGAGCCAGCCGTCGTAGGCGCCCGCGACGCACACCCGGCCCGCGGAGCGCGTGCGGCGGACCGCGGAGATCAACGGTGCGACGGCGCCGGACTCCTTGACGTCGACGATGAAGCGCGCGTCCGGGAACCACGCGAGGAGGTCCTCGATGCGCGCCACCGGCTCGCCGCCGACGACGGACGTGGTGGACAGCTCGGCCCAGGTGCGCGAGGAGACGGGGCCGGTGAGGTCGGTGACGCGGTCGAGCGTGGCGTCGTGGAAGGCGACCGCGACGCCGTCGGCCGTGACGCGGACGTCCGTCTCGAGGTAGGTGAGTCCGGCGTCGGCCGCGTGGGCGAAGGCGCCCACGGTGTTCTCCGGGGAGACGGCGAGCCCGCCGCGGTGGGCGATCGCCCAGGGCCCGGGGTGGCTGCCGTAGGGCACCTGGATCGCGGGGTGCCGCGCCGGCAGGGGGGCCGGGCGCGGCTGCGCGAGGGGCGGGGCCGTCGGGAGCGGAGGCGGGAGGACCGGCGCCGTCGGGAGCGGCTGCGCGAGGGGCGGCGCCGTCGGGAGGACCGGCGCCGGCGGTGCGTCGAGCCGGCTGATCGACGAAACCTGGAATGACGTTCCGGGGTCCGCGAGGGTGGCCACGGGCCCATCCTCACCCCCGATCAGCGGGCCCCTCGACGGTCCGGCCGTGGATCGCGAACTGTTCACCGACCCGCCCTCGGGCGGACGCCCCCGGGTCGCCGCGGCGTTCCCGGCGTCGGCGGCGCACCCGGAGACCGACCACGAGGGCGACGACGACAGCGCCGATCACCCCGAGGACGAGCGAGTAGGTCGTCACCACGTCGTTGACGAGATCGGACCCCCGCTGGCCGAGGTAGTACCCCGCCACGACGAACACCGCGTTCCACGTCCCCGACCCGATCGCGGTCAGCACGCCGAACTTCAGCGCGCCCATGCCGTGCGTGCCGGCGGGCAGCGAGATGAACGCGCGGAGCATGGGGATCCACCGGACGAAGACGACGGCCCACCCGCCGTAGCGCTGAAAGAACATGGCCGCGCGGTCGAGGTCCTTCTGCTCGGTCAGCGGCACCCTGAGGAGCAGGCGGGTGGCGCGTTCGTCCCCGACGAGCCGGCCACCGAGGTAGACGACGTAGGCGCCCGCCACCGAGCCGGCGGTCGTCCAGCCGATCGCCCACGCGAGCCCGTACCCGTTCTGCTCCGCGAGCATCCCCACGAACGGCAGGAGGATCTCGCCGGGAATCATCGCGACGAGGTTCTCGGCGGCCAGGACGAGGGCCACGCCGGCGCCACCGAGGAAGTCGATGACAGCGAGGGCCCAGCCAACGAGGTCCATGCGCCTGCCTCAGCCGCGCTCGAGCACGGCGACGAGGAAGTCCGAGGACGGGGTGAGCGCGCGGAGGTCCCAGCTGGCGAGCAGCAGGCCCGGGCGCAGGCCCTCCGCGGCGGCGTCGGCGAGGAAGTCGTCCGTGGCGTAGCCGCGGCCGGGACCGAACCCGACGACGGCGCGGCCCTCGGCACTCAGGTGCCGGGCGAAGCCGGCGAGGGCGGGGCGGCGCTCGGCCGGTGCGAGGAAGGTCATCACGTTGCCGGCGCAGACGACGGCGTCGAACGGCTCGCCCGTCCCACCGGCGTCGGACAGCGCCCGGTCGAGGTCCGCGAGGTCACCGACGAGCCAGTGGGAGCCGGGAAAGTCTGCTCGCGCCTCCTCGACGAGCTCCGGGTCGAGATCGACCCCGACGACGACGTGGCCGGCCTCGGCGAGCCGCCCGCCGACGCGGCCGGTCCCCGACCCGGCGTCGAGGATGCGGGCCTGACGCGGCACCATCGCGTCGACGAGCCGGGCCTCCCCACCGAGGTCAGCGCCGTTGTCCGCCATCCGCCGGAAGCGCTCGACGTACCAGCGGGAGTGTCCAGGACTCTCCCGGAGCATCGCCGTCCAGCTGTTGAGCTCGTCCACCTCTCGAGAGTAGACGCGGGGTGCCCGCCGGTGGCAACGGTGCCGGACGGGGCGCGGTCCCCCACCCGGCGGGCGTGGGCGACAATGGGCCGGACATGACGACACCATCCGGCCCGCCGGCCGCCCCCGAGTCAGAGCCGCTGCCGCGCGAGATCTGGTTCCTCGTCATCGCCTCCTTCATCGTGGCGATGGGCTACGGGCTGGTCGCCCCGGTGCTGCCGCAGTACGCGCGCTCGTTCGGCGTGGGCGTGACCGCCGCGACGGTCGTGGTCTCCGCGTTCGCCTTCATGCGCCTGGTGTTCGCCCCGGTCGGCGGCAGCCTCGTCGGGCGGCTCGGGCCCCGCATCGTCTACGTCCTCGGCCTGGTGATCGTCGCCGTGTCCACGGGCGCGAGCGCGTTCGCCGGCGACTACTGGCAGCTGCTCACCTTCCGCGGCTTCGGCGGGATCGGCTCGACGATGTTCACGATCTCCGCCGCCTCGCTCGTCATCACCCTCGCGCCGGTGGCCAAGCGTGGGCGCGCGTCGGCCCTGTTCGGCTCGGGCTTCCTGCTCGGCAACGTCTTCGGCCCCGTGCTGGGTGCCCTGCTGTCCGGGCTCGGCCTACGGGCGCCGTTCATCATCTACGGGGTCGGGCTGCTGCTGGCGGCCGCCGTGGTCGGGGTGTTCGTCCGGCCCTCGCGCGCCGAGCGCGAGGAGGCCAAGCGGCGCGCCACGGCGGAGCCCGTCCAGCCGCCCATGCGGGTCGCCGAGGCGATGCGCGACCGCGCCTACCGGGCCTCGCTCGTCTCGGGGTTCACGCACGGCTGGGCGAACATGGGCGTCCGGATGGCGGTGGTCCCGCTGTTCGTCGTCACCGTGGCCGGCGCGGGCGAGTGGTCCCCGGGCGTGGCGCTCGCCGCCTACGCGATCGGCACGCTGGTCACGCTGCGGTGGAGCGGGCGGGCGATCGACCGCGTCGGACGCCGGCCGCTGCTCATGGGCGGGCTCGCCGTCTCGGCCGCGACGTCGGTGCTGCTCGGGTTCTCCTTCCACGTGGCGATGGTGATCGTGCTCTGCGTCCTCGGGGGTGTGGCGGCCGCGGCGATCCAGCCCGCGCAGCAGGCCGTCCTGGCCGACGTCGTCGGGCGCGAGCGCAGCGGAGGGCCCGTCGTGGCCCGCAGCCAGATGGCCATGGACACCGGGACGATCCTCGGCCCGATCGTGTCCGGGCTGCTGGTGGACTCCGTCGGGTACGGATGGGCGTTCGCGCTCGCCGGCGTGGTGCTGCTCGTGGGGCTGCTGCCGTGGCGCGGGGCGCCCGAGACGCTCGAGCGGGTGCGGCCGGAGGACGGCAGGGGCTGAGCCGCCGAGCCGCTGAGCGGCTGAGCGGCTGAGCGGCTGAGCGGCTGAGCGGCTGAGCCGCTGTTCCGCACGGCGTGCGGGTTGTGCAGCTGTGCCGCTGTGCCGCGCGGCAGGACCGGGGACGTCGTCGTCACGTCCGCCGCGCCGGGACCTGGCACGATCACCGAGGTGGCAGTGACGCGACGAGACCTACGGAGGTAGCGATGGGCACGACCCGGTTGGGCGACGTGGAGGCACGGTGGTGGGGCGCCCCGCCGTCGGACGCCGAGGTGGGAGTCCTTGCCGTCCACGGCCGATCCCAGACCACCGACTACATGACGGCCGTCCTCGACCGGCTGCCCGCCGGACTCCCGCGCGTGGCGGCCCTGCTGCCGCAGGCCGAGGACAGCTCGTGGTACCCGGAACGGTTCGTCGCACCCCTCGAGTCGAACCAGCCCTGGCTCGACCGCGGGCTCGGGACGATGATCCACGGGCTCGACGCGCTGGGCGAGGCCGGGCTGCCCCGCGAGCGGGTGGTGATTCTCGGCTTCTCCCAGGGCTCCTGCCTGTTGTCGACCCTCCTGCTCCAGGAGCCCGCGGTCGGTCGGATCGCGGGCGCGGCGCTGTTCGCCGGCGGATTCGTCGGCCCGCAGGAGATGGCGGCGCCGAGCGGTGGCCCCGACGTCGACGGCCTCCCCGTGCGCATGGCGCTCGCCGCCTCGGACCCCTGGGCGCCGCTGTTCCGCACCGAGGAGACGGTGGCGGCGCTGACGGAGAGGGGAGCGGCCGTCCGGCTCGAGGTCTACGAGGGCGAGGAGCACGTCGTCAACGACGCCCAGGTGGCCCTGCTCGCGGAGCTCGTGGCGGGTGCCGCGACGGCGTGACCGGGCTGCGCGACGGCCGTGCGGCGGCGCTTGACCGGATCCGCCATGGGGGAGCCGCGTGAGGCCGACCGCTCGGGGCGCGACCTAGCCTCGATCCCGAGGCAGCGGCGCCGCACCGGGCGCCGCACCGGTCACGACATCGAGGTACGAAGGAGTCCCCCATGCCGCACATCAACGGTTCCCACCACGTCACGCTCTCGGTGGGTGACGCCCAGGAGGACGTGGACTTCCACGTCAAGGTCCTGGGGATGCGCTTCATCAAGAAGACGGTCCTGTTCGACGGTGGTCTGCCGATCTACCACCTGTACTACTCCAACGCGGCGGGTGACCCCTCCGCGGTCATCACCACGTTCCCGTGGAAGCAGGCGGGCCTCGAGGGGCGTCGCGGGACGAACCAGGCGCGCGAAAACCAGCTGGCGGTCCCGGCGGGGTCGCTGGACTACTGGACCGAGCGGCTGCACTCGTTCGACGTCGAGACCACGGACCTGGACGTGCTCGGCACCCGTCGCCTGGCCTTCAACCACCCCTCGGGCATCAACTACCAGTTCGTCGAGGTGGAGAACGACCCCCGCGTCGGCTACACCGGCGGCGGGGTCGGCGGCGAGCACGCGATCCACGGCATCCACGGCGTGGGTATCCACGTGCAGAACCCGGAGAACATGGTCGAGTTCCTCGACCAGTCGTTCTACAGCAAGGAGGTCAAGGAGGAGGGTGATCGGTTCCAGCTCGCGGTCGGCACCCCGGACCACGGCAACAACGTCGAGCTCGTGGTCAACCGGACCGAGGAGCCGGGCACGTGGCGCTACGGCTCGGGGACGTTCCACCACTTCGCCTGGAACATGGACGACCTGGAGAACCAGGCCGAGGTGAAGTTCGACCTCGAGGGCATCGGCTACACCGACGTGTCCGACCTCAAGGACCGCACCTACTTCAAGTCGAACTACATGCGCACCCCCGGCGGTGCGCTGTTCGAGCTCGCGGTCACCCACGACGAGGGCGGGTGGACCTGCGACGAGTCGCCCGAGGAGCTCGGCAGCAAGTTCATGCTCCCCCCGCACTGGGAGGGCAAGCGTGACGAGATCATGCAGAAGCTCGACCCGGTGACGATCCCGACCAACCCCACCGACGCCACCAAGCCGACGACCTTCTGACCGGCACACGCAGCGGCGAGGGGCCCGCCCCCCGCCCCGGGGCGGGCCCGCCGCCCGGGGCCCCCGCCGGGGGCCGTGGCGCCCCGGGGCCCCCGGTGGCCCACCGGCCCCGGGGGGGGGGGCCCGCGC
>JBQDDG010000010.1:0-13062 GCA_052093225.1 Actinomycetaceae bacterium
GCACCTCGCTCACCACCGCGCCAGGCCGTCTACACCCTCAATCCGGAAGAGCCCCGTTTCGTGGCATTGGGGCTTGTCACGAGACCGGCGAGGCGTCGGCTGGCTCACTAGCGGCGGTCCCTATGATCAGGTCTCGTGTCGCTCTTGCGGAAGGTGAGGACCGCGTCGGAAGCGACAGCGGTCTAGATCGCCATCAAGGACGGCCGCCGGGACAGAGTTGAAACGCCCTGGGTCTGATGGAGACGCGCGCTATTTGATTCCAACCAGCAGGTTGCTGACACGCGTCTCAGAGACCCGCCCACTCGCGATGCTCGCGTAACGCCCTCGTCGACGGCGACTGATCGGTGCGCCGTGGCCGACGGAGACTTCTGTCGACGAGCCATTCGTAGTCGGTGACGCGTAGGTCGGGTTTCACGAGGATCGCATAGCTGCTCTCATCAACTGCGATCGCGCCCCGGTCGAAGAGCCGGTGCAGATCCGCGCGCAGCAGTAGCCCGTTCGCGACCACATTGGTCCACCGCCCGCGATGGGGGTAGATGTGCGCGGCCTCGAGCACCGCGGGCGCGTCGTAGCCGCTGATGGCACAGCGCGCCCCATACGCGTCGAGCAGCGCAGTGCGAAAACGGTCCTGGCCTTCGCGCCTTGCCACCCGGGCGAGTTGCCGGGTCCGCTCGTCGGCCATCCCGCTCGGATCGAACTCCTCGGCTCGCTCCTCGGCAAGCTCCTCGATCGGGGTCGCCTGGGCATCGAGCCTTCCGCGCACGCCGTGCTCGATCACGCCGTCGATGATCACCTGCAGAGCCTGGTTGGTGACCGTGGCCCCCGCGGACAACAATGTTGCGTCCATGGGGCGTCCGGTCGCAGCCTCGACAGCGAGGCCCAGCACCTCGTCCTTGCGGGAGCCGCTCAGGGCGGAGTCTCGGACCCCCAGAGCCCGGCCAACCTCGACGAGGAAGTCTCGACGGACGGTCGAGCCTCTCGAGGTCGTGAAATGGGGAATCCCGAGCAGGTCCGACAGGACCGCCATCTGAGGTCGCTCGGGAAACTCCTCTCCATACTGCCGTGCCATTCGGCCAGTCAATCAGACACCGAGCGCCCTGAGGCTCGATCTACGCGGGCTCGAGCTCCAGCCGCTCCTCCTGGACCGTCGCGGGACGTTCCCCCAGGATCGCGACACCAAGTCCGGGCATCCTGGCCTCGACGTCGTCGAGGTGCCGCCTGACGTGCTCCTGCAGGACGTATCGTGCGGCGCCGACATTCACCCCGTTGCCCAGCTGGCGGTACGACACAGCATCGCGCTGCGACCCGAACGTGAAACCGTCGTCGAGACCTTGAAGACGCGCCGCTTCGCGAGGTGTGATCCGGCGCCGGCGGCTACCGACGATCGTCGTCTGCGTGATCGCCACGAGCGCGGGCACGTAGGTCGGCTTCTTGGCCCTGATACCTGAGGGCCGGAAGTGCATGATCGTGTCCCAGAGGCTGGTGGCGTCCTGCGCCTGCCACTCCAGCTTCCTCCGCGAGGCCGGCAGGTGCTCGAGCCGACCGTGGCGATCCAGCCAGTCGTCGATCGCCGCCCGGTGGTCGTTGTAGAAGCGAGAGTTCTTCCGCAGGAAATCTGCCTTCCACGCAGGAGTCTGCTCGTCGATCTCGGGATCAACGACGAAGGCGTCGGCCCAGATGGGGAAGCCTGGAAGCTTTCCTTCTCCCATCCGCTGTCGAAGTGTCTGGACGAAGTCCTCCCAGACGTTCACCCACTCGATCTCCTCGGCACTGAGCCGGTAGCGAGAGATGCCTTCGATCTCGGCGTCGTCCGAGAGGAAGTCCTCCAGGTCCCACTCCTGTGGGTCCCACGGCGTGCCATCTGGAAGGGGGACCGGGCGGTTGAGTACGACGGGGGCGTCGTCGATCTCACGCTTCGCCCTCTCGGGCCCGACGTAGGTACCGGCGATGAACACGCGGTCGCGGACCTGGGGCCGGCCCCCCCGCTCGATGGGAAGGTTGTGCGGGGAGAACACCGTCGGCGCGGAGGACACTTTGTAGCCGAGCTGCCGCAACGTCTTGATGATCGTCGCCCATGTCTCACGATGGCGGGGACCGGCGAGGTTTCTGACGTTCTCCAGGAGGATGACGGTCGGCTTCTTCTCCTCGAGCACCCGTGCGATGTTCCAGAAGAGCGTGCCGCGCGTCTCGTCCATCCCGCGCTGGAAGCCGGACTTCGAGAACGGCTGGCACGGGAACCCTGCGGCAAGGACGTCGTGGGCCGGGACGAGCATCTGGTCCTTGGTGAGCGGGATGATGTCGCCGGCGGGCTCCATGCGCCAGTTCTCCTGGTAGATCCGTGCCGCAGCTCCGTCGATCTCCGACGCGAAGACGCACCGACCGCCCATGTCGTTCAGCACCTTGTGGAACCCGCCGATACCCGCGAACAGGTCGACGAACTCGAAGCCCCCCGCCCGTCGATCCTTCGCAACCATGCTCGACAGCTTATCCGCTGCGAGCCCAGCAGGGAAGCTTGCCACCCCGTGTGCTGCACTACTCCACTGACCCACTCCCTCGAGCCCCAGGAACAGTTCGCCCTGAAAGCCGTGCTCCACGATGACCACCTCAACCACCTCTCCCTCGATACCAGGAATCGAACGTACGTTCGACCTCTGACATCGGTAAGGATAGAACCGAACGAAGGAGGAGGTGATCATGCAGGCCAGTTCTCCGCTGGTCCCGTCGCACCCGGGCTCGTCCTCGACGTCGGTGTCGGCCCGCATGTCCCGGGCCGCCCGTCGCGACACCGCACCCGAGCTCGCGCTCCGCCGCCTGCTCCACGCCGCGGGACTGCGCTACCGGGTGACCTACCCCGTGCCGGGGAACCGTCGCCGAAGCATCGACATCGCCTTCACGCGCGCGAAGGTCGCAGTCTTCGTCGACGGGTGCTTCTGGCACGGCTGCCCCGCGCATGGCACCAAACCCCGGGCGAACTCGGACTGGTGGCGCATCAAGCTCGCAACCAACCAGGCGCGCGACGCGGACACCAACGTCCTGCTGCGCGACGCCGGCTGGCACGTCGTTCGGATCTGGGAGCACACGGACCCGACCGAGGCCGCCGAAGCCGTCCTCGCAACGCTGGCTGACGCGCGCAACACCTGAGAGCAGCGGCCGGACGCCGACGGTAGTCGTCTGCCGACTTCGGTCACGCCCCCGCGTACGTACCCTCGGCGATCTGCTTCAACGTCGACTCGAGGTCTTCATTGATGTACTGACACCTGACGATCAGCTCGTCGTCGCGCCGGCAGTCATATCCGTTCCGCTCGAGCACCTCGAGCATGGCCCTCTCCCCGCTCGACGGGATGCTCAGGTAGTTCCCGTTGAACACCGTCGACTCGACCGTGCCGAGCTCACGAAGGACATCGCCGGGCAGAACCGCGTGCTCGAGGACATACTGCGGCGCCATCATCGGCCAGTCGCCGTCCGCGCGCAGGGGATGCTCTTCCAGGTCGAACGGCGCGTCGTCAGCCGGCGTCTCATCCGTCTCCACGTCAGCAGGCCACGGATGGAGCGCCGGGTTGTGCATGATCGGCACGCTCTTCAGCTCGCCCCACGTCTGCGCCCGGGCGATCGCCTGCACCTCCTCGGCCATCTCCTGCGCAACCTGCTCGGGAAGGATCGCCAGGCTCTCGAAGTGGTCGAGATAGCCGTACACCAAGGTGGGACGCTCAGACATTGCCGGCCTTTCATCGGGGGGGGTTGGTCGACGGCACCAACCTATTGATCAGCACCGACATCGACGCGTCCTCGAACAAGAGCTGGCCCGGCCGGGCACCTGGTGACACCCTCGGCGCCACCACTGCCGCGGCCAGTCGCTCCGGCGACATCCCGTCGGCAACGGGGCCCATGACGTTGCGCCACTCCCCGACGACGTCGAGCGCCGTCACCCCGCACTTCGAAGAGCCCGCGGGCATGGCCAGCCGCACCGGGCCGGGCGTTCCGGATCCCCTCCTCGATGCCCGAGGGCGTCAAGGCGACCGGTGGGGACGTCCGGATCTCGATCGGCTGAGTCCTTCGCGCGCCGTGCCGCCTCTCAGCGGCATGGCGAAGGTCCCACTGGCATTCCGCCCGGAGACAGCAAACGGGGCCCGCACCTTCCGGTGCGGGCCCCGCCGAAGACTAAGTGTCCAGTGCTCGGATCAGAGCGGGACGACGTTCTCCGCCTGCGGGCCCTTCGGGCCCTGGGTGATCTCGAACTCGACGCGCTGTGCGTCCTCGAGCGACTTGTAGCCGTCCGACTGGATCGCCGAGAAGTGGACGAACACGTCCGGTCCGCTTCCACCATCCTGCTCGATGAAGCCGAACCCCTTCTCGGAGTTGAACCACTTGACAGTTCCCTGTGCCATATAACTGATGTCCTTCCAGGACGTGCGGGCCGACCGTGTGCCGGTACCCACCTGCCGCACTGATGTACTTCCCACGTCCTAGCGTGGCCGTGCGGGCGACAGACGGGCCGACGCTCGCACGACAGGGAAATGCAGATGCAACGGCTTCAGCATGCCATGCCCGGCGCTCCGAAGCCACCGGATCGACGTCCGTGCGGCGTCGGATCGGTCACTTCGGTCCCGATCGAGGACGCCGACGACCCCCGTCAGCCTCACACGTGGGCGATGTACCCCGCCAGCAGCGCCTGGATGAGGAAGAGGTCCACGCCGCGCCCCAGCTTGCGCACGTAGGGGTCGGCCTGGCTGCTCACCCAGAACTTCAGCTCGCCGTCGAGGTCGGCGGTACCCGCGGTCTCCAGCGAGAACTGGGTGATCGCCCGGTACGGCACCGAGTGGTAGTCGACCTTCGAGCCCGTCACGCCCTGCACGTCCACGAGGATCACCCGGTAGTTGGTGAACATGAACCGGTCCCGGATGGTCTTGTAGCCGAGCTCGAACTTCTCGCCGTGCGCGAGGATCCGGCCCCACTTCTCGTCCATCTCCGCCATGTCCATGACCGACGCGTTGTCGATGATCCGTCCGACCGCCACAGCCTGCTCCTTCGTCACCGGGCCGCCCGGTCGGCCGCCCCTGGTCTCATCCTTGCGCGTCGGGCCTCACGCGCGGAAGCCGGGCGACCCCGTCCACGGCTCCACCTTGGTCAGCCGGCTGCGCACCGCGTCTCCCCCGGCCTCCTCGAGGAGGTGCCGCGGCCCCACCACCACGAGCAGCGTCGTCGCGCGCGAGATGCCCGTGTAGATGCGGTCGCGGGCCGGCGCGGCCGGGTGGATGCCGTTGAGGCAGAGCACGACGGCGGGCCGCTCGAGCCCCTTGAAGCCCTGCACCGTCCCGTAGAAGACGTCCTCGCCCTCGAAGAACTCCTCCCAGTACGCCGCGCGCGCCTCGTCCTCGTAGATGCTCGGCTGCATCGGGTGACGCGAACCGGTCGTCAGCAGCGCGACCTGCCCGGGCCGGAAGCCGTCCTCGCCGTCGTCGGCGATGAGGGCGTCCACCACGTCGTCGGCCGCATCCACGGCGTCCTGTGCGGGGACGTCGTGGAGCAGGACCGGACGGCGGGCCATCGCCTTGGGACTGGTCGGCGTCGTCGCGAACGCGCCCGCCAGCTGGGCGATCTGCTTCGAGCTGCGCAGGTTGCGCACGAGCGAGACCGGCGGGAGGTCGATCGGCGCGCGGCCGTGGCGGGTGAAGAGCTTCTGGCCGTCGTCGAGGAAGACGAACAGGCCGCCGTCGTCGCCGTCGCGCAGGCACGCCGTCACGGCGTCCCACCAGGAGTCGCCGAAGTCCTGGGCCTCGTCGATGACGGCGACGTCGAACTTCTCCGTCACCTCGCGGGCCTCCGCGCGCACCCGCAGCTGCTCGGGGAGGTCCTCCTCCCAGAACCGCGGGTCCGTGCGGTCCCCGTCCGTCGCGCCCCAGGCGAAGGCAAGGTCGTGGAACGTGCCGACGTAGGCGGGGCGATCCCGCGGCGGCCAGGTGGCGACCTCGCGCTCGAACGACTTCGCGAGGCCCACGGTGTAGCACATGAGTGCCACCCGCCTTCCGTCGCGCGCGAGCTGCCGGGCCTTGCGCAGCGCGAGCACGGTCTTGCCGGTCCCCGCCCCACCGATGACGCGAGCACGCGGGAACTCGCGGATCGCTTCGAGCACGTCCTCCTGCTCGACGGTGAGCAGGCGGATCTCCTCGGCCTGCGCGTCCACCTCGAACTGCACCTCGTCCGGGAGAAGCTCGGGCGCGATCGCGTCGACGAGCGCGGCGGCGTCCGCGCCGGTCAGCGGCCGCATGCCCGCCCCGTGGAGGTTCGCCGCCGCCTTGAGGCGGTCCGCCAGGAGGTCGAGGTCCTGGCGCCCGACGAGGCATTCGCGCGGGAGGCCGGGCCGCTGCCAGCCCGCCCCGACGTCGACCCCCGGCAGCACGACGACGCTCACCCACCGTGCGTGGGTGGCGTCGCGCGGGCCGGTGCCACGGTCGCGCAGCCACTCGACGAGCCGGTGGCGCGCGTCGTTGACCTGGTCCGCGGGGTCCTCGATCCGCTTCGCCTCGGAGGGCCCGCGGCCGTTGCGCCAGACGCCGTCGCGGTACTCGACCCAGCCGCCCTTGACCTCGACGACGACCACACCGACGCCGGGCCACAGCACGAGGAGATCGACCTCGCGCTCGGTGCCCTGCTGTCGGATGGCGGTGGAGTGCAGCACCACGACGTCGTCCGGCAGCTGCTCGCGGAGCCGGGTCCAGACCTGCTCCTCACCCCGAAGTCCCTCGCCGAAGGTCACGTCGTCGGGGATCATCGTCGCCATGTCGGCACGCTATCGGTGATCGACGACACGCACGCCCGATCGTTGACGGAGGACCATATGGCACGCGTCCCGGACCCGACCCGGTCGCACCCCACGACCCGCGCGGACCTCGCGAACGTCGTCTTCCTGCGGGCCGCGCTGGACACGCCGCTCATCGAGGCGGGCGAGTTCACCTACCACGACAACGAGGGCGACCCCACGCCGTTCGAGCAGGCCAACGTCCGGTACCTCTACGGACCGCAGCGACTGGTCATCGGCCGGTTCACCGCGATCGGCCCCCGCGCCACGTTCCTCATGCCCGGCGGCAACCACCCCATGGTCGGGCCCTCGACCTTCCCGTTCACGATGTTCGGCGGCGACTGGACGGACCGCACCATGGCAACCTTCATGGGCATCGAGCAGCCCGGCGACACGGTGGTCGGCAACGACGTGTGGATCGGCCGGGACGCCACCGTCCTGCCGGGCGTGCGGATCGCCGACGGCGCCGTCGTGGGCGCCCACGCCGTGGTGACCAAGGACGTCGGCCCGTACGAGGTCGTCGCCGGCAACCCCGCCCGGGTGGTGCGGACCCGGTTCTCCGACGACGACGTCGCCACCCTGTTGCGCGTGCGCTGGTGGGACTGGCCGACCGAGGCGATCACGGAGCACGCCGCGACGATCATGGGAGGCACGCCGGCCGAGCTCGCCGCCGTCGCACCAGACGTCTGAGTTCCTCAGCTGGGCCTTCGAGCGTCGAGAACGTGCCTGGAGTACCGAGGACGTGCCTGCCAAGCACGTCCTCGACACCTACAGCACGTCCTCGCCGGGAGGGTGTGCAGGAGCGGGCGCGCGAAGCACGTTCTCGACACCTACAGCACGTCCTCGGCGGAAGGACGCGAGCGCGTCGGCGGGAGGTGGCCACGCCGCCGGGAGGGCGCACGCGCCGCCGGGAGGACCCGCACGCGTCAGCGGGCCGAGCGCTCCAGGCCCGCCACGAGGAGCCGCACGACGGTCGCGCTCGCCCGCCGGATGTTCTTCTCCCCCTCGGCGAGCGCCGTCGGCAGGTCGGTGACGCCGTGGACGATCGGCACGAGGGCGGTAACGCCGTGGTCGAGCAGCACGCCGGCGTCCTCGGCCACGTGCCCGGCCAGCACCACCGTGGGCACACCGGCCCCGGCCGCCACCGACGCCACCCCGGCCGGCGTCTTGCCATACAGCGTCTGTGCGTCGACGGAGCCCTCACCGGTGAGCACGAGGTCGGCGCCCCGGACCGCGTCCGCGAGGCCCACGGTCTCCACGACAAGCTCCACGCCGGGCCGCATCGTCGCACCGAGGAAGCCGATGAGCGCGTACCCGAGTCCGCCCGCGGCCCCGGCGCCGGGCGCGTGCGCGGCCCCGCCCTCGCCGTCGTGCCCGGCCACCTCCGCCACGCGCGCGAGGATCGCGTCGAGCTCGCCGACCTGCTCGGGCGTCGCGCCCTTCTGCGGGCCGAACACGGCACTCGCGCCGCGCTCCCCGAGCAGCGGGTTGTTGACGTCGCAGGCGGCCTGCACGCGCACGCCGGCCAGCCGCGGGTCCAGCCCGCTCGTGTCGATGGACGCCACGGCGGCGAGCTCGCGCGGCGTCGTCCCGATCTCCACGCCGTCCGCACCGAGGAACCGGGCGCCGAGCACGCGGAGCATGCCCGCACCGGCGTCGTTGGTCGCGGACCCGCCGAGGCCGACGACGATCTCCTCGACCCCCTCATCCAACGCCGCGAGGACCAGCTCACCCACGCCCGCGGAGTCGCTGCCGAGGATGTCGCGCTCGTCGGCGCCCACCATGTCGAGCCCGACGGCGGAGGCCACCTCGAGCACAGCCGTCCGCTCCGTCAGCGCCACCTGCCCGGTGACCGCCCGGCCGAGCGCGTCGTGGACGGGGACGTCGACGAGGCGTGCGCCGAGCGCGGCCGCGACGGACTCCGTGAAGCCCTCCCCGCCGTCGGACATCGGCAGCTCCCGGACCTCCGCGTCCGGCACGACGTCCCGCACGCCCGCCGCCATCGCGGAGGCGACGCCGGCCGCGTCGAGCGACTCCTTGAACGAGTCGGGGGCCACGACCACGAGCATGCGAGAACTCCTTCGTCCGTACCGGGCACCTCCCGGCCGGGTCAGCCTACGGCGCCGCCGAACAGCAGGCCGAGCACGTACGTCACCGCCGCCGCCCCGTAGCCGATCGCCAGCTGGCGCAGCGCGCGCGGCAGCGGCGCCGAGCCGGACAGGACACCCACCACCGCGCCGGTCATCAGCAGGGCGATCCCGACGAGCACGGCGGCGAGCGCCACCGCGGCGAGGCCGCTCATCCCGAACAGGTAGGGCAGCACGGGGATGATCGCGCCGGAGGCGAAGAAGCCGAAGCTCGACGACGCCGCCTGCCACGCCGTGCCGATCTCCTCGTACTCGGACTCGGGCACCGGGGCCGCCTCCTCGCCGCCGTCCGCGGGGCGCAGCCGCTCGTGGCTGTGGGCGGCGATGACGGCGCGCGCGTGGGAGTCGGCCTCCTCGGCGGACATCCCGCGCGCCCGGTAGAGCAGGGCGAGCTCGTTGGCATCCACGTCGAGCGCCGGCACCACCTGGGCCGAGCGCGTGCTCGGCGTGGAGGACTCGAGGAGCTCGCGCTGGCTGCGCACCGAGACGTACTCGCCGGCACCCATGGACAGCGCGCCCGCCAGCAGGCCGGAGATGCCGGTGGCCAGGACGACGGACGTGCCGACGCCGGTCGCACCGATGCCGAGGACGAGGGCGAGGTTGGAGACCAGACCGTCGTTCGCGCCGAACACCGCGGCCCGGAATGTCCCGGACATCCGCGCGCGGCCCCGGGCGGCGAGCGCCCGCACGATCTCGCCGTGCACGCGCTCGTCGGCGGCCATCTGCTCGGTGGCGTCGTCGTCGGCGTCGTAGCCGGAGCGCATCTCCGCCCGCTGCGCGAGCGCGAGGACGAAGACCGACCCGAACCGGCGGGCGAGCCAGGCGAGGAGCCGGCTGCGCAGGGAGGCGCGCCCGGGGCGGTCGGCGTGGGGGCCGAGGAGGTCGACCCAGTGCTGCTCGTGGCGCTGCTCCGCGCGGGCGAGGCCGAGGAGGATCTCGCGTTCCTCGCCCGTCTTCCGCCCGGCGAGATTGCGGTAGACCGCCCCCTCGGCGCGTTCCTCCGCGAGGTGTCGGCGCCATCGGCGAATCTGGTCGGGGCCGGGCTCGGCGGCGCCCTCGACTGGGGTCATGGTCCTCACGATGGCCCATTGTGCGTCGCACGGCGAGACCCGGTTGCGGGCGACCACCAACGGTGGTGGGCTGGACCACATGGCCAACACACCGGACAAGATCGTGTACACCGCCACCGCCACCAACACCGGAGGACGCACCGGCAAGGGCACCTCCGAGGACCCCACCCTCGAGCTCACCTTCACCTCGCCGAAGGACATGGGCGGCTCGGGCGAGGGCACCAACCCCGAGCAGCTCTTCGCCCTCGGCTACGGCGCCTGCTTCACCGGCGCGCTCGGCCTGGCCGGCAAGGAGAAGGACGTCGACGTCTCCGCCGCCACCGTCCGCACCAAGGTCGGCTTCGGCCCGGAGGGCGAGTCGTTCGCCCTCACCGTGGACCACGAGGTCCACATCCCCGGGCTCGGCATCGACGAGGCGCAGACGATCGTCGACCGCACCCACGAGCTGTGCCCCTACTCGAAGGCCACGCGCGGCAACGTGCCCGTGACGGTCACCGCCGTCGAGTCGCTCTGACGGTCCGCACGGTTCGCACGCACGTCGGTTGAGGGAGGCCCCGCCATGCCCGTCCAGGTTGAACGGCACGAGATCGTCGGCACCGGACCGGACGGCGGGGCCTTCCCCAACAACACCTACCTGGTGGGTGACGAGAGCTTGGTGCTCGTCGTCGACCCCGCGCACGACGCCGACGCCGTGCGCGCCTGCGTGGGCGGGCGCACCGTGACGGGCATCCTCCTCACGCACGGGCACTGGGACCACGTGGGACCCGTCCCCGAGCTCGCCGCCGAGTGGAACGTGACGCCGCGGCTCCACCCCGCCGACCGCTTCCTCCTCGAGCGCACCCACGAGCACTGCCCCACCGAGGACCTCGTCGACGGCGAGACCCTCGAGGTGGCCGGCGCCCGCGTCACCGTGGCCCACACGCCCGGCCACACCCCAGGCGCCTGCTCCTTCCTCGTGCCCGACGCCGCCACGGTGCTCACGGGCGACACGCTCTTCCCCGGCGGACCGGGCGCGACCCGCTGGGAGTACAGCGACTTCGACCAGGTCATCACCTCGATCCGCGAGCGCCTCATGACGCTCGACGCCGACTGGACGGTCGCGCCCGGGCACGGCGAGCCGACGACGATCGGCGCCGAGGCCCCGCACGTCGACGGCTGGGCCGACCGCGGCTGGTAGCCCCGGTCTCATCCGGATCACCGACGCCGGTCGGACCGGCCGGTGCCGAGCGGACCGTGCGGTGCCAGGCAGCCGGTCGGAGCCGGTAGCGGGCAGTGGCGCAGGTCACTAGGCTCGCACGCATGGCTTCCGGGGCGCGATCCATCGACCAGTCCGCGAGCGAGCAGAAGGTGCGCGAGGAGACCGGGCGCTCCCGAGAGGAGTGGTTCGGGCTCCTCGACGCCGAGGACGCCACCGGCTGGGACCACACGAGCATCGCCCGGTGGCTGCGCGACGAGCACGGCGTCGACGGCTGGTGGGCCCAGGGCGTGACCGTCGCCTACGAGCAGGCGCGTGGCCTGCGCTCGCCGGGTCAACGGCGCGACGGCGCCTGGGAGGCGTCGGCGTCCAAGACGCTCTACGTCTCCGCGCACAACCTGTGGCCCTACCTCGTCGACGACGACGTCCGCTCCGAGTGGGTCCCCGGCCACCACGAGCTCACCGGCGCGACGGAGCCGACGTCCGTCCGGCTGCGCGACGGCGACGAGAAGATCACCCTGCGGATCGACCCGCTCGAACCCGGCGCCGACGGGCGGCACAAGGTGCGCCTGGCCGTCCAGCACACCGGGCTCGCCTCCGGCGACGAGATCCCGGCGCGCAAGGAGTTCTGGAAGGACGCGTTCCGGGTGCTCGCCGACCGGCTCTCCGAGACCTGAACCGCGGCCCGCGCCACGGACCGTCGCCGGACGGGGGGCCACCCGCCCGGCGGGGCCCGAGCCGGCCGGCAGGGCCGGACCGACGCGACCGGACCTGGTCCGGACCGGCGCGTTCTGGGGTACCGCCCCCGACGGCGGAGGTAGCCGGCGCGGGACGGCCGCCGGACATCGGCACAGAGCCACAGGAGGGGGGACGAGCAGTTGCCGGGCGGTCGTGCGCTCAGCCGATCCGGCCCTGCCAGGCTCCCTCGAGGGCGACGAGCTCGAAGCCCATCGCGTGGTTGACGTCGAGCATGTGCGAGTTCTCGACGGCGTTCCACGTGTGGATGCGCTCGGTGCCCGGGAACTGCTCGAGCAGCGCGAGCTGGTTGGCGAGCTTGACGATCGTGCCGAGCCGGCGCCCCCGGTGCTCCTTCATCACCAGGGTGTCGCCCTGCCAGGCGACCGGACGTCCGACGGGGACCACGAGGATCGAGTGCGCGACGAGCGCCCCCGTCGTCATGTCGCGCACGACCGTCCGCAGCTGCCGACGATGCCCGGAGGAGAGGTTGTTGGCGTCGGCTCTGCGCACGCGGTCCGCGTCCCACACCTCCTCCTCCCAGTCGAGCCCGCCGAGCGGGATGTCGGTGCTCATCCTGCGCATGAGCTCGGCGATGTGCTCGAGCTCCTCCTCCGGCGTCGGCCCCTCGAAGGTGAGGACCTCGTCGGTGGGAAGCGTGTGCGTGAGGGCCTCGTCGAGCGCCTCGCGCCAGCGCTCCGGCCACCCGTCGACCTGCAGCACGGAGTGCCGCTCCACCTGCTCGAGCCCCATGCCCCGCGCGCGTGCGAAGCGCGCCGAGCGGTCGAGGCCGATCGCGCCCGCACCGGTCGAGGGTGCGAGGGGTTCGAGGCCGTCCCCCGGTGACGCGTGGTCGGCCCAGGTCTGGACGGTCGTGCGGCCGGCCTCGCGGGCGATGTCCGTGAGCCGGTCGGCGAGGAAGCGGCCGAGACCCTTGCCCCGGTGCGCGGGGCGGACGAAGACCTCCAGCGCGCAGGAGGAGGTGTTGTCGAGCTGGTCGAACGACGCCTCGCCGTACGCGACGACCTCGTCGGCCGGCGGCGTGCGGTCCTCGTCCCCGGGCACGACGGCGGCCGGGACTCGCAGTTCCGCGCGGCCGGACGCAGCGGCAGCCGGGAC
>JBQDDG010000010.1:13162-32436 GCA_052093225.1 Actinomycetaceae bacterium
CCGGACGCAGCGGCAGCCGGGACAGGCAGCTCCACGTCCCCGGACGCAGCGACGGCGCCGGTCTGGCGGGCCGCCGCGACGAGTCGATCGGTGACGGGTCCACGCGCCACGAGGACGATCTGGTGGTGCACCGATGCGCGGTCCGTGTAGCCGCGCAGACGTGTCTCCGGGTTGCCCAGGAGGTCGTCGTTGCCGAGGGCGTCGAGCAGGTGGTCGCGGTCGACGTCGGTGGCGGCAGCGAACGCCGCCGATGGCTGCGCACCTGCTTCGAGCTCCTGCGGCGACGGCGCCACGAGCGTCAGCAGGTGGGCGCCCGCAGGGAGTGCGGCGATGCCCGGCTCCTGTGCCGGGGCGACCCGTTCAGCGGCTTCGCTCACGTGGCTGCTCATGGGGCAACCGTGGCACCGGCCCCCTCGCGGCGCACCGGAATATCCGACGCCGCCGCCGTCCACCACTGGGCAGGCCGTCACGCCACTGGGCAGGCAGCACAGCCCCCTACCCAGTCACACAAGCCCCTGCCCAGTCAGCGCGCTCGGGCAGCCCCACTCCGTCAGCAAGGCTGAGCCACCACTGGGCAGGCCGTCACGCCACTGGGCAGGCAGCACAGCCCCCTACCCAGTCACACAAGCCCCTGCCCAGTCAGTGAGGCCGAGCCCCCAGCCCCGCCGGCGCGCTCGAACGCCCGCACCCGGTCAGCGCGGCCGAGCCGCCAACGCCGGTCGCCGACACACCGCGCTACCCGCACCGCCTCCGCGGGCCCGCCCCGAGCCCCTGCGCTCAGCCGATCGGCTCGACGCGGATGACCAGCGCCCGGTGCGTCGCCCGTCCGACGTCGAACACGGCTCCCTCGGCCACCGAGTAGCTCGCCTCGTCGACGAGGATCCGGTCGATCGGGGACCCGAAGAACCACGGGATGCCCGCCGGCCACGTCCCGACGCCGCCGAGCCCGGCCTCGCGCGACCCGTCGACGCACCGGCCGAGGTCCTGGGCGACCCCGTGGTCGAGCGTCGCGTTGAGCCCGCCGGCCACGATGACGGGGCCCGAGCCGGCCCTGCACCAGGTGAGGGCGTCCTCGACCTGCGAGCGCCACACCCCCATCTCGTCCGGTCGCGGCGCGGTCGGATGGACGGCGACGACGGTCGGCCCCACGCCGGTCACGGGCCGCAGCGCGAGGACCTCCGCCGACGGCTCGGCGTCGACGGGCACGTACGTGCCGAGGGAGTCCGCGAGGAGGACGGAGGTGGCGCCGCGGTCCTCCGTCGTCGAGCCCGCGCCGTAGGAGGTGAACGGGTGGCCGGCCTCCGTGAGCTCGGCGGCGAGCAGCCGCGCGTCCTCGGCGAGCATCTCCGGCAGGACGACGACGTCCACGCCCTGGTCGACGACCGGGCCGACGAGCTCACCGCCCGTGACGTCGCCGTCCTCCATGTTGAGGGTGAGGACGGTGATCGGCCCGTCGGGTGCGGCCGCGGTGTCGTCCGTGCGGCTGATCGAGGTGGCGGCGGACGTGCCCCGGTCGAACATGATGACGAGGTGGCCGACCGCCACGAGGACGAGGATCCCGCCGAGCACCATCGCGGCGGTGCCGGCGCGGATGAGCTGGCGGCGCACCAGGCCGATGATGATGAACACGAGCCCGAGCACGCCGAGCGTGAGCACGAGCCAGCCCTTGAGGCCGACGACCTGGGCGAGCGGCACGGTGCCCGAGATCCCCCCGAGCGGCGGGATGATCCGCCCCGGGAGCTCGGGATCGAGGGTGAGGGCGGCGAGCAGGCCGACGACGGCGACGACCACCCAGATCACGATGCGCACGCGCACAGTGTCCCGCACACGCACGGCCCAGCCGCCAGCCCGGCGGTCTCGAACCGGTCACGCCCTCCCTCACCGAGACTGCGGTTCGTGCCCACCGAGACTGCGGTTCGTGCCCACCGAGACAGCGGTTCGTGCCCACCGAGACTGCGGTTCGTCGGCGGCTCAGTCCCGGCCGGGCCCCAGCACGAGCTCGACGACGACCCCGCGGTGGTCGGACCCGCCGACCTCCATGACCTCGCCGGCCGCACCGCGCAGGCCGCCCGAGACGAGCACGTGGTCGATGACGGTCCCCGCCCAGGCGGGCCACGACGTCGGCCAGGTGGCGATGCCGCCGATCCCCGCGTCCACGCCGGCGTCCCGGCACGAGCTGGAACCGGAGTCCACGCTCGCGAGCGTGTCGTGGTCGAGGGTCATGTTGAGGTCGCCCGCGATGACGGTGGGCCGCGCGGCCCGTTCGCACATCCCGACCAGCGCGAAGTTCTCCCCCCGCCAGTCGCCCATGTTCCCGCTCACCGGGGGCACGGGGTGGGCCGCGACGAGGACGGGCTGCCGGTCGTCGTCGCCCGTGGGCCGCAGGTGGACGCGCCCGAACGCGCCGTGGCCGGCGGAATCCACCTGCTCGTAGGGGCCGAGCGCGTCTGAGACGACCATCGACGTCGCGCCGACCGGGCCGCTGCCGGACGTCCAGGCGGAGTAGGCACCGCCGGTCAGCTCCTCGAGGCGGGCCTCGATCTCGGCGGCCAGCGGCGCGGGGGTCTCCGGGAGCGCGAGGACGTCGGCGCCGGTGCGCTCGGCGACCTCGGCGACGTCGTCGGCGGTCGAGGCGCCGCCGAGGGTGTTGAGCGAGAGCACGGTGAAGGCTGCGGGGACCGCCGGATCGCCCGACGCCACCACGTCGTCGCTACCGAGGCCCCGGTCCGCGAGGGCGAGGCCGTGGGAGGCGCCGGCGAGGGCCGTGACGACGCCGCAGACCAGGGCGACGACGGCGCCCGGCCGGGGGCGCGCCCGGGACGCCGCACCGGGGCTGTCGGGGATCGTCGCGCGCCGGCGTCGCCGGGCGAGGAGGAGGGCGCCGACGGCGATGAGCAGGATCCCCACCGCCGTCATGGCGAGGGTGAGGACGCCCTTGAGCGCGATGACCTGGGCGACCGGGATCCGTTCACCGAGGCCGATCGGCCGCAGCGTGTACAGGGACAGGAGCACGACGAGCAGCGCCACGACGACGCCCACCACCCTCAGTCCCCTGCGCATCACCCCATCGTCGGTCACCGCAGCCCCGTCGGTGCAACCCGGGGAGGGAACTCCTGCCCGGTCAGACCTCCCCATCGGTGCCGACGTGAGCCAGGCCGCCGATTCACGGTGCATCCTGCTGGTGACATGGCGAAGAATGGACCCTCGTGAACCGTCCCGGACCCGACCCCGCGCACCGCCCCTCGGGCGACGGCGCGAGCGTGCCCGCGGACGCCGAGAGGGCCGACGCCGGCCAGCACGGTGGCACGACGAACGACGGCGAGCAGCGCGACGCCGCGAAGGACGGCGGTCATACGACTGACGACGCGAAGCCTGACGGCGGTAAGCGGCCCGGCAGGCGACGGGGCGGCAGGAACCGGGGCGGACGGTCGCAGCGGGGACAGTCGCAGGGCGGCCGCCAGTCCGACCGCATCGCGCACGCCCCCCGGCCGATGAGCCCGGAGCAGGTCGAGGCACGCCGCACCGCGGTCCCCGTCATCTCCTACCCCGAGGAGCTACCGGTCGCGGAGCGGCGCTTCGAGATCGCGGCGGCGATCGCGAGCCACCAGGTCGTCGTCGTCGCGGGCGAGACGGGGTCCGGCAAGACCACGCAGCTGCCGAAGATCTGCCTCGAGCTCGGCCGCGGCGTGACCGGCATGATCGGGCACACGCAGCCGCGCCGGCTCGCCGCACGGTCGGTGGCGGAGCGCATCGCGTCCGAGCTCGACGTCGAGATGGGCAAGCAGGTCGGATACCAGGTCCGCTTCACCGACGAGGTCTCGACGACCACGCTGGTCAAGCTGATGACCGACGGCATCCTGCTGGCCGAGATCCAGCGCGACCCGCTGCTGCGCCGCTACGACACGATCATCGTGGACGAGGCGCACGAGCGCTCCCTCAACATCGACTTCCTCCTCGGCTACCTCGCCCAGCTCCTCCCCAGGCGCCCGGACCTCAAGCTCGTCATCACCTCCGCCACGATCGACTCCGAGCGCTTCGCCGAGCACTTCGGCAAGGCGGCCGGCATGGGCGGCCCGGCTCCCGTCGTCGAGGTCACGGGACGCACCTACCCGGTCGACGTCCGCTACCGCCCGCTCGTCCCGGACACCGAGGACGACGACGCGGACCCCTCCCACGACGACGAGTTACGCGCCGGCCACGGTTCCGGCCACAGCGCCGGCTCCGGCTCCGGCTCTGCCTCGGGCGCCGGCTCCTCCCCCGCCTCGGCCCACGACGAGCCCATCGACCAGGTCACCGGCATCCTCGCCGCCTACGACGAGCTCGAGGCCGAGGGACCGGGCGACATCCTCGTCTTCCTCTCGGGCGAGCGCGAGATCCGGGACACGCACGTCGCGTTCGCCGAGCACCTCGGGGACCGCTACCTCGCCCCCGGCGGCCGCTCCACGGTGCCCGGCGCCGTCGAGATCCTCCCCCTGTACGCCCGGCTCACGGCCGCCGAGCAGCACCGCGTGTTCGCCCCGCACCAGACGCGCCGCGTCGTGCTGGCCACGAACGTCGCCGAGACGTCGCTGACCGTGCCCGGCATCCACTACGTCATCGACCCCGGCACCGCCCGCATCTCGCGCTACTCCACGCGCACCAAGGTCCAGCGCCTCCCGATCGAGCCGGTCTCGCGGGCGAGCGCCGCCCAGCGGTCGGGCCGCTCGGGCCGGATCGCCGACGGCGTCGCCATCCGCCTGTACTCCAGGCGGGACTTCGAGAACCGGGACGAGTTCACCCAGCCGGAGATCCTGCGCACCTCGCTCGCGTCGGTCATCCTGCAGATGGCGGCGCTCGGGCTCGGCGACGTCGCGAAGTTCCCGTTCGTGGACCCGCCGGACACGAAGGCCGTGCGCGACGGCGTCCAGCAGCTCGAGGAGATCGGCGCCCTGGAACCTGGGTCCACCGAGCTCACGCGCGTGGGCCGGGACCTCGCCCGCCTGCCGGTCGACCCGCGGCTCGGCCGCATGCTGCTCGAGGCCGAACGGCTCGGCTGCGCGGCCGAGGTGATGATCGTCGTCGCCGCCCTGTCCGTGCAGGACGTGCGCGAGCGCCCGGTGGAGAAGCAGCAGCAGGCCGACGCCAAGCACCGCCGCTTCCTCGACGACACCTCCGACTTCCTCGCCTACCTCAACCTGTGGCGCTACCTGCGCACGCTCCAGCGCGACCTGTCCGGCAACCAGTTCCGGCGCACGGTCAAGGGCGAGTACCTCAACTACCTGCGCATCCGCGAGTGGCAGGACGTCGTCGCGCAGCTGCGGCAGCTCGCGAAGCCGCTGGGCCTGCATCTCAAGCCGCTCGCGCTCCCGCCGGCCGCGGACGTCGACACCCCGGACACGGACCTCGTGGCCTCCACCGTGGTGGGCGTGGGCCGCAGCTCGGACGCCGCGAGCGCCGACTCCGTCCACCAGGCCCTGCTCACCGGGCTGCTGTCGAACCTCGGCTCCTACGACGAGCGCAAGCGCGACTACGCGGGCGCGCGCGGCACGCGGTTCGTCGTCTGGCCCGGGTCCGGGCTGTCGCGCAAGAGCTACCCGTGGGTGATGGCGGCCGAGCTCGTGGAGACCTCGCGCCTGTTCGCGCGCACCGTCGCGCGGGTCAACCCGGACTGGGTGGAGCGGGCGGCCGGCCACCTCCTGCGCCGCACGTACTCCGAGCCGTACTGGTCCACGCGTAACGGGGCCGCGATGGTCAAGGAGCGCGTGCTCCTGTACGGGATGACGCTCGCCGCCGACCGCCCGGTCCTGCTCGGCCGCCTCGGGGACCAGATGATCGGCGAGACCACCGCCGCCGAGCTCGCCCGCGAGATGTTCGTCCGGCACGCCCTGGTCGAGGGCCAGTGGCGCACCCACCACCGCTTCGTGGCGGACAACGCGGCCGTCATCGAGGAGGCCAAGGAGGTCGAGGCCCGGCTGCGGACGCGGGGCGTCGTCGGCGACGAGGACACGCTGTTCGCCTTCTACGACGAGCGCGTCGGCGCCGACGCCGTCTCCGCCCGTCACTTCGACACCTGGTGGAAGCGCGAGAAGCGCGAGCGCCCGGACCTCCTCACGCTCACCTTGGCCGACCTGGTGCCCGAGAACCCCGTCACCGAGGCCGACCAGCCGTCCACCTGGAAGCAGGGCGACCTCACGCTGCCGCTGGCCTACGACTTCACGCCCGGCGCGTGGGCCGACGGCATCACGGCCACCGTGCCCGTGGAGGTGCTCGGCCGGCTGCGGCCCGAGGGCTTCGACTGGCTCGTGCCGAGCTACCTCGCAGAGCTCGCCGTCGCGACGATCCGGGCCCTGCCCAAGCGGGTGCGGCGCGAGCTCGTGCCGGCGCCCGACGTGGCCCGCGCGGTCCTGGAGACCATGCCCGACTGGCACGCGGCCGTGGCTGCCGCCCCCGGGGACGCCGAGGCGAGGGGCGGCTGGGTCGACCCGGCCTCCGTGCCGAGCTGGCAGGACGCGTTCACGGCCGCCGTGCGCGAGGTGCGCGGGGTGGAGATCGACGAGGCCGCCTGGGACGAGGCGGCCGAGCTGCCGGGGCACCTGCGGATGAAGTTCCGCGTCGTCTCGAGCAAGGGAGCCGTGCTCGGGGAGGGCGACTCGCTGCTCGCCCTCCAGCGCGAGCTCGCCCCCGCCGTCGAGACCGCGGTGGCGTCGGCGGTCCGCGGGGCCGTCGCGGCCGCCATGGCCGAGGCCGAGCGCTCGTCGGGCGCGGGCCAGGGGCCGCGCGGGCGGGGCGGTTCCCCCGACGGCGGTGCGGGCCGGGGCGGTGACCGCACCGGCCGCGGTGGTGGCCCGGGCGCCGACGGCGCCTCCTCGGCCGGCGCTCCCGGATCAAGCGCCGGCATGCCCGGGGCGGGCTCCGGCGTCGAGCAGGAGAACCTCACCGGTTGGCCCGACGTCGACGGCGGCCGGATCCCCGCGAGCGTGGAGACGCTCGGGTCGGCGGGGCTCGTCGTGCGCGGGTACCCGGCGCTCGTCGAGGAGGGCACCGCCGTGTCCCTGCGGGTCCTCCCGGAAGCGGGCGCCCAGGTCCGTGCGCACCGGCGCGGCGTGCGCAGGCTCGCGCTGACGGCCACCGCGCTGGCCGAGCAGCGGGTGTCGACCCGGTGGGGCGGGCGGGACGCGCTGGCGCTCGCCTCCTCGCCGTACCCGAGCACGGGCGCGCTGGTCGCGGACCTGCAGCTCGCGGCGGTCACGGAGATCGTCGACGCGTGGTGTGCGGAGCACGTCCCGGGCGGGGCCGGGATGCTGCGCGAGAAGGAGCGGTACGAGGAGCTCCTCGCGCACCTGCGCGCGCACCTGGAGGACCGGGTCTTCGAGCTCGCCGGCGTCGTGGTGCGCGTGATGGACGCGTGGCGCGAGCTGCAGGCGACGGTCAAGGAGTCCAACAGCATCCACCTGCTCGGCGCGGTGACGGACGTGCGCGCTGCGGTCGGTGACCTGGTGTTCGACGGGTTCGTGTCCGTCACCGGCACCGAGCACCTCGTCCACGTGGCGCGCTACCTCACCGCGGCGCAGCGCCGCCTCGAGCGCGCCGCGCAGAACGTCCACGCCGACGACGCCGCGGCCTGGCAGGTCCAGGAGGTCGCCGACGAGCTCGAGAAGGCGCGGGCGACGGCGGGCGACGACCCGGACGCGCTCGCCCGGCTCGACGAGGTGCGCTGGCTGGTCGAGGAGCTGCGGGTCTCGCTGTTCGCGCAGCAGCTCGGGACGCCGGTCAAGGTCTCCCCGCAGCGGGTGCGCAAGGCGATCGCGGCGGCGCTGGGGCGGTAGGTCAGGGCGAGGCGGTCGGCTGGCCCGCGCCCCTTGTGTTCCTCATCACAACCGGGCACCATTCGTGCCAGGCGCGTGGTCGTCGCCGACGCAGGGGGCCGAGCAGGAAGGGCCACCTCGATGCGCCTCGTCCAGTCCTCGCCTACCGCCCCCGGTCGCTCCGCGCCGAGGCGGTCCGCACACACACGCTCAACCCGGCGACCTTCGCCGCGCGGCAGCCCGCCGCGGGTGCTCGCGACGTCCGCCGCTCTCGTCGCCCTGCTGGCGCTCGCCGCGTGCGGCGGAGGTTCCGACGACGACGGCGCCACGCCCGACTCCCCCGCCCCGGAACAGTCGACGCCGTCGGACACGTCTACCGAGACCGCGACCGGTGGACCGGACGGCGACGCGGACGTGACCTCCGCCGTCGGGGAGCCGGGTGAGGACGCCGACGTCGAGCAGGCCGACGCCGACGACCCCGAGGCCCGGGCCGGGACCACGCAGGACGACGAGGAGGACCCTGCCGAGGACCTGCCGAGCATCCGGGACGCCGACTTCTCCGTCCTCGAGTGGCGCCAGGCGTGGACCGGCACCACGGTCGTCCCAGTCGACGGTGACGGCCTGCGGCAGTACGTCGTCGGCGAGCAGGTGGCCCACGCCGACGTGGACGGGGACGGCCACGAGGACGCCCTTGTGCCCCTCGAGATCCACGACGGCAACGGGTTCGAGCAGACCTGGTACATCTGGCGCTGGGACCCGGAGGCGCTCACGCCGGTGCAGGTCGAGAGCCCGGTGGCGCGCGAGGCCCGCTGCGGGGACACCGTCCTCGGGATCGACTCGGTGGCCGGGGCGTTCGTCGTCATGGAGGCGCTGCGCCACCAGGACGACGACTCGTTGCCCTGCTCCGAGCTCGGCCCGATCCAGGTCACGCGGCACGTCACCCTGCAGGACGGCTGGCCCGTCCTCACCGGCGGGCTCGTGGGGGACGGCGGCATCTGCCCGCAGTTCCGTCACGCGACCGACAACGTCTTCGACGCCGCGGGCGCCCCGTTGCAGGCGGCGCCGATCGAGGGTGGGGCCCCGCTCGGCGACCCCGCGCCGGACTGGTGGCTCGGGGTCGACGTCGAGCGGCACCCGGCCCTGTGGCGGCCGCACTGGCTGCTCGTGCACATCGGCTACTGGGACCCGCCGACGGACGTCGCCGCGGCCGGCGACTACCGACCGTGCGCCTGGGGCTACCTCGAGAACGACGACCGCCCGATCCCCGACCTCGGCCCGTACATCGAGCAGTAGGACAAGAGGTAGGGCGGCCTACGGCGCGCGGGCTGCCGCCCGCCGCCGTACGGTCGGGGCATGGCTACCGAGATCACGCACGAGCCGGCGAAGAGCCGCTACGTCCTCACCGTCGACGGCGAGGAGGCCGGCGAGGCCACCTACGTCCTCGAGGGCGACATGCACGTCTTCGACCACACCTACACCGACCCCGCGCGACGCGGCCAGGGCCTCGCCGGCCGGCTCGTCGAGCACGCCCTGACCGACGTGCGCGCACGCGGGGGCAGGGTGCGGCCGGTGTGCCCGTTCGTCGTCACCTACATGGACGAGCACCCGGAGTTCACCGACATCCGGGCCTGAGGCCGCGGCCCGCGCCCTACCCCTCAGATCGCCGAGCCCGACCCGATCCGGTGGTAGGTCCGGTCGTGGTAGACGAGCGGTGACACCGGCTCGCTCGCGCGGGGCAGCGCCCCGTCGCCGAGGCTCGAACGGACGGCGCGGAGCGAGACGAGGAAGCTCCCTCCCACGGCCGTGCGCTGCACCACCTCGCACCGGAGCCACGAGACGGCGCCGTCGATCACGGGCTCACCGGTCTCGAGCCTCGACCAGCCACCCGCGGCGAACCGGTCGATGCCGCTCGTCGCGAAGCGCGCGGAGACGACGTCCTGGTGGTCGGCGAGGAAGCTGACCGCCAGCGTGCGGGCCGCGGCCACCGCCGGCCAGGACGACGACGTCGACGCGAGCGAGAACGCCAGCAGCGGCGGATCGGCGGACAGCGAGATGACCGACGTCGCGGTGAAGCCGACGGGCCGCCCCTCGTGCTCGAGCGTCACCACGGCCACGCCGGCGGGGTGGTGCCGGAAGACCGTCTTGAGCGACTCGGCGGAGATCCCGCCCGGGTCGCGTCCGTCCGACGGCCCGGCGCCGGCGGGGGGACGGACGGCGCGGCTCGTCGCGGGCCCGGCAGTCATCGCGTCACCGCCCGGCGCAGGGCGTCGACCTCGCGGTCGAGCCACCGTGCGACGACCTCGTCGAGGTCGCCGAGCTGCTGCTCCGTGACCGTGAACGATCGCGTGGGGACGACGGCGCCGAGCTCGACGAGCAACGGGCGCAGGTGGACCTCGCCGGCGAGCGCGTGCGCCGGGTTCCCCGAGACCACCAGCGAGACCGCCACCACCCCGGCGAGCCCGTCCGGCCCGTACAGGTCGAGGAACGCCTTGAGCAGCCCGGTGTAGGAGGCCTTGTAGACGGGGGTCGCGACGACCACCACGTCGGCCGCGGCCACCTGGCGGAGCGCGGCGTCCGCGTTCGGCAGTTCTGCGGTGAGGATCTCCCCGGCGAAGCTGGCGAGGTCGATGACCTCGACCCCGCCGGGCCCGCCGTTCCCGGGGTCGGACGCACCGAGGGCGTCGGCGACGTGGCGGGCGAGCGTCCCGGCAGCCGTGAGCGTCCGGGATCCCGGTCGCGGGTTGCCGACGAGGGCGACGACGGTGGTGGACATGTCAGAACCCCTTTCCTGGATTGAGGAGCCCGCGCGGGTCGAGGGCGGCCTTGATGCGTGCGTGCACGGCGAGGGCGTCGTCGCCGATCTCCTCGCGCAGCCACCGGCGCTTGAGCGTGCCGATACCGTGCTCGCCGCTGACGGTGCCGCCGAGGTCGAGCGCGAGGCGGAAGATGCCGTCGGCGGTCGCGGCCACCGCCGGGTCGTCCGGCGCGCGGTCCCCGGAAAGGACCAGCGGGTGGATGATCCCGGTGCCCGCGTGGGCGAAGACGTAGACCTCGATACCCGTGCGCGCCGCGAGCCGGCCGATCTCCTCGACCGCCTGCGCGAGCCGCGAGCGGGGGACGGCGACGTCCTCGATGAGCACCCGGCCCTTGCGCTCGACCGAGGGCAGCGCCTGGCGCCGGGCCCGCACCAGCGCCTCGGCCTCCTCGGGGTCCCCGCTCACGCGCACCGACGTCGCGGCACGTCGGAACACGTCGGCGACGACGTCGGCCTCGGCGCGCGCGGCGAAGCCGTCGGTCCGGGCGACGAGCAGCGCGTGCCCGCCGGCCAGGAGATCCGTCCCCTCGGCGTCGTCGATCGCACCGAGCGTGGCGCCGTCGAGCAGCTCGAGCATCGAGGGCCGCACGCCGGCCGACATGACGGCGGCGGCCGCGGCGGCGGCCGACCCGACGTCGACGAACGCGCCGGTGACGGTGACGGCGTCCCGTTCGGCGGGCACAAGCCGGACGGTCGCCCCCACGACGACCCCGAGCGTCCCCTCGGACCCCACCATGAGCGAGGTGAGGTCGAGGCCCGCGACGCCCCGGACGCTGCTGCGCCCGGTCGAGATCCGCGTGCCGTCGGCCAGGACGACGTCGAGCCCGAGCACGGCGTCGCGGGTCACGCCGTGCTTGACGCACCGCAGGCCGCCGGCGTTGGTGGCGATGTTGCCGCCGATGGTCGAGATCTCGACGCTGCCCGGGTCGGGGGCGAACTGCAGGCCGTGCGCCCGGGCCACGCGGTCGAGGTCCGCGGTGACGACGCCGGGCTCGACGACGGCGTAGCCGTCGACGGGCTCGACCTCCACGATCCGGTCCAGCCCGGACAGGTCGAGGACCACGCTGCCGGCGCCGGCGAGCGCCCCGCCGGCCAGGCCGGACCCGGCCCCGCGCGGGACCACCGGGACGCCGACGCCGGCCGACCACCGCAGGGTCGCGACGACGTCGTCGGCGGTGCGGGCCCGGACCAGGCCCGCAGGAGCGCCGTCGGGGCGGGCCCCCGAGCGGTCGGTGGCCACCGCCCCGAGCTCGCCGGGGTCGACGGACAGGTCGGCGACGGCGCGGCCGAGCGCGACGAGGTCGTCCGCCCCCGGGCCGTCGCCGGCGGGCAGGGCCGCTCCCGGCCCGCTCACGGGCGCCCGACCCGCACGACCGGCTCGAGGCCGGCGCCGAGGCGGAGCCGCTCGAGGAAGAGGACGAGGGTCGCGGCCACCGAGCGGTGGGTGACGTCGTTGAGGGCGTCGTGCAGCCCGCCGTCGACGACCACGAGCTCGTCGACGCCGAGCGCGCGGTAGGCCGCACGGGCCGCCTCGACCCCGCTCACGGGGTCCGCGCCGCCGTGGATCGCCAGCGCAGGTACTCCCAGCGGCCCGTCCTCGGGATCCGGCGACAGTGCGAGGAGCCCGGTCGCGTCGGCACCCGGGAGTGCGACGGTGGCGTGCGCCGCGAGCACCTTGCGGTGGTTCGGGCAGGCGGTCCGCGCCTCGATCCCGGGCGCCTCACCGGCAGCCGGGCCGGACAGGTCGGCGGTCGGTCCGGACACGGCCGCACCCGGGCCGGGCCCGCCGGCACCCGCGTGGTCGGTGAGCAGCCCGACGAGGACCACTCCCTGAACCCGGTCGTCACCGCGGGCGACCCGGGTCGCGCCCGCGGCACCCGCGTCGCTGCCGACGACGACGAACGGCCGGGGCAGCCCGGGATCGGCCAGCACCGCCCGGGCCCCGTCCTCGTCCTGGACGGCGACGACGACGTAGGCGTCGGACGAGAGGCGTCGGCCGAACCGCTCGTAGACGTCGGGCGTCTCGCCGCGGCCGACGAGGAGGACGAGCGTGCCGCGCGGGGCGATGCCGTCCGGCCCGTACCAGGTGCGGCGCGCCGTACTGTTCGGGTGCGCCGTGGCGCTCGAGCGCTCCGGCGCTGCCTGGGCCGGGGCTCCGGTGGTCCGTGTGCTCATGCGAGGGCTCCCTCGGTGTCGGTGCTGCGGTGATGGGCGACGAGCTGCTCGAGCTCGGCCGCGGTGCGCGTGCCCGGTGCCTCGCCGGCGGCCGACGAGATCCCGAGAAGCGTCTGGAGGGCCGTGTTGACCGGCGTAGGGACCCCGTGCAGCCTGCCGAGCAGGGTGACCTCCCCGTTGAGGTAGTCGACCTCGCTGGGCCTGCCCCGCACGAACGACTGCCAGGTCGACTGCTGCCCGGGGCCGTACCCGGTGCCGGGGTCGATCCGCAGCTCGGAGTCGTCGACCTCGCGCTCGCGGGCGGGGTCGGCGACCTCCTGCCGGGCGGCGGCGAGCACCTCCTCCGCCTCCGCCACGACCCGGGCGACGAGGCCCGCCAGCTCGGCCTCCGTGCCGGCGAGCAGTTCGGTGGCGTTACCGACGTTGTGCAGGAGCTTCCACGCCTTCCACCGCCGCACGTCCTCGACGGCCTGGGCGAGCCAGCCGGCGGCGCGCAGGTCGTCCACAAGGCCGTCGGGCAGCGCGGCCCCGGCGGGCACGCTCCCGAGGTACAGACGTCCGACCTTCGGCGCGGCGCCGGTGACGATCTCGCCGGGCGAGAGGTGGAGGCCCGGGACCAGGGTGGTCACCCCGACGACGGTCCGGAAGAGCCGGAGAGCGAGGCGCTCGGTCTCCAGCCCGTTCTGGAGCGTGAGGACGGGCAGCTCGGCGGCCGTGCCCGTCCGCCCTGCCAGCCGGACCGGTCGGCGTGCCCAGTCCAGCAGGGTCCCCGCCGCGTCCTGCGTCTTGGTCGCGAGCACGAGCCGGTCGTCACCGGTGAGCGTCACCTCCTCCGGGTGCCCGACGACGGCGACGGGCACGTCGGTGGTGCCGCCGGGTCGCGTGTAGCGAAGGCCGCGGGCGCGGACGGCGTCGAGCGCCGCCCCTCGGGCGACGAGCAGGACGTCCCGGCCCGCCTCGTGGAGGGTCGCGGCCAGCGCGCCGCCGACGGCGCCTGCTCCGATGACGATGTAGCGGGTCATGCGACCAGTGTCCTTTCGTGGGTGGTGCCGTGACTCATGCGCGATCCCGTCCGAGGTCGGCCGGGTCGACACCGTGGACCGCGAACGGGTCGGGGACGGCGGCGAGCAGCTCGCGCGTGAACGGGTGCCGCGGACGGTCGAGGACCTCGGCGGTGGGTCCGGCCTCGACGACCGCCCCGCCGCGCAGGACGACGACGTCGTGGGCGACGTGGCGGGCCACCGCCAGGTCGTGGGTGACGACCAGGTAGGCGACGTCGGACTGCTCCTGGGTCCGGGTGAGCAGGTCGAGGATCTGCGCCTGCACGGTGACGTCGAGGGCCGAGACGGGCTCGTCGAGGACGACCACCCGCGGGCGGAGGACGAGGGCGCGGGCGATCGCGACCCGCTGGCGCTGCCCGCCGGAGAGCTCGGCCGGGCGCCGGCCCCAGAACCGCTCATCGAGGCCGACCTCGAGGAGGAGGTCGCGGGCGCGCTCCCGCCGCCCGGCCGCGCCGCCCTCGCGGTGCGTGCGCAACGGTTCGGCGACGATCTGCTCGACGGTGTGCCGCGGGTCGAGCGAGGTGAACGGGTTCTGGTGGACGTACTGGACCTGGCGCCGGGCCCGGGTCGGCACCCGCCCGCGGGCGTCGACCAGGGGCTCGCCGTCGAGGGTGACGGTGCCGGTGTCCGCGCGCTCGACGCCGAGGAGGAGCCGCGCCGTCGTCGTCTTGCCGGAGCCGGACTCGCCCAGCAGGGCGAGCGTGCGTCCCCGGCGGAGCTCGACGTCGACGTCGTCGACCGCGACCACGTCCCCTCCGGCGCCCGCGAACACCTTTCGCAGGCCGTGGGCGGCGAGCACGACGGGCGGCTCACCGTCGCGCGCGACGGCAGATCCGGTCGAGGCGGTCCCGGCGGCCGCGGTGCGCAGCTGGAAGCTGGGCGTGTCCGCGAGCAGGGACCGCGTGTAGGGATGCGCGGCGGCGGTGAGCACCCGGTGGGACGAGCCCTGCTCGACCACCTCGCCGCCGCGCATGACGACGACGTGGTCCGCCCGCTCGATCGCGAGCGGCAGGTCGTGCGTGATGAGCAGGGTGGCGACGTGCTCCTCGCGGGCCAGCAGCGCCAGGTGGTCGAGGACGCGCCGGCTGACCGTGGCGTCGAGCGCGCTCGTGGGCTCGTCGGCGATCACGAGCCTCGGGTGGGCGGCGAGCGCGATCGCGATGAGCACGCGCTGGCGCATGCCGCCCGAGAGCTCGTGCGGGAGCTGGTCGTAGCGCTGGGCGGGCCGGTCGATGCCGACCTTGTCGAGCAGCTCGACCACGCGCGCCCGGTGCTGCTCCCTCGGCAGCACCCGGTGGATGCGGAGGACCTCCGCCACCTGGGGGCCGATCCTCGTCGTCGGGTTGAGCGAGGTCGCCGGGTCCTGGGGGACGAAACCGATCTCGCCGCCCCGGACCGCCCTCAGGTCGCGCTCGGGGAGGCGGAGAAGGTCCCGGCCGTCGAGCAGGACCTCGCCCGACGGGCGCCGCGCGGCACGGGCGAGGGCGCCGACGACTGCGTGGGCGAGCGTGCTCTTCCCGGAGCCCGACTCCCCCACCACCGCGACGGTGGCCCCGGCGGGCACGTCGAAGGAGACGGAGCGGACCGCGTCGACGTCCCCGGTGCGGCCGGCATAGGTGACGGCCAGGTCGCGGACCGAGAGCGCCGTGGTGGGTGCCGGTCCGGTCCCCTCCGCCCGTTCCGCGGGCGACGGACCCTGGTCGACGGGCCGGTGCGCCGCCAGGTCGACGGCGGTCACCGGACACCTCCGACGGCGGAGTCCAGCCAGCGGGAGATCCGGTTCGTCGACAGCACGACGGCGGCGATCACCGCGCTCGGGAGCACCGTGATCCACCAGGCGGTGGCGAGGTAGTCGCGCCCCTCGGAGACGATCTTTCCCCACTCCGGGGCGGGGGCGGGCTCGCCGTAGCCGAGGAAGCTGAGCGCGGAGACCGCGAGGACCGCGTGCCCGAGCTCGAGAGCCGACAGGACGATCGCCGGGCCCATCGAGTTCGGCAGGCCGTGACGCAGGACGGTGGCGGTCTTGCCCGCACCGATGATCCGGGCGGCCTCGACGTAGTCCGACGTGCGCACGCGCAGCGCCTCGGCCCGGGTGACGCGGGCGAAGGAGGCGACCGACCCGATGCCGACGGCGATCGCCACGTTCGTGATGCCGAACCCGAGGGCGGCGACCACGGCCAGGGACAGCAGCAGGGAGGGGATCGCCAGGAGGACGTCGACCACGCGCATGATCACGGCGTCGACGGCGCCGCCCACGAACCCGGCGAGGAGCCCGAGGAGCGAGCCCGCACCGAACGCGAGCCCGACGGCGATCGCCGTCGCCTGCAGCGACAGCGCGGCACCGTGCACCACGCGCGAGAGGACGTCCCGGCCCAGGTGGTCGGTGCCGAAGGGGTGCCCGGCCTGCGGCGGCAGGAGCTTGTCGGTGATCTCGCCCTCGATCGGCGAGTTCGGCGCGACGAGGCCCGGCACGAAGGCGGCGGCCACGGCGAGGGCCACGAGCACGAGCGCGACCAGCACGCTCACGGGCGGTCGCTCCTGGGAGCCCCTCCTGCGTCCGGTCCGGCGCGCGGGCGGGTCACCGGCCGTTCCGGTACCGCGGTGCGCCGGGCCCTCGACGACCGGCGCGCGGGCGCCGGTCGGGGCGTGGTCGATCGTCGTCACCATCGGCGTTCTCCTTCCAGGACGACGCGGCGGTCGAGCAGCGGGTAGGCGAGGTCGACCAGGAGGTTGATGAGGACGAACAGGAGCGCGGCGAGCACGACGATGCCCTGCAGGAGCGGCATGTCCCGCTGCGTGACGGCGGTGACCGTGAGTCGGCCGAGCCCTTCCCGCGCGAACACCGTCTCGGTGACGACCGCTCCGGCCAGGAGGTTCCCGGCGATCAGGCCGGACATCGTCAGGGCCGGTCCGGCCGCGCTGCGCACGCCGTGCGCGAGCAGCACCCGGAGCCGTCCGGCGCCCTTGGTCCGCGCCGTCGAGGCGTGGCCCTGGGCCAGCACACCGTCGAGGCTCCGCCCGAAGACCTGCGTGACGGTGGCGACGACGGGCAGGGACAGCGTGACCACCGGCAGGACGGCCGCGGCGATCCCGTCGTTCCCGCTGGAGGGCAGCAGCCCCCAGCGGAAGGAGACGACCTGGACGAGCACGAGCGCGACGGCGAAGGTCGGCACGCTGACCCCGAGCGGCGGGAGCGACTGGACGAGCCCCCGCAGCCGGGCCGAGCGGGTCGTCGCGGCGATGCTGCCGAGCACGAGGCCCACCAGCGTCCCGACGAGCACGGCCGGCAGGGCGATCGCCACCGTGTGGGGCAGCACCCGGGTGATGGCGCCGAGGACCGGCTCACCCGTGAACAGCGAGACGCCCAGGTCGCCCTGCACGAGGTCGACGAGGTCCCGCCAGTAGCGCAGGAGGAACGGGTCGTCGTAGCCCATCTCCGACCGGATCCTGGCGATCTCGTCCGGCCCGAGGGTCGCCCCCTCACCGCCCATGCGGATCGAGACGGCGTCCCCGGGCAGCCGCTGGAGCAGGGCGAACGCCAGGGTGAAGGTCCCCCACAGCACGACGACGCCCTGCAGGAGACGCCCCAGGAGGTAGCGGGCGTCGACAGGGCCGCGGCGGCGCCGGCGGGCCGCCGCCGGTGCCGCTCCCGTCCGCGCCGTGGTGCCGGGCACCGGTGTGCCCGGCGGCGCCTGGTCGAGCTGCGAGGTGGTCATGTCACTGCTCGATCCACGTGTCGTAGAGCCACAGCCGCGAGCTCGCCTCGAACGTGAAGTCGTGGACGACGTCGCGGTAGGTCATCACGCCGGCGAGCTCGTACAGCGGGATCGCCCACGCCTCGTCCACCAGCTCCTGCGTCGCCTCCGTGACGAGCCTCTGACGCTCGTCGACGTCGGTGGTCCCCGACTGCTGCTGGAGGAGCTCGTCGACGGGGCGCGGCTCGGCGGCCCGGTTCTGGTTGCGGCCGGAGAACCCGAACACGGCGCGGACCGAGTCCGCCTCCGCGCGGTGGAAGGGCGTGTACCAGAGGTCCCAGTCGCCGTCGGCCTCGAGCTGGGCGAGATCGCCCGGTGCCGCGAGCACGAGCTCGAGCTCGACGCCGATCTCGCGCAGCTGCGACTGCAGCAGCTCCATCATCGGCGCCGCCTGGCGGCCGTCGTGGTAGACCGCCCGCAGGCTCAGCCGTTCGCCGTCGCGCTCCCGGACGCCGTCCTCGCCGAGGACCCAGCCGGCGTCCTCGAGGAGCGCGGCCGCCGCCTCGGGGTCGTAGGACAGTCCATCGAGCGGCTCGTGGAGGGGCGTCTCCGACGTGAGGACGTTGGTGGCGACCTGGTCGTACTCCGTGAAGATGCCGGCCACGATCTCCTCGCGGTCGATGCCCACCTGGAGGGCCCGGCGGACGGCGTCGTCGGCGATGATCGGCCGCTCACCGTTGGGGATGAGGTTGACGGCGACGCCCGGGTAGGGCCGACCCTCGACCCCGAAGCCGCCGCCCTCGAAGCTCGGGACGTCCTCGGTGAGCGGGATGGTGTCGACGTCGAGCTCGCCGGAGCGCAGCTGGCCGGAGCGGACCCCGGACTCCGGGAGCACCCGGAAGTCGATGGCGTCGAGGTAGGCCCGCCCCTCGTGCGTGGCGACGTCGGAGGACCAGTCGTACTCCTCGCGGGCGGTGAGCTCCACGGCGCTGTCGGGGACGTAGCTCTCGTAGACGAACGGGCCGCTCGCGACGACGTCGCCGGCGCACCGCTCCTGCGGTGACGCCTCGAGCGCACCCGGGGAGAGGATGCCCAGCGTGACCGTGGCGGTGCCCTGGAGGAACTGGACGTTCGGCCGGTCGAAGCTCACCCGCAGCGTGGTTCCGTCGACGGCCTCGGCGGAGGCGTAGCCGTCGAGATAGGTGACGGCGAGCGGGTTGACCGCGGGCCCCTCCTCGACGATCGCGTCGAAGTTGGCGGCGACCGCCGCGGCGTCGAGCGGGGTCCCGTCGCTGAACGTGACGCCGTCCCGGAGGGTGAACGTGTACTCCGTGGCGTCCTCGCTCACCTCCCAGTCCGTCGCGAGCCAGGGCACGATCTCGCCGGTGGACGGGTCCTGGTCGGTGAGCGAGTCGACCACCTGACGGGTGACGAAGATGGACACGTTCGACGAGTTCTGGTGCGGGTCGGCGCACGCGACCACGGTGTTGAGCCCGACGCGCAGGGTGCCGCCCGTCTGCGGCTCCCCGGCGTCGCCCCCGCCGCCGGCGCCGTCCGCCGCGGTGCATGCCGTGAGCAGAAGGAGGGCCGCGGCCGAGACGGCGACGCGGACGGGGGTGCGGGACGAGGTCCCGGCCTGGATGCGGGACCGGGTGCCGGACTGGATGCGGGCAGAGGTCCGGGGCCGGGTGCGGGACTGGCCGCGGGGCGCGATGCGGCTCATCGACGTACCCCCTCGAGCGGC
>JBQDDG010000010.1:32536-67292 GCA_052093225.1 Actinomycetaceae bacterium
GAGAGTCGGCGGCCGGGGCGGGAGAGTCGGCCGCCGCTGAGGGAATGTCGTCCGCCGGTGCGAGGGCGTCGGCGGTCGGGGCCGTGCGTGCCGCATCGCGCTCGCGCCGGGCGAGCTCCTCGCGCACGAGCGGCAGGACGTAGCGGCCGTAGTCGATGGCGTCGTCGATGTTCTCGTAGCCGCGGATGGAGATGAGCTCCGCGCCGAGGTCGATGTAGTCGAGGATCGCGAGGGCCACGGTCTCGGGGGTGCCCACGAGCGCGGTCGAGGCGCCCTGGGCGTTGGTGGCGGTGGCGGTCGGCGTCCACAGCGCGCGGTCGTGCAGCTCACCGCGCGCCGCGATCTCGAGGAGCCGCTGCGAGCCGACGTTCTGGGGCCGCTCCCCGCTCTCCGCGCCGGACCACCCGCGCTGCCTGGTGGCGGCCGGGTCGGCGAGCGCGTCCAGGACGCGATGGGCCTTCTCCCACGCGAGCTCCTCCGTGGGGGCGATGATCGGCCGGAAGGTCACCCAGATGCGGGGGCGGTCGCTGCGGCCGGCGAGCGCCGCCTGCTCGTGCACGGCGTCGATCTGCGCGCGGGTCTCGGCGAGCGGCTCGCCCCACAGACCGAAGATGTCGCCGAGTGCGCCACCGACCCGGTAGGCGTCCGCCGAGGACCCGCCGACGGAGACGGGGATCGTCCCGGCCGCGGGGCGGAAGAGGGCGCGGAAGTTCTCGAACGAGTAGTAGGTGCCGGCGTGGTCGAAGGGCTCCTCGCTCGACCAGACCTTGCGCAGGATCTCGATGTACTCGGCGGCGCGCGCGTAACGCTCCGACTTCGGGAGCCGGTCGCCCTCACGGGCCTGCTCCGTGTCGTTGCCGCCCGAGATGATGTGGACCGTCGCGCGGCCGCCCGAGAGCTGGTCGATCGTCGCGAGCTGCTTGGCCGCGACCGTGGGGTGCATGGTGTTCGGCCGCAGGGCGACGATCGGACGCACACGGCTCGTGTGCTGGCTGATCGCCGCGGCGACGGTGAACGGGTCGTAGCCGCCGGAGGCGTAGGGCAGCAGCGTGTAGTCGAACCCGTAGTCGTCGAGCGTGCGCGCGTAGCGGACGAGGAACGCGGGGTCGATGCCCTGCCCGGGGCGCGGGTTGAGCTCGGTGGAGTCGTTGACGTAGCTGGCACTGATGAATTCGACGGTCATGCGAGGGCTCCTCGTGCGTGGCTGGGCGCGCCGGGCTCGGTGCCGACGGCGACGGGACGTGCGGGATCGTTGGACCAGGCCGACCACGACCCGGGGAACAGGGCAGCGTCGATGCCGGCGACGGCGAGCGCGGCGACCTGGTGGGCGGCGGTGATGCCGGACCCGCAGTAGACGGCGACGTCGCGGCCGGGTTCGACGCCGAGCTGGGCGAACCGTGCGGCGAGCTCGTCGGCGGGCAGGAACGAGCCACTCGCATCGAGGTTCTCGGTCGTGGGGGCGCTGACAGCGCCCGGGACGTGCCCCGCGCGCGGGTCGACCGGCTCGTGGTCCCCCGCGTAGCGCTCCGCGGCGCGCGCGTCCAGGAGCACCCCGTCCGCGGGCAGCGCGGCTGCCTGGTCCGCCGTGAGCGTGGGGAGGAACCCCACGTGGAGCACGACGTCCCCGGGGGGCACCTCCACGTCACCGGACTCGACCGGCAGACCCTCCTCGATCCAGGCGGCGAGCCCGCCGTCGAGGAGCCGGACGTCCGCGACGCCGGCCCAGCGCAGCAGCCACCACGCCCGGGCGGCGGCGAGGTTCGGACCGTCGTCGTGCACGACCACGGTGGACCCCTCGGTGAGGCCCCAGCGGCGCGCGGCGGCCGTGAGGTCGTCGAGGTGCGGGAGCGGGTGGCGGCCGTCGACGGGCCGGCCCGGGCGGGCGAGCTCCGACTCCAGGTCGACGTGGACGGCACCGGGGAGGTGCCCGGACAGGTAGGCGCCGCGCCCGTCGGGCTCGGCGAGCGACCACCGGACGTCGAGGACGTGCACGGTGCCGCCGGGAAGGAGCCGGGCGAGCTCGTGCGGGCTGATGAGGACGGACATGGCGGTGCAGGGCCTTTCGTCGTGGGTCTGCGGCACTGGGTCGAGGTTAGAAAGTGATTCCTCGGGGCGTCCAACGGCAGTTCTCGATGGATTGTCGGAGGAATTCGTCATGGGTGTTCCCGATCACCCGGAAGGGGATCTGGAATGCGCCAGGAATCGGCCCGGGGCACGCCGATCACCGACTCGTCGCGCATCACTCAGGTCCGGACGCACCAGATCGACCACCACGTCTGGGCAGGTCACAGGCGCGTCTGCGCGCCTCAACGAGGCGGGTGAATGGGCTTTCACGTGCAAAGAAATGCACGATGACACTATTCAGAGACGCACGGTCCGCACCGCGGAGAATGCCGTCCGTCAGAGGTGAAGAATGGTCACCGACATCGGCGGATCTCGCCGCGGGGCATTCGTGCCTGACGGAACAAGAAATTCGCGCTCATCGCGTCACCGTTTCTCCGGCGGACGCCGCGAAGAAGGCCTCGATGGCCCCGAGCCCGGCTCGTTCCAGCTCCGTGTCGAGGCCCTTGCGGCTCGCGAGGTACACGCCGATGAGGCCGAGCGGCGGCAGGTCGGGCCGCGCGACGAGCCCCCGCGGAGGGGTTCCCGACGTCGGTAGCACGGCGATGCCGAAGCCGGCGCGGGCCGCAGCCAGGACTCCCTCGAGCGTGGTCGACTCGACCGCGACGTCCACCCCGTACCCGGCCTCCGAGAGGCTGGCGACGGCGCGCTGCCGCATGCCGCACGGCTCGACGTACGCGACGAGGGGCCAGCGGGCGCCCGGCGGGGGCGGCACCCAGCCGGGTGCCGAGTACCACTGCAGGGGCAGGGCGGTGACCTCCTGCCCGGGGGCGTCGTCGGGGAATCCCAGGAGCACGGCGAGATCGATGCTGCCGCGGGCGATCCCGTCGGCCATCTGCGTGGATCGGTCGATGTGGAGCTGGACGTCGTGCTCGGGGAACGCCGACCACATGGCCGTCAGCAGCCCGGGGAGCACCTGCTCCGCGGCGGTCTCGGTCGACCCGATGACGACGCGTGCGCGGCCGCCCGCGTCGAGGCGCTCGAGGGCTTCGTCGTGGACCGTCAGGATGCGTCGCGCCTCCTGCAGGAGCCGTTCGCCCTCCGGGGTGAACCGCGTGGTGCGCCCGTCCTTGAGGACGAGCTCCTGCTTGAGCCGGCGCTCGAGGAGGCGCACGTGCTGGCTGACGGTCGACTGGCTCAGGTGGAGGGCAGTCGCGGCACGCCCGAACCCGCCGCAGTCTGCGATGGCGACAAAGCTTCGCAGCTGGACGAGGTTGAGGGCGTCGGACATGGCACGAACCTAGGAAGCCGGGAGCCCCTCGCTCTGCCCGACCTCGGTTCGTCTCACCTGGTGGTCACCGCTCCGCACGTCACGCGCGCAGCAGCTCGACGATCTGCGCGACCGCACGCCGCGCGGCCCGCGTCGCCCCGATCGTCGAGGCCGCCGGCCCGTAGCCGGCGAGGTGCAGCCGCGGCTCCCGGACCACCTCGGTCCCCCGTACGAGCACCCCGCCCTCGGGCGTCCGGATCCGCAGCGGCCGCAGGTGGCGCAGCTCGTGCCGGAACCCGGTGGCCCACACGATGGTGTCCACGGGGGTGACCGTGCCGTCCGCCTCGACCACGCCGTCCTCGGTGATCGCGGTGAACATCTCGCGGCGGGCGAGGATCCCCGCATCGATGGCCCGCTGGGTGGCCGGCCCGAGGTGGAGGCCGGTCTCGGCGACGACGGGCAGCGGCCGCAGGCCCTGCTCGACCCGCTCGGCCACCCGGTGCTCGACGCCGCGGCCCGCCTCCTGGTCGAACATGTCCGTGCTCCAGCGCGGCGGGGTCCGCGTGTACCAGAACGTCTCGGCGACCCGGGCGATCTCGAGCACGTGCCCCACCCCGGAGATGCCGCCGCCGACGACCGCCACCCGGTCGCCCTGGTGCTCGGCCGGCCCGTCGTAGTCGTGCGTGTGGAGCTGGGTGCCGCGGAAGGTCGCGGCGCCGGGCACGCTCGGCCAGAACGGCCGCGACCAGGTGCCGGTGGCCGAGATGACGGCGCGCGCCGCCCAGCTCCCGTGGTCGGTGGTGACGAGCAGGCGGCCGCGAGGGTCGTCGTCCATCCGTTCGACGGCGGTGACGACGACGGGCCGCAGGACCGGGAGGTCGAACATGTCCTCGTAGGTCGCGAAGTAGCGGGGCAGCGCGGTGCTCGCCGTCTCGGCGGGGTGGGGGCGCGGGAAGCCGGCGCCCGGCAGGTCGTGGATGCCGTTGACCGTGTCCATCGTCAGCGTCGGCCACCGGTGCCGCCACGCGCCGCCGGGCGCGTCCTCGGCGTCGAGCACCACGAAGTCCGGGACCGGGCGCGGCGCCTCGCGCCGGTGCCGGGCGGTGACGAGCGCGGACGGGTCGCCGGCGTACCCGGTGAACCCCCGGCGCAGCAGCCGGTGCGCGGCGGACAGTCCGGCCTGCCCCGCCCCGACGACGACGACGTCGATCTCCCGCGGGGCCGTCGCACCGCCGGCCGCGTGGTCACGTGCGGCGCCAGGCCCGGCGTCGGACGCGGCGCCGGCCGCTGCATCCGACGCTGCGCCCGACGCCCCGGTGCTCGTGCTCGTGCTCGTGCCGATCGAGACCTTCCGCCGCGGGCTCAGGGTCAGTCGTTCGCCGTCGGGGTCGCCGGTGGGTGAAAGCACGGGGACCCAGCCGACCGGGCCTCTGGTGGGCGTGACGCTCGTGACGTACTCGCCCCAGAGGTCACCGCCGTCGTCACGCAGTCCCCCGCGGTCCCGGCCTCCGGCAGAGCTCCCCGCCCCTGCGGACCCGGCGCTCCCGCCGTCCCGACCCGGCGCCGCTCTCCCGGCACCCGCACCCGGGCTCCGGGCGCCCGGACCTGCGACGTCGCGTCCCGGACCCGTCGATGCGCCCGGCGCCGTGGGCTCGGGTTCCCCCGGCCCCGACGACGCGCTGCTCATGTCGCGACGGTACCCGCCCGGGCGCCGCGGCGACCTGTGGACGACCGGCTCCGCGCAGTACCTCGGCACGCCACGGGGCCGGGCGTCGCCGCGGGAACGTACCGTGTGCGGGTGAGCGACGAGACGAGCCCCGGGCGTGACGACGCGCGCCCGGACGACGGCCCGCGCACCTACGAGCCCGCGCGCCTCGGGAGCTCGCCGCTGCACCGGATGCCCACCGTGTCGGTCATCGCGTTCGCGGTCATCGTCGTCATCGTCGCGTCCGTGACCCGCGGGCCGGTGCGGTGGCTGATGCTCGCCGTCGTGCTCGTCGCGGCCCTGAGCGCGTGGCGCTCCGCCCGTATCCGTGCGCGCCGGGCGCGCGAGCAGCAAGGCCGTCCGGGTGACACGCGCGCGCCGGGGCCGGACGTGGACCGGGCGTAACGACGTGGAGGGACGTGACGCGCTGCGCCTCGCGCGCGGCCTGGTCGAGCAGCACGGCCTGAAGGGCTGGACGGTCACCTTCGACCGTGCCGTCCGCCGCGCCGGCGCCACCCACTTCGCCGACCGGCGGATCTCGCTCTCCCGGCACCTCGTGGCCCTGTACTCCGAGGAGCAGGTCCACGACGTGGTGCTGCACGAGATCGCCCACGCCCTCGTGGGCCCGCGCGCGGGGCACGGGCCGAGGTGGCGCGCCGCCGTGACGAGCATCGGCGGCTCGCCCCGGCGCACGACGGCGGCCGACGCCCCCACCGTCCCCGCCCCGTGGCTGGGCCTCTGCCCGGCGGGCCACCGCCACGAGCGCTACCAGCGCCCCCGCTCGACCTACCTGTGCCGACGCTGCCCCGCCCCGTACCGCCGTCGGGCGGTCATCTCCTGGACGAACGTGTCGAGGGCGGCGTGACCGACCGGACCCCGCCCGGCACGACGACGTCGCCCGCCCCCCGCGGGGCGGCCTCCGGCGGGGTGTCCTCCAGCGAAGCGGCCCCCGACGGGACGACCTCGCGCGGAGCGACCTCCCGCGGGGCGGTCGCCGGCCGCAGCCTCCCTCCCTCGGTCCGCGCCCGGCGTCGCCGCGAGACGACGGCCGCCTACGCGCTGCTCGCGCCGTCGCTGTTCGGCCTTCTCGCCTTCCTCCTGCTGCCGGTGGTGCTCGTGCTCGGCATGAGCCTCACGCACTACGACCTGCTCTCCCCGCCGGAGTGGGCGGGGCTGGACAACTACGCCGAGCTCGTGGGCTCGTCGCAGTTCCGCAACTCGCTCCTGGTCACCGGCCTGTACGTGCTCATGGCGATCCCGCTGACGGTCGGCGTGGGCCTGGTCCTCGCGGTCCTGCTCAACCGGCACCTGCCGGGCTCCGGGCTCCTGCGCGTGATCTACGTGCTGCCGTGGGTGTGCTCGCCGCTGGCCCTCGGCGTCGTGTGGGAGTGGATGCTCGCGCCGTCCGCCGGTGCCGTCAACGCGCTGATCGGCCAGCGGGTGGAGTGGATGAGCGAGCCGGCGCTCGCCCTCCCGGCGGTCGCGTTCGTCTCGGCTTGGTCCTCGATCGGCTACGTCTCGCTGTTCTTCCTCGCGGGCCTCCAGCAGATCCCCACCAGCGTCTACGAGGCCGCGCGGCTCGACGGCGCCGGCCCCTTCCGCCTGCTGACCTCGATCACGGTCCCGCTGCTGCGGCCGACGATGTTCTTCGTCCTCGTCACCACGGTCATCTCGAGCTTCCAGGTCTACGACCTCGTGTACGGCCTCACGGGCGGCAGCCCCGGGTACCCCTCGGGCAGCACCGACGTCATCGCGGCGCGCATCTACCACGAGGCGTTCGTGGCGCTCGACCTGGGCAGCGCGTCGGCCATGGCGGTCGTGCTGTTCCTCGTGCTCGTCGTCGTCACCCTCGTCCAGCAGCGGTACTTCGCCGCCCGTACCACCTACGACATGTCATGAGCACGAACCAGCCGGACTCCCAGCTCACCCGGATCCAGTCCGCCCGCGAGGAGGGGGCGGGCGACGGCGGACCCGGGGCGCCGCTCGACCGCGCCGCACAGACGTCGCGCCGAAGGCGCCGCACCACCCTCGGCCGCGGCTCCGCGCACCTGCTCACCTACCTGCTCCTGCTGGCCGGCGCCGTCGTCACGCTCGTCCCGCTGCTCCTGCCGGTGATGACGGCCCTGAAGACGGACCGCCAGTTCGCCACCGGGAGCCCGCTCGAGCTGCCGGACCCGCTGACGCTGGACAACTTCCGGGCGCTGTTCGAGGAGGGTGCCGGGTTCTGGGTGCCGATCGTGGTGACCGTGCAGATGGTCGTGGTCCTCGTGCTCGGGCAGCTCGTCGCCTCGATCCTCGCCGCGTACGCGTTCGCCACGCTCGAGTTCCGGTGGCGGGAGACGCTCTTCTGGCTCTACCTGGCCACCCTCATGGTCCCGGCCGTCGTCACGATCATCCCCCTGTACACGATGATGACCTGGCTCGACCTGAAGAACACGTTCGCCGGCCTCGTCGTGCCCTTCGTCCTCGGCTCCCCCTACGCCGTGTTCCTGCTGCGGCAGAACTTCAGGTCGATGCCGCGCGAGCTGCTCGACGCCGCCACCCTCGACGGCGCCGGCGTGCTGCGCCGGCTCTGGTCGGTCGTGCTGCCGGTCAACCGGCCGATCGTCGTCACGCTGCTGCTCATCACCGTCGTCACGCAGTGGAACAGCTTCCTGTGGCCGTCGATCATCGCGCCGCGCCCCGAGTGGCACGTGCTCACCACCGCGACGGCCTCGATGCAGACCCAGTACGACGACCGGGTCGTGCTCGTCATGGCCGCCGCCGTCGTGGCGATGGCGCCGCTCATCGTGCTGTTCCTGATCTTCCAGCGGCACATCACCTCCGCGATCGGCGTCGGCGCCGGCCGCTGACCCGTCGAGATTGCGGTTCGTCGTCGGGGCCGACCACCCGCCGCGACGACCCGCAATCTCGGCGACCGGAGGGCAAGATCACCGGGCGGGGCGCGCGGCAACTGCTGTAATCTTCAACTTTCCCCGCCCTGAGGCCTCCTGGAGGACCTGATGCACCGAGCTCGCCGCCCCCGCCTGACCGCCGCCGTGGTGACGGCCGCAGCACTGACCCTGGCCGCGTGCTCCCCTGGCTCCGACGACGGCTCCTCCACCGCGGAGGACGGCTCGACCGTCGTCACGTTCCGCCTGTGGGACGAGGCCGCCGCCGAGGCGTACGAGGCCTCGTTCGAGGAGTTCACCGCGCAGAACCCGGACATCACCGTCGATGTCGAGGTGATCGCGTGGGCCGACTACTGGACGCAGCTACCCCTCGACGTCCAGTCCGGCGACATGGCGGACATCTTCTGGACCAACACCTCGAACTTCGGTACCTACGCGGACAACGGCACGCTGCTGGACATCGACGAGACCCTCGGCGAGGACCACGACGAGTGGGAGCAGTCGGTCGTCGACCTCTACACGCGCGACGGCGTCAACTACGGCGTCCCGCAGCTGTGGGACTCGATCGCGCTCTTCTACAACGCCGAGCTCGTCGAGGAGGCCGGCGTCGACGTCAGCGACCTGCAGTGGCGCCCCGACGCCGCCGAGGGCGACACCCTGCTCGAGGCCACCACCGCCCTGACGACCGACGCCGAGGGCCGCCACCCCGGCGAGGACGGGTTCGACGCCGACACGCGCGCGACCTTCGGGTTCAACAGCCAGGCCGACCTCCAGGCGATCTACGTCGACTTCCTCGCGCAGAACGGCGCGCAGTTCCAGGACCCGGAGACGGACGCCTTCGCGTTCGACAGCCCCGAGGGCGTCGAGGCGTTCCAGTACCTCGTCGACCTCGTCAACACCCACGAGGTCGCGCCGTCGGCGGCGGACACGAACGTCAACGGCGACCACGCCCGGGACCTCTTCGTGCAGGGCGACCTCGGCCTGTTCCAGTCCGGCCCCTACTCGCTGCCGCAGATCGCGGAGAACGCCGAGTTCGAGTGGGGCATCGCGCCGATGGTCGCGGGCCCGGAGGGGCGGATCGGCGTGGTCCACGGCGTCGCCGCCGTCGGCAACGCCCAGACCGACGACCTCGAGGCGACCACCGAGGTGCTGCGCTGGCTGGGTTCGGCCGAGGGCCAGACGCCGCTCGGCGAGCAGGGCGCCGCGTTCCCGGGCGCCACGGACGCCCAGCAGTCCTACATCGACTACTGGGCCGAGCAGGGCGTGGACGTCAGTGTCTTCGTCGACGCCGCGCAGGAGCCGACCGCGCCCTCGCCCGTCGGGGCCGAGATCAACGCCGGCTCGAACGTCATCACCCCGATCTTCCAGGACATGTTCCTCGGCGCGATCCCGGTCGAGGAGGCGCTCGCCCAGGCCCAGGAGGAGGGCAACGCGGAGATGGGCATCGAGTAGTCGGAGACCGAGCGGTCGGGCCGGCGGTCCGCGCAGCGACCTGCACGTGCGCTCCATAGGCTGACCGCATGCTCTTCGCCTTCTCCGTCGCCCCGACCGTCACCGACACCCCGGACGGATCCGTCTCCGAGGCCGTCGCCCGCGCCGTCGGCATCGTGCGCGACTCGGGCCTGCCCCACGAGACCACCGCGATGTTCACGACCATCGAGGGCGAGTGGGACGAGGTCATGCCCGTCATCAAGCGGGCCTGCGACGTGGTCGCCGAGGTCAGCCCCCGCGTCAGCCTGGTGATCAAGGCCGACCTGCGTCCCGGCTACACCGGCCAGCTGAGCGCCAAGGTCGAGCGCGTCGAGGAGCACCTCCGGGGCGACTGACCCGCCGCCCGACGTCGCGCCGGCAGGCTCGCACCGAGCGCACCCGTCGGTCACGCGGCCCGGTATCGACCGCCGTCACGCTCTCCGATGCACCCGCCGGTCACGCACCGCCGGCGGCTCAGTGGTCGCGCAGCTCGGTGCGCCCCTGGGCCAGTGCCGCCGCGAGCGCGCGGGCGCCCGGCGCGAGCAGCGTGTAGGTGTCCTCGAAGTCGGCGTCGTCGCCCCACCAGGGGTCGGGCACGTCCAGCGACCCACCGACCTCCGCGCCCGCCGCCCCCGGCTCCGCGTCCGCCGACCGCCACAGGGCGATCCGTCCGGGGTCGATGTCCGCCGTGCCGGCGAGCCGGCGGAGCCAGGACGCGTGCTCCTCGGTCATGGTGAGGACCAGGTCGGCCTCGCGCAGGTCGTCGGCGTGGATCTTGCGCGCGGTGTGCGGGCGCACGTCGACGCCGTGGCGGCGCAGCGCGCTCGCGGCCCGCGGGTCGACGGGGTTGCCCGCCTCGTAGTCCGACGTGCCGCCGGAGACCACGTCGGCCTCGACGCCGGCGTTCTCCAGCGCGTCGGCGAGCATCATCTGGCCCATCGGCGAGCGGCAGATGTTGCCGGTGCACACGACGAGGACGCGGACGGGACGGGCGGCCGGGAGTCGCATGGTCCCAGTGTGTCAGCCGCCACGGCGCAGGGGGAGGCACCACGACGGCGTCCGGCTGCGCGCGTCCGCCCGGCCGCGCACGACCAGCCGGCCGCACCGCACCCGGCCGCCCTGCTACGCGCACGATGGCCCGGCCACGCGCGCGACCACCGCCCCCGGCGTGCCACGCTGGCCGCGTGACCCGCCGCCCGTCCGTCCTCGCTCTCGCCGCGCTCACCCTCACGCTGACCGCGTGCGGCTCCGACGACGAGGGTGGCGACGGGGGCGACGCCGGGTCCGACGCCGGGGCCACCCCCGTCGACGAGCTCGCCCCCGTCACGGACGAGACGGACTCGCCCCCCACCTGGCTCGAGGAGACGGGCGAACCGCGGGAGTCGGCGTCGGGCCTGTGCACGGACGCCTTCGCCGAGGGCCGCACCGAGCTGACGACGACGGAGCTCGCGGCCTGCCAGGTCGAGTCGCTCCAGCAGGTGGTCGGCTACGTGCAGACGACCGACGCCGGCGATGACGCCCGCACGGAGCTGCGCGTGTCCACCGCGGACGGGCTCGCGGTGGAGGCGGACCTCGGGGTCGCGCACATGCTCGTCGTGGGCGAGCAGTGGTGGGCGTCGACCGACGGCGAGGACTGGCTCGAGCCGGACGAGGCCTCCGACGAGCCGCGCCTGTCCGGGGTCGAGGGCGCGGCGACGTCCCTCCAGCAGCTCCACGACCCCTCCTCCACGGCCGGCGCGACCCAGCCGTTCGACCTCGAGGTCACGGGCTCGGCCAGCATCGACGGCGTCGAGGTCGCCGTCCTCTCCGGCAGCGGGGAGGGAGCCGGCGGCGAGCAGATGGACGTCGTCTACCACGCCACCCGGGACTACGTCGTGCTGCACTCACGCACCGAGGCGGCCGTCCCGAGCGGGTCCGCCACCACGACCACCGTCATCAGCGAGCTCGACCAGCCCCAGGACGTCGTCGCGCCGGACCGACGTCATTGAGAGGTGGCTCACAGATCCGAGCCCCGTCCGGCACGTCGGGTCACAAGGCCGTAACGATGTCGGTGCCCAGACTTTGCTTTTTCCTGACCCGGACGGTCGACCGGAGAGCGGCCGTCAGGCGTGCCATCATGGGAAAAGGTCCGGGTCGTGGCCGCACCTCCCGCCGCACCCGATGGCCGAAATCCGCTGGTTGTGACCCCCGCCGGTCCTCCCTACTGTGGGCGCAAATCAGGGCGCCGCCTGCCTGCGGGCGTCGTTGCCCAACCCGAGCGCCCGCCGAGCACCACCGGGCCCCCGACCGGAAGGACCGCCTTGACCACTTCGACACGAAGCCGTGCGACCCGCATGATCCCCGTGGCCACGATGGCCGCACTCGCCCTCACGCTTGCCGCCTGCGCCGACGACAGCGAGGGCGACGCCCGCGGCGGCGACGACGGCGGGGAGTCGGGCTCCGGGGGCAGCGGCGCCTCCCTCACGCTCGAGGACCTCCAGGAGGCGGGCAGCGTCACCGTCGGTTTCGCCGGGGAGGCCCCGTACAGCTTCATGGAGGACGGCGAGCTCACCGGCGCGACCGTCGCCCTGCACGAGGCCGTCTGGGCCGAGCTCGGCGTCGACAACGTCGAGGGTATCCAGGCCGAGTTCGGCCAGCTCATCCAGGCGCTCACCGCCGAGCGCTTCGACGTGGTCGCCGCCGGCATGTCGATCCTGCCCGAGCGCTGCGAGCAGGCCATCTTCTCGGACCCCGAGTTCCAGTACACGACCGCGCTCATGGTCCCGGAGGGCAACCCCGCAGGGCTCGAGCCGACCATGCAGTCGGTCGAGGAGTCCGACGTCCAGATGGCCGCCATGACGGGCGCGATCGAGGCCACCTACGCCGCGGACCTCGGCATCGACGCCATGGAGGTCGGCACCCCCCAGGACGGCATGGACGCCGTCGTCAACGGGCGTGCGGACGTCTTCGCCCTCACCGGCATCTCGCTCAACTGGATGGCGGACAACAACCCGGACGCGCCGATCGAGGTCACGGAGTCGTTCGTCGCCGAGATCGACGGCGTGGAGCAGGTCGGCGCCGGTGGCACCGTCTTCCGCAACGCCGACACCGAGCTGCGCGACGCCTACAACGAGGTCCTCGCGGACATCGTCGGCGACGAGGAGCGCTACCTCGAGATCGTCGGCGACTTCGGGTTCACGGCGGAGGAGCGGCCCTCCGGCGACCTGACCACCGAGCAGCTGTGCGCCGGAGACATCTGATCCGGTGAGTGACAACCTCGACGCTCTCGTCGAGGCGCTCCCCCAGCTGTGGGACGGCGTGCTCGTCACGCTGCAGCTCACGGCGGGGGGCGTCGTCGGCGCCTTCGTCATCGCCATCGTCCTCGGACTGACGGTGCGGAGCGAGAGTGCCTGGATCCGGATCCCGGCGCGTCTGCTCATCGAGTTCTTCCGAGGGACGTCGCTGCTGGTCCAGCTGTACGTGCTGTTCTACGTCTTCCCCCTGTTCGACATCACGTTGACCGGGCTGTTCTGCGGAATCTTCGCGCTGTCCCTCAACTACGGGGCCTACGGGGCCGAGGTGGTGCGCGGCGCGATCAACAACGTGCCGCAGGGGCAGTGGGAGGTCGGGACGGCGCTGAGCATCAGCCCGCTGCACCACATGCGGCGCGTGATCTGGCCGCAGGCGTGGGCGATCATGCTGCCCTCGCTGAGCAACCTCGCGGTCATGCTCCTCAAGGGCACCGCCGTCGCCTACATCATCCTCATGCACGACCTCACGTGGCAGACCGACGTGCTGCGCCAGCAGACCGGTAACACGTTCTTCTCCTACGGCGTCGGGATGGTCATCTACTTCCTCATCTCGCTGGTGCTGGTCCTCATCGCCCAGCTCCTCGAGCGCCACGCGAAGAACCGGCTCGGGCAGGCCGCGCCGCTGAAGGACATGTTCACGCTCAAGATCGGGAAGCCGAGCGAGGTGAACCCGCTGTGAGCAACGACATCTGGAGCTGGGACCGCGCCGCCGAGGTCTTCCCCGACCTCCTCGTCGCCTTCCTGCAGGTCACGCTCGTCGCCACCGTGGTGGGGTCCGCGATCGCCGCCGTCCTCGGCCTCGTCGTGGCCATCGCCCGGCGCGTGCTTCCCAAGTGGATCTGGATGCCGGTGCACGCGGTCATGGAGTTCATCCGCATGACGCCGGTGGTCATCCAGCTGCTGTTCGTCTACTACACGTTCAACAGCCTCAGCGGCATGACGATCGGTGTGGTGGTGCTCGGCGTCCACTACGCCACCTACATGGCGGAGGTGTACCGGTCCGGGATCGACGCGATCCCCAAGGGCCAGTGGGAGGCGGCCACCGCGCTGTCGATGTCCCGCACCCGCACCTGGGTCAAGGTGATCATCCCCCAGGCGGTCCGCACGACCCTGCCCGCGCTGGGCACCTGGGTGATCTCGATGTTCAAGGACACCCCGTTCCTCACGGTCATCTTCGTCAACGAGATGGTGCGCGAGGCGGAGCGCTACGGCTCCCGGACGTTCACCTACACCGAGGCGCTCGTGCTCGCCGGCCTGATCTTCCTGGTCGCGAGCTACGGGACGTCGGTCCTGCTACGCAAGATGGAGAAGCGACTTGCCACCTACTGACCACTCCGCCCCCGGTGCCGGCACCACGCCGAGCCCCGTCACCGGCGAGCCGAAGCTCAGGTTCGAGAACGTGGTGAAGAAGTTCGGGGACAACACCGTGCTCGAGGATCTCAACTTCTCGGTCAACCGCGGCGAGCGCGTGACGCTCATCGGGCCGTCGGGCTCCGGGAAGACGACCATCCTGCGACTGGTGATGACGCTCGAGCACCTCACGGGCGGCTACATCTACGTCGACGGTCAGCCGCTCACGCACGAGCGGCGCGGTGACCGGCGGGTCGAGCGGCGGCCGAAGGACGTCGCGAAGATGACCACCCGCATCGGGATGGTCTTCCAGCACTTCCACCTGTTCCCCAACATGTCGGTGCTCGACAACATCACCGAGGCGCCGGTGCACGTGCTCGGCCGCTCCAGGGAGGAGGCCCGGCACCGGGGGCTCGAGCTGCTCGAGCAGGTGGGACTCTCCGACAAGGCCGACGAGCACCCCACGCGACTCTCGGGCGGCCAGCAGCAGCGCGTGGCCATCGCGCGAGCGCTCGCGATGGACCCCGAGATCCTGCTCCTGGACGAGGTGACCTCCGCGCTCGACCCGGAGATCGTCAAGGAGGTCCTGTGGGTGCTCCGCGAGGTCGCGAACAACACGGACATCACGATGCTCATCGTCACGCACGAGATGCAGTTCGCCCAGGACGTGTCCCACCGCGTGATGATGTTCGACGGCGGCCGCATCGTCGAGGAGGGGCCGCCCGACGTCATGTTCACCGCGCCCACCCACGACCGGACCCGGTCGTTCCTCGAGGCGATCCTCTGACGAGCAGCTCCTCGAGCCAGGCCCGCTGACCGGGGCCCGAGAAGGCCCCGGCCGCTGACCGCAGCCCTCCGACCTCGACGACGTGCGGGGCCGGCGACCATCGGTCGCCGGCCCCGCACGTGTATCCACACCCTCGCGCGCCCGCCGACCGCCCCCCTCGCCCGTCCGACCCGCGCCACTGTCCTCCTCCTCGTGCACCCGCCCCCTTCCCCGTTCGCCCCGCGCCTCTGCCCGCCCCCTCGCGCGACCGCCCCCTCACCTGTCCGGCCGGCACCTCTCTCCGGCCCCCTGCGCAGGGTGACCAGCGCGGCGAAAATCGCTCGACGGCGTCGGGGCGGTCCCGCCTACGGTGGCGGCATGTCAGGCATCTTGGGCACCGCGCTCGCGACGGCGCACGCCCGCGACTACCGCGACCGCCGCGCCTGACGGCGCGTCCGGTCCCATCCGCAGGTCCGTCCGCCCCGCGCCACCGGCGCCGGGCGTCGACGCGTCGTCGTTCCGAGAGTCCTTCGCACCTCGGACGAGCAGCACCCGCGCACCGCGCCACCCTGCCCCGGGGTGCTCCACCCACGTCTCGTGGAGCGCACCCATGCCTCGCACCACCACGCCACGCTCGTCCGTCGGAGGGCGGCACGAGCTCGGCCAGAACTTCCTCCACCACGCGCCCAGCCTGCGGCGGATCGCCGACCTCGTGCGCGAGACCTCCGGCGAGATCATCGAGCTCGGCGCCGGTGACGGCGCCCTCACCCGTGAGCTCGCCCGGCTCGACCGCCCGGTCACGGCCGTCGAGATCGACGAGCACCGGGCCCGGCGGTTGCACCGGTCCCTGCGCGGTGCCCGTCGGGTGCGCGTGGAGCACGGGGACGCGATGCGGGTCCCGCTCGACGTCCCCGTCGTCACGGGCAACATCCCCTTCCACCTCACGACTCCCCTGCTGCGCCGGCTCCTGGGGTCCGGCGGGTGGCAGGACGCGGTGCTGCTCACCCAGTGGGAGGTGGCGCGCAAGCGGTCCGGCGTCGGGGGGTCCACGATGATGACCGCGCAGAGCGCCCCCTGGTTCGAGGTCGCGCTGGAGTTCCGGGTGGCGGCGGGGCACTTCCGCCCGGTACCGAGCGTCGACGGCGGTGTGCTGAGCATCGCCCGCCGGCGCAGTCCGCTCCTCCCGGCCCGGCAGCGCCGCGGGTACGAGACGTTCGTCCGTTCCGTGTTCACCGGTCGGGGCGGCCGCCTCTCCCGCGTGGTGGCGCGCGCCGCGGGCGTCGACGAGCGCGCGGCCGAGCGGGCGCTGTCGGCCGCCGGTGTCGGCCGGAGCGCCCTGCCGCGGGACCTGGGGCCGGAGCAGTGGGCGACGCTCTGGCGCACCCTGCGCCGCTGAGCCGGCACTCTCCGGGCCCTCCTCAGATCACCTGACGCACCGCCCGGCTGCGGCGCAGCAGCGCGGTCAGACCCCAGCTGGCGGTGGTCGCGACCGCCAGCGCGAGGACGAACTTCAGCACCGGCGTCGCGTCGAGCGGGCCGAGCAGCGCCACGACCCCGACGATGACCGGGGCGTGCAGCACGTAGACGCCGAAGGCGTTCGCGGTGAGGAACCGCCCCGGCGCTGTCGACCGGTTCGCGTACCGCTCGAACAGGCGCAGCAGGACGAGGATGACGCCGGTCGCGAAGAGGGCGTCGAACAGGGCGAAGCCCAGGTGCGCCGGGTCGGCGCCTGCGGGTACGGGGTCGGTCGTGTCGAGCGTGCGATACCCGCCGAGGGCCATCGGCACGAGCGATACGGCCATGAGGCCGGCGCCGAGGAGCCCCGCCCGGCGCGGCAGCTCGCTGAACCATCCCTTGCGGAAGGCGAGGATCCCGACGACGAACAGCGCCACGTACTGCGGCACGTACCCGGGGCTCGGGATCCCGATGACCGGGAGGAAGGAACCGGTGGGGAACGCGATCCGCCACGCGTAGGAGACGACGCCGAGCGCGAGCGCGAACGCGACGACCTGACCCGCACGGAGCGGGCGCGACGGACCCCGGGAGGCGTGCGACGTCGTCGGGCCGGCAGGTTGCCCGGGCCGGCGGGCCCGGATTGCGGCATAGACGAGCGAGAGGATCAGCAGTGCGAGGACGAACCACATCGGCCCCACCTGCCAGTCGGTGAGGTAGAAGAGCCAGTAGGGCTCACGGTCCGCCGCGAGCTGGTCGAGGTAGGTCGGCAGCGTGTACAGCGGCCGCAGGAGGACCATGAAGGCGACGAACGGCAGCCCGAGGCGCTTGAGCCGGTCGGCCGCCCAGCGCCCCGGGCCGCGCCGGTCGACCGAACCGGGCGCGAAGAACCCGGACAGCATGAAGAACAGGCCCATGAAGAAGGTCTGGTTGAGCAGGACCAGCAGGTCGAACGGCAGCGCCGAGAGCTCCGACGTCGGCTCCTCCCAGTTCGGCCAGATCCCGAGGTTGCCGTAGGCGAGCGCCACGTGGTGGGCCACCACGAGCAGGGTGCCGAACACCCGGAGGTGGTCGATGTGGACGAGCCGCCGCGTGCGGACGGCCCCAGGTGGGTGGTGGTGCGTGTCGGCGGCAGGCATCAGTACTCCTCCTCGACGATGCGGATCAGCTCCTCGCGCGTGAGCCCGAGCGAGCGGTAGTAGTCGACGTTGGTGCGGAACCGCTCGACGGCGAACGCGTGACGCTTGGCGCTCAGCCCGTCGGCGGCATGCTCGGAGACGTAGACCCCCTTGCCCTGGCGGGTGTAGACGAGGTCGTCGGCCTCGAGGAGCTCCCAGGCCTTCTTGATGGTGATGACGCTGATGCCGAGCTCCTTGGCGACCGACCGGATCGACGGCAGCCCCGTGCCGGGCGCGAGGGTGCCGTCGAGGATCTGCGCGGCGATCTGCGCCCGGATCTGTTCGTAGATCGGGGCGCTGCCGCGCGGGGAGACGACGATGTCCACCGCGCCCGTGGCGCTCACAGGTTGACGCGCTCGAAGGCGCGGACCGAGAGCCGGTGGGAGGTGGCGGTGAGGCCGGCGAACGCGAGCGCCCCGAGCACGAGCACGAGGAGCTGCGGACCGGCGTCGGCGGCGTCGAGCGTGTCGAGGACACCGCTCGCCCCGGGGACCAGGGCCACGGCGAGCTCGGCAGCGCCGTAGACCGCGGCGAAGGCGATCCCGGCGAGGACGCCGTGGCGACCGATCCGGTGCCCGGTGGTGAAGTACCCGGGCAGGAAGACGATGTTGAACGCGCCGTAGGCGAGCAGCACGAAGCCGAAGAAGGCGGGATTGCCGTCAAGACCGACGGCGTTGCCCTCCGGCTGGATCTGCGCGACGACGACGGCCACCACCGCGAGCGCGGCGAGCTGGACGAGCTCCACGGCACCGACGATGAGGTGTTTGCCGAGCACGAGCCGCGAGCGCGGGATCGGCAGCGAGATGCTGAAGACGTGGTCCCGGTTCGCGTTCGCCTCCGAGAGGGCGATGAAGAGGGCCAGCATGAAGTAGCTGACGCCGATGATCATCGGGTAGTGCGGGATGAGGTTGAACAGCGTGAGGGCGGCGAAGCCCAGGTAGGCGGGCGGCACGACGAGGCGTGCCTCCTTGTACATGAGAGTGGCGGTGCTCATCGCGCTCCCTCCAGGTCGTAGAAGACCATGAGGTCCTCCAGGTTGGGTCGCTCGGCCTGCAGCTCGGGCGAGACCTCGTCCAGGTCGGCGGTGCGCACGAGGCCGGAGAAGCCGAACGCGTGGTCGCGGTGCCCGATGAGGCGGCCGCGCAGGTCGTCCGTCAGCTCGTCGCGGGCGCCGCCGACGAGCCGGTGGCCGTCGATGAGGTCGTCCTTCGTGTCGTCGGCGATGATGCGCCCCTCGCGGATGAAGACGATGAGGTCGGCGATCTTGTCGAGGTCGCTCGTGATGTGCGTGGAGAACAGCACGGCGCGCTCCCCCTCCTCCACGACCTCCTGCAGGACGCCGAGCAGCTGGTCGCGCGCGACGGGGTCGAGGCCGCTCGTCGGCTCGTCGAGCAGGACGAGCCGGGCTCCGTGCGAGAGCGCCATGGCGACGCCGAGCTTGACGCGCATCCCGGTCGACAGCTCGCTGACCTTCTTGGTGTCGTCGATGCCGAAACGCTCGAGGTAGCGGGCGAAGAGCCGCCCGTCCCAGTGGTCGTGGAAGCGCCGGTAGACGTCGACGACGGTACGCACCCGGTGCTTCGGGTAGACGTCGAGCGGTCCGAGCGCGGCGCCGATGAGCTGCTTGGCGCGGGCCTCGTCGGCGTAGATGTCGCGGCCCTCGAAGGTCACCGTGCCGGCGTCGGGCCGCACGATGTTGAGGATCGACTTCAGGGTCGTGGTCTTCCCGGCGCCGTTCACGCCGATGAAGCCGGTGATGTAGCCGGGTTCGATCTCGAAGGACACGCCGTCCAGATCGAATCCCGGGTAGCGCTTCGTCAGTCCGTCGACGACGAGCATGGTCCACCTCCTGTGTTGCTACTGTGTATGGACAGTAAGCACAGCGGGTGAGGGTGCGTCAACGGATATCCGAGGACCCGGGGGTGCGACAGGTCTCCCCGGGCCTCTCGGCGGGCGGGTCGGCCGCTGCGTCGGAGGACGCGCCAGCGCGAACCGACCGGACGCCGTCGGGCCGGTGCGGGGCGACCTCCCGGGAGTCACGCCCGGAAGCGGGACCCGGCCGGACGCCGTCGGGCCGGCCGCCGTCCTCCACCGGAGGACCACCGCGCCCCCGGCGGCGCTGCACACGCTGGAGCACGGCATCGAGACCGAATCCGATGAGCACGCCGGCCGCGACCCCGATCGCGACCGACACGAGCGGGTGCCCGCCGACGATCGCGTACGCACCGGCGCCCAGTGCCGCCGTCACGCTCGCCCACAGGGTCGCTGCGGTCGCCGCGGCCGGCAGGTAGCGCCTGAGGGGCAGGCCGAGCGCGCCCGCACCGACGTTGATGGCCACCCGCCCGACGGGGACGAACCGGCCGGCGACCACCATCGGCACGCCGCGCCGCCGCAGCGTTCCGCTCGCGGTGTCGACCGCCGCGCGACCACGCTCGCCCCGCAGGCCCGGGATCCGGTGCACCGGCAGCTGCCGCCCGAGCACGTAGGTGAGCGTGTCCCCCGCGAACGCACCGACGGCGGCGGCCGGCACGATGAGGACGACGTGGACCCCGCCGCCGGACATCGACAGGACCGCGGCGGTGACGAGGACGGTCTCGCTCGGGACGGGCGGGAAGAGGCCGTCGAGCATGGCGAGCCCGGCGACCATGGCGAGCAGCCACGGCGAGGCGCCGAGGGCCGCTGCGGCTTCCTCGAGCCGGACGAAGATCTCCACGCCGGACACCCCCAGACGCTCCCGGCCGTGCGCATGTCGGCGGGACCACCCGCCGGCCCGGCCCGCCCGCCGTTCTCGGCTGCGGGGCCGTGCGTGGCCACGCTAGGCAGCGGCGCGATGCCGCGTCGCATGATTTCTTCCTGCCCCCGGTGCCTAGGCTGGCCGCATGGACCCTGACGAACGCATGGCCGTCTTCCTCGACTACGAGAACCTCGCCCTCGGCGCCCGCGACCACCTCGGTGGGATGACCTTCGACTTCGGACCGATCGCCGACGCCCTCGCGGTACGCGGCCGGACCCTGACCCGCCGTGCGTACGCGGACTGGTCCTTCTTCGACGAGGACCGGCGGATGCTCACGCGCCACCAGGTCGAGCTCATCGAGATGCCGCAGCGCATGGGCGCGTCCCGGAAGAATGCCGCCGACATCAAAATGGTGGTCGACGCGATCGAGATGGCGTTCGAGCGCGACTACGTCTCGACGTTCGTGCTGTGCACGGGGGACAGCGACTTCTCCCCGCTCGTCCAGAAGCTGCGCGAGCTCGACAAGCGCGTGATCGGCGTCGGGGTCGAGGACTCGACGTCCCGCCTGCTCCCGCCGGCGTGCGACGAGTTCCTGTTCTACGACCGCCTCGAAGGGGTCGAGCCGGGTGACGAACCCCCGCGACGACGCCGGCCCGCCACCCGACGGCCCGCCGCGCAGACGGGGGCCGGAGGCGCGGTGGAGCGGCCCGCGGCGCGCGAGGACGACGGCGCTGCATCCTCTGCGGGGGGCGCCGGATCGTCTGCGGGGGGCACTGGATCGGCTGTGGGCTCTGCCGGATCGGCACCGGGCTCTGCCGGATCGGCTGCGGGAGCGGCGAGCGGCGGGGAGCGCTCGGGCCGTTCGCGCTCGAGCGGCGAGATCTCCGGGCGCGAGCTCGCGAACGACTCGCTGTCGGCAGACGAGCTGGAGAGCGACGGATCCGTGGACGGCGCATCGTCGGCGGACGAGGCGGGGGCCGGCACGGCGATCGAGCCCGAGCCGCTCGAGGTCCGCGTGGCGCAGACGATCTCGGGACTCTCCTCGGCGTCGGACTCCGTGACGGCGTCCGTGCTCAAGCGGGCGCTCCTGCGCAAGGACCCGACGTTCTCGGAGTCCGACCTCGGCTTCCGCTCGTTCGGCGAGGTCCTGCGCCACCTGGCGGACCGGGGCATCGTCGAGCTCTCGCCGGGGCCGGCCACCGGGGACCCCGAGGTGGCTCTCGCGGAGCGCGGCGGTCGCGAGGAGGCGTTCACGCTGCTCGTCGACCTGGTGGACGCGAGCGACGGGCCGGTCCCGCTCTCGGGCCTCAAGGACGCGATGCGCAAGCGGCAGCCCGGGTTCAGCGAGAAGAGCCTCGGCTACCGAGGCTTCCTCCAGTTCTGCAAGGGCGCCCAGGCCGACGGCCGCATCCATCTCGAGCAGGACGAGGACGGCAACTACCTCGTCACCCGCTGACGAGCCCCGGTACCGCCGAGTCGTACCCTCCCTCCGCGACTCGTACTTTCCCTGGCCGAGGCGTACCTCCCAGCGCCACTCGTACCCCCTGGACGTACGACTCGAACCAGCAGGTACGACTCGCCGCGTGGAAGTACGACTCGAGGCGCGGAGGCGCGCGCACAGGGCCGCGGGGGTACGACTCGCGGGAGCTGAGTGGGTGACGTCGGGGGTCTCAGGTCCATCCACACACTGCATGTAGAGGATCCTTGACATTAGATGTCGAGGATACTTAACATCGCCGCATGACCCCGCCACGCACGGCGGCGGACGCGGCCCACGAGAACCCGGTCCGCGCCAGCCGCAAGAGCCTCCGCCTCACCCAGGCGGAGCTCGCCGAGCGCGTGGGAGTCAGCCGCCAGACCGTCATCGCGATCGAGCAGGGCGACTACGCCCCCTCGGTCTTCCTGGCCCTGCGCATCGCGCGCACCCTCGGGGCCACCGTCGAGCACCTGTTCGGCGAGCACCCCGAGGCGGCCACCGACCCGCAGGGAGAAGCGTCATGACCACCCCGAGCAGCACACCGAGGAAGAGCAGCGCACCCGTCACCCTCGGGGACGAGCGCGAGCAGGCCGTCGTCAACGAGGCGTCCGGGGTCGGCATGACGGCCGGCATCTACACGGGCGTGGGGGTCGCCGTCGTCGCGGCCGCCGTCGGGTCGCTCGCGGTCCCGCTCGTCATCCTGCTCCTCACGGCGGTTCCCACGTGGGTGACGCTGCTGTGGGCCCGGCGACACCACGTCGACCTCGCCGCTCTCGCCGAGTCCGCACCGCGGGCTCGACGCGCCACGGCCCTCACGGTCGTCGGTCTCGGCCTGCTGCTCACCCTCGGCGCGATGGCCTGGACCGTGTTCACCGGGGACGGGCTCGTCACGCTGCCCACGGTCGAGGTCGCCGGCCCGGGGGCGAGCGGGATCGCTGCCAGCCTCACGCGCGGTGCCGTCGTCGGGGGCGCGATCGGCGTGGTCATCTTCCTCGTGGCGGCGCTCCTGCGTCGCCCGCGCCGCACCCGCAGGTAGGGGGCCGCTCCTCGGACCGGACCCGGCCTGCTCGCACCAGCCTCGGGCCAGTCGCCGCCAGTCCACAGCCGGCGAAGGCCGCTCCTGGTCCAATCACGCCGGGTTCCCAGGCTCATGCCGGTCCCTGCCGGCTCACACCAGGCTCACGCCGGGTCGAGCAGGGACTGGGCCGCGGCGCGGTGGTCCGGGTCGTCCGTCGTCAGCGCGTAGAGGCCGTAGCCCACCGGGCTCGCTGCGAGGATCTCGGCGCAGTGCTCGGCCACCCGCTCCCAGGTGCGCCCGCCGGCCCGCTCGTAGCTCTCGAGCGTCACGGCGAAGCCCTCCTCCCCCGCCGTCATGTGCTGCAGCGCGAGGTCCGTCGCCGGGTCCGCGACCGACGCCGTCGTCCAGTCCAGGACGGCCACCGGCCGGTCCGCCCCGTCCACGAGGACGTGCCCCGGGTAGAGCTCGCCGTGCGTGACCACGGACCACGCCGGCCAGTACGAGTCGTCGTCGATCCAGGCCCGCCACCGGCTCAGCAGGGACGGCGCGACGGCGAACGACGCCGCCACCCGCTCCACATTCTCGGACCAGCGACGACGAACCTCGTCCGGGGCCTCCACCGGCATCCCGCCGGCGCGCGCCTCCTCGACGTCGATCCGGTGCAGCTCGGCGATGAGCTCGCCGAGCCCGCGGGCGTACGCGAGCGAGGTCGGCTCGATGTGCCAGACCGGTTCGCCGGCGTCAGGGTCGACCGTCACGCCGGGCCGACCTGGGAGCTCCGGGTACGCGATGAGGCGCTCGGTGCGGATCCGCCAGTCCGGCACGGCCACCGACAGGCGCGGCCGGACGACGTCCAGGATCGCTGCCTCGTCGTCGATCTTCGCCGCCACGTCGGGCCGACGGGGGATGCGCAGGACCCAGCGTCCGCCGTCGGCTACCGTGCCGAAGGCGACCCGGTAGTCGAGGCCGACCTCCTCCACCTCGATCGAGTCCGGGTGCAGGTCGAGCCCGTGCTCGGCGGCGAGGGCGACGAGCGCCATGGGCTGCGGATCGTTGGTCATGGCGCTCCACGGGCGGCGGGCCGGACGGTCGCCACCAGGGTAGGGCCCGCGTTCATCGCGATACTGGACCCATGCCGCAGCCCCCGTTCCACGGCGACTTCCGGATCCGCGTCCCGGACGCGCAGGCCGACCTCGCCGCGTTCGACGAGGCGCGTCGCGACGGCGCCCGCCAGCTCGTGCGCTGGTGCACGCTCACCGGGATCGCGGTGCTTGCTCTCGCGGCCCTGCTGGTCACGCTGCTGCCCGTGTCCCGCCCGGAGGGGCTCGGCGCCTCGCTGCTCGGGCTGGCCGTCCCGTTCGGCGTGGCGGCCGTCGCGGTGCTCATCTGCGCCGTCGTGGTCCGCCGTGGCACCGAACGGCGGGCGCTCGCCCGCCTCCCCCACCTGCGCGCGTCCATGAGCAGGCAGCTGCGCGCCGACGGCCACGCGGACGCGGACTCCGCCGCCGTCGACCTCCTCCTGCGCGCCCGGTTCCGCCGCGACGGGACGACCTACGCGCTCCGGGCCGACGGCGAGGAGCTTGGTCTCGTCGCCGAGTGACCGCGGCCGCCCCACGCCCCCCACGCATGACGAACGGCGCCGCCCACGAGGGAGCGGCGCCGTCGACGGGCCTGCGCCGGGAGCCCCGGCGGTCGGCTACGTCAGAAGTCCCAGTCCTCGTCCTCGGTGCTCTCGGCCTTGCCCATGACGTAGGACGAGCCGGACCCCGAGAAGAAGTCGTGGTTCTCGTCCGCGTTCGGGCTCAGCGACGAGAGGATCGCGGGGTTGACCGCCGTCTGGTCGGACGTGAACAGGCCCTCGTAGCCGAGGTTGTTGAGCGCCTTGTTCGCGTTGTACTTGAGGAACGCCTTGACGTCCTCGGTCAGCCCGAGCGGGTCGTAGAGGTCCTCGGTGTACTGCTCCTCGTTCTCGTAGAGCTCGTAGAGCAGCTCGAACGTGTAGTCCTTGAGCTCCTCGCGGCGTGCGGCCGAGGCCTTCTCCAGCGCCTTCTGGTACTTGTAGCCGATGTAGTACCCGTGGACCGCCTCGTCACGGATGATCAGGCGGATGAGGTCGGCGGTGTTCGTCAGCTTGGCGCGGCTCGACCAGTACATCGGCGCGTAGAAGCCCGAGTAGAAGAGGAACGACTCGAGCATCACGGACGCGACCTTGCGCTTCTCCGGGTCGTCGCCCCGGTAGTAGTCCATGATGATCTGCGCCTTCTTCTGAAGGTTCTCGTTCTCCTCCGACCAGCGGAAGGCGTCGTCGATCTCGGCCGTGGAGATGAGCGTGGAGAAGATCGACGAGTAGGACTTCGCGTGGACCGACTCCATGAACGCGATGTTCGTGTAGACGGCCTCCTCGTGCTGCGTGACGGCGTCGGGGATGAGGCTGACCGCCCCGACGGTGCCCTGCACCGTGTCCAGCAGCGTGAGGCCCGTGAAGACACGGGTCGTCATCAGCTGCTCGTGCTCGTTGAGCGTCTGCCAGGACTGGATGTCGTTGGACAGCGGCACCTTCTCCGGCAGCCAGAAGTTCGAGGTCAGGCGGTCCCAGACCTCCTGGTCCTTGTCGTCGTCGATGCGGTTCCAGTTGATGGCCTGGACCGAGGAGACGAGCTTGAGCTTCTCGGACACGGTGCTCCTTGTCTTGCATGGCGCGTGCGTCGCGCGGGGGTCCTGTCGCCTCTCGAGGTACGTCTCGGGCGGTGCTCCCATCGTCCCACGAGGGACCCACGCCGGAGGCTCCGTCCGTGGTGAGGTACGACGTCGATGCTCACCTTCCGGTGTCGCCACGCGGGATCGAGGCCCCGACGACGTCGGGTCGCCCGGCGCGTCGCCCGACGTGATCGAGAGTGTGTCGGTGACCGGTCGGTGCAGGCGACGGCCCGCTCCCGTCGGTACCCGCCGTGCAGGAGTGCCCGCCGTGTCCGCTCGCGACGGCGGCCGGGCGCAGCACAATGAGCCCATGACGGACCAGTACGGCCAGGGGCACGCGCCGGCGACCGGCACGCGCGCGCCCGACGGCAGCGTGTGGAACGGCCAGTTCTGGGAGATGCCGCCGGGCGGTGCAGGTGGGCCCTCCGTGGACGCGCTGCGAGCGGAGGCCCGGCGTACGCGTGACGGCCGGACGGACGGGGTCCGCTCGAGCCGGTCGGACCTCGTGGCGACGACGCTCGCCTCCGTCGTCCTCAGCGCCGTCGCCGCGGTCGTCGCCGTGCTCCTCGGCAGTGACACCGCGATGGAGCCGGGCCTGGTCGCGACGCTCGCCTCGGGCGCGGGCCTCGTCGTCGGCGGGGTGATCATCGTGGTGCAGCACCTGAGGATGGACCGCAAGAACTGGTACATCACGCGCAGCGACCGGCGGTCCATGGGTGCCGGCGCCGCGATCGGTGTCGACGTGCTCCAGGCGGTCCTCGGCTACCTCGCACCTGTCGCCCTCACGGTGGCCGGCGCCGCGGCGGAGGACCGCGTGCTCGCGCTCTCCGGCTCCACGAGCGCCGTGTGGGTCGGGCTCACCGTCGCCATCTGGGCCGGGCGGGGACCGCTGCGCGCCGACCACCGGAAGGTGAACGGGAACGTGCCCGGCCGGCAGGAGGTCGTCCAGAGCCCGGTGCGGCGTGGCCGGGCGGTGCGCTGGACGCGGTTCCTCATCGGGTTCGTCCTCGGGGTCGCCGGCGCCTTGCCGAGTGTGCTCGTGCCCGCCCCGGCGCCCGAGACGGGACTGATCATCGGGCTGGTCCTCGCGGGGGCCGTCACCGGATGGATCTTCTTCGCGTTCGAGGCCTGGTGGCAGAGCTGGGGCAACCGCGCGGGCGTGAGCCGCTGACCCGCGCCCCGCGCCCCGCGCCCCGCGCCCCGCGCCGGGCAGCCTCACCTCATGGTGCGGCGAGCCTGCCCAGCGCGTCGTCGGCGTCAGCCCTGCGACGCGCTCTCCGAGCCGGACTCCGAGCCGGACCCGGAGGCGGACTCGGAGCCCGACCCGCCACCGGCGGCCTCACCGGCGAGCATCGGGTCCACGTAGTCGGGGTTCTCCTCGAGCCACTGGTCGACGGCGCCCTCGGGGTCGTCGCCGTCCATCTCGTTGAACATGATGTTCTCGAGCGAGTGCAGCTGGTCGTCGGTCATGTAGAAGTTGCCGAGCCACTCCGCCACCTCGGGGTACTCCTCGGAGCAGCCCTCGTGCCCGTAGACGTAGATGTCGTCAGGCTCACCGAAGACGTTCTCCGGGTCCTCGAGGTCGCGGATCGGGAACGCGTCGTAGGCCCAGTGCGGGCGCCACAGCGTGACCGCGACGTTCTCGCCGGCCTCGATCGCCCCGCTCAGCTCGGAGAGCATCGCCGTGGTCGAGGAGATGACGAACTCCATGTCCTCCAGCCCGTAGGTCGGGATGAGCTCCTCCTCCGTGACCTGCGTGAGGACGGCACCTCCCTCGATACCGATGAGCCGGTTGTCGAACTGGTCCGCGTTCTCGGCCAGCTCGTCGAGCGAGGTGATCGGGGCGTCCTCGTTGACCGCGATCGTCAGCGGGGCCTCCTCGAACCACATCCCCAGCTCCTCGAGGTCGTCGCCGTAGTCCTCCATGTACGGCGCGTGCGCATCGGGCAGCCAGACCTCGAAGCTGAGGTCGTACTGCCCCTCGGCGTGCGCGGTGTAGACGAGGGCGAGCTCGGCGGTCTCGGTCTCCACCTCGTAGCCCTCCTCCTCGAGGATGTGCTTCCACAGGTAGCTCGCCGCGACGGCCTCCTCCCAGCCGGCGGGGATGCCGATGACGATGGGCTCGGTCCCCTCGGCCCCTCCCGAGGCCTCGGTCCCTCCCGCGTCGTCGCCGGACCCGCCGCAGGCGGCCAGGGTCAGGGCGAGCGCCGTCACGGTCGCGCCCGCCGACAACATCGACTTCCTGCTTCTCACGTTCTTCACTTTTCTCATGCGCTGGTCGTGCGACTCCCGCTTGTTCGTCGGAGGGCGTGCCCCTGCGCGTCGGCCGGGGCTCTCGCCGCGGCCAGGTCGGTCGTCGTTCGACAGGGGTGGAACGGGCTGCGGCCCGCCCCTTCCAGGGCGGGCCGCAGCTCGTCGTTCGGTGTGGTGCCGGACCGCGTGGTCCGGCGGGGAGGCGGCGGCGCGGTGCGCGCGGCGGCCTCCCAGTCGGCTCAGCCCTCCGAGGAGGTCTCCGAGCCGGCGTCCTCGGACCCGGACTCGCTGCCCGCACCCTCGGACCCGGTCTCGCTGCCGGCGTCGGACTCCGACTCGGAGCCGGACTCGTCGCCGCCGCTGACGACGGAGTCGATGAAGTCCGGGTTGTCGCCGAGCCACTGCTCGACGGCCTCGTCGTTCGAGTTGCCGCCCATCTCGTTGAACATGATGTTCTCGAGCTCGGCGAGCTGCTCGTCACCGAAGGTGAAGTTGCTGATCCACTCGGCGACCTCCGGGAACTCCGAGGAGAACTCGGCGTTGCCGTACGTGTAGATGTCGTCCGGCTCGCCGAAGGCGCCCTCGGGGTCCTCGAGGTCGCGGATCGGGAACGCGTCGTAGGCCCAGTGCGGGCGCCACAGCGTGACGACCACGTCGTCACCGGCGTCGATCGCGGCGCTGAGCTCGGAGAGCATCGCCGTGGTCGAGGAGATGACGTACTCCATGTCCTCCAGGCCGTAGGTCGGGATGACCTCGTCCGTGGTGATGCGGGTCAGGCCGGCGCCCGGCTCGATCCCGACGATGCGGTTGCCGAAGGCGTCCGCGTTGTCGGCGAGCTCGTCGAGCGAGGTGATCGGGGCGTCCTCGTTCACGGCCATCGTCAGCGGGGCGTTCTCGTACCACATGCCCAGCTCTTCGAGGTCCTCGCCGTACTGGTCGATGTAGTCGGCGTGGGTGTTCGGCAGCCAGGTGTCGAAGTTGAGGTCGTAGTCGCCCTGGGCCAGGCCGGTGAAGACGACGCCGGCCTCGGCGGTCTCGAGCGTGACGTCGTAGCCCTGCTCCTCGAGGATCGCCTGCCACAGGTGCGAGACGGCGATGCCCTCCTCCCAGCCGGAGTGGACACCGATGGTGATCTCGCCACCCTCGCCACCCTCGCCACCGGCGGAGCCGCCGGCGTCCTCGGAACCGCTCTCGCCGCCGGTGTCGCCACCGTTGTCGCCGCCGTCGGTCTCGTCGTCGCCGCCGCCGCAGGCTGCGAGCGTGAGGGCGAGCGCGGAGACCGTGGCCGCCGTGGTCACGAACTTCTTCGTGGTGCGCATGATTTCTCCTCTTTCTTTCGTGGTCAGGACGTGTGCGCCGGGGGACGCAGGTCTGTGTAGATGGTCAGGAACGGGCCATGCGCTTGGCGCGGTTGACCGCGCCGTGCTGCGACAGGGCTCCGGTGAGCCGGTCGAGGTACATGGCCAGGATGACGACGCCGAGTCCGGCCTCGAAGCCGAGCCCGATGTTGATGCGCGTGAGCGCCGAGTAGACCTCGGCACCGAGTCCGGGTGCGCCGACCATGCCCGAGATGACGACCATCGACAGGGCCAGCATGATGACCTGGTTGATGCCGGCCATGATGGTGGGCTGCGCGAGCGGCAGCTGGATCTGGCGCAGGATGCGGCCCGGGGTCGAACCGAAGGCACGGCCGGCCTCGACGACCTCCTGGTCGACCTGCCGGATGCCGAGCTCCGTCATGCGGACCGCGGGCGGCAGGGAGAAGATGATCGTCGCGACGATGCCGGGGACCTCGCCGACGCGGAACAGCACGACGGCCGGAATGAGGTACACGAACGCCGGCAGCGTCTGCATGACGTCGAGGAACGGGCGGATCACCGCGGAGGCACGCTCGCTGAGCCCCGCCCAGATGCCGAGCGGGACACCGATGATCACCGCGATGATGCTCGCCACGAGCACCAGCGAGAGCGACATCATCGCGTTCGTCCACTGGTCCATGCCGTAGATCGCCAGCAGACCGACGAGAGAACCGAGCGCGAGCTTCCACCCCTTCGCCGCGAACGCGGCGACCACGAGGATCGCCATGATCACCCAGAAGGGCGGCGTGCTCAGCAGGTAGGTCAGACCGTCGTACGCACCACCGAAGATGAGTCCGATGACGTCGAAGAACGCGTCCAGCGTGCTGGTGAGCCAGTCGACGGCGGAGTCCGCCCACTCGCCGACGGGGATGCGGAACAGCAGGTCGTCGTTCATCGCGTCTCCTCGTCGGTCGTGGTGGCGCCGTCGGCGGCACTCGGCACAGGTTCCTCGTCCTTGCCACCCGGGGGTGACTGGTCCTCCACGGAGCCCTCCGAGTTCTCCAGATCGCCCGGGACCATGGCCTCCAGGAGCGAGACGCGCGGCACGACGCCGAGGAGACGGTCGTCGTCGTCAGTGACGGCCACGGGCAGGCGTGCCTCGGCCGCCGGCGCGAACACCTCGGAGATCGGGGTGTCCACGTTGACGGCGGAAGTGTCCGGGTGGACGTACGGGGCGATGGCGCTCTCACGGCGGCGCTGGGCCTCGAGGAGCTCGTCGTCGTAGACCGAGCCCATGAGCTTCTGCGTCCGGTCGATGACGTAGGCGGCGGAGACCTGGGAGTCGCGCAGCGTGCGCAGCGCCTCGCCGGGTCCGTAGTTCGCCCACACCGTCGTCGTCGGACGGGTCATCACCGAGCCCGCGGTGATGACGCGGGAGCGGTCGACGTCGGCGATGAAGCGGGCGACGTACTCGTCGGCCGGGTCGGACAGGATCTTCTCGCCGGAGTCGATCTGGACGATGCGGCCGTCACGCATGACGGCGATCCGGTCGCCCAGGCGGACGGCCTCGTTGAGGTCGTGGGTGATGAAGACGATCGTCTTGCCGAGCCGGGTCTGCAGCTCGACGAGCTGGTCCTGCATCTCCCGGCGGATGAGCGGGTCGAGGGCGGAGAACGCCTCGTCCATGAGGAGGATCTCGGTGTCGGAGGCCAGCGCGCGGGCCAGGCCGACGCGCTGCTGCATACCGCCCGAGAGCTGGGCGGGCACGGAGTCCTGCCACCCGCCGAGGCCCGTCATCTCGACGACCTCGCGGGCACGCTCCAGGCGCTCGGCCTTGGCGACGCCCTGGATCTCGAGGCCGTAGGCCGCGTTGTCGAGGACGGTCCGGTGCGGGAGGAGCGCGAAGTGCTGGAACACCATCGACACCTTGCGGCGACGGATCTCCCGGAGCTCGGCGCCCGACGCCTTGGCGATGTCGGTCCCGCCGATCTCGATGCTGCCGGTCGTGGCCGGGTGCAGACCGTTGAGCGTGCGGATCAGCGTGGACTTGCCGGAGCCCGACAGGCCCATGACGACGAAGATCTCACCGGGCTCGACGTCGAAGCTGGCGTCGATGACCGCAGCGGTGCCGAGGTGCTTGATCTCGTCGCGGTCAGCGCCCTTCTCGAGTCGTTCGACCGCGCGACGTCCTTGCCGTCCGAAGACCTTGTAGACGTTGCGTGCGCTGAGTGCGACCATCTGTCCTCCGTGATCGGGGCCCGTCCGCGTCCCGTGGGGGCGACATGCGGTGGTGCACTCGGTGCGCACCAGGCCTCGCGTCGTCACATGCGCGCGCCTGGCTGCGAACGCTTCCGGGGGGACGCGCCGCCGCGCATGTGCCTGACCGATCCGTTTCCGGGCACGGCTCAGCAGCGCTGTGACCGGTCCAGGGTGGTCCAGATCTGGACGGTTGGCAATCCCCTTCCCCCGCTCGTGCGGACGGCTCGATGCGCTCGATCCCGCATGATCGTGCGGAAAGGTCGCTCCGTGCCGATCCGGCACAATCGTTAACCCTTTGTGACCGAATCATGCCGAAACGTGGCCCGGGCCACCGGATCAGTCGACGGCACCCATCGAGATGCCCTCGTCGACGAACTCGTTCGTGTAGAGCTCGGTGGGGTCGAGCGAGCCGAAACCGATCGCACCCTCGGCCTCGAGGACGGAGACGTAGGTGTCGACGATCTCCTGCATGCGCACCGGGTCGAACGCGCCGAAGGTCCCCGACGCCGGGTCGTCGTGCACGAGGTCCTCGGCCAGCTGGGTCCGGACCGAGTAGTCGGCGACCTCCGGGGAGTAGGTCCAGGACAGCTGGTAGGCCTCGACCAGCTCGACGACGAGGTCCAAGGTCTCCCCCGGGTCGGCGAGGAAGTCGAGCTGGGACTGCTGGAGGACCGGGACGAGCCGCTCGAGGCAGGGCGAGAGCTCCTCGAGCCGGTCGGCGCGCACCGCCATCGGCCCGGGATACGTCGAGTGCCCCACCTCCGCGAGCAGCGCGTGGGCGACGGGCCTCGACCACGGCTCGACCTCGTGCTCGTAGACGAACGGCTCGTTCGTCACGAGCCCCTGCTGGACGATGCTGGGGTCCGAGACGAACCGCGCCGGCGTGCCCTCGTAGCTGGAGTCGGCGTCCGCCGGGTCGAACTCCGTGCGGTCGGCGAGCAGCGCGTGCAGGACCGTCCCGCTGGTGACCACCGTGGCGCCGGTCGCCACGATGTCCTCGATGGTCTCCGCCTCGGGGTAGGTCTCCGGGTCCCACATGAGGATCTGCGGGGAGACGGTCATCTGGGACACCACGGCCACGGTGGGTTGGGCCTCGTGGTTGATGATCGCCGAGTCGCTGTTGACGGCGCCGAGCGTGATGTCGTCGTCGAGGTGCATGAGCGCCGCAACCGACTGGAAGCCGACGTTCGGGCCGCCCGGGCGGACCTCGACCTGCACGCCGGTGTCGACGTCGCCGGCGACCAGGGAGCCCGTCACCGACTTCGCGTCGGTGTCGATCGTGTAGTCGTCGCCGACGAGGTGGTAGGTCCCGCCGTGCTCGGCCTGCGGCTGCCAGTCCTGCTGCACGACGACGGTGGCCGGGCACACCTCGGCGAGGTCGAGCGCGCTGCCCGCCTCCGCGGCGGTGGTGCCGGGCGCCGGACCGTCAGCCGCCCCGCCCGCGCCGTCGTCCCCACCGCCGCACGCGGCGAGCAGGGCCGCCGCCACGAGGATCCCGGCGGCCGTACGGAGCCCGCGCCCCGCCGTCGGGGCGGAGCTTCGTCGCGCCGACGGCGTGGTGGCTCGCGCGGGCGACGCCGTTCCTCGCGCAGGTGCGGCGGTGCGGTGGCGTGTGGTCATGGCGTGCTCCGGTCGTGGGGGCTCATGTGCGCGGTCCGTACCAGCGGCCGATGACCACGGAGTCGAGGACCGCGAAGATCGCGAACACCACCACCCCGAACAGCGCGGTGAGGGTGATGGCGGTGAACAGGGCGTCCATCTGCAGCCGCAGCGTGTACGTGCGCAGCAGCCCGCCGATGCCGGCCGGGCCCTGCTGGAAGAAGTAGTCGCCGACGAGCGCGCCGATGACGGACAGGCCGGCCGCGGTGCGCAGGCCGGTGAACATCGACGGGACGGCGGCGGGCAGCGTGAGGTGGGCCAGGCGCTGGAACCGGCCCGCCCGGTGGAGGGTGAAGAGGTCGTGGGCGGCGGTGCCGGCGGAGCGGAGCCCGAAGAGGGTCGTCGAGATCATCGGGAACAGCGCGATGATCACGCAGACGATGACCCGCGCCGGGAACCCGTAGCCGAACCAGATGCCGATGAGCGGCACGAGGGCGAGGATCGGGATCGTCTGGAGGATGACGGCGTACGGGTAGAGCACCTTCTCCACCCAGCCCGCGAGCGACATGAGGACGGCCCACCCGATCCCGACGACCGCGGCGAGCGCGAGCCCCGCCATCGCCACGACCACGGTGTTCCCCAGGGCGTCGAGCATGGGGCCCATCACCCGCTCGTCGCCGAGCGCGCCGGCGTAGACCTCGTGCGGCGGCGGCAGGAGGAAGCGCTGGTCCTCGGGCAGGACGAGGTAGGAGACCACGTACCAGATCGCCACGATGCCGAGAAGGGCGACGGCGATCGGCCAGGCCGCGGCGACGACGTCGCCCAGGCGGCCCCGGGCGCGCCCCCGCCGGGCGGGGCCAGGTCCCGTCACGACGGCGGAGGTCGCGTCGGCCGTCGACGTGGAAGCGGGTGCACCACCGGCGTCGGCAGGGCCGGCGTCGGCGGTGGTGGCGTCGGTTCGCAGGCTCATGAGTGCGCCTCCAGCGCGGCCGAGACCCGGCCGGCGAGCTCGCCGAACTCGGGGGCGTACCGGAGCGCGGGCGGCCGCGGGTACTCCCACGGGACCGGGACGTCCGCCACGAGCCGTCCCGGGCGGCCGCTCATCACGAGGACGCGCGTCGAGAGATAGACGGCCTCGGAGACGGAGTGGGTGATGAACAGGGCGGCGAACCCGGCGTCGGTGAACAGGCGCTGCAGCTCGGTCTGCATGGCCAGCCGGGTGATCTCGTCCAGCGCGCCGAAGGGCTCGTCGAACAGGGCGAGGTCCGGGCTCCGCACGAGCGCGCGGGCGAGCGAGACCCGCATCCGCATGCCGCCGGAGAGCTCCCGCGGATACCGGCGCTCGAAGCCCGTGAGCCCGACGAGCTCGAGGGCGGCGGCCGCGTCACGGCGGCGCTGCGCGCGGGGCACCCCGGTGAGCTGACCGGCGAGCTCGACGTTGGCGAGGGTGGTGCGCCACTCGAGGAGGGTGGGGTCCTGGAAGACGTAGCTGACGGCGTCGGTGCGGGCCTCGAGGGACCCGGTCGTGGGCTGCTCGAGGCCGGCGGCCAGCCGCAGGAGGGTCGACTTCCCGCAGCCGGACGGGCCGACGACGGTGACGAGCTCCCCCGCAGAGAGCGTGAGGTCGATGCCGGTCAGCGCCTCGGTGCCGGTGGCGAAGGTCTTGCCGACGCCGTCGAGGACGAGCGTCGTCCCGGTCGCGCGTGGGGGTGCGGTACCGGGTCGTTCAGGCGCGGTACCGGGTGCTGTGCCGGGTGCTGTGCCGGTGCCCTTCGGCGTCGGGTGGGTCGCTGCGGCGGATGCCGTCATCGCGGTGGGCTCTCGGTCGGGGACGGGACGGTGGCGGCCGCCGGGAGCTGGCGCTCCCGGCCCGGATCCGCGCCACCCCGTGCCTCCTCGACCAGGTGCCGCCCTGTGCGGGGCGGCTCGGGATGACGCGGGTCCCTGTCTGCCTGACGTCGAGGTTGGGACCGAGCATACGACCGGCC
>JBQDDG010000010.1:67392-74547 GCA_052093225.1 Actinomycetaceae bacterium
GCGGCCGTCAGGAGATCTCGGCCCGGGCGATCCGGCGTGCCCCGAGCGCCAGCGGCACGACGATCCAGATCGCCGCGTTGACGGCCAGCTTCGGCCAGCTCGCCACCTCGCCCTGAGTGAGGTCGCCGATGACGTGGCTGACCTGGAACCAGGGGCCGACGTCGGCGAGGCGCTCCCCCATCAGCGTGACCAGCGTGTTGACCACCTGCGGACCGACCAGTACGGCCCCCAGGGCGAGCGGTGTGTGGAGCGTGAGCGCACCCCAGGCGCTGCCGAGCAGCGAGTAGAGCAGGAGCGCGGCGGTGACGCCGGCGCAGGTGCGGGCGACGCCGTCGGCACCGCCGAGGTCGATGCCCATCGCGGTCGCGACGAGCAGCGAGGCCGCGATGCAGGCGAGCGCCACGACGAGCGTGACGACGAGGGCCGCGACCACCTTGGCCGCGAGGACCTTGAGCCGCGCGTGGTCCAGCGCGAAGGTGGTGACTACGGCGCCCTGGCCCCACTCGGACGTGACGACGAGCGCGGAGAGGACTGGCACGAGGAGGGCGGCGGCGAGCGATCCCGAGCCGACGACGACGTCGATCGTCATGCCCTCCGTACCGACCGAGAGGAGCCAGACGACGACCAGCAGCGGCGCGGCGGCGATCGTCACCGCGGTGAGGACCGAACCGGAGATCGTGTCGACGGTCTTGCGCAGCTCGACGAGGACCCGGCGGCGCATCGCGGGTGGGCGAACGGTCGTGCCGGTGGCTGCACCGGACCGCATATGGTCGCCGGCGGTTGCACCGGGCCGGAGCGGAACGCCGGTGGTGGCGCCTGGTGTCGGGGTGGAGCCGGCCCGCGGCTTCGCGGCGGTCGGCTCGGCGGCGAGGGGCTGAGGGGTGGGGCCGGTGGTCGTCATGTCGTCCTTCTTCAGGGGTCGATGGGTCGATGGGTCGGTCAGGCGGCGGTGAGCCGGAGGAAGAGGTCCTCGAGGTGCCCGCCCGCGGGGGCGAGGTGGGTGAGCGGGACGCCGGCGGCGTGCGCCGCGCGTCCCACCTCGGCGGCGCTCGCCCGGACGACGACGCCGGTCGCCGTCGGGTCGTCGAGTACGCCGGGAGAACCGCCGTCGGGAATGCCGAGTGGTGCGCCGACGGTGAGGCCGGCGGCCGTCAGTGCGGCGACGAGGCCGGGCCGGTCGTCGGCGTCCACGCGCACGGCGTCGCCCCCGAGGAGCTCGGCGGCCCGGCCCTGCACGACGAGCGCGCCCGACGCGATGACCACGTAGTGGTCCGCGACCGCCTCGACCTCGGCGAGGAGGTGGGAGGAGAGCAGGACGGTGCCGCCGTCGTCGGCGAAGTCGCGCAGGACGCGACGGAACCAGTGGATGCCCTCGGGGTCGAGCCCGTTGAAGGGCTCGTCGAGGACGAGGATCTCGGGGTCGCCGGCGAGCGCCACTGCGAGGCCGAGCCGCTGGCGCATGCCGAGGGAGTAGGCGCGGACCCGCCTGCGGGCGGCGGAGGTGAGGCCGACGCGGTCAAGGAGCCCGGCGGCGAGGTGGGTGGGGCGGCCGACGGCGAGCAGCGCGAGGGAGAGGGTCTCGGCCCCGGTACGGCCCCGGTGGAGCGAGGACGAGTCGAGGAGCTGGCCCACCACGCGGCCCGGGCTCGGCAGGTCGGTGTACGGACGCCCGCCGACGAGAGCCGTGCCGGAGTCCGGGCGGGACAGCGCACAGATCATGCGCATCGTCGTGGACTTGCCGGCGCCGTTGGGGCCGAGGAACGCGGTGACCGAGCCGGCGGGGGCGGTGAGGGTGAGGTCGTCGACGACCGTGCGGCGGCCGAAGGACTTGGACAGGTGGTCGGTGGTGATCATGGGACCAACCTCGCGTCCGAGGGGGTTCCGGCACCTCGGCCGACCGGTCGCCCTGACCCCCGACGAAAGTCGCAGGGTCGGCGGCGAGGTGCGGCCGAAGGTCGGGGGACGCGCGGGGCCGCGTTCCCTAACCTTGCGGGGTGACCTCCTTCGGCGGGCGTGCGGAGCCGGATGCGGCCCCGGCCGGTCCGCGGGGCGTCTCCCTGCGTGCGTGGTGGCCGACTGACCGACCGTCGTGGCACACGGTCCTCTACCTCGTCTTCGTCGTCGGCGACCACGTCTCCGGGCTCACCCAGTCCGACCGGGCGACCTGGCAGGCCGTTCTCGCCTGGGTGCTGCTGCCGGCGCTCGTCGCTGCCGCGCTGCGTCGGACGAGCCGGCCCCTGGCCCTACCGGTCCTCGGGATCGCGAGCGTCGCCCTCACCGGCTCGTCGCTGCTGCCGGTCGCCGTCCTGTCGCTCGTGCTGCGCCGGCGGGACCGGGCCGCGGCCGTCATCCTCGTGCTCGCCGCCCTCGCCCTGCTCTCCCCCTGGGCCGACCCGGCGACCGACCTCAGCGCCACGGGCGAGCTCCCGGGATGGTTCGAGGGCCGGATCGAGCTGTTCGAGCTGGCGGCCGGCGTCGTCGCCGAGGTCGTCGTCCCCGCGCTGCTCGGCTCCTACCTGGCGGTCCGGCGGCGGCTCACGGAGGAGGAGTCCGCGCGCGCCCGGCTCGACGCCGAGGCCCGGACGGCCCGGGAGCGGGAGGCGGTGCTCGCGGAACGGCGCAGGATCGCCGCGGAGATGCACGACGCCGTCGGGCACCAGCTCGCCCTCATCAACCTCCAGGCGGGCGCACTCGAGGTCAACCCGGGCGCGGGGGCAGAGGTGGTCGAACGGCACGCGGCCGCGGTCCGGGTCGCGGCGACGGGCGCCGCGCGCGACCTGCGCGAGATCCTCGACGTGCTCGGCACGGACGACGCCCCTGCCGAGCACGCGCCCCTGCCGGGCCTCGCGGACGTGCCCGCGCTCCTGGAGCGCGCCGGTCGGGCCGGCGCCGAGATCCGCACGGAACTGGTGATCGCGCCGTCCGAGAGTCTCGATCCCGCCGTCGGCCGGGCCGCCTACCGCATCGTCCAGGAGGCCACGACCAATGCGCTCACCCACGCCCCGGGCATGCCGATCGACGTCTCGGTCTCCGCGGTGCCGGGCGACGGCGTACTGATCGCGGTCGTCAACGACCTCCCGCCCGCTGCGCCCGCCGGCTCGGTCACCGCGCTCCTGGGCCCCAACCGTGCCCAAAGATCCGGGACCACCGCGGGCGATGCGCACCCGGGCCGGCCCGGTCTGGGTCTCGGCGGTCTGGCCGAGCGTGCCCGCAGCGTGGCCGGGACACTGTCCGCGGGGCCGGAGCCCGGAGCCTCCGGTGACACACGCGTACGCACGGCCGGTGACAGACGCACAGCCGTTGACGGACACGGACGCACGGCCCGCCGCCGGTGGGCCGTCCGCGCGCGCCTGCCCTGGCCGAAGGAGGAGCGATGACCCGGATCCTCGTCGTCGACGACGACGCGCTCGTCCGCTCGGGCCTCACCATGATCCTCGCCTCGGCCGACGACCTCGAGGTGGTGGCCGAGGCCGCCGACGGCCGCGCCGGGGTCGACGCCGCGATCGCCCACCGCCCCGACGTCGTGCTCATGGACGTGCGCATGCCCGTCCTCGACGGGGTCACCGCCACCGCCGAGATCACGCGAGCGGTGCCCACCGCGCGGGTCTGCGTCCTCACCACGTTCCAGCTCGACGAGTACGTGTTCGGCGCACTGCGCGCCGGCGCGGCGGGGTTCCTGCTCAAGGACGCCGGCCCGCGGCAGATCATCGACGCCGTCCGGCAGGTCGCCGCCGGCGAGTCGATCCTCTCCCCCGCCGCCACCCGCGCGCTCGTCGAACGCTTCGCCGGCGCCGGGCACGGGGACGACGCCGAGGCCGCCGCCGCCCGCGACGCCCTCGCCGGCCTCACGCCGCGCGAGCTCGAGGTGGCACGGGCCGTGGCGCGCGGGGACTCCAACGCGGAGGTGGCCGGTGCGCTGTTCATGTCCGAGACCACCGTGAAGTCCCACGTCACCCGGATCTTCACCAAGCTCGGCGTCGACAACCGCGTGAGGCTCGCGATCGCGGTACGGATGGCCGACGGCGACTGAGCGCCGCACGACCGGGCGGGGCGGCCGGTGCGCGCGGGTGGCCGGTGCGCGCGGGTGGCCGGCGGCCACGGGCCGTGGCCGGTCGAGGCGCCCGGCTCGGTCAGGCGCCGCGGGCCGCGAGCTCCGCGGCGATCGTCCCCCGGTCGGCGCCCGACGCCAGCAGCACGTGCAGCAGCAGCCTGGCCTTCCGTGCGGACAGGTTCCCGGCCATGAGGACGCCGCGCGCGATGAGGTCCTGCTCGGACCCGGGGAAGCCGTAGAGCCGCGTCGCCGTGCCGCCGCGCTGCGTGCGCGAGGCGACGACCACGCACACGCCGTCGTCGATCGCCGCCGAGATCAGATCGGCCACCGGACCGGGCACGTGCCCCACCCCGGTGCCGGCCACGACGACCCCGCGCACACCGGTGCCGAGCACCGCGCGCAGGACCGTGCCGTCGTCGTCGAAGGGCGACTCGAGCAGCGGGACCGTCACGCGTCCCGGCGGCGGCACGGCGAGCGCGCCGGGCCGCGGAAGCGGTGCCCACAGCGGCCGGAAGCTCTCCTCGACGACGAGCCCCAGCGGACCCGAGCCCGGCGACTCGAAGGTCTCGAGCGCCGTCGACGACGCCTTCGTCACCCGCGAGGCGAGGTGGACGGTGTCGTTGAGGCAGGTGAGCACACCGAGACCGCGTGCCCGCTCGGCGAGCGCCGTGACGGCCGCCGCGAGCAGGTTGCCCGGCCCCTCGGCGCCGGCCATCGCGGACGAGCGCATCGCGCCGGTGACGACGATCGGCGTCTCGTGGCGCCACAGCAGGTCGAGCAGGTAGGCGGTCTCCTCGAGCGTGTCCGTCCCGTGGGTGAGGACGATGCCGCGGGCACCGGCAGCGACCTGCCGCTCGGCCCACGCGTGGACGCCGAGCACGTCGTCGAGGGTGAGCGACGCGGACGGGACGTTCGTCAGCTGCTCCCCGGTGACGTCCGCGAGGTCGGCGAGGCCCGGCGTGGCGTCGAGCAGGTCGTCGGCCGAGAGCGCGAGCGTCGCCCCCTCGCCCGGCGAGGCGGTGGCCATGGCGATGGTGCCGCCCATCGCGCCCAGTGCGAGGCGTGCGGTCATCGGCTCATTGTCCACGACCGGACGCCGTCGGGCCCGAGGGCGGGCGACGGAACGCCTCGAGGATCCGCGGTCAGTACCAGCCGCGCGCCTGGATGTGCGACCAGGCCCCGCACGGGGTGCTGTAGCGCCCAGCGATGTAGTCCAGCCCCCAGGCGATCTGGGTGGCCGGGTTGGTGCGCCAGTCCGAGCCGTGGGTGGCCATCTTGCTGCCGGGCAGGGCCTGCGGGATGCCGTAGGCGCCGCTCGAGGTGTTGTGCGCCGACGGGTCCCAGCGGGACTCGTAGGTGAAGACGCTGTCGAGGCACGACCACTGCGAGCCGGTCCAGCCGCGGTCGGCCGCCATGCTCTGCCCGATCTGCCGCGGCGTGCCGCTCGGCGCCGCCGGCTCCTGCTCCTCGACGACGGGGCGCGGGTCCGGGCGCTGCACGCCGACGGTGTCCGCGCGCTGCCCCGGCACCCAGCGGCCGGCGAACGCCTGGTCCGTCGAGCGGGCCCAGTTGAAGGACTGGTCGGCCGGGCCGGAGCTCACGGCGTCGCGCAGGTAGAAGGTGGACCCGGCGGCCCGGTGCACGCCGATCGAGTCGACGCCGTCGCCGTTCCAGTCCCCCGAGACCGGCGTGTCGCCGCTGCGGCCGAACCGGACCACCTGGTGCGCCGGGCCCGAGGTGTTGCTGTTGCGCACGTGGAACTCGATGCCGCGGTGGATCGCCAGCGTGTCGACGCCGTCACCGTCCCAGTCGCCCACCAGGTACTCGTCGCTCGCCCGGCCGTAGCTGAGCTCGACGTCGTGGGTGGTGCCGGTCGGCGAGTTCGACATGAGAACGTAGCTGCCGCGCTGGACGGCGAGGGTGTCGACGCCGTCGCCGTCCCAGTCGCCCACGAGGTGGTCGTCGCCCGCGCGGCCGTAGGTCACCGTGTAGTCGTGCGTCGTCGGGCTGGTCGAGTTCGAGACGTAGAACGTCGCGCCGCGGCGGATCGCGAGCGTGTCGACGCCGTCGCCGTCCCAGTCGCCGACATACGCGGCGTCGCCGGCCCGCCCGTAGCGGACGCCGACATCGCCGGAGGCGGTGCGCAGGTAGAAGCTCGCGCCGTCGTCGCCGATCTCGCCGCCGTGCATCGGCAGCGGGCTCCCGACGGCGGCCGGGAGGGTCGGGGCGGGGCCTGCAAGGGCCGCGGCGTCGGCGCCGACGGGGGCCGCGAGCGTGGCTGCGGCGGTGAGCGTGGAGAGCGCGAACGCCTGGACAGCACGGTGACTCATGGTGACCTCGGGGGGTGGGGGACAGGACCGCCCGCCCGACGCCGGGGCGCCGACGACCTCGGTTCACGAGGCCCGGGGGGACCCGCGCGCGAGAGGTCTCACGAGCCAGCACACCGTAATGGCACATTCGTTATCAGAGCGAGACCTGGGGCTCCGAAGTGAGGAACGCCGCACGGGCCGCCACGGGCACCCCGCGCGGGGCGCACGGCACGGTCCTGCGGACCTCCTGTGGCCGACGCCGATCGCCCGCCTGCGCTGTCACCTGCACCGACACTGCCCCGGACATGGTGCGGCCCCGGTCCGCAGATGCGGACCGGGGCCGGGTCAGGGGCGACGACGCCGCCTCCATGCGGGAGGTGCGTCACGCGCGCGGGGCGAGCTCCGCCGTCGGGCAGGACCGGAGCACGTCCCGTGCCGCCGCGCGGGTCAGAGCATGCAGGAGACGCAGCCCTCGACCTCGGTGCCCTCGAGCGCGAGCTGGCGCAGGCGGATGTAGTAGAGCGTCTTGATGCCCTTGCGCCACGCGTAGATCTGCGCCCGGTTGAGGTCGCGGGTGGTGACCGTGTCCTTGAAGAAGAGCGTGAGCGACAGGCCCTGGTCGACGTGCTGGGTCGCCTCGGCGTAGGTGTCGATGATCTTCTCGGGGCCGATCTCGTACGCGTCCTCGTAGAACTCGAGGTTGTCGTTCGTCATGTAGGGCGCCGGGTAGTAGACGCGCCCGATCTTGCCCTCCTTGCGGATCTCGATCTTGGAGACGATCGGGTGGATCGACGA
>JBQDDG010000011.1:0-30055 GCA_052093225.1 Actinomycetaceae bacterium
GCGTCGTCGTGGACGCCTCGCAGAGGGTGCGTCAGGCGACGATGAGGCCGCCGGCCGAGGACTGCGCCTTGGTGAGGCGCTCGGCCACGTTCTGCCAGTTGGCGATGTTCCAGAACGCCTTGACGTAGTCCGCCTTGACGTTGAGGTAGTCGAGGTAGAAGGCGTGCTCCCACATGTCGAGCATGAGGAGCGGGAGCGTGCCGACGGGCACGTTGTTCTGCTGGTCGAACAGCTGGAAGACGACGAGCTTGTTCGAGACCGAGTCGAACGCGAGGACGGCCCAGCCGGAGCCCTGGATCGACGTGGCGGCCGCGGTGAAGTGGGCCTGGAACTTTTCGAACGAGCCGAAGGAGTCCTTGATCGCCTCGGCGAGCTCGCCCTCGGGCTGGCCGCCACCCTCGGGGGAGAGGTTCTTCCAGAAGATCGAGTGGTTGATGTGGCCGCCGAGGTTGAACGCGAGGTCCTTCTCGAGCTTCGGCGCAGCGGAGAGGTCACCCGAGTCACGGGCCTCGGCCAGCTTCTCGAGGGCCGTGTTCGCACCGGTCACGTAGGTGTTGTGGTGCTTGGAGTGGTGGAGCTCCATGATCTTGCCACTGATGTGGGGCTCGAGCGCCGCGTAGTCGTAGGGGAGCTCGGGGAGCGCGTACGTCATGCAAATCCTCCAACGGTTGCCGGCCGGACCGACCGGATGGGTGCTGCTCACGGGCCTGCGCCCGCTCACCTGTTGCAACAGCAGGTACCTGCCATTGTTCCCGGATCCGAGACCTGGCGCACGCGGGGCCGATGTGTGGACCCCTGCCACCTGGGCGGCCGCCGGGTCAGATCGGTGCTCGTCTCGGGTGGGCACATGCAAGAGCGGCGCCGTCCGGTTGGACGACGCCGCTCTGGTGGGGTGCGGGTGCCCGCGCAGTGCGGGCAGCGTGCTCCTAGTCGCGGATCAGGCGCGCGGTGGACATCGAGGGGGGCGGCTCCTCGTGCACCTCGTCGCCGGTGTCCTCGCCCTCGATGAGCCCGTGGCGGTGCTCCTCGGCTCGGGCGAGCTCCGCCGGCGTCACGGGCTCGACCCGGTCCTCGTAGAACCAGCGGGACACGGCGACGGCGAGGCGGCCCGGCCCGCGGTCGTGGGCGGGGCGGTCGATGCCGTTCTCGTCCACGTCGGGCTCGGCCACGAGCGGCTTGCCGGCCTCGTAGCTGACGAGCGTCCAGCGCTCGTGCTCGTCGAGCGGACGGTGCCACGAGTGCATCGACCCGTCCGGGAGCTGCACGAGCCGTCCGGTGTTGTGCCCCTCGAGCACGAGCTCGCGGTCCCTGCGCTGCAGCGCCAGGCAGATGCGCTTGACGAGCACGAACAGGATGACCGGCAGCACGAAGAAGAGGATCCGGAACGCCCACGTGATCTGGTTGATCGACAGGTCGAAGTGGGTGGCGATGATGTCGTTCGACCCGGCCGCGAACAGCAGCCCGAACTCGGCGATGATGATGACGCCGACGGCGGTACGCACCGGCACGTTGCGGGGCCGGTCCAGCACGTGGTGCTCACGCGTGTCGCGGCTGACCCACTGCTCGATGAACGGCCACATCGCGAGGAGACCGAAGAGGATGCCGGGGATGACGACGCCAGGCACGAGGACGTTGAACGGGATCGTGAACCCGCCGATGACGACCTCGGTCTCGCCGGGCATGAGCCGCAGGGCGCCCTCGAGGAAGAGCATGTACCAGTCGGGCTGCGCGCCGGCCCCGACGGGGGAGGGATCGTACGGCCCGTAGTTCCACACGTTGTTGATCGACATCGTCGCGCCCATGAGCGCGATGACGCCGAACACGACGAAGAAGAAGCCGCCCGCCTTGGCCATGTACACGGGGAAGAGCGGGTAGCCGACGACGTTGCGGTCCGTGCGGCCCGGGCCGGGGTACTGCGTGTGCTTGTGCACGACGACGAGCATGAGGTGGACCGCCACGAGGGCGAGGATGAGCCCGGGGACGAGCAGGATGTGCACCGTGAACAGGCGCGGGATGATGTCGGTGCCCGGGAACTCGCCGCCGAACAGCCCGTAGCTCGCGTAGGAGCCGATGATCGGGATCGACTTCGCCACGCCGTCGGCGATGCGCAGGCCGTTGCCCGACAGGACGTCGTCCGGCAGGGAGTAGCCCGAGAACCCGGCGAGCAGGCCGAGGATCATCAGACCGAACCCGACGAGCCAGTTGAGCTCGCGCGGCTTGCGGAACGCCCCCGTGAAGAAGATGCGGAACATGTGCGTGACGATCGCGGCCATGAACAGCAGCGCGGCCCAGTGGTGGATCTGCCGCATGAGCAGACCGCCCTTGACCTCGAAGGACATGTAGACCGTCGAGCGGAACGCCTCGGACATCTCCACGCCCTGCATCGAGACCGGGAGGGCGTCCGTGGGGTAGACCGTGTGCCCCATGGAGGGGACGAAGAACATCGTGAGGAAGATGCCCGAGATGATGAGCGTGATGAAGGAGTAGAGCGCGATCTCGCCGAGCAGGAACGACCAGTGGTCGGGGAAGATCTTGCGCGCGAACTCCTTGACGAGCTTGGCGGCGCCGACGCGCTCGTCGAGGGCCACACCGATCTTGCCGGCGGGCGTCCTCGGCGCGTCCGTGGGTAGCGCGTTGCGCGTGGGGGTGGTGGTCACTTGAGACGCTCCCAGTAGCTCGCCCCGATGGGCTCGTCGAAGTCGGCGGTCGCGATGAGGTACCCCTCGGTGTCCACGGCGATGGGCAGCTGCGGCAGGGGCCGCTTGGCCGGTCCGAAGACGACCTTCGCGCCGTCCGTCATGTCGAAGGTGGACTGGTGGCAGGGGCACAGCAGCTCGTGCGTGGTCTGCTCGTAGAGCGCGACCGGGCAGCCGACGTGCGTGCAGATCTTCGAGTAGGCGACGATCCCGTCGTAGCTCCAGTCGGCACGCTCCGGCGCCTCGGTGAGCAGCTCCGGGTCCATGCGCACGAGGATGACGACAGCCTTGGCCTTCTCCTCGTAGTAGTGCTCCTCGGCGTCGAGGCCCTGCGGGATGATGTGGAAGACCGAGCCGCGCGTGACGGCCGAGGCCTGGAGCGGGTCGCCCGTCGGGTCGATGGCGAGCCGGCGGCCCACGCGCCCGTCGGAGGTCTCGCCGAAGTAGGCGGGGTCCGTCTCGTCCGGTGTGTCGCCCCAGATCGTGTGGCGGAACTTGTCCACGTCCCAGTCGCGCCCGAGGTTGCCGACGAGCGGCACGAGGAACGGCAGGGGAGCGAGCGCGAGCGCACCGGCGAGCGCACCCTTGAGCAGCGGCCGGCGGGCGATGTTCGAGTCCTTGGCGCCCTGCTGGAGGATCTCGACGGCTTCCGCGCGTCCGGCGGCGTCCGAGGCCTGCGGGTGGCGCTCCTCGACCTGCTCGACGTCGTTCATCAGCGACTTCGCCCAGTGGACGGCGGCCAGGCCGATGCCGAGGGCACCGATCCCGAGGCCGAGGCCGAGCGAGAGGTTGGAGAGGCGCACGCTCATCATCTCCGCATTCAGCGGGAGGACGACGTACAGCACGATGCCGGCGACCGACGCGATGATCGAGACCGTCAGCAGGATGACGACGATCGCCTCGGAGCGCTTGGCCGCGGCCGGGTCCTTGTCGCCGAGCCGCTCGCGGTGGGGCTCGATGCCCGGGTCCTGGAACCGGTCGGCGACCGCGACGGCGGCGTCGCTGCGCCGGTCGTCCGGGGCGACCTCGTGCCCGGGGGTGTCGTTGTGCGGGGTCGTGCTCACGAGGACTTGGCTCCGATCCAGACCGAGGCGGCCACGAGGACGCCCATACCGACGATCCACACCCAGACGCCCTCGTTGACGGGGCCGACCGATCCGAGCGAGAACCCGCCCACGGAGACGTCACGCTGGGCGACCAGGTAGGCGATGACGTCGCGCTTGCCCTCGGGGTCGATGTTGGCGTCGTTGAAGACCGGCATCGACTGCGGGCCCGTGAGCATCGCCTCGTAGATCTCGGTCGGCGTCGAGCCGTCCAGGGCCGGCGCGTAGCGGCCCTCGGAGAGGGCACCGCCGGCGCCCACGGCGTTGTGGCACATGGCGCAGTTGGTGCGGAAGAGGTTCATGCCGTTCGCGGCGTCGCCCAGCTCGGGGTCGACCTGCTCGGCGGAGGGGACCGACGGGCCCGGGCCGAGGGCCGCGACGAAGGCCGCGACCTGGTTGATCTCCTCGGGGCTGAAGCTCGGGTTGCCGGACGGTGCCTGCGGACCGTTCATGGTCATCGGCATGCGACCGGTCGCCATCTGGAAGTCGACGCTCGCGGCCCCGACGCCCACGAGCGAGGGACCGATGTCCGTGCCCGTGGCGTCCATGCCGTGGCACGTCGCGCAGTTCGCCTGGAACAGGGACTCGCCGGCGGCGACGGTCTCCGTCGTGTCCTCCGTGGACGTGGCGTCTGCACTGCCGGCGTCGACGAGGGCGAGCGCGCCACCCGTCAGCAGCAGGGCGAGCAGGAGCAGGACCACCGGTGCGAACCGGCTCCTCCTGCGTGCGGCGAGTGCCTTCACGATGTCTCGACCTCTCGATGGGGAAGGGGTTGGTGGGCCGTGTGCGTGCGGGGCGGCGGCAGCCGTCGTCGGCCGCGCCCCGGCGACGCTATCTGATGACGTAGATGATGATGAACAGACCGATCCACACGACGTCGACGAAGTGCCAGTAGTAGGACACGGCGACGGCGGAACCGGCCTCGAGGTGGCCGAAGGCCTTGGCCTGGTAGGAGCGGCCGAGCACGTAGAGGAAGGCGATGAGGCCGCCGATCACGTGGATCGCGTGGAAGCCGGTGGTGATGTAGAAGACCGAGGAGTAGGAGCTCGCCTGGATCGTCACCCCGTGGTGCATGAGCTCGATGTACTCGGTGGTCTGCCCCGCCACGAAGATCGCGCCGAGGACGAACGTGAGGACGTACCACTCGTTCATGCCCCAGCGGCGGATGTCGAGCAGGTGGCCCGTGCGGCTCTGCTGGAAGCGCTCGGCGGCCCACACGCCCATCTGGCAGGTGAAGGAGCTCGAGACGAGGATGATCGTGATCGTCAGCGCCCACGGGAAGTTGAGGACCGATGCCTCGTCCTTCCAGGCCTCGGGGCCGGCGACCGATCGGTGCGTGAAGTACATCGCGAAGAGCCCCGCGAAGAACATCAGCTCCGAGGACAGCCAGACGATGACCCCGACCGACAGCGGGTTCGGACGGTTGACCGTTCCCGGTGAGTGGGCGAGTGCAGAGGTAGACGACACGCGGTCATTATGACCCACGTGCCCAGGGGTGCGAACCCGTCCCACCGGCGTGCCGGGCTCCGGTTCCGTGGCGGCCGCGACCTGGAGGTCCGTTTCGTCCGGTCCCGACCGGCGTGGCGCGGTCGAGGGGGAGCGCACGTGCCCCGCGACGGTGCGGATCCGCACACGTGGGCCCGGCGCGCCGGCAGGGCCCGCCCTCGGGCCTACGATGAGGCGGGCGCCACGGGCGAGTCCTGCCGCGCCGAGCACCACACGTCGTCAAGGAGCGAACCATGACCGTCATCAGCGCCGAGCAGGCCGCGGCCCCGGAGACCACCGACGAGGCGCGTCTCACCGTCGTCGTGTTCTCCGACGACTCGGCGACCCGCCGCGAGATCATCTCCTCGGTCGGCCGGCGTCCCGCGCGGGATCTTCCCCTGGTCGACCTCGTGGAGACGGCGACGGCGGACGCGGTCGTCGAGCGGGTCGAGGCCGGCGGGGTCGCCGCACTCGTCCTCGACTCCGAGGCGCAGAAGGAGGGCGGCATGGCGATCGCCCGTCGCCTCAAGACGTCGGTCTACCGGTGCCCCCCGATCCTCCTGATGATCGCCCGCCCCCAGGACCGGTGGCTCGCCACCTGGTCCGAGTCCGACGCCGTCGCCAGTTACCCGGTGGACCCGCGCGAGCTGCAGGAGGCGTTGTCCGGCCTGCTGCGCGAGCGCCTGTCGTGAGCCACGCGGCCGAACCGCGCTGGCCCGACCTCCTCCAGCGCGTCGTGCGCGGGGAGGACCTCGCCGCGGCCGAGACGGCCTGGGCGATGAACGAGGTGATGACGGGCTCCACCGACCCGGTGGTGCTGGGCGGCTTCCTCACGGCGCTGTCCACCAAGGGCGAGTCCGTCGAGGAGCTCCGCGGGCTGGCCGACGAGATGCTCGACCACGCCCTGCCCGTCGACGTGCCCACCGACGTCGTCGACATCGTCGGCACCGGTGGCGACCGCCTGCGCACGGTCAACATCTCGACCATGGCCTCCCTCGTCATCGCCGGCACGGGGGTGCGGGTCGTCAAGCACGGGAACCGGGCCTCGTCGTCCGCGTCGGGCTCGGCGGACGTGCTCGAGCGCCTCGGGGTCGACCTCGACCTCGACGTCGCCACCGTGGAGCGGGTGTTCCGGGACAACGGGCTCACGTTCTGTTTCGCCAACATGTTCCACCCCTCGATGCGGCACGCGGCGCCCACCCGGCGCGCCCTCGGCATCGGGACGGCGTTCAACCTCCTCGGCCCCCTCACCAACCCCGCGCGCCCGCGTGCGGGCGCGATCGGCGTGGCGCCGCTGCGCTCCGCGCCGCTCGTGGCCGGCGTGCTCGCGGCCCGCGGCACGTCCGCGCTCGTGTTCCGCGGCCGGGACAACGGGCTCGACGAGCTCTCGCCGACCACGGTCAACCAGGTGTGGGAGGTCGCAGGCGGCGAGGTGACGGCGCACGAGATCGACGCCGTCGCCCAGCTCGGCCTCGCCCCTGCCACCGTCGACGACCTCCGGGGCCGCGACGCCGCCTTCAACGCCGACGTCGCGGCGCGGCTGCTGGACGGGGAGCCGGGAGCCGTGCGGGAGACCGTCGAGCTCAACGCGGCCGCCGCGCTCGTCGCCGACGGCACCCTGCCGGGCCTCTCGCGCGCCGAGCAGCCGGACCTCGTCGAACGGCTGCGCGCCGGCATCGCGCACGCGGCCCGGTCGATCGACTCCGGCGCCGCCCGCGGCAGGCTCGACCGGTGGATCGAGCTGACGCGGGGCTAGCACGGAGCAACAAACGGTTCTGGCTCCTTGATTGTCGACAATCAAGGAGCCAGACCTGTATGTGGGGGATCAGTCGAGCCCGATGTGGAAGGCCTGCTCGAGGTCGCGGCGCGAGTACGCCTGGAAGGCGAGGTACGTCGTGGTCCCCGTGACGCCCGGGACCTTGCCGAGCCGGTCCGACACCACGGTCGCGAGAGCCTCGTGCTGCTCGACCCGCGCGATGGCGATGAGGTCGAAGTCGCCGGTGACCGAGTAGACCTCGGCGATGCCGTCGAGGTCGGCCACCTGCTGGGCGACCTCGGGGATGCGGGCGACGTCGGCCTCGATCATGACGATGGCGGTGAGCATGTCTCCTCCTGAGCGTGGGGTCGGGCGCGTCAGCGACGCCCGTGCCCATCATCCCCGATGAGGGAGTCCGGCCCGGGCGGCAGGGGCAGCGAGCCAGCTCCGCGCGTCGGCCCGCCGAGCGCCGCGTCCCCGGAGTGGGAGACGAGGCGGGTCCCGCCGCGCCACAGCCAGTCGGCGAGGATCTCGGTCTCCTCGGCCGACGCCGCGCCCCACGTCGCGGACGGCGCGGGCACGTGCTCCGCCGTGGCCACGAGCGCGTCGATCGTCGGCATGGGGTCGGCGCCGGGCGGGGAGACGGCGGTGCCCGCGAGCCTGCCGTGCCGCACCACGACCACCTCCCAGCCCCCGGCGTCGCGGGCATGGGCGGCGACGATCTCGCGCGCGGCGACGAGCGGACGCAACGTCTCGGTCCGCCGCGCGGCGACGAGCAGCGCGCGCAGCCGGTCCCGCTCGGTCGCGGCCTCCTCGTACCGCTGCCGGCCGGCGAGCTCGGCGATCCGCGCCATGAGCCCGTCGCGGAGCTCGGCGACGTCACCCGCGAGGACCCGCCGGACCTGCTCGACGGCCTCGTCGTGCGGGGGCGGGGCGGACGTCCCGGCCGCCAGCGTGCGGGGCCGGATCTCGAGCAGCTGCGGCCCGCTCACGCACGGGGCGGGGCACTGCCCGAGCTCGGCGAGCGCGCACGCGCGGGCACCCGCCCGGGGCGTCGCCGGCAGCCGCGTCGTGCAGCGCCGGACGGGGAACGCCGCCTGGATGGCCTCGACGGCGCGGGTCGCCGCCCGGTGCGAGGTGAACGGGCCGATCGCCGACCCCAGCTCACCGGCGCCGAGCGAGCGCGTGATCGTCACGCGCGGGTGCGCCTCGTCGGTGAGCCGGACCCACGGCAGCCTGGCGGGCCGCTTGGAGCGTCGGTTGTAGGGCGGGTCGAGCTCGGCGATGAGCCTCAGCTCGCGGACCCGGGCCTCGAGCACCGTCGCGCACGGGATCTCCTCGACCGCCGCGGCCAGGTCGACCATCTCGCCGATCCGTGCGCGCTTCTCGGCGCTCGTGAAGTACGAGCGCACGCGCTGGCGCAGGTTGGTGGCGCGCCCGACGTAGAGGACCTCGCCCGAGGGGCCGACGAACCGGTAGACGCCCGGGCCGCGCGAGAGGCCGTCGGCGAGCCGCGTCTTGCGGCGACGGTGAGCGGGCACCTTCTCCGCGAGCGAGGGCAGGTCCTCGCGGTGGGTGATGCCGAGCGGGGTGAGCCGCCCGATGAGCGCGTGCAGGACGTCGACGGTCGCGCGCGCGTCCGACAGTGCGCGGTGGTCCGGCGTCGTGCTCGCCCCGAAGTAGGCGGCCAGCGTGCCGAGCTTGCGGTTGGGGACCTCGTCGTTCGTCACGACGCGGCGGGCGAGCTGCACCGTGTCCACGATCATCGGCGCCGGCCACTCCCGCCCGGCGCGGCGCACGGCCTCCTTGAGGAAGCCGACGTCGAAGCGCGCGTTGTGCGCGACGAGCACCGACCCGCGGTCGAAGCCGGCCATCTCCAGGAAGGTCGGCAGGACCTCCCCGATCGGCGGCGCGGGGGTGACCATCGCCGTCGTGATGCCGGTGAGAACCGTGATCTGGGGCGGGATCGGGACACCGGGGTTGACCAGCGTGCCGAGCTCGGCGAGCACCTCGCCCCCGCGGACCTTGACGGCACCGATCTCGGTGATGCGGTCCGAGCGGGCGGCCCCGCCGGTGGTCTCGAGGTCGACGACGACGAAGGTCACCTCGCTCAGCGGGGTGCCGAGCTCGTCGAGGCCCACCTGGTAGGGCCGCCGGCCTTCGCCGGGCTCGCTGCCCACGGCGAGCCTGCGGCCGGGCGTGGGGGCGAGCAAGGACGTCACGGCTGCAGGCTACGTACCGACGGGGACATCGTGGCGGCCGGTCAGTGGTCCGTGGAGCCGCCGTTCGCGTCGCGACGCGTGCGCGCGTCGGCGTACATCGAGTCGATGACCTCGCCGTGGTCGGCGAGGACGGCGGACCGCTTCACCTTGAGCGAGGGGGTGAGGTAGCCGTTGTCGACCGTGAGGTCCTGGTCGAGGAGCACGAACTCCCGGATCTGCTCGGCGCGGGAGAACTTCTTGTTCACGCGGTCGATCGCGCGCTGGAGACGCTCGCGGACGTAGGGGTCCTGCCGCGCCGCGGCCGGCGTCATCGGGTCGCGCCCGTGGTTCTCGAGCCAGCCCGGCAGCATCTCCTCGTCCAGCGTGAGCAGGGCCGCGACGAACGGCTGCTGGTCACCGACGACCACGCACTGCGAGACGAGCGGGTGCCCGCGCAGCGGGTCCTCCAGCAGGGCGGGGACGACGTTCTTGCCGCCCGCGGTCACGATGATCTCCTTCTTGCGCCCCGTGATCCGCAGGTGGCCGCCGTCGAGCGTGCCGAGGTCCCCGGTGCGGAAGAAGCCGTCCTCGGTGAACGACTCCGCCGTCGCGTCCGGGTTGCCGTGGTACCCGCCGAAGACCGGGAGGCCGCGGACCTCGATCTCGGAGTCCTCGGCGATGCGGATCTCGGTGCCCGGCATGGGCAGTCCGACGGTCCCGATGCGCAGCGAGTCGGGCCGGCCGACGGCGATCGGCGCGGTGGTCTCGGTGAGCCCGTAGCCCTCGAGGACGGTGAGGCCGAGGGCGCGGTAGAAATGCCCGAGCCGCTCGCCGAGCGGCGCGCCGCCGGAGACGGCGTAGCGCAGGCGGCCGCCCATGACGGCGCGCAGCTTGGACAGCACGAGGCGGTCGAGCACCGCGAACCGGGCCTTGAGCAGCGCCGACGGCCCGGACGGGGTGTCGAGGGCCCGCGAGTACTCCTCCGCCGTGGCGGCGGCGGCGCGGAAGAGCCGGGACCTGATGCCCGTGCCCGCCTTCTGCTCCGCCGAGTTGTAGACCTTCTCCCAGATGCGCGGCACCGAGAGCAGAAGGGTCGGGCGGAAGACGGACAGGTCGGCGACCGCCTCCTTCGGGTCCGGCGCGTGCCCCATCGGCACCCCGGCCGCGAGGATGAGCACCTCCACGAACCGCGCGAACACGTGCGCGAGGGGAATGAACAGCAGCGTGCACGAGCCGGGCTGCGCGACCACCTCGCGCAGCGCGTGGACGGCCTCGACCGCGAGCACGGCGAAGTTCTCGTGCGTGAGCTCGGCGCCCTTGGGCCGTCCGGTCGTGCCCGAGGTGTAGATGATCGTGGCGAGGTCGGAGAGCCGGACCGCGCGCTGCCGCTCGCGCACCTGGTCGTCGGAGACCTCGGCGCCACGGGAGGCCAGCTCGTCCAGGGCGCCGTCGTCGATGACGAGGACCTCGCGCAGCGACGGGGTACCACCCTCGAGACCGCCGGCGTCGGTGAGGACCGCCGCGTTCGCCGCGGTCTCGACGAACGCGAGGGTCACCGTGGCGTCGTTGACGATCCACTGGGCCTGGTCCGGGGCGGAGGACTCGTAGACGGGCACCGGGAGCGCGCCGACGTACCAGGCCGCGAGGTCGAGCAGCGTCCACTCCAGGCGCGTCCGGCACATGATGGCGACGGCGTCGCCCGCCTCCACACCCGACGCGACCAGGCCCTTGGCGATCGACTCGACCCGCTCGAGCGTCCAGGCGGCGTCCCGGTCGACCCAGGTCCCGTCGACCTTCTCGCGGTAGAGGATCTTGCCCGGGGTCTCCCGCGCGTGGTCGACGAGCAGGGTGGTGATCGAGGAGTCGGCGTCGACCTCGACGGCACGGGGGGACGACGCGACGGGACGCGTGGTGGGCTCGCTCGACATGGGGGCCTCCGTTGGCGCGATCTTCGGGCGGGTACCCCGAACGGTAACGCGGATGTGGGTGGTCCCAGGGTAGTTCGCGGACCGGCGGCGCGCCGGTCAGACCACCGCGCCGTCGGAGCCCGGTCCGCGCTCGTCGGGGAGCCTGCGGACGAGCAGGACGACCCCGGTGACGATCACCGCGAGCCCGAGCAGCATGAGCAGGACCGAGGGCGGTTCGCCGATGACGCCGAGGACGATGCCGACCACGAGCGGGCCGAGCGCGGCGAGCCAGCCGACGATGGCTCCGGGGTCGGAGAGGTCGGGGCCGGGCGGGTCGGGCTCGACGAAGCCATCGATGCCCCAGGCGGGGTCCTCGGGGTGCTCCTCGACCACCTGGTCGCGCGGGCCGCTCCCGGGCGTCGCGGGCCGCGACGGCGACACGGGCTGTGAGGACGCCGCGGGCCGCGACGGCGTCGTGGCCGGTGAGTGAGGGGCGGAGCGCGACGGCGGCGCGTCGGTGGGGCCCGGGGACTCGACCGTTGCGGTGCCGCGCGCGGACTCCCGGTAGGCGGAGGACCCGCCGCCCTCGGGGCCGGCGACGCCGAGCTGGTCGAGGATCGAGGCGAAGCGCCGGTCGACCTCGGCGTCGTCGAGCACCATCGGCGTGCCCGGCGTGCCCGGCGTGCCCGGCGTGCCCGGCGTGCCCGGCGTGCCCGGCGTGCTGTCCTCGTCGGCGGAGGGTGCCGGGCCCTCCTGCAGCCGCACTCCGCCGTCGGGCCGGGGCCCGCCGTCGGCGGGGGCGGTGGCCGGGTCCGCCGGCGGCTGGTCCTCGCCGGGCCCGTCGTCCTGTGGCCGGACCTCGTGCTTGGGACGGGCGTCGTCGTCGGCCCCGGCCTCGTCCTTCGGCGGCGTCCCCCGACCCTCGTCGTCGCGGTCGCCCGGCTCGGTGCTCACGCCTCCACGGTAGCCCGGTGCCCGGTCGGTACGTGGGCCGGCCCGCTCATAGGATGGGGACGTCGCCCGCACCCGCGCCGTCGAAAGGTCTCCCATGTCTGTCCGCCGCGTCGCCCTGCTCACCGCGGGCGGTTTCGCCCCCTGCCTGTCCTCCGCCGTCGGGGGGCTGATCGAGCGGTACACCGAGATCGCGCCCGACGTCGAGATCATCGCCTACCAGCACGGCTACCACGGCCTGCTCACGGGCAACTCGATCGAGATCACGCCCGAGGCCCGCGCCCAGGCCCCGATCCTCCACCGCTTCGGCGGCAGCCCGATCGGCAACTCCCGCGTCAAGCTGACCAACGTGGCGAACCTCGTCGAGCGCGAGCTCGTGGCCGAGGGGCAGGACCCGCTGCAGGTGGCGGCCGACCAGCTGATCAAGGACGGGGTCGACGTCCTGCACACCATCGGCGGAGACGACACGAACACCACGGCGGCCGACCTCGCGAAGTTCCTCGAGGAGGGCGGCCACCACATGACGGTGGTCGGCCTGCCGAAGACGATCGACAACGACATCGTCCCCGTCCGCCAGTCCCTCGGGGCGTGGACCGCCGCGGGCGAGGCGGCCGAGTTCGCCGCCAACGTCGTCGGCGAGCACCGCTCCAACCCGCGGATGCTCATCGTCCACGAGGTCATGGGCCGGCACTGCGGCTACCTCACCGCCGCCGCGGCCCGTCGCTACCGCACGTGGCTGGACACCCAGGAGTGGGCGCCCGCGCTCGGGCTGACCCGCGAGCGCTGGGACGTCCACGCCGTGTTCCTGCCCGAGGTCCAGCTCGACATCGACGCCGAGGCGCAGCGCCTGCGCGGCATCATGGACGCCCAGGGCAACGTCAACGTCTTCCTGTCCGAGGGCGCCGGCGTGCCCGAGATCGTCGCGGAGCTCGAGGCCCGCGGCGAGGAGGTCGAGCGCGACCCGTTCGGCCACGTCAAGCTCGACACGATCAACCCCGGCGCCTGGTTCGCCGACCAGTTCGCCGAGAAGCTGGGCGCGGAGAAGGTCATGGTCCAGAAGTCGGGCTACTTCTCGCGCTCCGCACCGGCCGACGCCGACGACCTGCGCCTCATCAAGTCGATGACCGACCTCGCCGTCCAGGTCGCCCTCGAGGGCGGCTCCGGCCTCATCGGGCACGACGAGGACGCCGACGGCGTGCTGCGCGCGATCGAGCACGAGCGGGTCGCCGGAGGCAAGGCGTTCGACATCACGCAGGAGTGGTTCACGGAGCTCATGGCGGACCTCGGCCAGGACGTCCGGGCCGCCGCGCCCACCGAGCACTGAGCGCGCCCGACCGCAGCCCGGGCACCCGACCCGCCGAGGTCGGGTGCCCGGGGCGTCGTGGATCACGTCCGCGCAGCGGTCGGGAGGGATCCCCACCCGCCTGTGCCACCTACGATGGCCGGGTGAACGTGGAGCCCTCGAAGGAGACCCTGGACGGCCTGCAGCAGTGGCGGAGCATGAACGCCGCCCAGCAGCCGACCTATCCCGACCAGGCTGCGCTCAAGGACGCCGTCACCGAGCTCGCCTCGAGCCCGCCGCTGATCTTCGCCGGCGAGGCCGACCGCCTGACGGGGCTCATGGCCGCCGCCGGGCGCGGCGAGTCGTTCCTCCTGCAGGGCGGTGACTGCGCGGAGACGTTCGTCGACTCGACGGCCGACCGGATCCGGAACAAGATCCGCACGATCCTCCAGATGGCGGTCGTCCTCACCTACGGCGCCTCGCTGCCCATCGTGAAGATGGGGCGGATGGCCGGCCAGTACGCCAAGCCGCGTTCGAGCGACGCCGAGACGCGCGACGGCGTCACCCTGCCGTCCTACCGCGGCGACGCCGTCAACGCGCACGGCTTCACCGAGGCCGAGCGTGTGCCGGACCCCCGCCGTCTCGTCGAGGCCTACCACCGCTCCGCGACGACCCTCAACCTCATCCGGGCCTTCACCGGCGGCGGCTTCGCCGACCTCAGGCTCGTCAACGAGTGGAACCGTGGCTTCATCGAGAACCCGGCGCACTCGCGGTACGAGTCCCTGGCGGGGGAGATCGGCCGCGCGCTGCGCTTCATGGACGCGGCCGGCGTCGACTTCGACGCGCTGCGCACCGTCGACATGTACTCCTCGCACGAGGCGCTGCTGCTCGACTACGAGGCGGCCCTGACCCGCATCGACCACCGCACCGGCGAGCCGTACAACACCTCCGCCCACTTCCTGTGGATCGGGGAGCGGACCCGCCAGGTCGACGGCGCCCACGTGGACCTGCTGTCCCGGGTGCGCAACCCGATCGGCGTCAAGCTGGGCCCGACGACGTCCGCGGACGACGTCCGGGCGCTCATGGACAAGCTCAACCCCGAGGGGCTGGCCGGCCGGCTCACGTTCATCTCGCGGATGGGCTCGGGCAGGATCAGGGACGCCCTGCCGGGCATCGTCGAGGCGGTCGTCGCCGACGGCCGCCCGGTGACCTGGGTGTGCGACCCCATGCACGGGAACACCATCACCTCGCCGTCCGGGTACAAGACCCGGGAGATGAACACGATCCTCGACGAGGTGCGCGGCTTCTTCGAGGTCCACCAGCAGCTCGGCACGGTGCCGGGCGGCCTGCACGTCGAGCTCACCGGGGACGACGTCACCGAGATCATGGGTGGCGCGGACCCGATCGACGACGCGGGACTCGCGCGGCGCTACGAGACGCTCGTCGACCCGCGGCTCAACCACCAGCAGTCGCTGCAGATCGCCTTCGAGGTCGCGGCCATGCTGCGCAGCTGACCTCGACGCACCACGACGACGGCGGGCCGCCCCCTCTGGGGTGGCCCGCCGTCGTCGTGGGGCCGGGTGCGGTCAGACCACCCGCAGCGTGACCACCGTGCCGGGCTCGACCATCTCCCCGGCGGCGGGGGTCTGTTCGCGGACGGTGCCGTAGTAGGCGCCGAGCACGTCCTCGCGCTCCGCGGCGAGCCCGAGGGACTCCAGCTCCTCGAGGGCGTCCTCGACGTCCGTGTTGAGCAGGTCTGGCACCTCGACGAGCTCGGGGCCCAGCGAGACGACGACCTCGACCTCGTCGCCGACGAAGGCGTCGCCGTCGGCCGGGTCCTGGGAGATGACGAGGCCCTCGGTCACCGTGTCGGAGTGCTCCTCGACCACGTCCGGCTCGAGCCCGGCCGACTCCAGCTCCTCGAGGGCGTCGGCCCGGGGCGACCCCGTGACGTCCGGGACCGTGGTGGGCTCGGGGCCGTCGGAGACGACGATGTCGATCGGCTGGTCGTGGGGCACGACGTCGCCCGGTGCGGGGTCGGCGGAGATGACCTCGCCCGCGGGGACCGAGTCGTCGTACTCGCGCGTGACCTCGCCCGGCGTGAGGCGGGCGGTGGACAGGAGGTCGAGGGCCTCGGCCTCGGTGGAGCCGGCGAGGTCGGGGACGGCGAGCATCTCCACGCCGAGCGAGACGGTGAGCGTGACCTCGTCGGCGCGGGTGCGCTCGCCCGCGGCCGGATCGGTGGCGACCGCGTTCCCCTCGACGACGTCGTCGGAGAACCCTTCCTCGACGTCGACGGCGAACCCGGCGGACTCCAGAGCGGCCACCGCCTCGTCGCCGGTGCGGCCCGTGACGTCGGGCACGGGGGCGCCGGCGAGGGGTCCGGCGGTGAGCAGCCACCAGGCGAGCGCGGCGACGGCGGCGAGGACGAGGAGGAGGCCGGCGAGGATCCCGGCCCGACGGCGTCCGCCGGCCGTGCCCGTGCGGGCGCCCCTGCGGGGTGCGGCGGCGCGGGCGGCGTCCGGTGCGGCGCCGCCCGCCGGGGGCGCGCCGCCGGCGGGCCGGGCGACGGGGATCGGTCGCGTGTCGTTCGCACGGACCGCGTCGTCGTGCGGGACGGGAGCGGGCGGCGTCGCGAGGGTGTGGTGGTCGGCGTGGCCCTGGGCGCGTGCCGGGCTGTCCGCGCTGGAGGCCCGCGCGGGGGAGCGCGTACCGGTGGCCGAGGCCCGCGCGCGCCGGGGCGCGGGCTTCCCACCCGGCCGGATCGACCCGATGGGGATGGCGACGGACTGGCCGGCGCGGTCGGTCTCCGCGGTGTCGCGCTGGTCGGCGTCCCACGCCTCGTCGAACCGGGCGGGCGGCCGGGGTGCGACGTCGGAGCGCTGGTCGAGCACGTCGCCGTCGAGGACGGCCGTGGTGCGGCGCAGCAGAGCGAGGGCCTCACCGGCGTCGGCGGGGCGGTCGTCCGGGTCCTGGGCGGTGAGCGCGGCGACGAGGTCGTCGACCTCGCGGGGGATCCACGGCAGCTCCCTGCCCGGGCCCGGCACCGCCTTGTTGACGTGCTGGAAGGCCACCTGCGCCGGCGTCGTCCCGGAGAAGGGCTGGGCCCCGGTGAGCAGCTCGTAGGCGACGATCCCCACGCCGTAGACGTCCGCCGGCGGGTCGGCGATCCCCTCGAGGACGGTCTCCGGCGCGATGTAGGCGACCGTGCCGAGGACCGTGCCGGAGGTCGCCGCCGTCGTCTCGCTGATGGCCCGGGCGAGCCCGAAGTCGGCGACCTTCACGCGCCCGTCGGCCGTGACGAGGATGTTCTCCGGCTTGATGTCCCGGTGGACGAGGCCGGCGCGGTGGGCCGCGGCGAGGGCGTCGAGGACCTGCTCGAGGACGTCGAGGGTCTGACCCAGGGTGAGCGAGCCGCGCGCCCGCAGTTCGTCGCGCAGGTTGGGGCCGTCGACGAGCTCCATCGCCAGGTAGGAGGACTCCCCGGTCACGCCCTGGTCGTGGACGGCGACCACCCCGGGGTGGGACAGGCGGGCGGCGGCCCGCGCCTCGCGCCGGAACCGGCGGACGAAGTCCGAGGACTCCGCGAGGTGCGGGTGCATGATCTTCACCGCGACGACGCGCTCGAGCCTGAGGTCCCGGGCACGGTAGACGCTGGCCATGCCACCTCTCGCGATGCGCTCGATGATCTCGTAGCGGTCGTCGACGAGGTGGCCGGCCAGCGGGTCGGCACGGGTATCCACAGGCGGATGCTAACCGGGCCGGGTGTACGCGGGGTGGACGCGCGCCGGGCCGGGCACCCCGATCGCGCGGGGGCCCGGCCCGGGAGGCGGAGCGTCGGTCAGAAGCGGTTCATCGCCGCGCGCACGGTGGCCACGTACTGCTCGGTGTCCGCGTACATACCGTTCGCCCGGACGCCGCCGAGGCCCTGGTAGTAGGCGCCGATGCCCTGGTCCGAGTCGTCCGCCGAGCCCTGGAGCGCGCGGATGATGGCCACACCGGCCACGACGTTGTCCTGTGGGTTCATGATGTTGAGCGTGCGGCCGACCAGCTGCGAGGCCCACTCGCCCGAGGACGGGATGACCTGCATGGTGCCGATCGCGTTGGCGGGGGAGACCGACGCGTGGTTGAAGCCCGACTCCACGAAGGCGTGGGCGAGAGCGAGGCGCGGGTCGACGCCCATGGAGACGGCGGTGCTGCGCACGAGCTCCTGCATCTCGGCCCGGGACGGGACGCCGGCCTCGACCAGCTGCGTGCGGTTGGCGTTCGCGGCGCCGACGACGGCCTCGGGGTAGGTGCGGCCCGCGAACGTGGAGCCGCCGCCGCCGGAGGTGTTGCCGGGGTCGGAGGTGACGGGGCCGGAGCTCGCCGCGCCGGAGGAGCCCGGCAGCGTGAGGCGCTGGCCGACGTAGATCCGGTGGGCCGAGGTCAGCGAGTTGGCCGACGCGAGGGCGTCGACGCTCGTGCCCTGGCTCGCCGCGATGCCGGTGAGGGTGTCGCCGGCCCGCACGGTGTAGGAGCCGCCCGAGGGTGCCGGCGCCTCGGAGCCGGCGGTCGAGGAGGATCCTGCACCGGGGATGGTCAGGGTCTGGCCGCTGCGGATGATCGTGCCCGTGAGGCCGTTCGCCTGCTGGAGCTCGCGGACCGTGGTCCCGTGGGCCCGGGCGATCCCGATGAGGGTGTCGCCGGCGGCCACCTGATAGGACCCGCCGGCGGCGTCGCCGGAGGCCGGGGACGGCGCGGTGACGGCGCCGCCCGGGAGGGTGAGCCGCTGCCCGGGCAGGATGAGCGACCCGGAGAGCGAGTTGGCCTGCTGCAGCGCGGTCACGGTGGTGGCGTGGCCCGCCGCGATGCCGTAGAGCGTGTCGCCCCGACGGACCGTGTAGGCGGTCTCCTCCGGGCTCTGGCGCACGGGGGTCGCGCGCGTGGCGTCCAGGAGGCCCGCGCGGGCGGCGGTCGTCGTGGTGGCCTGCGGCAGTGCGCCGCGTGCCGCGGCGACCGGCTGCGGAGCCGTCTGGACCGGTGCGTCCGCGGCGAGCGCCGGGACGGCGAGAAGGGTCGGTGCGCCGATCGCCGTGGTGGCGATGGTGGCCAGCGCGAGCGGACGTCGACGTGCGCCACGGCGGTGGGCGCGGATGGCGACAGGCATGGGTCCTCCGGGAAGTGGAACTCGTCCCCCCTGCAACCCGATGGTCGCAAGTGACGGGTGTGAACAGTTGGACTGCTGTTACTGGTATAACAATTGGGACACTAGTGGTTGATGAGGTCTACGTCTAACCCGTCCCGGGGGCGAACGCTGGTATCGGTGCAGATGGCGGGCCGAACTAGGCTGTCCCTCATGCCTGGACCCACATGGATCTCCGTTCCCGACGCCGCGAAGGAGATGGGGCTGCGCGACCGTGACGTCCGTCAGCTCGTGCGCGACGGCCGCCTCGTCACGGTGCGCTCGGGTACCGGCGCGGCGGGCCTCGCCCGCGAGATGCTCGACCTGCGGGCACAGCCGCCCGGCGTCGTCGACGGGCTGCCCGGCACCCTCACGCTGCTGCGGGACGGCGGCATGTCGGACGACGGGATCGTCGCCTGGCTGTGGACGCACGACGAGGAGCTCGGCGCGACGCCGATGGACGCCCTCGCCTCCGGCCAGGTGCACGCCGTGCGCCGCGTGGCGCTCGCACAGGCGTTCTGAGCCGCCCGGCCCGTCACCGGGCCGGAGCCGGCTTCAGGAGGTGCGCGTGACCAGCGCGTCGCTCAGCGCGACGAGGACCGCCCGCGGCTCGTCGCCGATCGGCAGCGCGGCGAGCGCCTCGGCGGCGGACCGCTCCCGCTCGTCGATGAGCTCCTCGTGCGCGGCGCGGGCCCCGCTCGAGTCGATGATCTCCCGGAGCCGGTCGACGCCGTCCGGTCCGAGCTCCGGGTCGCCGACGGCGTCGACGAGCTCGGTGCGCTCGGCGGGCGAGGCGGCGCTCCAGGTGAGCGCGAGCAGCGCGGTGCGCTTGCCCTCGCGCAGGTCGTCGCCCGCGGGCTTGCCCGTCACCAGGGGGTCGCCGAAGACGCCGAGCTCGTCGTCGCGCAGCTGGAAGGCCTCGCCGAGCGGTGCCCCGAGCAGCCGGAGCCGCTCGACGAACGAGGCGTCGGCGCCGGCGAGCGCTGCCCCGAGCGCGAGCGGGTGCTCGACGGAGTAGCGGGCCGACTTGTGGCGGAGCACGGTCAGCGCGCGGCCGAGCGCGCCGCCCGGGTCGACGTCCAGGGGGGTGGCGGCTGCGCGGACGTCGAGGTACTGGCCCGCCGCCACCTCGGCGCACATGTGGTCGTAGACCTTGCGTGCCGCCCGCCCGGCGGCGGGGTCCACGGCGGCGCGCGCGTCGTCCATCACGTAGGAGGACGTCGCCAGCAGCAGGTCGCCGAGCAGGATCGCGCCGGAGACGCCGAACGCGTCCGGGTCGCCGGTGAGCTCCGAGCGGCGCAGGGTGTCGGCGAGCGCCACGTGGGCGGCGGGCAGGCCCCGGCGGGTGTCGGCGCCGTCCATCACGTCGTCGTGGACGAGGGCGGCGAGCTGGAAGAGCTCGAGCGCAGCGGCGGCGTCGACGACCGGGTCGCCGACTGCCACGTCCCGCGCGCCCCCGGCGGCGAGGTGGCCCGCGTACCCGAGCAGCGCGCGCGAGCGCTTCCCCCCGGCCAGCAGCGCCCGGCCCGGCGCCGCGAGGTCGGCGACCAGCTCGCCGACCGGGTCGAGGCGGACGAGAGCGTCCTCGAACGCGGCGCTCGTGGCCCGGTCGACGTCGGTGCGCACGGCGGGCAGCGGGGGCGGGAGGACGGGGGAGGGCATGCCTCGAGCGTACGTCGAAGCCGCGGCGCCGACGGGCGCGGATCCTGTCCACAGCGGGTCCGACGAGGCTCCGTCCACAGGCCGCCGACGGCGGCGAGCCGTGCGGTGCCAGCGTGCAGTCATGGCACACACCACACTGCGACTGTCCAGCGACGCCGACCTCGTCGGCGCGATCCCCCACCTGCTCGGGTTCCACCCGGCCGAGTCCGTCACCCTGCTCACCACCGAGATGGTGGTCGGCGGGCGCGGGGTCGGCCCGGCCGCCCGACTCGACCTCGCCGGCGCCGGCGGCTACGGCGGCGAGGGCTACGTCCAGGAGGTCGTGGACCGGTTCGCCCGCGACCGCCTCGGCATCCTCGCCGTCGTCGTCCACACCGGCGCCCCCCTCGCCGAGGCCCGCGGCTCGGTGCACGTGACGAGCGCCGTGGAGCGCGTGCGCGCCGCCGACGACGAGCGGGTCGGTGCGTGGCTCGTGGCGGCCGACGGCTGGCAGCGGCTCCCGGGGCACGCGCCGTTCCGGGACCGCGGCGGCCCGCGACCGCTCGAGGAGCTGATGAGCTCGAACGCCGTCGCCGACCTCGTCCTGTCCGGGTCGGCGCCCGTGGCGGGCCGGGACGGTCTCGGCGTGCGCAGGGAGCCGTCCACGGACGAGGGTCGCCGGCTCGTCGGCGCGGTGGACGCGCGGATGCAGCGGCGCCCACCGGGCATCGGTCTCACCGTCCGCGCCTACGACGACCTGGTCTCGAGGCGGACGCTCGGGCGGCCCGGGCCGCTGATCGCGCGGGACCACGACCTGCTCGCCCGCCTGCTCGTGGGCATCGAGCGCCTCGACGTCCGCGACGCGGTGCTCACCCGCGTGCTCGTGGGGACCGGGCTGCCCGTCGAGATGCTCTCCGAGCCGGAGATCGCCGCCCCGCTGTGGACGGGCGGCGGCCACGAGACCGCCGAGCGGCGGCTCCCGCTCGAGACGATCGCACGGCTCGCCCCCGACGGAGCGGCGGCCCCGGCCCTCGCGATGCTGGCGATGCTCGCCTGGCGCCGGGGCGACGGCGCCCGGGCCGCCGTGCTCGCCGAGCTCGCGCTGCTCGACCGGCCCGGATACGCCCTGGCCCTGCTCGTCGCGGACCTGCAGGCCTCGGGGACGGCGCCCCGCCGGGGGCTGGGCGGGCCGGACCTCGACCCGTTCGACGACCTCGGCGACCTCGACGACGAGGTCGAGTGGCTGGACCTCACGGCGTTCGACGACGTGCTGGACCCGCTGCCGGAGGACCTCGTCGACGAGATCGACGACTCCGACGCGGCGTGACCCGGAACGTCTGCGGGCGGCCGCGCGCCGGGGTAGCGTCGCGCCAGCGGACCATCAGCGGGACGCGCCGAGGAGGAGCCCATGGACGTCGTCGTGGCGTACCTGGACACGCCGGAGGGCGAGGCGGCGCTCGACCATGCGATCGAGGCCGCGAAGGAGGCCGACGACCGCGTCGTCGTGGTGCTGACCCGGGGCAGGACCGAGGACGCCGACCAGACCGTCGTCGAGATCGACGCCGACTCGGCCCGCGCACGCCTCGACGCCGCCGACGTCGCCCACGAGATCCGTTACGTCGGGCTCGGGCAGGACGCCGGGCACGAGATCGTCCAGGCCGCGACCGAGGCCGCGGCGCGGCTCGTCGTCATCGGCCTCACCCGCGGATCGGCCACGGGCACGCTGAGCCTCGGTGCGGGCGCCCAGCACATCCTGCTCCAGTCGCCCTGCCCCGTCCTCGTCGTCCACCCGTAGCCAGGACGGATCGCGCCGGGCGACGTAGCCTGGGGCCGACGGATCCGCTCCGAGGAGGAGACTTGAACGACGCCGACGTCGTCCTGCGCACCCCGCTCCACGCCCTGCACGTCGAGGCCGGCGCGAGCATGACGCCCTTCGCCGGCTGGGACATGCCCCTGCGGTACAGCTCGGAGCTCGAGGAGCACCGCGCCGTGCGCGAGTCCGCCGGCCTGTTCGACCTCTCGCACATGGCGCAGGTCCTCGTCACCGGCGCCGGGGCGGGCGAGGCCCTGGACCGCTCGCTCGTCACGCGCCCGTCCCGCACCGAGGTCGGCCGCGCCCGGTACTCGCTCATGCTGGACCGGGACGGCGGGATCCTCGACGACCTCGTCGTCTACCGCACCGGTGAGACCGAGTACCTCGTCGTGGCCAACGCCGCGAACCGGCTCGTCGTCGTCGACGAGCTCACAGCGCGCGCCGAGGGGGTGGAGGCCGTCGCGGTCGACGACCGCACGCTGAGCCGGGCGCTGGTCGCGATCCAGGGACCCGCCGCGCAGGAGATCCTCCGCTCCGTCACCGGCGCCGACCTGGACGGCCTGCGTTACTTCCGTTCCACGCGGGCGAGCGTCGCCGGCGTCGACCTCCTGCTCGCACGCACCGGGTACACCGGCGAGGCGGGCTACGAGCTCATGCTCGGCGCCGCCCACGCCCCGGCCCTCTGGCGCGCGCTGACCGACGCCGGCGCCGGGCACGGACTGCGGCCAGCCGGCCTCGCCGCCCGGGACACGCTGCGCCTCGAGGCCGGCATGTCCCTGTACGGCAACGAGCTCACGCGGGGGACCGGGCCGGACGAGGTCGGTCTCGGGCGCCTGGTCGACATGGGCGAGGACCACCGCTTCGTCGGCCGCGCCGGCGTCGAGGCGGCACGCGAGCACCCCACCGGCCGGTCCTCGGTCGCGCTCGTCGGCGAGGGGCGGCGCGCCGCCCGCGCCGGTTCCACCGTCCTGCTCGGCGACCAGGAGATCGGCACGGTCACCTCCGGCGCGCTCTCGCCCACCCTCGGCCACCCCGTCGCCCTCGCCCTCGTGCACGGAGCCCCCGGGCCCGGGACCGTCCTCGAGGTCGACGTGCGCGGCAAGCGGCAGCCGATGACCGTCGTCGAGCCGCCGTTCTACCGCCGGCCGAGCTGACCCGCACCACGAGCCCACCCGCACCTGACCGTCCCAGCCGACCACCCACCAGGAGATCGACGTGAGCACCTACCCCGACGACCGGAAGTACAGCGCCGACCACGAGTGGATCCTGCTCGGGAGCGGCGCGGCCCGCATCGGCATCACCGCCTTCGCCGCCGAGTCCCTCGGCGAGGCCGTGTTCGTCGACCTGCCCGCCGTGGGCGACACGGTGACCGCCGGCGAGGCGTGCGGGGAGGTCGAGTCCACGAAGTCCGTCTCCGACCTCGTCGCCCCCGCCTCGGGCGAGGTCACCGCCGTCAACGACGCGGCCGACGCCGACCCCGCGCTCGTCACGGGCGACCCGCACGGGGCCGGCTGGCTCTACGAGATCGCGCCGGGGAAGGTCCCGGACGACCTCCTCGACGCCGCGGCCTACGCCGAGCTCGCCGCCGGGGCCGGCGCGTGACGGCCTTCGTCGACCGGCACCTGGGGCCGGACGCCGCCGCACGGCGGACGATGCTCGACGCCGTCGGCGTCTCGTCGACGGCGGAGCTCATGGAGCGGGCACTCCCGGCGACGATCCGGGAGGACGCCGCGGCCCTCGCACGGGACCTGCCCCTGCCGCCCGCGGCGGCGGAGCACGAGGTCGCGGCCGAGCTGGCGGAGCTGGCAGCCGCCAACGTCGTGCGCCGCTCGATGATCGGGCAGGGCTACTACGGCACCCACACCCCGGCCGTCATCCGGCGCAACGTGCTCGAGAACCCCTCCTGGTACACGGCGTACACGCCCTACCAGCCGGAGATCTCCCAGGGCAGGCTCGAGGCGCTGCTCAACTTCCAGACCCTCGTCTCGGACCTCACCGGCCTCGCCGTGGCCGGCTCCTCCATGCTCGACGAGGCCACCGCCGTCGCCGAGGGCATGCTGCTCGCACGCCGGGCGGCCAAGAAGGCCGGGCCGCGGGTCGTCGTCGACACCGACCTGTTCGCCCAGACCGCCGCCGTTCTCGCCACCCGCGCCGAGCCCGTCGGCATCGAGCTCGCCCCGGCCGACCTCGGCGGGGGAGAGCTGCCGGACCTCGAGGGGGTCGCGGGCGTGATCGTCCAGGTCCCCGGTGCCTCGGGCCGGGTCCCGGACGCCGACGTGCTGCGCCGCGTCGTCGACGCCGTCCACGCCGCCGGCGGCCTCGCGATCGCGGCCACCGACCTGCTCGCCTGCACCCTCATGACACCGCCCGGCGAGCTCGGGTTCGACGTCGCCGTCGGCTCCTCCCAGCGGCTCGGCGTCCCCATGGGGTTCGGCGGCCCGCACGCCGGGTTCATGTCCGTCCGCGACGGCCTCGAGCGCCAGCTGCCCGGCCGGCTCGTGGGCGTCTCCGTCGACGCCGACGGCCGGCCCGCCTACCGGCTCGCGCTCCAGACCCGCGAGCAGCACATCCGCCGGCAGAAGGCGACGAGCAACATCTGCACCGCGCAGGTCCTCCTCGCCGTCATGGCGTCCTCGTTCGCCGTGTATCACGGCCCCGAGGGACTGACCGGCATCGCCACGGCCGTGGCCTCCCGTGCGACCGACCTCGCCGAGCGGCTGCGCGCCGGTGGGGCGGGTGTCCGCGAGGGCGGACGGTTCGACACCGTCGAGGTCCGCGTCCCCGGCCGCGCCGAGCAGGTCGCCGAGGCCGCGCGGGCCTCCCACGTGCTCGTGTGGGTCGAGGACACGGACACGCTGCGGATGTCCACCGACGAGACGACCACGCAGGAGGACCTCGCGGTCGTCGTGCGCGCCGTCGTCGGGGACGAGGCGGTAGGCGGCGCGACGACGGGCGGGGCGCCGGCGGAGGTCGGTCAGGGGCCCGGGCCTGATCTTCCGGCCTCGATGCGGCGGGGGACGGAGTTCCTCACGCACCCGGTCTTCTCCACCTACCGTTCCGAGACGGCGATGATGCGCTACCTGAGGCGCCTGGCCGACAAGGACTACGCGCTCGACCGCGGGATGATCCCGCTCGGCTCGTGCACGATGAAGCTCAACGCCGCCACCGAGATGGAGGCGATCAGCCGGTCCGGGTTCGCGGACGTCCACCCGTTCGCGCCGAAGGAGGACGTCGCCGGTTACCTGCGCCTCGTCGCCGACCTCGAGGACTGGCTCGCCGCGCTCACCGGGTACGAGGCCGTCTCGCTCCAGCCCAACGCCGGCTCGCAGGGCGAGCTCGCCGGGCTGCTGGCGATCCGCGGCTACCACCGCTCGCGCGGCGAGGAGCACCGCGACGTCTGCCTCGTCCCGGCCTCCGCGCACGGCACGAACGCGGCGTCCGCGGTGCTCGCGGGGATGCGGGTCGTCGTCGTGCCCACGGCGGCCGACGGCACCATCGACGTCGACGCGCTCACCGAGCTCGCCACGACCCACGCCGAGACGCTCGCGGCGATCATGCTCACCTACCCCTCGACCCACGGCGTGTACGAGACGCACGTGTCGCGGGTCTGCGAGATCGTCCACAAGGCGGGCGGGCAGGTCTACCTCGACGGCGCGAACCTCAACGCGCTGCTCGGCCACGCGCGCCCGGGCCGGTTCGGCGGCGACGTCAGCCACCTCAACCTGCACAAGACGTTCTGCATCCCGCACGGCGGCGGCGGCCCCGGCGTCGGCCCCGTCGCCGCGCGGGCGCACCTCGCGCCGTTCCTGCCCGGTCACCCTCTCGCCCAGGGGGACCTGGGCCCGGGCGGGGCGGTCTCGGCGGCGCCGTACGGCTCGCCGTCGATCCTCCCGATCACGTGGGCCTACATCCGGCTCATGGGCGCCGACGGACTGCGGCGGGCCACCGAGGACGCGGTCCTCGCCGCCAACTACGTCGCGAAGCGGCTCGGGGAGACGTTTCCTGTCCTCTACCGGGGTGCCGGCGGCACGGTCGCGCACGAGTGCATCATCGACCTGCGCCCGCTCAAGGTACGCACCGGGATCACGGTCGACGACGTGGCCAAGCGGCTCGTCGACCACGGCTTCCACGCACCGACGATGAGCTTCCCGGTGGCGGGCACCTTCATGGTCGAGCCCACGGAGTCGGAGGACATCGGCGAGATCGACCGCTTCATCGACGCGATGCAGGCCATCGCTGCGGAGGCCGAGGCCGTGGCGGACGGCACCTGGCCGGCCGACGACAACCCGCTGGTGGGCGCCCCCCACCCGGCAGCCCGGATCGCGGGGGAGTGGACCCATCCCTACAGCCGCTCGGAGGCCGTCTTCCCGGCCGGCGAGGAGGGCAAGTACTGGCCACCCGTCGCGCGCATCGACCAGGCGTACGGCGACCGCAACCTCGTGTGCTCGTGCCCGCCGCCGGAGGCGTTCGCCTGAGAGCCACCGGCGGGGCGCGGCGCCGCGGCACGGGGCCGGGGCGTGGTTCCGGTACCGGGACGGTCGCGTCACGGAGACGGTCGAGGTGCCAAGGAGACAGCGGCGGCGGCCCTGTCTCGGGCCGCTCTGCGGCGTCGCAGGGGGGCTGGGCTGGACACCGCGGTCGATCCGGCGTAGGTTGTCCGCTGGCTATAATTGTAGGGACGGCGCGCGCCGCCCCGGTCCGGATCTCGCCGGGCCCACGGGAAGAGAACGCGCGACGGGCGTGTTGAGAACTGAACGCCCGACCCCCTGCGAAAGGCCCCCATGACCACCGATTCCGCGACAGACGCCCCCACGACCGACGCCGCACCGAAGACGGCCGCTGCGAAGGCGACCACGCGGAGCTCCGGCGCCGGCTCGACTGCTGCGAAGAAGGCGCCCGCCGCGAAGAAGGCGCCGACGCAGTCGTCCACCGGGAAGACTGCCGCCGGCGCGGCCACCGCGAAGAAGGCACCCGCCAAGCGGGCCTCGGCCAGGAAGACTGCTGCCACGAAGGCGGCCCCCGAGGTCTCGAAGCCCTCGGACGCCGAGAACCAGGACGAGGCCGCGACGACCCCGGAGGACCTCGAGGAGGACATCGTCGGCTCGGACGGCGACGCCGTGAGCGCCGATTCCCCCGAGGACTCCGCTCCCGAGGACAGCGCCGGCGAGGAGTCGGACGACTCCGCCGAGGCCGAGGAGGCGCCCGCCAAGCCCGCGCGCAGCAGGCGGCGCGGCAACCTCAAGGCGGTCCCGGACGCGCCCGCGTCGAAGGACTCCGCGTCCGAGACCACGTCCAGCGGATTCGTCGTCTCCGACTCCGACGACGACGACCAGCCGATCCAGCAGGTCGTCACCGCCGGGGCGACCGCCGACCCGGTCAAGGACTACCTCAAGCAGATCGGCAAGGTCGCCCTCCTCAACGCCGAGCAGGAGGTCGAGCTCGCCAAGCGCATCGAGGCCGGCCTCTTCGCCGAGGAGAAGCTCGCCCAGGAGCCCGAGATGGAGCGCAAGCTCTCCCGCGAGCTCCAGTGGATCGCCAACGACGGGCGCCTGGCCAAGAACCACCTGCTCGAGGCCAACCTGCGCCTCGTCGTCTCCCTGGCCAAGCGCTACACCGGCCGCGGCATGCTCTTCCTCGACCTCATCCAGGAGGGCAACCTCGGCCTCATCCGCGCCGTGGAGAAGTTCGACTACACCAAGGGCTACAAGTTCTCCACGTACGCGACCTGGTGGATCCGCCAGGCCATCACCCGCGCCATGGCCGACCAGGCCCGCACCATCCGCATCCCGGTGCACATGGTCGAGGTCATCAACAAGCTCGCCCGCGTCCAGCGGCAGATGCTCCAGGACCTCGGGCGCGAGCCCACTCCGGAGGAGCTGGCCAAGGAGCTCGACATGACCCCGGAGAAGGTCGTCGAGGTCCAGAAGTACGGCCGCGAGCCCATCTCGCTGCACACCCCGCTCGGCGAGGACGGCGACTCCGAGTTCGGTGACCTCATCGAGGACTCCGAGGCGGTCGTCCCCGCGGAGGCCGTGAGCTTCACCCTCCTGCAGGAGCAGCTCAACGCGGTGCTCGACACCCTCTCCGAGCGGGAGGCCGGCGTGGTCTCCATGCGCTTCGGGCTCCAGGACGGTCAGCCGAAGACCCTCGACGAGATCGGCAAGGTCTACGGGGTCACACGCGAGCGCATCAGGCAGATAGAGAGCAAGACGATGTCCAAGCTCCGCCACCCCAGCCGCTCGCAGGTGCTGAGGGACTACCTGGACTGATCCCCACCCGACCCGCGAACCGGGCCCGGACCGCGATGCGGTCCGGGCCCGGTTCGTGCGTGCGGGACCGTCGGGGGTGACGGGCCCGGTTCGTGCGCACGGGCCGGGGAACGGGTGTGCGGGCCTAGAAGAGGGTCATGACCGCCCAGATCACGAGGAGTGCGCCGAAGACGAGGGCGATTCCCCACATCGCCCGTACGAGCAGCCGGTCGGTCCGCCGCGAGGCCGGGTCCTGGTTCCAGCGCCCCCACGGCAGGCCCGCAAAGGTGGGATCCCCTGGTTCGCGCCCCTCGTGGGCCGCGGAGGCGCGCTCGGCAGCGCTGACGCGGGAGATGGGTTCGGCGCCCTCCGAGGGGCCGCCGGCCTCCGGATGGGTGGCGCCTGCAGGGGCGTGCGGGTCGCGCACGTCCGCCGTCCAGCGCTCGCCGTCCCAGCGCCGCTGAAGGCCGTCCTGCCACGGGTCCGTGTACCAGCCCGGTTCGCGCTGCTCCATCATCGGCTCCTCGTCTCGTCGGGTCGCTCACCACCACCCTGGCACAGCGGCGCCGTGCAGCGCCGTCAGGGGTAGGGCCACCCGTTCGGCACGCAGCCCTGCATGCCGAGCGTCTGCTGCTGCATGACCGGTGCGACCCGGCCCGGGCCGGGGCAGCCGACGTGGCCGTGCCCGAGGAAGTGCCCGACCTCGTGGTTGACGACGTAGTCCCGGTAGGAGGTGAGCGAGCCCCCGGCACCGGTGAACGGCGCGGCCCCGTAGGCCCAGCGGTAGGCGTTGATCACCACGGAGCTGCCCACGCGGCAGGACGTGTATCCCTGCGTGTTGAGCGGGTAGCACAGGCGGTCCACGGTGGCGGGCGTGGTCAGACGCAGCACGACGTCGGCAGGCCCGTCCGTGCGGGCGAACGACACGGCGCCGTGCCTGCCCCAGCCCCTCGAGGCGTTGAGCGTCGTCATCACGAGGTCGCCGAAGGTGGGCCGGTCCACCGAGATCCCACGCTCGGTCTCGATGCGGACGCGCACCGTGCGCGCCGCGCCCGGCGGGGCGGCGACGCTTCCCGGTACCGCGACGAACGTCCCCGAGCCCGCCCAGGGCGGGTCACCCACGAGGCCGCCGTTCGTCGGCGGGGCCGGAGGAGGTGGCGGTGGGGTCGGCGCGGCGGGAGGACGCCGGAGCCCGGCGGTGTCCGCGCCGTCGCCGTCCCAGTCGCCCGCGAACGCCGTGTCGTTCGTGCGGCCGAAGGACACCGACCGCTCGGCGTCGCCGGAGACCAGCGAGTTGCTCAGGTGCAGGTGGACGCCGCGGCGCACGGCGAGGGTGTCGGTGCCGTCGCCGTCCCAGTCGCCGACGAGGACGGTGTCTGCCGCGCGGCCGTAGTCGAGCTCGGTCTCGGCGTCGCCGGAGGTGAGGGTGTTGCTGAGGAAGTAGCGGTTGCCGCGGCGCACGGCGAGGGTGTCGGTGCCGTCGCCGTCCCAGTCGCCGACGAGGACGGTGTCTGCCGCGCGGCCGTAGTCGAGCTCGGTCTCGGCGTCGCCGGAGGTGAGGGTGTTGCTGAGGAAGTAGCGGTTGCCGCGGCGCACGGCGAGGGTGTCGGTGCCGTCGCCGTCCCAGTCGCCGACCAGGACCGTGTCACCCGCGCGCCCGTAGGCGATCTGCGTGTCCGCGGGACCGGAGGTCAGGGAGTTGCGCAGGTGGTAGACCTGGCCGCGGCGCACCGCGAGGGTGTCGCTCCCGTCCCCGTCCCAGTCGCCCACCAGCACGGCGTCGTCCGCGCGCCCGTAGACGAGGTGGT
>JBQDDG010000011.1:30155-34761 GCA_052093225.1 Actinomycetaceae bacterium
CCGTCCCAGTCGCCCACCAGCACGGCGTCGTCCGCGCGCCCGTAGACGAGGTGGTGGTCCGCCGTCCCGTCGAGCTGGTCGTCGAGGAAGAACTCCGCCCCCGAGCCACCGATCTCGCCCGACGCGGCGGCGGGCGGCGCGGACGTGAGCAGCGCGAGCGCGGCGGGGACGGCGAGGAGGGCCCGGAGGTGACGGCGGGGACGGGTCGTGGTCACGCGCCAAGGGTAGGGGGGCGGGGAGGCTCGTGGGAGCGCCTCGACGCGGGAACGACGACGGCCGCCGCCCCGAGGGGGCGACGGCCGTGAAGGGTCGTGGTCCGGGTCAGGCGTCTGCCTGGAGGAGCCGGTCCGACTCGTCGAGGATGTCGGTGGCGACCTCGTCGAGCTTCTCGGAGTGCTTGCGCGCGTGGTGCGCGCAGAAGAGGAGCTCGCCCGAACGAAGGGTCACACGGACGTAGGCCTGGGCGCCGCAGGCGTCGCAGCGGTCGGCGGCGGTGAGCTGGGGGGCGGTCGCTGTAGTGGTCACGTCGCCATGTAACCATCCGGGACCGCCATCCGTCGCCAGGCGGAGAGGGGAGTTCGCCCCCGGCGTACGCGCGTGTCGCCCGGGTCACCGTCGGCGGCCACGCCTCCGACGACCGCCGCCCCGCCGGCCGTACGATCCCTCGGTGAACCCGACATCAGCCGCCGAGTACTCCGCGCGCCACCTCTCGGTCCTCGAGGGGCTCGCTGCCGTCCGCAAGCGCCCCGGCATGTACATCGGATCCACCGACGGCCGCGGACTCATGCACTGCCTGTGGGAGATCGTCGACAACTCGGTCGACGAGGCCCTCGGGGGGCACGCCGGCCGCATCGAGGTCCTCCTCCACCCGGACGGCTCGGTCGAGGTGCGGGACGACGGGCGCGGCATCCCGGTCGACGAGGTGCCCGGCGTGGGCCTGTCCGGCCTCGAGGTCGTCTACACGAAGCTGCACGCGGGCGGGAAGTTCGACTCGGGCTCCTACGCGGCGTCCGGTGGCCTGCACGGGGTCGGCGCCTCGGTCGTCAACGCCCTGTCGGCGCGCCTCGACGTCGAGGTCGACCGCGGCGGGAAGACCCACCGGATGACCTTCCGCCGCGGCGAGCCGGGCACGTTCGCCGACGCCGGCGGGGAGCCGTCCGTCGACGCGCCGTTCACCCCCTTCGAGAAGGGCTCCTCCCTCGAGGTCGCCGGCAAGGTCAAGCGGGGAGTGACCGGTACGCGCGTGCGCTACTGGATGGACCCGCAGATCTTCCCGCCGTCGTCGGAGTTCAGCCTCGAGGAGCTCGTGGGCCGTGCGCGGCAGACGTCGTTCCTCGTCCCGGGGCTCACGCTCGTCGTCGAGGACCGCCGGCCCGACGACCCGGCCGAGCACACGGTCGAGGAGTTCCGGCACGACGGCGGGACGGCGGACTTCGTCGACCACCTCAGCCCGGACACGGCCGTCACCGAGGTCTGGAAGTTCACCGGCGAGGGGACGTTCAGCGAGACGGTCCAGCAGCTCGACGGCAAGGGGCACCTGCGCCCCGTCGACGTCGAGCGCACCTGCGAGGTGGACATCGCGCTGCGCTGGGGCAACGGCTTCGACACCACCCTGCGCAGCTTCGTCAACATCATCGCCACCCCGAAGGGCGGCACCCACGTGGCCGGGTTCGAGCAGTCGCTGCTCAAGACCCTGCGCAAGCAGGTCGAGTCCAACGCGCGCCGCCTCAAGGTCACGGCCAAGGACCCGCGCATCGAGAAGGACGACGTCCTCGCGGGCCTCACCGCGGTGGTCTCGGTCCGGCTGCCCGAGCCCCAGTTCGAGGGCCAGACCAAGGAGGTGCTCGGCACCGCCCAGGTGCGGCAGGTCGTCGCCAAGGTGCTGGAGACCCACCTCACCGACCAGCTCACCTCGGGCAAGGCGGCGATGCGCAGCCAGGCCACGGCGCTGCTGGAGAAGGTCGTCGGCGAGATGCGCGCCCGGGTGGCGGCCCGCACGCAGAAGGACATCTCGCGGCGCAAGAACGCCCTGGAGAACTCCTCCCTGCCCACGAAGCTCGTGGACTGCCGCTCCAAGGAGGTCGAGCGCTCCGAGCTGTTCATCGTGGAGGGCGACTCGGCCCTCGGCACCGCGCGGCGGGCGCGCAACTCCGAGTTCCAGGCGCTCCTGCCGATCCGGGGAAAGATCCTCAACGTCCAGAAGGCCTCGGCCGCGGACATCCTCAACAACATCGAGGTCGCGACGATCTTCCAGGTCATCGGCGCCGGATCGGGCCGGACCTTCGACCTGGACCTCGCCCGCTACGGGAAGATCGTCCTCATGACGGACGCCGACGTCGACGGCGCCCACATCCGCACCCTCCTGCTCACCCTGTTCTTCCGCCACTGCCGCCCGCTCGTCGAGGCGGGCCGGATCTTCGCGGCCGTGCCGCCGCTGCACCGGGTGGAGGTCGCCGGCTCCGGGGGAAAGAAGGGCGAGGTGCTCTACACGTACTCCGACGCCGAGCTCGGGCAGCTGATGAAGAAGCTCGACCGCGCGGGCAGGAAGCTCAAGGGGACCCCCCAGCGCTACAAGGGTCTCGGCGAGATGGACGCCGACCAGCTCGCGGAGACGACGATGGACCCGGCGCGCCGCACGCTGCGTCGGATCACCACGGCGGACGAGGAGGCGCTGACCCGGGCCGAGTCCGTGTTCGAGCTCCTCATGGGCAGCGACGTGGCGCCGCGGAAGGACTTCATCGTCGCCGGCGCCGCCGACGTCGACCGGGAGAAGATCGACGCCTGAGCGTGCCCGTGAACGAGCCCGTCCGGCACGCGACGTAGACTCCCCGCCATGATCGTGTCCCCGGCAGGGCCCGCCGCGCACCGCGCGTGGCGAGGCTCCACCGCTGCCCGCCCGGCCCTCCCCGGGGGGCATCTCGGGCTGTCCTGGCGCGCCCTGGACGCCCGGGACGTGGACGACGTGGTCGCGCTGCTCGACCGGTCCGAGGCCGTGGACTCCTCGGCCACCCTCACCACCCGGGCCGAGGTCGAGGACATGCTCGACACGGAGGACCTCGGCGCACCGGAGACGCTCGGGGGCCACGACGACGACGGCATCCTGCGCGCCGTGGCCGCCCTCGACCTCCGCGAGGTCTCCGGCGTCGCCGAGGTGCATCTGCGGGCGACGATCGACCCGGGCACGCGCGGGCGTGGCATCGGCAAGGCGCTGCTCGCCTGGCAGGAGGGTCGCGCGCGCGAGCTCGTCGAGGACCGCCCCGACGGTACAGCCGTGATCGTCGTCGACGTCGACCGCCACCAGAGCGACCGCCGCCGCCTCTACGCCGCCGCCGGGTTCACACCCGTGGCCACGGACGGCCCGGGCTCGAGGTTCGAGGTCCGCCTGTGAACCAGTCCCAGCCTCCCGCTCGCGGCCTGCGCGCCGCCCTGACCGGTCTGCGGACCTCGACCCGCCGGCCCTCGGGGGAGACCCGTGCCATGCATGTGCTGCGCGAGGACGAGCCGCCGGCGGGCCCCGGCGTCGTCCTGCCCCGGGCGGTCGACGGCCTGACCTGGTCCCCGCTGGACGCCCCGCGCGCCGGGGAGCTCGCCGACCTCGTCTCCCGGATCGAGTCCGCGGACGGCACACCGATCCGTACCTCCGCCGCGGAGGTCGAGAGCTATTTCGCCGAGCGCGAGGGGTTCCGCGCCGTCGCCGGCGACGACGCGGACGGTGTCCTGAGGGCCTTCGGTCTCGTGCGTCCCAAGGGCGAGGTCGACGGGATGCTCTCGTTCACCTGCTCGGGCGGCGTCGACGACGCGCTGCGGCTCAAGGGCGCCGGCGCCGCGCTCGTCGGGTGGCAGGTGGCCACGTCGCGCGCGCTGCTCACCGAGTCCGGCTCCGAGCGGGGCGTCGTCGTCGTGCACGTGGACGAGACCGAGGAGGACCTCACCGCCCTGCTCGAGGAGCACGGGTTCCGGCCGCGCCGCTGGTACGTCCAGATGCGCCGCAGCCTCTCGATCGACATCCCCGAGGTGGCGCTGCCCCAGTACGTCTCCGTCGTGCCGTGGAGCGACGAGCTCGCCGACCAGGTCCGCCGCGCCCACGGTCGTGCGTTCGCCGACCAGCCCGAGGGCGCGATGGAGCGGACCATGGACCTGTGGGGGCCGGAGTCGCCGGCGTTCGAGCCCGGCTGGAGCTTCGTCGCCCTCGACCGTTCCTCCGACCGCGCCAAGGTGGCCGGCTACATCGTCTCGAGCCGGTACGACCAGGACTGGGAGGCGCTCGGCTGGACCGAGGGCTACACCGAGGTGCTCGGCGTCCTCTCGGAGTGGCGAGGCAAGCACGTCGGCAGCGCGCTGCTCACCGCCGCCATGCGGGCCTATGCCGCGGACGGGTTGGAGTACGCGGGGCTCGACATGGACGTGGACTTCGCCCTGGACGTCGACCACCCCGAGCCGCACTCGATGATGGCGCTCTACACGAGCCTGCACTACGTGCCCACCAGCCGGTCGGCGCTGCACGTCCTCGAGCTCTAGCCGGGCGACCTCCGGCGGTCCCGACGCAGGGAGGCCAGGACCAAGGGGGGCCAGGCGCGTAGGGGCCGGGCGCACGGAGGCCGGGACC
>JBQDDG010000011.1:34861-51423 GCA_052093225.1 Actinomycetaceae bacterium
GCCAGGACCAAGGGGGGCCAGGCGCGTAGGGGCCGGGCGCACGGAGGCCGGGACCCACCTAGCCGATCGCGGCCACCGGCACCGGGAGGGCCTTGCCTGACCCGTCGCGCCGCTCGTCGACCTCGGGCAGGTCGACGGCCTGCCCGCCCGAGCCCACCGCGCGCGCCGGGAGCGGTCCCACCCACGCGAGTTGGAGCTCGCCCTCGCCGCGCAGGAAGCGGTGCGCGCGCACGCCGCCCGTAGCCCGCCCCTTGGCGGGGTAACGGTCCAGCGGTGTCACCTTCGCGCTGCCGGGGTCCGTACCGGGCAGCGCGCCGGCCGGGCCGGCGATCGTGACGACGCCGAACCCCCCGATCTCGGCCGACGGCGCCACGCCCATGTGCACGAGCCGCGCCCCCGGGGCGAGCTTGACGCCGGCCACGCCCTTGCCCGCGCGCCCGGTGGGCCGCACGAGAGAGGCCGAGAACCGGAGCAGCTGGGCGTCCGAGCTGACGAGGACCAGTTCGTCGTCGTCGCCGGCGGGCCGGGCCGACACGACCACGTCGTCCTCGGCGAGGGAGATGACGTCCCACGACTCACGGTTGGCCGGACGGTCCGCGGGGGAGATGCGCTTGACGACTCCGGCGGCGGTCGCGAGCGCCACCGGCGGTGCGTCCTCGGTGAGTGCGACCAGTCCGACGACCGACTCGCCGCGCTCCAGCTCGACGAGCTCCTCGACCGCCGTCCCGCCGGACAGGCCGGGCGCCCCGGACGTGCCGGGCAGGGCGGGGGCGTGCAGCGCCTCGAGCCTGACCGTTCGACCGGTCGAGGTGACGAGGCCGACGTCGGCGCGGGCGGTCGTGGCCACCGCGTGGGAGATCGCGTCGTGCGCCACGCGGCCGCCGGTGCGCGCGGGCGCCTCCTCGCCGGGGGTGCGCGCGATCCGTCCGGTGCCGCCGAGGAGGACCCAGCACGGGTCGTCCGGCTCCTGCAGCGGCGTCGCGGAGGCCCCCCTGCCGCGCGCGGGCGCGGCCTCGGCCGTCGCCCCGGACCGGGGCGCGCCGCCCGCGGACTCGAGGAGCACCGTGCGCCGCGGCGTGCCGTGCGCCGCCGCGACCTCGGCGAGGTCGGAGGACACGAGCGTGCGGAGCGCCTGGTCGGAGCCGAGCACCTCCTCCAGCTCGGCCGCGAGCCTGAGCAGCTCCTCGTGCTCCTTCTCGAGCTCGATGACCGAGTAGCGGGTGAGGCGCCGCAGCTGGAGGTCGAGGATGTACTCGGCCTGCACCTCGGTGAGGTCGAAGACGCTGATCAGCTGCGCCTTGGCGGCCGCCGCGCTCTCCGCGGACCGGATGAGCTGGACCACCTCGTCGATGTTGAGGACGGCGACGAGCAGGCCGTCGAGGAGGTGGATGCGCTCGCGCGCCCTGCGCAGCCGGTACTCCGTGCGCCGCCTGGTCACGGTGAGCCGGTGGTCGACGAAGACCTCGAGCATCTCCTTGAGGCCGAGCGTGCGGGGCTGGCCGTCGACGAGCGCGACGTTGTTGATGCTGAAGGACTCCTCCAGCGGCGTGTACCGGTAGAGCTGCTCGAGCACGGCGTCCGGGTTGTACCCCGTCTTCAGCTCGATGACGAGCCGCAGGCCGTGGTGCCGGTCGGTGAGGTCGACGACGTTGGAGATGCCCTCGATGCGGCGGGCGTCGACCCCGTCCTTGATCTTCCCGATCACGCGCTCGGTGCCCACCATGTAGGGCAGCTCGGTGATGACGAGGCCCTTGCGCCGCGCCGTGACCTGCTCGACCCGGACGGTGGCCCGCGTGCGGAAGGCCCCGCGGCCGCCGGCCTGCGCCTCGCGCACGCCGTCGAGGCCGATGATGCGGCCGCCGCCCGGCAGGTCCGGTCCGGGCACGAAGCGCTGGAGCGCCTCGAGGCTCGCGTCCGGGTGCGCCACGAGGTGGCGGGCCGCGGCGACGACCTCCACGAGGTTGTGCGGCGCCATGTTCGTCGCCATGCCGACGGCGATCCCCGAGGCGCCGTTGACGAGGAGGTTCGGAATCGCGGAGGGCAGCACCTCCGGCTGCAGGGTCGACCCGTCGTAGTTGGGCACGAGGTCGACGACGTCCTCGCCGAGGTCGGCGACCATCGCGAGCGCCGCCGGCGCCTGCCGGACCTCGGTGTACCGGGGGGCGGCCGGACCGTCGTCGAGGGAGCCGAAGTTGCCGTGCCCGTCGACCACCGGGAGCCGCATCGCGAAGTCCTGCGCGAGCCGGACCATCGCGTCGTAGATCGCGCTGTCACCGTGCGGGTGGAGCTTGCCCATGACGTCGCCGACGACGCGGGAGGACTTCACGTGCGCCCGGTCGGGCCGCAGGCCCATCTCGTCCATCTGGTAGAGGATCCGCCGCTGGACGGGCTTGAGGCCGTCGCGCGCGTCGGGCAGGGCCCGGGCGTAGATCACCGAGTACGCGTACTCGAGGAACGACCCTTCCATCTCGGAGCTGACGTCGATGTCGACGATCTGCTCGTCCACGACGGGGGGAGGGGTGCTGCGGGCCATGCCTGAGATGTTCCCATCCCCGCGCGCCGCCCCCCGTGTACGGCACGCGCGTTCCGCGCCACGCTCGCGCCGCCGCCGTGGCACTCGTCACGGGGACGACTAGGTTGGACGGATGGAGACGCCACCCGAGCCCGGCACCGCCGAGAAGGACCCGGGTCCCGGGTGGCCGGCCGGGTGGGAGGCCGACGTCGTCCTGCGCGACGGCGCGTCGATGCACCTGCGGCCGATCCTGCCGTCCGACGCCGACGCGCTCGCCGACTTCCACGCGCAGCAGTCCGAGCGCTCGCAGTACTACCGTTTCTTCGCCCCGATGCCCCGGCTCTCGCCGTCGGACGTCCATCGCTTCACGAACGTCGACCACGTTTCCCGGGTCGCGCTCGTCCTCACGGAGGGCCCGGCGATCCGCGGGGTGGGCCGGTACGACGTCGTCGAGCCCGGCGTCGCCGAGGTGGCGTTCGCCGTGTCCGACGCCGAGCACGGGCGCGGCCTCGGCTCGATCCTCCTCGAGCACATCGTCGCTGCCGCCCGCGAGCGCGGCGTGCACACGTTCACCGCGGACGTCCTGCCGGAGAACACCCAGATGATGCGCGTGTTCCAGGACGCGGGGTACGAGGTGCGTTCGCACTACGACGACGGCGTCGTCGCCCTCCGGATCCCCCTGCGCCGCACCGGGCGCTCCTGGGAGGTGCTCGCCGAGCGCGAACGCCGGGCCGAGTCGCTCTCGATGGGTGCGCTGACCGGCGCGCGCTCGGCGCTCGTCGTCGCCCTCGACGAGTCCGGCCGGGCCCTCGCCAGCCGGGTGCTCGCCCGCGCGGTCGCGGTGGCGGGGGAGGACGGGACGATCCCGCTGCTCGCCGCCGGGCCGCTCGACCCGGGGCCGGTGACGCACGTGGCGGACCTGGACGCGCTCACGGAGGTGGCGGACCGGCCCGAGGTCGTCGACGTCGCGCTCGTCGCCGGCACACCGGGCCGGGTCGTGGCCGCCGTGCCGGCGCTGCGCGCACTCGGGGTGCGCTCCCTCGTCGTGCTCTCCGGCGGGTTCGCCAGGGGTACCGGCCACGAGCACCAGCTCGACCTCCTGCGGGCGACCAGGCTCGCCGGCCTGCGCGTGGTCGGCCCGGCCTCCTACGGGATCGCCGGTCACGGGAGCGCGGGCCGCTACGACCTCACCCTCGCCGACCCCGCGCTCGGTGCACGGGCGCCCGCCGGGCTCGTCGGCGGCCGGGGCGTGGGCCTCTTCGCGCAGACCCGGGAGGCCGCTCTCGCCCTGCGCAGGGGGGCGGCGAACCGCCGGCTCCCCGAGGTCGCCGTCCTCGCCGCGGGCAACCGGATCGACGTCTCCGGCAACGACACGATGCAGAGCTGGTCGGCCGACGACGCGATCGGCGTCGGCATCGTCCACCTCCAGACCCTCGGCAACGCGCGCAAGTTCACGCGGATCGCGCGCCGGCACACGGCGGAGCGCGCCCTCGTCGTCCTCACCTCGGCGACGACCGCCGTCGCGACCCTCCCGGGCCACGCCGTCGCGACCTCCCCGCTGCCGCCGAGCGTCATCGACTCCGTCCTCGCCCAGGCGGGGGCGCTCACGGCGCGCAGCGTGGGGGAGGCCCTCGACCTCGCCGCCGTCGCACTCACCCAGCCGGTCCCCGCCGGCACGCGCGTCGCGCTGGTGACCAGCTCCCACTCGCTCGCCGCCACCCTGCAGGCGAGCGCGCGGGCGGGCGGTCTCCTCCCGGTCGGTGAGGTCCTCGTCCTCGACGCCGGGGTGATGGACGCCCGCGAGGCGCTCCAGGGGGTCGTGCTGCGCGAGGACGTCGACGCGGTCCTCCTCGCCGTCGCCGACGTGCTCGGCGAGGTGGACCCCGAGCTGCTCGCCGTGCTCGCCGCCGCCTCGGCCGCCGACGCCGACCGGCCCTGGGCGGCGTGGGTGGACGGGGTCCGTGGCCTGGACGAGCGCCTGAGCGCCGGCGAGCACGTGCTCGCCTCCACCGGGTCGATCGAGACCGCCGTGCGGGCGGTGGCCCTGCGCGCCGCCGTCGCGGCGCGGCGCCGGGACGACTCCGCCGTCCTCCTCGAGGCCGAGGGCGCCGACCCGCTCGCAGCCCGCGCGGCGATCGCCGGCGTCGAGCCCACGGCCACCACCGGCGAGGTCGTCGACCTGGACGCCGGGCGCACCGCCGAGCTCCTGGCGGCCTACGGCATCGACCTCCTCGACACTCGCCTCGTCACGGGCGGGAGCGACGACGACGTGGCGGCCCTGGCCGTCTCGACGGCACGGGAGATCGGGCACCCGGTCGCGGTCAAGGCCGCCGACCCGGTCCTGCGGCACCGCGCGGACCTCGGCGGTGTCCGGCTCGACCTCGCGGACGACGCCGACGTCACCGCCGCCGTCCTGCAGATCCGCTCCCGCTCCCGCCAGGTGCTGGGCCGCGAGACCGACGTCCAGGTGCAGGCGATGGCGGAACCGGGGGTCGCCGTCATCGTCCGCGGGGGCGAGGACCCCGTGTACGGGCCCGTGATCTCGCTCGGCGTCGGCGGCGACGCCTCGGAGATCCTCGGGGACGTGTCCTACCGGGTGGCGCCGGTGACCGCGAGCGACGTGGCGACGATGATCACCGACCTGCGCGCCGCCACCCGCCTGACCGGAGACCGCGGGCTCTCGCCGGTCGACACCGCCGCGCTCGCGGACCTGCTCGGCCGCGTCGCCGCCCTCGTCGACGACCTGCCGGCGGTGGCCCACCTCGAGCTCAACCCCGTGATCGTCGCGGGCCGGTCCCTCGCCGTCGCGGGCGCCGGCGTCAGGCTGCGGGCGCCGCACCGGCTCGACGCCGGCCGCCGCGCCCTCCCGCGACCGTCCGCGGAGGAGGGCGGAGCGCCCCCGCCGGGCGGGGTGGCAGGATGACACGGTGTCTCGGACCAGCTCACTTCGCCAGGACCTCGACGACGCGGGCTTCTACCCGCAGCTCGTCGCCGACGTGCTCGACGTCGCGCTCGCCGGGGAGGCGGTGGTCTCCCACCTCGTCCACCCCGAGACGACGTTCGACCACGCGCTGCGCCGCCACCTCACCGTGCTCGCGCTGACGCGCAGCCGATTCATCGTGGTGCACGTCGACGACGTCTCCGACGAGCAGGCCGGGCCGGGTGCGCTCGCCACGTCCGAGACCGTCGCCCTGCGCGAGATCCGCACCGTCGCCCTCACCCACGGGGTCGTCGACCCGGCCGGTGACGGCGGCACCTCCGAGCTCACCCTGTCCGTCGGCTGGGGTGCGATCCACCGCGTCGACCTCGAGCCCCAGACCTGCGCCGACCCCGACTGCGAGGCGGACCACGGGATGACCGGCACGCTCTCGCCCGAGGACGTCGTCATCCGGGTGGCCGCGCAGGCCGACGGCCAGGACGCGCTGGACCGCGCCCTGGGGTTCGCGCGGGACCTGTCCGGCGCGACCGCCGGGCAGGCCTGAGGCAGCGATGAGGGCGAGACGACCGGAGACCCCCCACCTCGGCCGGCACCTGCGTGCCGTCCTCCCCGCGGCGCTCGACGCCGTCGGCATCGAGACCGGCTCCGCCGGGCGCTCCTCCGGCGATGACCGCGCCGACCTCGGCCTGCCCACGGCCGCCAAGGTCGTCGTCGTGCTCGTCGACGGACTCGGCCTCGCGCAGCTCACCGAGCGCGGCGGCCACGCCCCGTTCCTGCGCTCGCTGCTCCCGGACGCCCTGTCGCTGCAGACCTGCCTGCCCTCGACGACCGCCGCGGCGCTGACGACCCTCGGCACCGGGGAGCTCCCCGGCCGTACCGGCATGCTCGGCTACACCGTGCGCCACCCCCCGACGAAGGAGATCGTCAACCTCGTCACCTGGGAGGACGCGCCGATGGGCGCCCGGGACTGGCAACGGGTCCCCACCCTGTTCGAGCAGGCGGCGGCCGTCACCGGCGAGGCGGCCCGCACCGTCGCCGTCGGGCCCGCCCGGTTCGTCGGCTCCGGTCTCACCGTCTCCGCGCTCAGGGGGGCGCGCGGCGCGACGGGGGAGTCCCTCGCCGAGCGGGTCGACGCCACGGTCACGGCCCTGCGCTCGGGCGCGGACCTCGCCTACCTCTACTGGGGCGACGTCGACCACGTCGGTCACGTGCACGGGTGGGGCTCCTTCGAGTGGGGCGAGGAGCTGATGGGCGCGGACGCCGAGCTGCGCCGGCTCGCGGCACGGGTGCCGAAGGGCACCCTCGTCCTCGTCACCGCCGACCACGGGATGGTCGACGTCGGGAGGCGGATCGACCTCGGCCGGTCGCCCGAGCTGCGCGTCGGGGTGGCACAGATCGCCGGCGAGCCGCGCGCCTGCCACCTGTTCCTCGACGAGGACGCGGAGCCCACGGAGGTCGCCGGCCGCTGGAGCTCGGCCCTGGGGGAGGAGGCGAGCGTCCTCACGCGCGAGGAGCTCGTGTCCTCGGGCGCCCTCGGCACCGGGCTGCCCGAGGACCGGGTCGAGGCGGTCGGGGACGTCGTGGCGTTCCTCGGCGACCGGGACGTCGTGATCGAGCAGGGCTCGGGGTCGATCGGGTCCGTCGCGCTCGTCGGGGTGCACGGGTCGTCGACCGATGCGGAGCTGCAGGTGCCCCTCCTCGTGGCGGCGAGCTGATGGGCCGCCTGGTCTTCTTCTCCGGCACGATGGACTCGGGGAAGTCCACGCTCGCGCTCCAGGTCGATCACAACCACGCCGCCCGGGGGCTCGGCGGCCTGAGGTTCAGCCGGAGCGACCGGGGCGGCGAGGGCGTGCTCTCCTCGCGTCTCGGGCTGCGCGCCGACGCGCTCGAGGTGACGGACACGACCGACTTCTGGGCCGAGGTCGTGCGCCGCCGGACCGCCGGCGAGCGCGTCGACTACCTCGTGTGCGACGAGGCGCAGTTCTACACCGCCGAGCAGGTCGAGCAGCTCGCCCGGCTCGCGGACCTCATGGACCTGTCGGTCTTCGCGTTCGGTATCACGACCGACTTCCGCACCCGCCTCTTCCCCGGCGCCGCCCGCCTCGTCGAGCTGGCGGACCGGGTCGAGCGGCTGCAGGTCGAGGCCCTGTGCTGGTGCGGGGACCGCGCCACCCACAACGCGCGCACCGTCGACGGCGCGATGGTCACCGAGGGCGAGCAGGTCGTCGTCGGCGACACGGCCGAGCCGGGCACGGCCGCACGTGGGTCGGCAGTCGGGCCCGAGGGCCGTGCCGACGAGCCCGTGGTCGCCTACGAGGTGCTCTGCCGCAACCACCACATGCGCGGGATGACGGTGGCGCGTGCCCGGGCGGCGGAGCTCAGCCCGCAGACGCTCGACCTGTCCGGCACGTAGGCGCCGGCGGAGCTACTCCGACGGGTCGGAGCGCGAGCCGAAGACGATCTCGTCCCACGACGGCACCGAACGCCGGGACTTGCGCGCCGCCGGGCGCGCAGGCTTCGCGGCCGGGGCGCTCTTCCTCGCGGGAGCCGTCGGAGACTCGGGCGCGGGCGAGCTCTTGCCGGCCTCGTCGGCGCTCGTGCCGTCCGCGGGCGACTCGTCGTCGATCGTGTCGGCACCGCCGGGGCGCCGGACCGCGTCGCCGTCCGTAGCCGGGACGGGACTGGAGTCCTCGTCCGCGGCGGCGTCGCCGGGCGCGGTCCCGTCGGCCCCCGGCGCGGTCTCGTCGGCCTCCGGCACGGTCGCGCCGTGCTCCGGTGCTGCCTCGTCGGCGCCGGGCGCAGCGGATCCCGTGGGCTCCAGGTCGACCTCCTCATCGTCCGTCTCCCGGGGCGTCGTGGTCCGGCCGCGACCCGAGGGGTGCGTGCCGCGCGGGTCGACGGCGGGCGCGTCGGGGTCCGGGCCGTCGGCCGGCCGCGAGCGACGGTGGGCATCGAGCGAGAGCACCTGGGCGTCGCGCGCGAGGTCCGGCCGGGAGGCCGGAGGGTGCGCGGCCGGGATGTCGTCGCCGTCCTCCTCGTCCGTGAGGGAGTCGAGGTCGAGCTCACCGGTCACGTCGTCGTCGAGGTCCTGGCGGGTCCCGCGGTGCGCGGCGAGGTCCTTGAGGAGGGCCTCGGTGGGGTCGTTGTCCGCGGCGGTCCCAGGCTCGGCGGGTGTGCCCGCCGCGGGTGCCGGGTCCTCGGGGGCACGGGCGTCGTTCGCCTCGCGCGCCCACGGCGGCTCGGCGCCGCGACGGCGCGCGCCGAAGGGCGTGTCGACCGGGCCGCCGTGGCGGGAGCCGGGGCTCACGTCGGTCTCGGAGAGCCACCGTGCCTCGTCGTCGACGGCCACCAGCGTGCGGGCCTGGAGATCGATCCGCCACAGCGCCGTGCGCTCCTTGTGGGCGGCGACGAAGGTCACGCCGACCCGCCAGGGCTCGCCGGGGGAGCGGCGGGCGTCCCACGAGAGGCGGTCGACGTCGACCCCCCGGGCGGCCAGGCGGTCGACGACGAGGTCGCCGAGGGTGGGGGAGTCGGAGTCGTGGCCGACCCGCTGCGCGCGGGCCTGCTGGGCGACGAAGGTGCGCTCGGCGAGCACCGGGGGCTCGAAGGGGAGGACCCGCTCGCGCGGGATCCCGTGGTCGTCGGCGATCTCGTCCGCCTCGTGGCCGGCCCGCAGGAGGGCCTGGATGTCCCGGGGGCGCAGCGGCGGGACACCGGCGGCGCCCCGGGTGGTGGCCGCGGCGCGGCGCAGCGCGGCCCGCAGCGTCTCGTCGACGGCAAGGCGGTACTCCGTCCCGTCCGGGCCGGAGACGAGCAGGTGCTCGCCGGACTCGGACGTTCCGGTGACGGTCAGATCGACCATGAAGGTCCTCCTCGGCGACGACCCGTGGGCTGGGGCGCAGTCAGGATAGGCGTCGGGGCAACGGGTGTGCGGGAGGTCGCGGCCGGGCGCAGGCTCCAGGACGCCCCCTCGGTGTGGGACTGGTCATATCCGAGCGGGCGGACGGTCGCCCGAGGGGCCGCTGCGGGTGTGTGCGGGGTGCCGTCGAGCAGGCTCCCGGAGCTCCGCGCGGCGCGGTTCACCGCGCGCCTTGCAGGTCCGGTCGTGGATAGCACTGGCCCGATCGGGATTTGTGGTGCACAATCCGTCCGACCAGGGTCGGGAACAAACTCCGCACGCGTGCGTTGACAGCGATCCAGGGGCCTCTTCCACCCCCAGAACAACGAGTAGAACCCGGAGCGTGACGCCAGCATGGCGACTGATTACGACGCACCCCGCAAGTCCGACGAGGAGCTCAACGAGGACTCGCTCGAGGAACTGAAGGCCCGACGTGCCGAGCAGTCCTCGAGCGCGGTCGACGAGGACGAGACGGAGGCCGCCGAGGGCTTCGAGCTCCCCGGTGCCGACCTGTCCGGCGAGGAGCTGAGCGTCCGCGTGCTCCCGCGTCAGGCGGACGAGTTCACGTGCTCGCGCTGCTTCCTCGTCCACCACCGCAGCCAGCTGGCCTACGAGGAGAACGGTCAGCTCGTTTGCACCGAGTGCGCGGCCTGACCCGACCTCAGTGCGGCGGCGAGCTCGCCTCGCCGCCGCGTCGAGACCACCCACATCGGCGTAGGGTCCCGCTCGTCGTCGACGAGGACGGCTACGCCCCCGTGGACCCAGGACCGATGCACGACGAACGACCTGGCGTCCGCGCGAGGCCCGAGGATCTGCCGCATGCCCTCGCGGTCGAGCTCGTGGACGGACCCGAGCCGGGCGAGCGCGATCGCCCCGCCGCCGGCGCGCAGCGTCGGCCCCTCCTCGCCGGGGTCGCCCTGGGCACCCGGCCCCTCGGCGGTGACCTCCACCACCGGTGAGGTGCGAACGAGCAGGATCGCTGTGAGTGCCCCGGCGACGACGCCCGCCGGTACCGCGACCACCGTCCCGAACGGCAGCACGACGATGCCGATCGCGAGCCCGAGCAGCGCCGAGAGCAGCCACGCGACCGGTCCGGGCGTGAGTCGCTCACGGAAGGACGACGGCGGGGTCGAGGCGGCTGGCATGCCCCCAGCCTGCCACCGACGAGGCGCGTGCGGGCACGGCCGCCCCGGCGGGTGGAGCGGCGGGTAGGCTCGCTGGCGGCGTGCGCCCGGTGCGCCGCACGGGCACCGGTGGCGCCGGGCAGGAGAGGAACCATGGGACTGTTTTCACGCGGCAGGCACAAGTCGGACCCGACCCCGGACGCGGCTCCGGACGAGGGGTCCGTCGAGACCGGACCGGAGGGTACGGACCCGGGTCCGGGAGGCACGGACCGCGGGCCGTTCGACATCGACGACGTCCCCGACCCGGGCGGCCGGCTCGACCTCGGGGCGCTGCGCGTCCCGCGCCGCTCGGGCATGAAGGTGCGCCTCGAGCTGGAGAAGAAGCGCCGTACCGTCATCGGCACCTCGGTGGCGCTCGACGGCTCGGCGCTCCAGATGCAGCTGTTCGCGGCGCCGCGGTCCGCCGGGCTGTGGGACGACGTGCGCACCGAGCTCGCGGAGTCCGTGCGCAAGCAGAAGGGCATGGTCGAGGAGGCCGAGGGTGAGTGGGGCGACGAGCTCGTCGTGCACCTGCCGGTCACGCGCGCCGACGGGTCGAGCGGGATGAACGTCCTGCGCTTCGTCGGTGTCGACGGCCCCCGCTGGTTCCTGCGCGGGATGATCTCGGGCCTCGCGGCGACCGACGAGGAGGCGGCGCGCCCGCTGCGCGACGTGCTTGCCGACGTCGTCGTCGACCGGGGCCCCGAGGCCCGCGCCCCGCGCGAGGTCATCCGGCTCACCGCTCCCGGCACCGGCGAGCAGTCCGCCGAGGTCGACACCGGCGGCGCCCCGGCGCGCCGCACGCTGACGATGCGGGACCTGCAGCGCGGACCAGAGATCCAGGAGACCCGGTGACGCGTCGCCCCTTCCTCGCCCCGGTCGCGGAGCTGGACGCGCTCGACGAGCGCGACGCCTCCCGCGTCTCGGGCTGCGAGCCCATCGGCTCGGTGCGGCCGCGCGCCCGCGTCCGCGTGACAGGGGTCCTGCGCTCGGTCACCTACCCGCCCGTCGACGACCTGCCGGACCTGCGCGCGCAGCTCTACGACGGCACCGGCGAGATCTCGCTGGTGTTCCACGGCCGGCGCAGCGTCCCGGGCATCGAGCCGGGCCGGCGCCTCGTGGCCTCGGGGACCGTGCTGGACGACGGCGGCCCGACCCTGGCCGACCCGACCTACGAGCTGCGGCCCTCCCCGGCCGAGCTCGAGGAGATCGACCACGTGGCGGGCCGCCACCGATGACGGAGCGTGCAGGGGAGGAGCTGTCGCCCGACGAACCGCTGCCGGCGGACGACGAACCGGAGCAGGGCGCGCCCGGCGCCGCCGCACTCGTCCAGGGACGCCGGGGCCTCGGCCAGGTCGTGGCGGAGGACTTCTCCCTCGCGGAGTCCATCGGCGGGCCGCGTGGCGTCGTCGAGGCGGTGCTCCCCGGCGTCGTGTTCGTCACGGCGTTCGTCCTCACCCGCGAGCTGACGATCCCGCTCGTGGCCTCGCTCGCCGTCGCCGTGGTCCTGTGCCTCGTGCGGCTCGTGCAGCGCACCCCGCTCACCCAGGCCCTGTCGGGGCTGCTCGGGGTGGGGATCGGCGTCGTGTGGGCCTGGCGCTCGGGCGACGCGGAGGACTTCTACGCGTGGGGCCTGTGGGTCAACGGCGTCTACGCGCTCGGCATCCTGCTCGCCACGCTCGTGCGGTGGGCGCCGATCGGCGTGCTGGTCGAGCTGCTGCGCGGGCACGACATGAGCTGGCGGACGGACCCCGCCAGGTCGTCGCTGCGGCACCGGTACGTGCTGGCCTCCTGGCTGTGGGTGGGCGTCTTCGCCGCCCGGCTGACCGTCCAGGTCCCGCTCTACCTCGCGAGCGAGGTCGCCGCCCTGGGCATCGCAAGGCTCGTCATGGGGCTCCCGCTGTTCGCGCTCGCCGCCTGGTTCACGTGGGCGCTCGTGCGCACACCCCCGGGGGCGGAGGTCAGCCCGGAGCCAGACGGTCCTGCAGCTCGCTGAGGTCGACCTCCGCCTGCGCCGACAGCACGAGCAGCAGCTCGTCGCCGGCCTCGAGGGTGAGGTCGGGCTCCGCACCGGTGGCCGTGCCCCCGCGGATGACGGCGGCCAGCACCGTGTGGGGGCCGAGGTCGACCTGCGCGATCCGGCGCCCGACGGCGGGGGACCCCTCAGGGAGCGTGATCTCCTGGATCGAGGCCCCCGAACGGTGGAACCGGAACAGCGGGACGAGGTCGCCGACGGAGACGGCCTCCTCGACGAGCGAGGTCATGATCCGCGGGGTCGAGACCGGCACGTCGACGCCCCAGGACTCGGTGAACATCCACTCGTTCTTCGGGTTGTTGACCCGCGCCACCACGCGCCCGACCCCGAACTCCGTCTTCGACAGCAGCGAGACGACGAGGTTGACCTTGTCGTCCCCGGTGGCGGCCACCACGACGTCGCAGTCGCTCGCGCCGGCGTCCTCGAGCGCCTGCGGCGAGCAGGCGTCGGCGAGCAGCCACTCCGCCCGGGCCACCGAGGCCACGCGCATCGCGGCGGGCGAGTGGTCGACGAGGGTGACGGTGTGGCCGTGCCCGAGCAGCTCGACGGCGATCGAGCGCCCCACGGAGCCGGCCCCGGCGACCAGGACCTTCATCCGATCACCCCCGGGCGGTCGGACAGGACGCGCCGCACCGCACCCAGGGCGTCGGTCGCCACCGCGAGGTGCACGACGTCGCCGTCCTGGAGGACCGACGTCGAGTGGGGCACCGTGCCGGCCCCGAGCCGGGTGAGGAACGCGACCCGCGCCCCGGTGGCCTCCTGGATCTCGACCACCGTGCGCCCCACCCAGGACTCGTGCGGGACGAGCTGGATCACCGTGACCCGCCCCGAGGCGTCGACGAGGTCGGCGGGGGTGGACGAGGGCAGGAGACGGCCGAGGACCTGCTCGGTGGTCCACCGCACCGTGGCGACGGTGGGGATGCCGAGCCGCTGGTAGACCTCCGCGCGGCGGGGGTCGTAGATGCGGGCGACGACGCGGCCGACCCCGAACGTCTCGCGCGCCACGCGCGCGGCGATGATGTTGGAGTTGTCGCCGGAGGAGACCGCCGCGAACGCGTAGGCGTCCTCGATGCCGGCCTGCGTGAGCGCGTCCCGGTCGAACCCCACGCCGGTGACCTGACGGCCCGAGAACTCCTCGGGCAGGCGCCGGAACGCGTCCGGGTCCTGGTCGACGACCGCGACGGAGTGACCGCTCGCGTCGAGCCTCTGCGCGAGCGCGGACCCGACCCTGCCGCACCCCATGATCACCACGTGCACGCCGGTGACGGTACCCCGGTCTAGCATCGGTGGCGTGCCAGACCTCGTCCCGGCGCTCAAGCGGCTGGTCGTGGGTCGCCCGGTGCGCACCGAACGACTCGGCGGAACGCTGCTGCCCAAGCGGCTCGCGCTGCCGCTGTTCGCCTCCGACGCGCTCTCCTCGGTCGCCTACGCCCCCGACGAGATCCTGCTGACCCTCGCCCTCGCCGGCGTCGGCGCGACGGCGCTCTCCCCGGCCGTCGGCCTCGCCGTCGTCCTCGTCATGCTCGTCGTCGTCGCCTCCTACCGGCAGACCGTGCGCGCCTACCCCTCCGGAGGCGGCGGGTACGAGGTGGTGACGACGAACCTCGGACCCCGCGCGGGGCGGCTCGCCGGCTCGGCGCTGCTCGTCGACTACGTGCTCACGGTGGCCGTCTCCGTCTCGTCGGCCGCCCAGTACGTGGCGTCGGCCGTGCCCTGGCTCCAGCCCTACCGGGTGCCGCTCGCCGTCGTGGTGATCGCCGTGCTCGCGGTCGTCAACCTGCGCGGCGTGCGCGAGTCGGGCCGGGCCTTCGCGCTGCCGTTCTACCTGTTCATGGGGGCCGTCGGCACGCTCGCCGTCGTCGGGGCGGCCCGCGAGCTGTTCGGCGGCGGCCTGCCGGACGCCGCCACCGCCGCGCTCACCGTGGTGCCCGACCCGGCGCACGACCAGGCGCTGATGACCATCGGCGGCGCGTTCCTCGTGCTGCGCGCCTTCACGTCGGGATGCGCGGCGCTCACCGGGGTCGAGGCCGTGGCGAACGGCGTCCCGGAGTTCCGCCGGCCGAAGGCGGACAACGCCGCGACGACCCTCCTGCTGCTCGGCGGCATCTCGTCGGCGATGCTCACGGCGGTCATCTGGCTCGCGGGGGCCATCGACGTCCGCGTCGTCGAGCGCCCCGCCGAGCAGCTGCTCCGCGGCGGCGTCCCGGTCGGCCCGGACTACCACCAGGACCCGGCGATCGTGCAGATCGCCGACTCGGTCTTCGCCGGCTGGTCGCCCGCGGTCGTCCTCGTCGCCGTCGCCGCCGGCGCGATCCTCCTGCTCGCCGCGAACACCGCCTTCAACGGGTTCCCCGTGCTCGCCTCCGTGCTCGCGAAGGACGGACTGCTGCCCCGGCGCCTGCACACGCGCGGCGACCGCCTCACCTACTCCAACGGCATCCTCGCGCTGGCGGGCGGGGCGGCGGTCCTCGTCGTCGTACTCCAGGCCGACGTCACCAGGCTCATCCAGCTCTACATCGTCGGCGTGTTCGTCTCCTTCACCCTGTCCCAGACCGGGATGCTGCGGCACTGGCGCCGCGTGCTGCGCTCGGAGCACTCCGCGGCGGTGCGCACGCACGCACGTCGGGGGCGCGTGATCAACCTCAGCGGCGCGGTGCTCACCGGCACGGTGCTCGTCGTCGTCCTCGCCACCAAGCTCACCCGCGGCGCGTGGATCACGGTGGTCCTCGTCGCGCTCGTCTTCCTCCTCATGGGCGCGGTGCGCGCCCACTACGACGGGGTGGCCCGGCGGGTGGGCGTCCCGGGCGACGACGCCGTCCGCGCGCTGCCCGCCCGCGTCCACGCGATCGTGCTGGTCTCGACGCTCAACCAGCCCACCGCCCGCGCGCTCGCGTACGCGAGGGCGACCCGGCCCTCCACGCTGGAGGCGGTCACTGTGCAGCTCGACGACGGGGAGACGCTCGCCCTGCGGGAGCGCTGGGACGAGGCCCGGGTCCCCGTGCCGCTCACGGTCCTCGATGCGCCCTTCCGCGACGTCACCGAACCGGTCCTTGCCCACGTGCGATCGGTGCGGCTCGCCTCGCCGCGGGAGATCGTCGTGGTCTACCTGCCGGAGTACGTCGTGCAGGGGACGTGGCAGCGGCTCCTGCACAATGGGTCGGCGCGACGGCTGCTGGCCCGGCTCCGGCTGGTCGACGGCGTCGTCGTCTCGACCGTGCCGTTCCGGCTCGGCACGGGAGCGGTCACGACGAAGGAGGACCATGTCTGACGGCGGACGCCCGCGTGCGGACGGACGGCCCGGCGGCCCACGGCGCCGCGGCGGCGGACGAGGTGGCAGCGGACGAGGTGCCAGCGGACGCGGGGGCACGCAGCGGCGCCGGCCTCGGCAGGGTGTCGCCGAGCTGCACGACCTCCTCGAGGACCCGGTCGCCGTCGGTAGCCCGGCCCACGGCGGCTTCGTCGTCGGACGGGTGGGGTCCGTCGTCACGCTCGTCCGCCACGCCGTGCCCGGGGAGGTCGTCCGGGTCGCCGTGACGGCCCGCCGCTCGCGCGTGTGGTTCGCCGACGCCGTCGAGGTGCTCGAGCGCTCCAGGGACCGGGTCGCCCACGTGTGGCCCGAGGCCGGCAGCGGCGGGGTCGGCGGCGGCGAGCTCGGGCACGTGGCCCCGCTCGCCCAGCTGCGCTGGAAGACCGCCGTGCTCGAGGACTCGCTGCGCCGCATCGGCGGGCCGCAGGTCGCCGAGGACGTCGCAGCCGCGCGGGGGAGCGCCGTCGTCGCGCCGGTGGGGGACCCGCTCGAGCCCGGCACGCGCACACGGGTCGAGCTCACGGCGGCCGGGGACGGACGCCTCGGCATGCACCGCTACCGCAGCGACGAGGTCGTGCCCCTGCGCGCCCTCCCGCTCGCCGACCCGCGGCTCGACGCCCCCGGCATGCTCTCAGGCCTGCGGGTGGCCCCGGGCGCCCGGGTGCGGGCCGTCGTCGGCAGCGGGCCGGGCGCGGACGCCGGGGCGCGC
>JBQDDG010000011.1:51523-71305 GCA_052093225.1 Actinomycetaceae bacterium
CGCCCGGGTGCGGGCCGTCGTCGGCAGCGGGCCGGGCGCGGACGCCGGGGCGCGCGTGCTCGTCGACGGCAGCGCGCTGAGCGGCGGCGACCGCGTGGCGGAGTCCGTGCCGACCGTGCTGGGTCCGCTCGACCTCTCGGTGTCCGCGTCGGGCTTCTGGCAGGTGCACCGCCACGCGCCGGCCGCCCTCGTCGAGGCGGTCCTCTCCCTGGCCGCGGGCCTCGACGCGCGGCTGCCCGCCGCGCACGACTGGGAGCCGTCGGGGACCGACCTCGCCGACCCGCGCTCCGGTCTGAGCGAGGAGGCCGCGGAGGCGATGCGACGCACCGAGATCGGCCGGCCCGACGCCGAGCGGGCCGACCGCGTGCGTGCCGCGCTCGACGGCACCCGGGTCCTCGAGCTCTACTCGGGCGCCGGGCTGCTCAGCTCGGCGCTCGCGCGGGCGGTGGGGGAGGGCGGCCACCTGGTCTCCCTGGAGGGCGACGCCGCCGCCGTCGAGGACGCCCGCGCCAACCTCGCGCCGACACCCTGGGCACGCCCGTTGCCCGGCGGGGTGGACGCCGACGGCGTCACCGCACTCGGCCGGCAGGAGGAGTGGGCCGCCGGTGGGACCGTGGTGCTCGACCCGCCGCGGGCCGGGGCGCGGCCCGACGTGATGACCGCCGTCGCCGCCCTCGGGCCCGCCCGGATCGTGCACGTCGCCTGCGACCCGGCTGCGCTGGCCCGCGACCTCGCCGCGGCACGCGCGGCTGGCTACGTCGCGGAGCGCGTCGTCGCCCTCGACCTCTTCCCGCACACGCACCACCTCGAGGCGGTCGTCTCGCTCGTCCCCGCCTGACCCCTCGTCGAGATTGCGGTGGGGAACCACCGAGATTGCGGTGGGGAGCCACCGCGTGTGCGATGCCGCGCGCGAGCGACGCGACGGCCCGCACCTCGTGGCCGAGCAGGCTGTGCCGTCAGTCCTCGGGGCAGCCGGAGGGCCTCGGCCACGTCGAGGCCGGCGCCGATCTCGCAGTGCGCGTCGACCGCGCCGTTCGCGTCGGGCCGGCTGGTCAGTTCCCACACGCGCCGTTCGGACTCGCTGGTGAGCCGGTCAGACACGGGTCGGAGTCGTCGAGACGAGGCGGATCGCCCGCGGCCCGTGCGGCGTCGACCGCGCCGTCCACGCGGAACCAACCGCAATCTCGACGGGCACCAACCGCAATCTCGACGACGACCAACCGCAATCTCGGTGGGAGCGGGGGGAGGGGCGTGGCGGTTGGACACGACGGGCCGACAGCAAGTATCTTGATGTCGAGATAGTTGCCCCGCGAGCCGCCACGCGGCATGACACGATGGGGCCGGGTCGGCCGGCGCTGGCGTCGGCGGTGAACGACGAAGGAGTGGACATGAGCCTGGACAGCTTTGGATCCCGCGGACAGCTTGACGTCGACGGCACGGAGTACGAGATCTTCCGTCTCTCCGCCGTCGAGGGCCTGGACAAGCTTCCCTACAGCCTGAAGGTTCTCGCCGAGAACCTCCTGCGCACCGAGGACGGCAAGAACATCACGGCGGACCAGGTCCGCGCGATGGCGAGCTGGGACGCGGAGGCGGACCCGAGCGTGGAGATCCAGTTCACGCCCGCGCGCGTGCTCATGCAGGACTTCACCGGCGTGCCCTGCGTCGTCGACCTCGCCACCATGCGCGAGGCCGTCGCCGAGCTCGGCTCGGACCCGGACAAGATCAACCCGCTCGCCCCGGCCGAGCTCGTCATCGACCACTCGGTCGTCATCGACGTCTTCGGCCGCGCCGACGCCTTCGAGCGCAACGTCGAGATCGAGTACGAGCGCAACGGCGAGCGCTACCAGTTCCTGCGCTGGGGCCAGACGGCGTTCGACGACTTCAAGGTGGTCCCGCCGGGCACCGGCATCGTCCACCAGGTCAACATCGAGTACCTCGCCCGCGTGGTCATGCCGCGCGAGGTCGACGGCGTGCTGCGCGCCTACCCCGACACCTGCGTGGGCACCGACTCCCACACCACGATGGTCAACGGCCTCGGCGTGCTCGGCTGGGGCGTGGGCGGCATCGAGGCCGAGGCCGCGATGCTCGGCCAGCCGGTCTCGATGCTCATCCCGCGCGTCGTCGGCTTCAAGCTCTCCGGCTCGATCCCCTCCGGCGCCACGGCCACCGACGTCGTCCTCACGATCACCGAGATGCTCCGCGAGCACGGCGTGGTCGGCAAGTTCGTCGAGTTCTACGGTGAGGGCGTCGCCCAGGTGCCGCTCGCGAACCGGGCCACCATCGGCAACATGAGCCCCGAGTTCGGCTCCACCGCGGCGATCTTCCCGATCGACGATGTCACTCTCGACTACATGCGGCTCACCGGCCGTGACGAGGACCAGGTGCGGCTGGCGGAGGTGTACGCCAAGGAGCAGGGCATGTGGCACGACCCCTCCCGTGAGGCGCGCTACTCCGAGTACCTCGAGCTCGACCTGTCCAGCGTGGTCCCCTCGATCGCCGGGCCGAAGCGCCCGCAGGACCGGATCGCGCTCACCGAGTCCAAGGGCCAGTTCGTCAACGACCTGAAGAACTACGTGGTCAACGGGCACGGGATCGAGAAGAGCCCGCAGGACGAGGAGCTGATCGGGACGTTCCCGGCCTCCGACGCGCCGTCGCACGACGCGCACGACTCGTCCTCCGACCTCGGTCGTCCCCACCACTCGGACGCGGTCCCGGACGGCTACCGCCGCCCGCACGCCAACGTGTCCCTGACGATGGCGGACGGCACCGAGACGGAGCTCGACCACGGCGCGGTCGTCATCTCCTCGATCACGTCCTGCACCAACACCTCGAACCCCTCGGTGATGATGGCGGCGGGCATGCTCGCGAAGAACGCCGTCGAGAAGGGCCTCCAGGTCAAGCCGTGGGTGAAGACGTCGATGGCGCCCGGCTCGAAGGTCGTCACCGGCTACTACGACAAGGCCGGCATGTGGCCCTACCTCGAGGAGCTGGGCTACCACCTCGTCGGCTACGGCTGCACCACCTGCATCGGCAACTCCGGCCCGCTGCCGGAGGAGGTCTCCGCGGCGGTGGCCGAGCACGACCTCGCCGTGGCCTCGGTGCTCTCGGGCAACCGCAACTTCGAGGGCCGCATCAACCCCGACGTCAAGATGAACTACCTGGCCTCCCCGCCGCTGGTCATCGCCTACGGGCTCGCCGGGACGATGGACTTCGACTTCGAGTCCGACCCGCTCGGCCAGGACAAGGACGGCAACGACGTCTTCCTCGCCGACATCTGGCCGTCCCCGGAGGACGTCGAGCGCACCATCACCGAGTCGGTGAGCTCGGACATGTTCACCGAGGACTACGCCGACGTCTTCACCGGCGACGAGCGCTGGCGCAGCCTGGAGACCCCGGACGGCTCGACCTTCTCCTGGGACCCGGAGTCCACGTACGTGCGCAAGCCCCCCTACTTCGACGGCATGCCCGCCGACCCGGAGCCCGTCACCGACATCTCGGGCGCGCGCGTGCTCGCCAAGCTCGGGGACTCGGTGACGACGGACCACATCTCGCCGGCCGGCTCCATCAAGGCCGACTCCCCGGCGGGCAGGTACCTCGCGGAGCACGGCATCGAGCGCCGCGACTTCAACTCCTACGGCTCGCGCCGCGGGAACCACGAGGTGATGATCCGCGGCACCTTCGCGAACATCCGCCTGAAGAACGAGCTGCTCGACGGCGTCGAGGGCGGGTTCACCAAGAACCTCCTCACCGGCGAGCAGGAGACGATCTTCGACGCCGCGCAGGCCTACCAGGCCAAGGACGTCCCTCTGGTGGTCCTCGGCGGCAAGGAGTACGGCTCCGGCTCCTCGCGTGACTGGGCGGCGAAGGGCACCGCGCTGCTCGGCGTGCGCGCCGTGCTCACCGAGTCGTTCGAGCGCATCCACCGCTCGAACCTCATCGGCATGGGTGTGCTGCCCATCGAGTACCCCGAGGGTGAGAACGCCGAGTCGCTCGGGCTCGACGGCACCGAGACCTTCGACATCTCGGGCATCACCGCGCTCAACGACGGCTCGACCCCGTCCACCGTGCACGTGAGTGCCACCAAGGAGGACGGACGCACGATCGAGTTCGACGCCGTCGTCCGGATCGACACCCCCGGTGAGGCGGACTACTACCGCAACGGCGGCATCCTGCAGTACGTGCTCCGCTCTCTCGTCGCTGCCTGAGCACGCCACGCGTGACCGTGGCCCCGGCCCTCTGGCCGGGGCCACGGTGCGTCCGGGGCGGCGCAACCGGGCAGGTCTGACCTCCCCGCGGCGCCGGGCCGGCAAGTAGGGCGTCGGTGGTTAGCGTCCACGCATGACTGCCCGCGCCCGTGCCTTCGCCCTCGCCACGACCGCTCTCACCCTCGTGCTGGCCGCCTGCGGGGGCGAGGAGAGGTCCGCCACCGACGACCCGCCGTCGGACGACGGCGCCACGGTGGCCCCGTCGGACGGAGCCACCGCCGAGGACCCGACCGGGACCGTGCCGGAGAACGAGCCCGTCGCCCTCGAGGACGCGGCCGGCCTCACCGACCACGTGGCGGCGGTCTCCGACCTCGGCGCGCACCTGGCCGCGACCGCGGGTGAGGACTCCCTCGTCGTCTCCCCGGCGTCGGCGGCGACCCTCCTGGCGATCCTCGCCGCGGGCGCGCAGGGAGAGACGCTCGCCGAGATGGAGGACGTCCTCGGCGGCGGGAGCGGCGACGTGGTCGAGGCCATCGGCGCCCTGCGCGCGTCGCGCGCCGATCTCGAGGTCGAACCCGCGGCGGGCGACCTCGACCCGTGGCCCGAGGACCCCCTGCTCCACCTCGCCGACCAGGTGGTGCTCGCCGAGGGGGTGACGCCCGGCGACGCCTGGCTCGGCGACGTCCAGGGCCTCGGGGCCGAGGTCGTGGAGGCGCCCGGGGAGGACCTGGAGGCCGTCCTCGACGAGTGGGTCGCCCTCCACACCGGCGGGCTGGTCGAGGACAGCGCGATCACCCCGGGCGACGCCACCGGGCTCGTCGTCCAAGACGCCGCCCTCCTGTCCGCGCGCTGGAACGAGGACTTCGACCCCTCGCTCACCGAGGACCTGCCGTTCACGCTCGCGGGCGGCGAGCAGGTCGAGGTGGCCATGATGCGCGACGAGCGCACCCTGCCGTGGGCGGAGGTCGGCGACGCCACGGCCACGAGCATCGACCTCGAAGGCGGGTTCGACGTCCAGGTCGTCCTGCCCGCGGAGGGCACCGCGCCGAGCGGGCTCACCGCCGAGGACTGGCGCGCGGTCGACGACGCCCTCGACGACGGCGAGGAGGTCCTCGTCGACCTCGGCCTCCCGCGCGCCGATCTGGGCACCTCGGTCGACCTCACCGGTGCCCTGCCGGGACTCGGGGTCACCACGGTGCTGAGCGAGGACGCCGACCTGTCGGGCATCTTCGAGGGGGCGTTCGTCGACCAGGCGGTCCAGCAGGCCACCCTCGCGGTGACCGAGGAGGGCGTCGTCGCCGCGGCCGTGAGCGAGAGCGCCGTCGCGGGTGCCGTCCCGCCGCCGCCCAAGACGCGGGAGATGATCGTCGACCGTCCCTACGCGCTGCGGATCGTCGACGACGAGACGGGCTGGGTCCTTGTCCACGCGGTCGTCGCGGACCCGAGCCCCGCGCAGAACTAGCCCACGGCGCAGGCCTCGCGCGTCACCGCCCCTCCGACAACCCCCACACGCGGTCGAGGAAGGCGATCTCGGCCTCCGCGGCGGTGACGATCGCCTCGGCGGAGCGGAAGCCGTGCCCCTCGCCCTCGAGCAGCACGAGCTCGACGTCCCGCCCGGCGGCGCGCAGAGCGTCCGCCATGCCGTGCGCCTGGTCCGGCGGGACCACGACGTCCTCGGTGCCCTGCAGGAGGAGCACGGCGGCGGTGATCCGGTCCACGTGCCTGGCAGGGGAGCGCTCCTCGTAGAGCGCCTCGGCGCCCGGGAGCGGTCCAAGGAGCCGGTCGAGGTAGCGGGACTCGAAGTCGTGGGTGCCGGACGCGAGCGTGGCGAGGTCGCCAATGCCGTACCGCGAGATCCCGGCGCTGAAGACGTCGGTGAATGCCAGGGCCGCCAGCGTGGTGAAGCCCCCGGCGGACCCCCCACGGACGGCCATCCGCGCGCCGTCGACGAGCCCCTGCTCGGCCAGGCTCCGGGCGCCGGAGGCGACGTCCGCGACGTCGACCACGCCCCAGCTGCCGTCGAGACGGTCGGCGTAGGCGCGCCCGCGTCCGGTCGACCCGCGGTGGATGACGTCGAGCACCGCGAACCCGCGTGTGGTCAGCGACTGGAGGGAGCCGTTCCAGGTGGCCGTCGTCGACGCCGTCGGGCCGCCGTGGTTGATCACCACGAGCGGCGGGAGCTCCCCCTCCGGCCCCGTGTACCGCTCGGAGGTCGGCGGGTAGAAGAAGCCGTGGACCTCCTCGCCGTCGTCGCCCGTCCAGGTGACCGACCGCGCGTGGCTCACGTCGGCGGACGCGAGCGGCCCCGTGGCCTCGCCGGCGAGCAGCTCCCAGGTACCCGTGCCGACCCGCAGCTCGTACAGGGCGGGCGGGCGGTCGGCGCCCGCGAGGACGATGAGGACCCGGCCGAACCCCGAGGCCACCGGGCCGACGGCCTCGAGCCCGGTCACCCACTCCTCGGTCTCGCCGTTGACGAGCCGCACCGTGCCGACGTGCCACCGGTCGTCGGTGACCCACGTGCACACGAGGTGCTCGTCGTCGAGCTCGGCTATCGTGCGGGGGCCGAGCCCCCACTGCGGCGGGGAGAACTCGGCCTCCACGGGGTGCAGGTCCCGGATCCGCCGGTCCTCGGTCAGCGGCTCCTCGGTACGGTAGAGGTTCTGCCAGCCGGAGGAGTCGTCGCTGTGGACGAGCTCGCCGGCGGAGGTCCACAGCGGCTGGGCCGCGGCCACGCCCTGCCCGCCGGCGACCCGCGCGGCATCCTCGGTCGCGCCGGCGCCGTCCAGGCGCGCGACCCACAGCTCCCCGCCCGTCCACGGCATCTCGGGGTGGTCCCAGGCGATGTAGGCGAGCGCGTCGCCCGCGGGAGACAGGCGCGGGGAGGTGAGGAAGTCCCGCCCGTCCAGGAGCACGTCGAGGACCTCGGCGTCGTCGGCCGCGGAACCGTCCAGCGGCACGCCGACGATCTGGGCGAGGTGCCGACCGCCGGCCGGGTCCGGGGCCGAGCGCACCGCGAGCACGCGGTCCCGGGGAAGGTCCAGCTCGAGGTCGCCCCAGGCCGAGCCGTCGTCGGGAGTGATCGGGGTCAGCACGTGGCCGTCGATCGCCGCGTGCAGCCGGGAGTCGGCCCGGTCCGAGACGACGACGACACCCCCGCCGACGACGTAGGCGAGCCCGCCGTAGCCGTGCATGTCGGTCGCGACGTCGGGCAGCGTGCCGTCGGGCCGGGTGACCACCGAGTCGGTGGCGGCCCCCTCGAGGGGCCGGTGGACGAGCGTCGTCCGGCCGGCGTCGGTGGGCCGCTGCTCCGTCCACCACGCACCGCGGTCGTCGATCCTTGGCTCGGAGATACGGGTACCGGCGGCGAGCCGGTTGACGGGGACCGGCCAGGGCCAGGTCCCGTGCGGGCGGACGTGCGGGACGACCTCGTCGGCGCTCATCGCCCCAGGCTACGCCGCCCGTGCGGGGCGTCACGGCGCGCACCACGCGCGGCGCACCTAGAGTGGACGGGACCGTAGGAGGAACGAGGGAGAGCGATGAGTCTGCTGGGATCGATCCGCAGCCCCGCCGATGTGCGACGCCTGTCGGGGGACCAGGTCCGTGAGCTCGCCGACGAGATCCGCACGTTCCTCGTCGAGAACGTCTCGCGCACCGGTGGCCACCTCGGGCCCAACCTCGGCGTGGTCGAGCTGACCATCGCCATGCACCGGGTCTTCGACTCCCCGCGGGACACCTTCGTGTTCGACACCGGCCACCAGTCCTACGTGCACAAGATGCTCACCGGACGGCAGGACTTCTCGGCGCTGCGCAAGTCGGGCGGCCTGTCCGGCTACCCGTCGAGGGCGGAGTCCGAGCACGACGTGGTGGAGAACTCGCACGCCTCGACGTCGCTGTCCTGGGCCGAGGGCATCTCGCGCGCGCACCTCGTCTCGGGCGACGACGCCACCGTGGTCGCCGTCATCGGCGACGGCGCACTGACGGGCGGCATGGCCTGGGAGGCGCTCAACAACATCGCCGACGGACCGGACCGCCGGCTCGTCCTCGTCCTCAACGACAACGGGCGCTCCTACGCGCCGACGATCGGCGGGATGGCGCGGCACTTCGACGGCCTGCGCACCGCGCCCGGGTACGAGAAGGTCCTCGGCTGGGGCCGCCGGCGGCTGCAGGGCGCCGGCACGCCGGGGAAGATGACCTACGACGCGCTGCACGCGATGAAGGCCGGCATCAAGGACGTCGTCGCCCCCGGCGCCGGCGTGTTCGGTGCCCTCGGGCTGAAGTACCTCGGACCCGTCGACGGCCACGACGCCGACGAGGTGGAGGCCGCCCTCGAGCGTGCCAAGGAGTTCGGCTCACCCGTCGTCGTGCACGTGCAGACGGAGAAGGGCCGCGGCTACGAGCCCGCCGAGTCCGACATCGCCGACCGGTTCCACGCCGTCGGTCAGATCCACCCCGAGACCGGTCTGCCCGTGGCGCCCTCGCGGTTCGGCTACACCGCCGTCTTCGCGGACGAGATCGTCCGCGTCGCGCGCGAGCGGGACGACGTCGTCGCCCTCACCGCCGCGATGCTCGCCCCCGTGGGCCTCGCCCCGCTCGCGGCCGAGATGCCGGAGCGGGTCATCGACGTCGGCATCGCCGAGCAGCACGCGCTCACCTCCGCGGCCGGCATGGCCTTCGCCGGGCTGCACCCGGTGATCGCGGTCTACGCGACGTTCCTCGGCCGCGCCTACGACCAGCTCCTCATGGACGCCGCCCTGCACCGCGCGGGGATCACGATCATGCTCGACCGCGCCGGCATCACCGGTGACGACGGCGCGTCGCACAACGGGATGTGGGACCTCGCCCTGCTCAGTACCGTCCCGCGGCTGCGGCTCGCCGCGCCGCGCGACGAGGACACGCTGCGCCGTGCGCTGCGCGAGGCGGTCGAGGTGGGCGACGCCCCGACGGTGGTGCGCTACCCCAAGGGGAGCGTCGCCGACCCGCTGCCGGCCGTGACGGTCGAGGACGGCCTCGACGTGCTCGCGACCCACGACGGCGACCCGGACGTCCTCCTCGTCGGAGTCGGCTCGATGGCGCACACCGCCGTCGAGGTCGCCCGTGCGCTCGACGCCCAGGGCATCGGGGCGCGTGTCGTCGACCCGCGCTGGGTGCTCCCGGTGCCGGCCGCGCTCGTGACGGCCGCCTCCAAGGTCTCCCTGGTCGTGACGATCGAGGACGGACTCGCCGACGGCGGGGTCGGCTCCGCGCTGCGGGACGCGCTCGCGCGCGCCGAGGTCGACGTCCCCGTGCGCAACCACGGGCTCCCGCCGGAGTTCCTCGACCATGCGAGCCGGGCGGAGATCGTCGCGGCCGCCGGTCTCCGGGCGCAGGACATCGCCCGCTCCGTGGCCGAACGGCTCGCCACCACGCACGCCGACCTCGAGACGGTCACGCGCGAGCAGGACGGCGTCCCGCACCACCTCGAGGGCTAGGGCGACGGGTCTCGACTGCCCGGGTGCGGGTGGCCGTCAGCGCAGCTCGCCCTGCGCACGCAGGTAGGGGGTCAGGCCCCCGCGGTGCCGCGGGAACCCTGCGCCGAGGATCATCGCCACGTTGACGTCGTCCTCGGTGGCGACCACGCCTTCGGCGAGCAGGAGCCGGGTCTCCTCGCCGAGCGCCGCGACCACCCGGTCGAGGACACCGGACTCGGTGAGCGCCGGCCCTTCCGCGGCGTCGCGCGAGCGCCCGAACCGCGGGGCGAGGTGGTCCGCGAGGCGGCCGTCGGGCGCCGTGGCCCGGGCGCCGTCGGTGACGAGCGTGCGCAGACCGGGGGAGTCGGGGTAGCGGCCGCCGAGCCCCTCGCGCAGGGCCTGGATCGCGTGCTCCGCCACGGCGGCACCGACCAGGTCGAGCAGGACGAACGGCCGCATCGGCAGACCCATGGGGTCGAGCGCCCGGTCGGCCACGGCGGGCGGGGTGCCCTCCTCGACGGCGCCGAGGAGCTCGGCGAGGAGCCGCAGCAGCAGCCGGTTGACCACGAAGCCCGGGGCGTCGACGACGTCGACGGCGATCTTGCCCGCGCGCGCGGCGACGGCCCGCGCGGTGGCGTGCGTCGCGTCGTCCGTCGACGGCGTGCGCACGACCTCGACGAGCGGCATCCTGCCGACCGGGTTGAAGAAGTGCAGGCCCACCAGGCGTCCGGGGTGCGCGAGGGACTGCGCCATCGCCGTCACGGACAGCGCCGAGGTGTTGGTGGCGAGCACCGCGGCCGGGTCGACGACCTGCTCGAGCTCGGCGAGGACGGCCTGCTTGACGTCGAGCCGCTCGGTGACGGCCTCGATGACGAGGTCGCACGCCGCGAGGTCCGCGAGGTCGGTGGTGGCGGTGACGAGCTCCCGCACCTCGCGCGCGTCCTCCTCGGTGGTGCGGCCCGCCTCGACGTCCTTCGCGAGGGCGGCGGCCACGGCGTCGAGGCCGGCCGCGGTGCGGGCCTCGTCGAGGTCGCGCATGACCACGGGCACGCGCAGCGAGGAGGCGAGCAGGAGCGCGAGCTGGGCCGCCATGAGGCCGGCCCCCACGAGGCCGGCCGAGCGCACCGGGCGGGCGCCCTCGTGCCTGGCGTCCGACCTCGCCGCGGAACGCGCCCGCCGCAGGATCTTCGAGGCGTAGATCGACGAGCGGCAGGCGTCGCCGCTCGCGAGCTCGACGAGCGCCTCGTCCTCCGCCTCGAACGACGTCGCGACGTCGAGCGTGGCGGCGCCGGCGATGAGTTCCCAGCCCCGCAGCGGCGCGGGGTTGCCGGTGGCCGAGGCGCGCACCACCGCGGAGCGGCGCCGGCCGAGCGACTCGGTGGTGCGGGTCAGGTCGGCGTCGGCACGGCCGCCCGCGGGTGCGGCGGTGAGCGTCCCGTCCTTGATCGCTGCCGCCACGAGGTCGAGCGTCGCGGCGAGTCCCAGGTCCTCGGCGTCCGGGACGAGCGCGTCGACGAGGCCGGCCTCGAGCGCCGCGGCGGCGTCGAGGGTGCGGTCCTTTGCGGGCAGGTCGAGGATGACGGTCGCGGCGGTCTCGGGGCCGACGAGCCGGGGCAGGAGCGTGCACCCGCCCCAGCCCGGGATGATGCCGAGGGAGGTCTCGGGCAGCCCGATGCCCCGCACGCTCTCGCGGGCCACCCGGTAGCCGCAGGCGAGCGCGAGCTCGTACCCGCCGCCGAGGGCCGGCCCGGTGAGGTGGGCCGCCGAGGGGACGGGGAGGTCGCGGATGGCCGACATCAGCGTGTGACCCGCCACGGCGATCGGTCGCAGCTCGTCCTGCCCGTCGGCGCCCGCGATGAGGTCGAGGTCTGCCCCCGCGACGAAGCTGCGCGCCGTGCCGGTGAGGACCACGGCGTCGACGGACCCTGCGCGCCCGTCGGCGTCGACGCCCTTGACCGCCTCCGTGAGGCGTGCGAGACCGAGGTCGCCCACGGTCGTGGGACGGGAGCCGTCGCCGCCGGCGGCGATGCTGAGGATCGCGACCCTTCCGAGTGCATGGTCGACGTCGGTGCGGGTGACGGTGAGCGCGCGCTCGACCGGCTCGGTGTGCTCCACGGGTCTCCTCCGGTTCACGGGTACGTGGGACTCACGGTACCGGGTGACGGGGTCGGAGGTCGTCTTGGCGGGTCAGCCCTGGGCGGGTCAGCCCAGTGCGGACGCCAGCGCGGCGGCGATCGAGGGGCCCGCCTGCTCGACCTGCCACGGTCTCGCGCCGAGCTCGGCCAGCGCCTCCTCGACGGCACCGGGGGCGGCCCCGTCCCAGGACAGCCGGCGCTGGACCGCCGGGGCGAGCAGGTTCTCCTGGGGGAGCCCGATCTCCTCCGCCCGTTCCCGGACGGCCGCCCGGACGGCGTCGAGACGGTCGGCGGCCTCCGGCCGGGCGTCGGCCCAGGACCGGGGCTGCGGCAGGGCGTCGGGGTCGCGCGGCGGACGCCGTGCGGGGAGCTCGTCCTCGGGGAGCGCGAGGCCCTCCTCGACGGCGGCCCACCAGTAGGCGGCGCGACGCCTGGTGCCCTTGCCGGAGAACTCGGGCAGCGAGGTGAGGTCGCGCAGCGAGCCGGGCAGCTCCCGGGCCGCAGCCACGATCGAGGCTGCGGGCAGGACCCGGCCGGGTGCCCGGTCGATGTCCTGCGCGAGTCGTTCGCGCGCCTCCCAGACGGAGCGCGCGACCGCGAGACCGCGCGGGCGCCGGACCTCCTGCAGGCCGGACGTGCGCCGCCACGGCTCGACCTTCGGCGGCGGGGGAGGCGCGAGGCGCTCGTGCTCGAACTCCTGCAGGGCCCACTCCAGGCGTCCGGTACGCGCCAGCGCGACGACCTGGGACTCGCGGACCGCGGCGAGCAGCTCGACGTCGAGGGCCGCGTAGCGGCGCCAGTCCTCGGGCAGGGGCCGGGTCGACCAGTCGGCGGCGGAGTGCTCCTTGGCCAGCGCGTACCCGAGCTCGTCCGCGACGACGGCCGCGAGCCCGACCTTGGGCCGCCCGAGCAGGCGGGCGGCGAGCTCGGTGTCGAACAGGGAGGCGGGCGCGAGGCCCAGCTCGGCCAGGCACGGGAGGTCCTGGTCGGCGGCGTGCAGCACCCACTCGAGCGGGTTGACGACCGCTGCCAGCGCGGACATCTCCGGGACCGCGATCGGGTCGACGAGGTGGATCGCCCCGTCGGAGCGGCGCAGCTGGACGAGGAAGGCGCGCTGCCCGTAGCGGAATCCGGAGGCCCGCTCCGCGTCGACGGCGACGACGCCTTCGCGCGCGGCGATCTCGTCGACGGCGCGCGCGAGCGCCTCGGGAGTGTCGACGACGTCGGGCACGCCGCCGGAGGGCTCGGTGAGCGGGTCGACGGGCCGCTCCTCGGCGGTGACCGCGCCGTCGGTCCCGGCGCTCATCGACGCCTCGCGAGCGTGGCGACCTCGGCGGGCAGCGGCTCGAGCCCGGCCGCGGTGGCGGCGAGCTCGGCCCACGCGGCCAGGTGGGGACCGAGCTCGGGCGTGTTCGGCGTCCAGGAGGCACGGAGCTCGACCTCCACCTCGCCGGAGACGAGCTCGAGCCCGCCGAAGCTCTCGGACAGGACGCGCGTGACGCTGCCGGAGAGGCGGCGGTACCCGGCGCCGTGGGAGTGCAGGGCGTCGAGCAGCCAGGTCCAGGCGACCTCGCCGAGCAGCGGGTCTGCGCCCATCTCCTCGTCCAGGTGGGCGCGGGCGAGGACGACCACGCGGAACGTGCCGCCCCAGGCCGGCTGGCCGTCCGGGTCGTGGAGGACGACGAAGCGTCCGTGGCCGAGGAAGGCGTCGGGGTCGAGGTCGGCGGGGGAGGCCGTGACCTCGGCGGTGAGCGCGGCAGTGAAGGGGGCGAGCCGTGCGGGGGCCGGCACCTCCTCGAGGTGGACCTCGCGGCGCAGGCGAGGCTCGCGCAGGGACAGCAGTGCCCGCTCGAAGTCCGCGGGGATCGCCGTGCCGGTGCCGCTCACCCGCACAGGCTAGGCCCGCGACGGTCGTGTGGGCGGCGGCGCGCCGGTCGTGGCACAGTTCGTCCGGTGCGCCACCACGACCTGCGTCCTGTCATTCTCGGGGCCGACCTCGGTACGTACTCGGTCGCCCGCGCGTTCCACGAGGCCTTCGGGGTGCGCTCGACCGTGGTCCTGGGCCAGCCGCGCGGACCGGTCGACCACTCGGCGATCCTCGAGCAGCTCTACCTCGGCGAGGGCGGGACGCTCGACACGGAGCTCGTGCTCTCCTCGCTGGCCGAGCACGCCGCCGCGCACCCCGAGCGGCGCCACCTGCTGATGCCGACGATGGACCAGGACGTGGAGACGATGCTCTCCCACCGCGAGCGGCTCGAGGAGCACTACCTCGTGGGCCTCGCTCCCGCGGAGGTCGTCCGCGCCGCGTCGGACAAGGCGAACCTCGAGCGGGTCGCCGCCTCCGTCGGCGTGGCGACGCCCCGCGGGGTCGAGCTCCCGGTCCCGGGGTCCGAGGGCGACTGGCGCTCGGCGCTGGCCGAGGTGCCGATGCCGGCGATCCTCAAGCCTGCCGACGGCGGCACCACCTACGCCAACCTCTTCTTCGAGGGGCGCAAGAAGGCCTACCCCGTCGACGACGTGGACGAGGCCCTCGGCGTCCTGCGCCTCGTGGCCGAGAACGACTTCACCGGCAGCTTCCTCGCCCAGGAGCTGGTCCCGGGCGACGACACGGCCACGTGGGTGGTCAACGGCTACGTCGACGCCGACCACCGGATGACGATGGCCGCCACGGGCCAGGTGCTGCTCGGGCTGCACCAGCCCGGGTTCATCGGCAACGCCGGGATCATCTACGTGCGTGAGCACCCGGAGCTCGTCGAGGACGCGCGCCGGGTCGTCGGAGCGCTCGGCCTGACCGGGCTGTTCTCGATGGACGTGAAGATCGACCCGCGCGACGGCCGCCGGGTCCTGCTCGACGTCAACCCGCGGGCCGGCAGGGGCGGCTACTTCGTCAACGTCGGCGGGCTCAACCTCATGGCTGCGCTCGTGGCGGACCGCGTCGAGGGCCGCAGGCTCCCCGAGCTCGTGGCCGACCGTCGCGGCGTCATGGGCTTCGTGCCGGCGGTCGTCCTGCCCCGGTACGTCCGTGACCGCGCGCTCCTGCGCGAAGTGCTCGGCGTGGTGGCGCGCCGCGGCGTCGTCAACCCGCTGCTCTACAAGCGCGACCGGAACCTGCGGCGGGCGATCTACGCCCGGCAGGCCTCGCTCAACCAGCTCAAGGCGCTCGCGCAGCACTACCCCCGGCCGACTGACACGAGCTTCTAGGACCCCGGCGCTCAGTCCTCGGAGCCTCGGCGGCGCAGGGCGCCGAGCCGACGCCGCAGCGACTGCTTGACGCTGCGCCCGGCGACGAGCGTCCGGTAGACGGCGGGACGCACCGGCAGGTCGCGCGCCGCGGCGGCGGGTACGACGTCGGGGTGGAACTTCGTCTTGAAGAGCGTGAGGCCGGCGAGCGAGTCGAACTCCTCGGAGCCGACGCCGCCCAGGTCGTAGCTCGTCACGCCCTCGGCCTGGAGGCGCTGCATGATCTCCCACTGCAGGAGGTCGGGGGCGCCGGTGTGGCGCGCGGCCTCGCCCGAGGCCCCGATCGAGTAGGTGGCGTGCGTGCCGATGACGTTGACCTGCGCCCAGGCGACCGGGCGACCCGCCTCGCGCACGACGAAGAGCCGCATGATCTGAGGGCCCACGAGCCGCATCATCTCGAAGTAGCGGTCGGCGGGGTGGACGCCGAACGCGGCGCGCTCACCCGTCTCCTCGAACAGCGCGTAGAGCTCGTCGAACTCCTCGCGCGTGAGCCCGGTGTCCTCGGTGACGGTGAGGCCCTCCTCGCGCTCGGCCTTGCGGACGTCCCGCCGCCCGCGCTTCTTCATCCGCGCCAGCACGTCGTCCGGGGTGCCGGAGAGGTCGACGACGACCGTCGAGTCGAAGGTGATGCCCTGCATGACGGGCAGCAGGTCCGAGTCGTCGTGCCGGGCGTGGAGGCGGACGAAGGCGATGCCCGGGTCGATGCGGCGCAGCGAGACGACGAGCTGGTCACGCAGCGCGCGCTCCCGCTCGGGGGTGGGCTCGGTGAGCCAGACGGGGCCGAACTTCGCCCAGAGCCAGGTCACACCCGCGCCGACGGCCACCTTGCTCAGCGAGAGGACGGCGACGGCGTCGCGCCCGTCCCACGCCGCGAGGCGGCCCCACGGTTCGCGGCCCGGGACGGTGGCGTCGTAGGCGTCCCACTCGACCGTCTGCTCGACCGGCATCGGGGCCCGGGCGGTGAGGCGTCGGTACTCGGTGTCGTCGCAGGGGCGGAGCTGAAGCGTCACGGGACCTCCGGTGGGTGTGCGCACCGTCGGTCGACGGGCACGGTCAGGTTATCGCCGACGCGTATGGTGGCACCGTCCGTCGCCGACGAGGCGCCTTCCGACGCCCAGCACCCGGAGGTGCCGTGTCCCGTTCGCAGATCGTCCCGCTGACCCCGGGGGCCCTCGACGAGGCCGTGGCCGCGTCCGGCCGGCTCCTGCCGGTCGAGCAGTCGGAGGCCTGGGACGCGTACGACGAGGCGATGCCGGGCCGCGAGCCCGCCGGCCGGCTCGCCTGGCTGCTCGACGGCGAGCCGCAGGCGGTCCTCGCGCTCACCCGCCTGCGGGGGCGCGGTTTCACCTACCTGTGGGCCAAGCACGGACCCGTCTGGCTCGTCGAGGACACCCCGGAGGCCGAACGCGGGCTCCGGCGCGCGCTCGCCCGCTCCCTCCATGCGGCCGAGCCCCGGGCGGCGTTCGTCCGGCTGCACGCGCGCCACCGTGCCGACGACCTGCACGAACTGCTCCAGTCCGTCACCTTCGACCGGACCGTGGTCCTCGACCTGGCGGGCACCGGCGACGCCGACACCCTGCTCGCCTCGATGAAGAAGCGCGGCCGGCGCGACGTCCGCAGGGCGGGCCGCAACGAGGACCTCGTGCCGGGGGAGGAGACGGGGGCCTCGGCGCAGGACTTCGCCGAGCTGTACGCCCTGCTGGAGGAGACGGCCGAGCGCGACGAGTTCGGGATCGCCGAGCAGAGCCAGTACACGACCATGCTCGACGCGCTCGGCCCCGAGCACGCGCGGCTGTTCGTGGTCCGGCACACGGGCGGCCACGCCCTGTGCTGGGGCATCGTCACGGTCGGCCAGGGCCTGGCCACGTACTACTACGCGGCCTCCAGCCACGAGGGCCGTCGTGCGGGCGCCCCGGACCTGCTCGTCTGGCACATGGCCGCCACCCTCCAGGCGGAGGGCGTCGCAAGCTTCGACCTCATGGGGATCGACTCCGACCGGGCGCCGCGGCTGACCGGGGTGCGCGACTTCAAGACGAAGTTCGCGGGCGAGGTCACCGAGGTCCCCGGCGCGTGGGACGTCCCGCTGCGCCCGGTGCTCTACCGCGCACTGACCGCCGCCCTCGCGGGCAAGCGGTCGGCGGTGGGACTCCTCGGGACCGCGCGGGCGCGGTTGAGGCGGGCGCCCGCGGAGCCCACCGACGCCCCGTAGCGGCTCAAACGAGACGTGGATCACCACTTTCGTCCGCCCATTCACGATTTCGTCACGTGAGTCTTGCGTAAATGTCGGTTAGGGTCGCCTTACCTCACCTCGCGGTGAGTCCCGCTTCCCCGATCGATGGAGACCCATGCGCACCCTGCGACACACCCTGTTCGGCGGCGCGGCCGCGCTCGCGCTGCTGACGACCGCCGCCTGCTCCTCCGCGGAAGGCGGGAGCGAGGACGACGACACGGGGGCCGAGGCCGGCTCCGACGGGTCCGGGGCGATCGAGTTCGAGGACAACAACGGCACGCACACGCTCGACGGCCCGCCCGAGTCGGTCGTCGTCACCGACAACCGGAGCTTCGAGACCCTCGCCGACTGGGGGATCGAGCCCACCGCGGCCGCCGTCGCGCTCATGCCCTCCACGGTGACCTTCCCCAACCAGGACGACATCGTCGACCTCGGCAACCACCGGGAGCCCGACCTCGAGTCCGTGGTCGTCGCCGATCCCGACCTCATCGTCAACGGCCAGCGGTTCACGCAGTACGCCGAGGACTTCGCCGAGCTCGCCCCGGACGCGGTGGTCACGGCCCTCGACCCGCGTGAGGGCGAGCCCCTCGACGCCGAGCTGGCCCGCCAGGTCACCGTCCTCGGCGAGATCTTCGGCCACGAGGAGGAGGCCACGCAGCTCGTGGCGGACCTCGAGGCGGCCGTCGAGCGCGTGGTCGCGGCATACGACCCGGAGCAGAGCGTCATGGCCGTCAACACCTCCGGCGGCAACATCGGCTACCTCGCCCCGGGCGTCGGCCGCACCCTCGGCCCCGTCTTCGACCTCGCCGCCCTCACCCCGGCGCTCGAGATCGACGACGCCTCCGACGACCACCAGGGCGACGACATCTCGGTCGAGGCCATCGCCGACTCCGACCCCGACTGGATCCTCGTGATGGACCGCGACGCGGCCATCGCCGCCGACGAGGAGGGCTACGAGCCGGCGAACCAGCTCCTCGAGAGCTCGGAGGCGCTGTCGGGCGTCACCGCCGTGCAGGAGGGCCAGATCGTCTACATGCCGAACGACACCTACACCAACGAGGGCATCCAGACGTACACGGAGTTCCTGAACGACTTCGCGGACGCGCTCGAGGGCGCGGCCTGATCAGCTGGCGGCGGGCCGGCCCGTCCACCCGGCCCGCCGCCGCCCACCCTCGCCCCCCGCAGTCACGAGAACCGAGAGATCCGATGACCACGACCGCAGCAGCGCCGCCCCGCAGCAAGGGGCGCCTGGTCGACGGCAGGCTCGCCGTCGGCGTCGGCGTCGTCGCCCTGCTGCTCGTCGCCTCGCTGCTCACGGGTCAGTACGACGTCTTCGGCGCCGAGGACGGCGCCGAGATGTTCGCCATCACCCGCATCCCGCGGACGATCGCGCTCGTGCTCGCCGGCGCCGCGATGGCGATGTGCGGACTCATCATGCAGCTGCTCACGCAGAACCGCTTCGTCGAGCCCACCACCACCGGCACCACGGAGTGGGCCGGCCTCGGGCTGCTCACAGTGATGATCCTCTTCCCGGGTGCGAGCATCCTTGCCCGCATGACCGGCGCCGTCGTCTTCGCGTTCGTCGGCACGATGATCTTCTTCCTCTTCCTGCGCCGGGTCTCGCTGAGGTCCTCGCTCATCGTCCCGATCGTCGGCATCATGCTCGGCGCCGTCGTCGGGGCGGTCTCGACGTTCGTCGCGCTGTCCACCGACATGCTGCAAGCGGTGGGGGTGTGGTTCCAGGGCAGCTTCACCTCGGTGCTGCGCGGGCAGTACGAGCTGCTGTGGATCGTCGCGCTGGTCGGCGTGGCGGTGTTCGCCGTCGCCGACCGGTTCACGGTGGCCGGGCTCGGCGAGGAGATCTCCACCAGCGTCGGTATGAACTACCACCGCATCGTGCTGCTCGGGACCGTGCTCGTCGCGATCGCGACCGGGGTGGTGACCGTCGTCGTCGGCAGTCTGCCGTTCCTCGGGCTCATCGTCCCCAACATCGTGTCGATGGTGCGCGGCGACGACCTGCGGAGCAACCTGCCGTGGGTCTGCCTGCTCGGCATCGGCGTCGTCACCGTCTGCGACCTCGTCGGCCGCACGATCATCGCCCCGTTCGAGGTGCCCGTCGCGCTGGTCCTCGGCGTCGTCGGCTCGATCGCCTTCATCGCCCTCCTGCTCAGGCAGCGTCGTCGTGGCTAGCGCCGTGACGGTGCCCGGCCACGTGTCCGGCCGGGACGACGAGGGGCCCGAGGAGTGGTCGGACCGGGCGACGGCCGGCTCGACGGACCGATCGACGACGCGGTCGGCGACCCGGACGTCGGGCTCGTTCCGGACCCGGCGCCAGCGGCTGCGGTACTGGCTCGTCCTCGGGCTGATGATCGCGCTGTCGTTCGGCTTCGGGCTGGGCCTGCTCGCCTACGACAACCCGCTCCCGATGACGGACGAGCGGTTCTGGATCATCGCCCGGATGCGGGCCTCCGACGTCCTGGTCATGGGGATCGTCGCCGTCTGCCAGGCGATCGCCACGGTCGCCT
>JBQDDG010000012.1:0-6680 GCA_052093225.1 Actinomycetaceae bacterium
CCCGGCCCCCCGCCCCCGGGCCCCCGGGCCCCGCCGCCCGCACGCCCCCCCGCTCGGGCCTCCCCCCCCGGGGCCCGGCCCCCCCCGCCCCCCCCGGCGGGCGACGGGCCCGCACCACCCCACCCGTCCACGGACCCGGCGAAGCAGGTACCCGACATGACCGTCACCGTTCCCCAGCTCCGCGAGGAGCTCGAGCTCATCACCGGCATGGACGACATGCCGCTGATCTACGACCCCGCCACCGGCGTGTACCACCGCGTCAGCCGGAGCGGTCATGCCATCCTCCAACGCCTCGACGGCTCGCACACGGCCGACGACCTCGCCGGCCTCGCGCAGGCCGCGGACGACGATGCGCGTGCGGCGTTCCGCAAGCAGCTCGACGAGTTCCTCGCCCACCTCGAACGCTCCGGCCTGCTGGTCGGCTCCGAGCTGCCCGACGTGGGGGAGCGCGAGGGACGTGTCCGGACCTCCCGACTGATGCCGCGCGTCGTCATCACGCGCGAGCTGCCACGGATCCTCGAACCGGTCGCGGCGCTGCTGCGCGGCGCTCCGCTCGGCGTCCTCGGTCCGGCGGCGGTCGTGCTCGCCGTCGTCGGGTTCGGCGCGGGCGTGACCACGCTGGTGGCGCGGGGCGGGATGTGGGCGACGTTCGACCCGGCGCCCCTGCTCACGGCGATCGCCCTGCAGCTCACCCTCATCCTCGCCCACGAGAGCTCCCACGCCCTGGTGGCGCAGGTGCTCGGCGTCCCCGTGCGCGGGCTCGGGTTCGCCGTGCTCTTCTGGTTCATGCCGGTGGCCTACGTGGACCGCACGGACGCCTACCGGCTGCGTGGCCGACGGGGGCGGGTGGCGATCGCCGTCGCGGGCATGACGACCGACGGGATCCTGTGCGGCGTCGTGGCGGCGCTCGCATGGAACGCGAGCGGGTTCTGGTCCGACACCCTGCTCCTGCTGCTGACGTTCCAGATCATCGGCCTCGTCATCAACACGAACCCGCTGCTGCCGAGCGACGGCTTCTCCGCGCTCGAGGCCGCCACCGGGCTGGTCAACTTCCGGGCGCGCGCGTTCCTCTACCTCCGTTCGACGGTGACGCGCACCGACCTGCCGTCCCACCTGCGGCGTCTCTCGTGGCGCCGGCGTGCGGGCTTCGTCGCCTACGCGGTGGTCGCGCTCGTCTACGTGCTCGCGGCGGCCTTCATGTTCGTCCGGCTGTTCGTCGGCATGACCGGCCACTTCATGGAGGTGTTCGGCTGATGAGCACCCTCACCGAGCTCGTCGTCGACGGAGCCGCGCCCGCCCCCGACATCGCCGGGCCGCGCTTCGCGTTCCCCGTCATGGCCCGGGTGGCCGGTCTTCCCGGCGACGCCCTCGACCTCGCCTCCGAGGAGCTGCCCGGGCTCCTCGACGACGCCGCGCGCCAGGAGGCGGAGCTGACCGCCCTCGCCGGCCGCCTCGAGGACGCGTTGTTCCGCATCGTCCCTCGGGTCGAGGAGCCCCGCCTGCGCCGCAGGATCCTCGCGGGCAGGCGGGCGGTCCACAGGCTGGCTGACCTCCCGTGGGACGACGACGTGCGCGCCGAGGTACGGCGGCTGCTCGACGAGGACGAGTCGCGGGCCGTGACGGAGTACCGCGCGGGGCGCGACCGGATGGACCGCGTCACCGGGCTGCTGACGGAGCAGGTCGCCGCCGACCGGGAGCTCGCGCTCGACGTGCTGCACGACGCCGTGCGCCACCCCGGCATGCCGGAGGCGCTGGTCATGGCCGCACCCGACTGGGTCCGTCACAAGCGGCCCCACGAGCGGCGGCTCACCGCGGCGAAGGACGTGCGCACGCTCGTCGCCTACGTCTCCCGGGCGGCGGCGAAGACCAGTCCGTTCTCCGGCCTCACCACCGTGGGCCGGGCCGGCCGGCAGGGGCAGGGACGCGCCCTGAGCCGGACCACGGTCGAGCTCGGCTACCGCGCCCTCCAGGTTCTCGCGCGGGACGCGCGAACCGCCGGTCTCCTCACCTTTCGGCCGGCACCGGTCGTCCGGGACCGGGCGTCGTCGGACGGTGGCGACGGCCCCTCCGGGCGTCACGCAGCAGGACAGGCTGGCCGCAGCGGGCTCCTTCTCGCTTCCGAGCTCGTCGCCGCGGGCGGGGCGGTGTGGCGTGACGACCGGGTCGTCGAGACACTGCTCGACCACTCGTGGTTCGAGGCGCTCACCGGCGAGGCCGGGGCCGACGGGCCCCCGCTGCCCCTGGACACGGTGCTCGCCCGGGTCGGCGGCGCGGACCCGTTCGCCCGGGTCGTCCGGCTCCTCGACCAGGGGCATCTCGAGGTCGTGCCACCCTGGCGCCGCGACGAGGATCCGCTCGCCGTTCTCGGCCGCCTGCTCGGGGACGCCGACTCGCCGGTGGGCGGCGCGGTGCTGACGGGGCTCGCCGAGGCCGGTCGGCGTGCCGCCGGGACGAGCGGCCGGGAGCGCATCGAGGTGGCGGAGGAGGTCGACCGCTCCGCCGCCGCGGTGCTCGGGCGCGCCGCCGACGGCCGGCGTTCCGGGCTCGTCTACGAGGACCGGGAGACGGCTGTCGCCGTCGAGGACCCGATGACGTCGCCGCGGGTGCGGCGCGCGATGGAGGCCCTCGGCAGGCGGGCACGGCCCAGGATCTTCCGGTCCCACGTCTACGACCTGATGGTCGAGCAGTTCGTCGCCGAGTTCGGCGCGGGCGGGGTGTGCGACCGCCCGCTGGAGTTCTTCATGCGCCTGGCCGTGGAGCGGGACCAGGACACCCGGCTCCAGACGGCGCAGATGGCGGACGTACGCGCCCGCAGCGAGCCCGGCGACCGCGCGTGGCTGCCCGTCGGTGCGACGAGCGCGCCCGCCCACCTCGGCGTGATGTGGCAGGAGGCCGAGGAGGCGCCCGGCGGGGGCCGTCGCGCGGGCTCCCGGGTGGTCGTCAACAACCTCGGGAGCGGGACCGGCTCGATCGTCGCGCGTTTCGCGGACCTGCTCGGTGCGGACTTCCGCGCCGAGCTGACGGCCGGCGTCCAGGCGCTGTGGGGGGACGTCCCGGCCCGCGAGCTGACCATCTGGAACGACTGCAACACCGCGCAGGCCGAGTGCTCGGGCGTCCTCCCGCCGCTCCTCCTGCCCAAGGAGCCCGGCGCGAGCGGCGGCCTGACGCTGGACCGCACCGTCCTCGTCCACGACGCGGAGAGCGACACGCTCAGCCTCACGGACCGCGGCGGCACGCCGTTCGGTCTGGCCTACCTCGGGCTCACCCCCAAGCACGCCCACCACGGGTACCTGCGCTACCTGGGCACGCTCGCCGACCCCTGGATCAACGGCTCGCCCGACTGCGACTACACCGGCACCAAGGTGTTCGACCTGCTGCCGATGTGCGGTCCGACGACCGTCCGACTGCCGCGGATCGAGGACGACGACCTGGTGGTCCGCCGCGAGTCCTGGCTCGTGCCCGTCGCCGACCTGCCCGGGGCCGACGGCGGTACCGACGACGTGGCGCTGCTGAGGCAGGCGCACGCGTTCCGGCGGGCCCACGGCATCGGCGACGAGGTCTTCGTCCACCAGCTGGGCGGCTACCAGCACATGGTCGGCGGGCTGATGAAGCCGCACTGGGCCTCGCTCGTCTCCGCGACGTCGATACGGACGGTGGTCCGGTCCCTCGACCCGACGACGACGCACGTGCGGGTCGTCGAGGCGCTCCCGGGCCGTCGCGGCCACACGCAGCGCGACGCGGACGGGGTGCGGCGGGCGACCGAGCACGTCGTGCTCATGCACTGGGACCGCACCGGGGCGGGGGACACCCGATGACCGGGGCGCGGGAGACCCGGGAGCGGCGGGCGCAGGCGCCGTCGTCGGACTGGTGGTTCGTCCGCGCCTACCCGGGCTCGTCGCGAGCGATGGACGACGCGGTCGCCGCCACCGTGCCGTGGCTCCGCGCGCGTGCGGAGGAGATCGGTGCCGAGCGGTGGTTCTTCATGCGCTACATGGACACGACGGGGCACCACGTCCGGCTGCGCATCCAGGGCGCCCCCGACGCGCTCGACGCCGTCCACGCCCGGATCGCCGAGCTGCGCGACGTCGTCGGCTCGCTCCCTTCGCCGCCCGAGGAGGACCGCCGCCTGCTGCCCGGCGCGCAGCTCGGCGACCAGGACGGGTCGCGCGACGTGCGGGCCTCTGTCTACTCGCCCGAGCTACGGAAGTACGGGGGACCGCGAGGGTTCGCCCTCGTCGTCGACGACTTCCACCGCGCGTCCCGCTGGTACGACGACCACCGGATCGGCGAGCTTCCCCAGGCCACCGGCAGGACCGCGCTTGCTGCGCGGCTGCAGGAGAGGCTCGTGCGGGCCGCACTCCCGGGGGCGACGGAGCAACAGGCGTTTTGGACGGACCACCGCCGCCAGTGGGGCCGCCAGCTCCGCATGCTGCTTCCCGGGCGCGAGTCCCTGGCGGCACCGCTTGCCCGGGTCCGCGACGTCGTCGAGGGGACGCCGTCGGACCCCCGGTCGGTCGCGGCGCTGGACGAACGGATCGGCGCGCTGACCACGGTCCTCGACCGGGCGGAGGACGACGCGCCGGCGGTCCCACGCCGCCGACTTCTGCTCGAGCTCATGCACATGGAGATGAACCGATGGGGCCTCATGCCCGCGGAGGAGTGCCTCGTGGGACTGACGGTCGCGGCCGACACGGCCGGGGCGACGACCAGCACGACGGTGGCGTAGGGAGAACAGATGGTGGACACCATGACCCAGCAGGCCGTCGTCCTGGACGACGTGACGAAGAGGTACCCCGGCCGTGAGGCGCCCGCGGTCGACGGGGTGAGCATCGTCGTCGAGCAGGGGGAGATCCTCAGCCTCCTCGGCCCGAACGGGGCGGGGAAGTCGACGACCCTCGAGATGCTCGTCGGGCTGCGTACGCCGACCTCCGGCACGGTGCGCGTCCTCGGTCTCGACCCGGTCCGGCAGCGCGACGACATCCGGGCCCGCGTCGCCGTGCAGCCCCAGCACGCCGCGGTCTTCGACCGCCAGACCGTGCGCGAGCTGCTGCGGTGCTGGGCCTCCTTCTACGTGGCCTCGCGGCCGCCGGAGGAGGTCATCGACCGCCTCGGCCTCGGGGGGTCCGCCGACGTGCGGATCGCCAAGCTGTCGGGCGGCCAGCGGCAACGGGTCCTCGTCGGGCTCGCGCTCGTGTCCGACCCCGAGCTGCTCGTGCTCGACGAGCCGAGCACCGGGATGGACCCCAACGCTCGCCAGGACCTCTGGGAGACCGTGGCCGACTACCGGTCCGGAGGCGGGACGGTCATCCTGTCCACGCACCTCATGGAGGAGGCCGAGTCCGTGAGCGACCGGGTGGCGATCCTCGACCACGGGCGCCTGGCTGCCGCCGACACCGCCGAGGCCCTGGTCGACGCCTTCGCACCGGGCAGCGAGATCTCGGCGGTGGTGCCCGACGACGCGGAGCTCGCCGCACTCGCGATGCTGGGCCCCCAGGTACGGGAGCAGACCGACGCCCGCGGGGGGCGTGTGGTCACGCTCGTCACGTCGTCGTCGGACGCCGCGCTCAAGGAGCTGGCCGCCCTGGACGCCCGGCAGATCCGCGTCCGTGAGTCAGGGCTTGCGGGGGTCTTCCGCGCTCTGACCGGGCGCACGATCGACGGCGACGGCGACGACGACGGCGGGGGTGGCGGCGACGGCGAGAGCGAGGCGGGTGGCGGAGCCGGGACGACCACCGGCGGCGGAGCACGGACCAGTGGCGGTGCCGGAGCCGGGACGAACAGCGGTGGCGTACCGGGTGACCGTCCGCCGCACGAGCGCGCGGTCGCGGACGCGGCGGCGGGACGGGGGAGCCGATGAGCACCACGACGCAGGACCCGGCCGCACGGGGTACGGCTCCGTCGAGCACGGCGACCCGGGAGCTCACACTGCTCCATGCCCGCGAGCTGGTGCGCGACACGCGCTACTTCTGGTTCGCGCTGTTCTTCCCCTTCTTCATGCTCGGCCTGTTCCTGCTCGTCAGCTCGCTGATGCCGGACGGGCCGGAGGCGCCGGACTTCACCCCCATCATCGTGCCGATCGCGATCTACCTCGCGGTCACGAGCACCGCGCTGACCGTGACGGCCGGCCCGCTCGCCGGCATGCGCGCGGCAGGCCTGCTCCGGTTGCTCGGCACGACGCCGGTCGGTCGTACCCGGCTGGTGCTCACGCACCTCGCGACCCGCGTCTGCATGGCCCTCGTGCAGCTCGTGGTGATCGTCGGCGTCGCCGTCGGGATCGGTGCCGTCGACGTCGGGCGCGTGCCGGCCCTGCTGGGGGTGAGCCTGCTGGGGATGGCGATGTTCCTCGGCATCGGATACTTCGTCGGCGGGCTGCTGGACTCGGCGGACATGGCGACCAACGTCGGGACCGGGATCCAGCTGGTCACGCTGTTCGTCAGCGGTCTCGCACTTCCGTTCGCTCTCATGCCCGACGCCGTCGCCGCCGTGCTCGAGGTCCTGCCGACGTCGTTCTTCGCCGACCTGCTGTCCTCCCAGATGTCCTCCGCCGAGCCGGTCCATCCCGCGTGGCTGTCCGTCTCGGTGGTGGCGCTGACGGCGGTCGTCGCGATCTGGATCGCCGTGCGGACCTTCAGGTGGGACCAGGGAGAGAACCGCTGACCCCGAGGCACCTGCACGTCACC
>JBQDDG010000012.1:6780-36487 GCA_052093225.1 Actinomycetaceae bacterium
CCTTCAGGTGGGACCAGGGAGAGAACCGCTGACCCCGAGGCACCTGCACGTCACCTGCACCGACGATCACGTACACGTCACCCGCACCGACGACCACGTACACGTCACCCGCACCAACGACACGGAGGTTGACCGATGACTCAGCAGACGATGGCCCACCGGGGCTCGAACGACCAGACCAGGCGACTGATCTATCTCGGGCCGGTGCTCGGGGTCGTGGCGGCGGCGACCCTCGTCGTCCTCGGCGTGGTGCCGTCGGGCGACGACGGGGGCGGCCTGTTCGGGTTGATCCCCGCGTTCATCGCCCCGTTCATGCTGGCGCTGGCCGTGGGGAACCCTCCGAAGGAGCATCCGGCGCGGCACGTGCTGCTCGCCTCGGTGCCCCTGGCGTTCGGGCTCGTCACGATCACGGTCGTGCTCGGGAGCTTCCTCGTGGACTCGCTCGCGTGGTGGATCGGCGGCGCGATCGTCAGTGCGGTGCCCTTCGTGGCCGCCGGGCTCGCCGCCCGCCGCTGAGCCTGGGTCCGCCAGGGGCGCAGGTCCCTCGCGGGCGTGCGCGTCGTCGTCGATGATCGTGGGACGGACACGATCGAGGAGGAGACAGCATGCGGATCGTCATCGGAGCGCCGGGCAACGGAGCGGCGCTCAAGGACGCGCTGAGGGAACAGCTCGAGGCCGACGAGCGGGTGACCGAGGTCGTCGACCTCTCGGAGCCGGACGTCACCTACCCGGCGGTGTCGTTCGCGGCGGCGCGCGAGGTGGCCGAGGGCCGGGCGGACCGCGGGATCCTCGTGTGCGGGACCGGCGTAGGCACGGCGATCGCGGCGAGCAAGGTGCCCGGCGTCCGCGCCGCCACCGCCCACGACCTGGTGACCGTGCGTGGCTCCGTCGAGAACTATGACGCCCAGATCCTGTGCATGGGGCAGAACGTCATCGCGCCCGCCGCAGCCCGTGCGCTCGTCGACCTCTGGTTCGACCTGCGCCACGACCCCGCGAGCAGCTATGCGCCGAAGCTCGAGGAGATCGCGGCGTTCGAGGCGCGGTAGAGCGGTCGGAGGCCGGGCCGCGGCTGCCGGGCCGCGGACCCCGGGCCGCGGAGGCCGGGACACTGAGGCCGGGCCGCGGCCTCCGGGACCGCGCCGGTGGTCAGCGACCGGGGACGACGACGCCGAAGTGCTGCGAGAGGACGTCGAAGAGCACGTCGATGTTGGCGATCGTCACGGGGCGGACGGTCACGGGAGTCCTGCCCGAGCGGTCCCGGACCTGGAGCTGGAGGCCCTCCTTGGTCTTGACGGGAGTGATCGCGGCCAAGGACCCGGCGTCCAGCTCCTTCTTCCCGAACGTCACCGTGCGCCCCGCGAGCGTCACGTCGCCGAAGTTCACGGGCGCGCCGGTCCGGGCGCTCTCCTGCACGCGTGCCTGAGCGGTGCGGTTGATCCGTGTGCGCATCGTCGCGAAGAACTCCGCGTCGTCGACCAGGAGCTGGCGCTTGGAGCCCACCCAGCCGATCTGCATGAAGGTCGAGCCCTCGAGATCGACGAAGTACTGCAGGTCGTCCCACGCGACGTCGTGGGCCCTGCTCTGCGTGACGATGCGGACGCTCGCATCGTCGGCCCGCACCAGGGTGCTGCCCTTCGGTCGGGCCGCCCACAGGATGAGCAGGGCGAGGACGACGCCGGCTCCGGCGATGAGGAGCCCGACCCAGCTGTCTCCGGACATGCCGCCGAAGCGGACCCCCAGCGCGAGGGCCAGGGCGGCGACGGCGGCCGCGGCGAGGAAACCGAGGCCGGCGGTCGTGCCGGTCGTCGCGGAGTAGGTGGTCAGCGGTGCCTGCCGGCCGTCCAGCGTGCGGGCAAGGGCGGTGTCCTGGCGCCACCGGACGACGACGAGCACGATCATGATCGCGGCGACGACGGCCACCGCCACACCCACCCACACCCAGGACTCGTGCGCCCGGGCGGAGGACGTCAGCTGCTCCTCGTACGTGCGGAGGTAGCTCGAGCTGGACAGTCTGCGGCGCCGCCGCCCGGAGAGCCGGCACTCGTCACCGGGAGACATCGGCTCGCCGCTGCACATGGCGACGGCCTCGGCGCCGAGGTGCCGGTACGCGAGGTACAGGCCGCCGGCGACGAAGACGCCGAGGAAGACGACGAGGGACGTCGGGACCCGGCGGAAGGCGGCCAACGGGTCGGCCGTCGCGCCCGGAGCTGTCGAGTGTGTGTTCACGCGCGAATCGTAGGACCGGTGCGGCGCGGTCCTGCCGCGTCACGAGGCGGTGGACGGGTGGTCCTGTGGGAAGTGGATCACACCGGGCGGCCGGCGGGCCCGTGGGCACCCCCGGACGCGCGAGGGCGCCCCGCTGACACCTCGCGTATCTAAGTTGAGTGGAATAGACTCAACTTTGCGTTCGTTCCACCAGCAGGACCGAACTCACCGATTGGGGACCGATGGACACGAAGCTCACCACCCGCTCGCAGGAGGCCGTCGCCTCCGCCCTCCAGCACGCCACGACCTCCGGCAACCCGCAGATCGAACCCAGCCACCTGCTCAAGGCGCTCCTCGACCAGGGCGAGGGCATCGCCGTCGCCCTGCTCGACGCCGTCGGGGCCGACCGTACCGACCTCGCCCGCCGCACCGACGTGGCGATCGCCGCGCTGCCCGGCGTCTCCGGCGGCTCCGTCGCGCAGCCCCAGACCTCCCGCGCCTTCCTCACGGCGGTCAGCGGCGCCACCGACGAGGCGCGGGCGCTCGGGGACGAGTACGTCTCCACCGAGCACCTCCTCCTCGGGCTCGCGGGCGCGCCCGGGACCGACGAGATCCTGCGCCACGCCGGCGCCACCCCGGACGCCCTGCGCGCCGCCGTCCCCGCCGTGCGCGGGAACCGCCCGGTGACGAGCCCGGACCCCGAGAACACCTTCGACGCCCTGGAGAAGTACGGCAGCGACCTCACCGCCGCCGCCCGCGAGGGCAAGCTCGATCCGGTGGTCGGCCGCGACGCCGAGATCCGCCGCGTCGTCCAGGTCCTCTCGCGGCGCACGAAGAACAACCCCGTCCTCATCGGCGAGCCCGGCGTCGGCAAGACGGCCGTCGTCGAGGGGCTCGCCCAGCGCATCGTCGACGGCGACGTGCCGGAGTCCCTGCGCGGCAAGACCCTCGTCGCGCTGGACATGGCCGGCATGGTCGCGGGAGCGAAGTACCGCGGCGAGTTCGAGGAGCGCCTGAAGGCGGTGCTCCAGGAGATCGCGGACTCCGACGGCCAGGTCGTCACGTTCATCGACGAGCTGCACACGGTGGTCGGCGCGGGCGCCGGCGGCGACTCCTCGATGGACGCCGCGAACATGCTCAAGCCCATGCTCGCTCGCGGCGAGCTCCGACTCGTCGGCGCCACCACCCTCGACGAGTACCGCGAGCACATCGAGAAGGACCCCGCGCTCGAGCGGCGCTTCCAGCAGGTCTTCGTCGGGGAGCCCACGGTCGAGGACACGGTGACGATCCTTCGCGGCATCGCCCCCAAGTACGAGGCGCACCACCAGGTGACGATCTCCGACGGCGCGCTCGTCGCGGCCGCCGGCCTCTCCGACCGCTACATCACGGGGCGCCGGCTCCCGGACAAGGCCATCGACCTCGTCGACGAGGCCGCGTCCCGCCTGCGCATGGAGCTCGACTCCTCCCCGGAGGAGGTCGACGTGCTGCGCCGCCAGGTGGACCGGCTCGGCATGGAGGAGGCCTACCTCGCCGAGAACCTCGACGACGGCGACGCCGCCACCGCGGAACGGCTCGAGGCCCTGCGGGCCGAGCTCGCGGACCGCAAGGAGGAGCTCGACGGCCTCACCGCCAGGTGGGAGAGCGAGAAGGCCGGCCACAACCGGGTCGGTGACCTGCGTGCACGCCTGGACGAGCTCACCACCAAGGCGGAGCTCGCCGAGCGCGAGTCCCGCTACGAGGACGCCGGCCGGCTGCGCTACGGCGAGATCCCGGCGCTCCAGCAGGAGCTCGACGCCGCCGTCGCCAGCGAGGAGGCGGAGGTGACCGACGACGGGAGCGCGGGCTCCCCGATGATCGCGGACAAGGTCTCCGCCGAGGAGATCGCCGAGGTCGTGGGCGCGTGGACCGGCATCCCGGTCGGCCGCCTGCTCCAGGGCGAGTCGGAGAAGCTGCTGGACATGGAGGACGAGATCGGGCGCCGGCTCATCGGCCAGTCCGACGCCGTCCGGGCCGTCTCCGACGCCGTGCGGCGCTCGCGGGCGGGTATCGCGGACCCCGACCGCCCGACGGGGTCGTTCCTCTTCCTCGGGCCCACCGGGGTTGGCAAGACGGAGCTCGCGAAGTCGCTCGCCGACTTCCTCTTCGACGACGAGCGGGCCATGGTCCGCATCGACATGTCCGAGTACTCGGAGAAGCACTCCGTGTCCCGCCTGGTCGGGGCGCCGCCCGGGTACGTCGGGTACGAGGAGGGCGGTCAGCTCACCGAGGCCGTGCGGCGCAGGCCGTACACGGTGGTGCTGCTCGACGAGGTGGAGAAGGCCCACCCGGAGGTGTTCGACATCCTCCTGCAGGTCCTCGACGACGGTCGGCTCACCGACGGTCAGGGCCGCACGGTCGACTTCCGCAATGTCATCCTCGTGCTCACGTCCAACCTCGGCTCGCAGTTCCTCGTGGACCAGTCGGTGCCGGAGACCACGCGGCACGAACAGGTGATGGAGGTCGTGCGGGCCTCGTTCAAGCCGGAGTTCCTCAACCGGCTCGACGACGTCGTCATGTTCGACGCGCTCGGCATCGACGAGCTCGGCCGGATCGTCGACCTGCAGATCGCCCGGTTCGCCGAGCGCCTCGTGCCGCGCCGCATCACCCTCGAGGTCACGGACGCCGCCCGCGAGTGGCTGGCGTTCGAGGGCTTCGACCCCGCGTACGGCGCGCGTCCGCTGCGCAGGCTCGTCCAGCGCGAGATCGGCGACCGGCTCGCCCGGCTGCTCCTCGGTGGGGACGCCGCGGACGGGACCCACGTCGTCGTCGACCGCGCCGAGGGCGCGGGCGAGCTCGTGGTGACGACGTCGGAGCTCCCCTCCGCGTAGTCGCCCCCCCACGTCGTCGAGAGTGCGGTGGGGGCCCCACCGCACTCTCGGTGAGCCCCCACCGCAATCTCGACGGGAAGGGGGGACTCAGAGGTCCCAGGGGGTGACGTCGGGGCCCTGGGTGCGCGCGTGCATGTACTCGCCGACGACGGCGGCACCCAGGTCGTCGAGGTCCGGCGCGACGACCCGGCCACCGGCCCGGTTCGCCATCGCCGCGAGGAACCGCGCGAGCCCGGGGTCGTCGCCGAGCCGGAAGAACGTGGTCTCGGCGCCCAGGCGCACGACGCGGTCGAGCTCGGCGACGGTGAGGCGCAGCGTCTGCGGAGCCGGCGGGTAGTCGAACCACGCCTCGCCGCCTGGCTCGAGGTGCGCGGTCGGTTCGCCGTCGGTGACGACGAGGAGGACCGGCTGCATCGTGGGGTGCTGCCGGAAGAACCTCGTCGCCAGCATGAGCGCGTGGTGCAGGTTGGTGCCCTGCTCGCGGAAGGCGGGCAGGGCGGTGAGCTCGTCGACGTCGACCCGCCCCGCATGACGCCCGAACTGCACGAGCTGCAGCTGGTCGCCGCGGAAACGGGTCGACAGCAGCTGGTGCAGGGCGAGCGCGGTGCGCTTCATCGGCAGCCACCGGCCCTCGGCCGCCATGGAGAACGAGGTGTCGACGAGCAGGGCGACCGCCGCCTGCGTGCGCGCCTCGGTCTCGGCGATCTCGATGTCCTCGACCTCGAGTCGCAGACCGCGCGCCGTGTCCCTGCCCGCGCTCGCCGTCCGCAGGGTCGCGTTCGTCAGCGAGCGGGTGACGTCCCACGGCTCGGTGTCCCCGAAGGCCCACGGCCGGCTCGATCCCGTCAGGTCGCCGGAGGCACCCGCCCGGCGCGTGTCACGGGCGCCGCTGCGTCCGGAGAGCCGTCCCGCGGCGTCCTTGAGCAGCGAGCGCCCGAGCCGGCGGATGGCGCGCGGGGAGAGCCGCAGGTCGCCGTCGGCGCCGCGGCGCAGGTAGCCGGAGTCCCGCATCGCGCGCTCCAGCTCGGCGAGGGTGCGGGCCGAGACGGCGGCGTCGTCGCCCAGGTGGCGGCCGAGGGAGTCGACGTCGAGGTCGGACAGGGGCGAGCCCTGCGAGGCCAACTCGAGCTGCTCGGCGAGCCGGTCGAGGTCGGCGAGCTCCTGCAGCGCCCCGGTGCCGTCGCCCAGGCCGAGCCCCTCCTCGCCGTCGAACTGCTCCGACCCCGTCCAGTTCTCGCCGGGCCGGAGCTGCTGGAGTCCGGCGTCGATCCGGGCGAGCTGTGCCATGAGCTCGGGGGAGCCGAAGGCCTGCTGGGAGAGCTGCATGAGCTCCTCCCGCTGCTCGGGCGTCATCGAGTTGAGCATCCGCCGGGCCGCCGCGGAGCGCTTGGCGAGGATGTCGACGAGCTCGTCGACGTCGCGCGGGTCCTCGGGGAACTGGTCGCCGTGCTTCGCCATGAACTCGTCGAAGTCGGCCGCCGTGTCCTCCCCGCGCGCGTGCTTCTCGAGGAGGTCGCCCAGGTCGGACAGCATCTCGCCGATCGCCGCGCGGTCCTCGTCGGTGGCGCCCTCGAGGGCCCGTTTCATGCCGGCGAACCGCTGCTCGAGCACCTCGCGCCCGAGCAGGTCCTTGATCTGCTCGTACGTCTGCCGCGCCTCGCCGGAGGCCCAGTCGTAGCCGGCGAGCTCGCTCACGGCGGCCGCCGTCGACGCGGGCAGGTTCTGAAGGAGCATCTCGCGGAACGTGCGGTCCGTGTCGTCCATCTCGATGTCCCGCGCGAGCTGCCCGCGCTCGGACAGGAGCGCCCGGTCGAGGAGCTGCCTGACCTCCTGCAGCGTGCCATCGAGACGGTGCCGCCCGAGGAGGTCGCGGCGGCGCTGCTGGACGCGCCCGGCGAGCTCGTCGAGGCCCTGCTGGTTCCGGCTCCCGCGCCGCAGAAGCTCGCGCATCGCCTGCTCGGGGCTGTACCCGTACATCACGTCCTCGGCGACGGCGTCGAGCGCCTCACCGAGGTCGACCGGCGGTGCGAGGGGGTCGGGACCGCCCCGGTAGCGGCCGTACCTGGCGGGCCGCGGGTCGCGCGGGCTCACGCCGGCCGCCCGGGCGTGCGCGGTGGGTTCCCGGTCATGTGCTCACCCTCGTCATCCGTAGACGGTCTCGCCGTCGCCGGTCTCCTTGGAGATCCGGCGGGCGAGGAAGAGGCCCTCGAGCGCGAGCTCGACGGCGGCCGCCCGGGCCCCGTCGTCCGTCGCGCCGAGCCGCTCGGCGATCTGGTCGTAGACGCCGGGCTCGGGCTGTTCGTCCTCCGCTCCCCGCCCGACGACGGGAAGGGCGGCGAGCAGCTCGGCCGCGGTGACGCGCTCACCGGTGGTGACGACGTCGTCGGCCGCCTCGATAGCGGCGACGAGCGGGCCCAGGTCGACGCCCGCGAGGTGCGCGCGGACGGTCGCGGCGGTGGCGGTGCGCAGGAGGTGCTCGAGGATCTCGTCCTCGCGTCCCTCCTCGCCGACCTCGAACTCGACCTTGCCGCCGAGCACGTCCACGGCGGTGCGCACGTCGACGACCCGGGCCACCGCACGGTCCTCGTTGCGGACCGTGGCGCGGTGCAGCGCGGCGGCGGCCACCGTCTCCGCGCCGGCGATGGCGAACCGCGCCGAGACGCCGGCGGACTGGTTGACGGCCGAGGACTCGCGCAGGCTGCGGGCGAACCGGGCGAGGATCTCGAGCACGAACGGCGGCACCTCGGCGGCCAGGTGGGCCTCCTGGGCGATGACCGCGACCTCGTCGTCGAGCTCGATCGGGTAGTGCGTGCGGATCTCCGCGCCGAACCGGTCCTTGAGCGGGGTGATGATCCGGCCGCGGTTCGTGTAGTCCTCGGGGTTCGCGGTGGCGACGACGAGGACGTCCAGGGGGAGGCGCACCACGTAGCCGCGGATCTGGACGTCGCGCTCCTCCATCACGTTGAGTAGTGAGACCTGGATGCGTTCGGCCAGGTCGGGGAGCTCGTTGATCGCGACGATGCCACGGTGCGAGCGCGGGACCAGCCCGTAGTGGATGGTCTCCGGGTCGCCGAGCCGCCGGCCCTCCGCCACGCGCATCGGGTCGACGTCACCGATGAGGTCGGCGACGGAGGTGTCGGGGGTGGCGAGCTTCTCGACGTAGCGCTCGTCGCGGTGGCGCCAGACGACGGGCAGGTCGTCGCCGAGCTCTGCGGCGCGGGCGCGCGACTCGGCCGTGATGGGTTCGAAGGGGTGCTCGCCCAGCTCGGACCCCTCGATGACGGGGGACCACTCGTCGAGCAGGCCGGCGAGCGTGCGCAGCAGGCGCGTCTTGCCCTGCCCGCGCTCGCCGAGCAGCACGATGTCGTGCCCCGCGATGAGGGCGCGCTCGACCTGGGGCAGGACGGTCCGGGAGAAGCCGTGCAGCCCGGGCCAGGGGTTCTCGCCGGCGGCGAGGGCCGCGAGCAGGTTGTCGCGGATCTCGGTGCGCAGGATGGTGAAGGTGTGGCCGGAGGAGCGGAGCTCCCCGACCGTGCTGATGTCCGGGGCGTTGCTCACGGGTCCAACCTACGTCGTGGATCGTCACCCGGGCAGGGGCGCAGGGTGCTCGGGCGACGGCGAGCACGGCGGTGGCTGGTGGGCGCGTCGGCGGGCGGGCGGTGGTTGGTGGGCACATGCCTCCGCACACCCGCGCCGCACGGCCTACGCTGGCGGCGATGACCGAGGACAGGCCGCCCGCGCCCACGCTGGTCCTGCTCGTGCGGCACGGCACGACGCCGACGACCGGGCAGGTGATGCCCGGTCGCGCCCCCGGCCTCCACCTGTCCGACCAGGGCCGCACGCAGGCCGAGCGCGCCGGCGAGCGGGTCGCCGCGGCCGCCCCGGCGGCGATCTACTCCTCGCCGCTCGAGCGTGCGCGGGAGACCGCGGAGCCGCTCGCCCGGCGCACGGGGCTCGAAGTCCACGAGGAGCCGGGACTGCTCGAGTCCGACGTCGGCGAGTGGACCGGCGAGAGGCTCGCCGACCTCGCACGGCTGCCCGAGTGGCGCACGGTCCAGGAGCACCCGGCCGAGTTCCGGTTCCCCGGCGGGGAGAGCCTCGTCGAGATGCGGGAGCGCATGGCCGCCACGCTCGAGCGGCTGCGCGCGGCGCACGTCGGCGGGACGGTCGTCTGCTTCTCGCACGCCGACCCGATCAAGGCGGCGCTCTCGCACGCGTTCGACCTCTCGCTCGACCGCTTCCAGCGGCTCACCGTCGCCCCCGGCTCGGTCTCCGCGATCGCCTACCCGGCGGCCGGCGACCCGGTGGTGCTCACCGTGAGCTCGACGCACGAGTCGCTCGCCGGCCTGCGGGCGTCCTGAGGGAGCCGGGATGGAGGCCGAGCGGGCACCCGATGTCGACGACGTCGTCGAGGGCGTGACGGCTGCCGCGGCCGGACGGGGCGGGGCAGCGTCCGACGAGGAGGCGAGCCCCGACGGGGGCGCGAGGACCGACGTCGAAGCCGGTGCCAGGGCCGACGCCGAGCTGCTCCTCGGCGGCGAGATCACCGTGCTCGGCCAGCTGCGCGACTCGAGCAACGAGACGTTCCTCGTGGAGCTCGCCGGGGTGGGGGAGGAGCCCGCCTGGGCCATCTACAAGCCCGAGCTCGGCGAGGCGCCGCTGCGCGACTTCCCCCCGGGCCTGTACCGGCGGGAGCGCGCGGCCTACCTGCTGAGCGAGTCCCTCGGCTGGCACCTCGTGCCGACCACGGTGATCCGCGAGGACGGTCCGTTCGGCGTCGGCTCGTTGCAGCGGTTCGTCGAGCACGACCGCGCCGCCCACTACTTCACCCTCGTCGACGACGCGGCGACGCACGACGACCTGCGGCGGATCGCGGTGTTCGACGCCGTCACCAACAACACCGACCGCAAGTCCGGGCACGTGCTGCAGGGGACCGACGGCCGCATCTGGGGCATCGACCACGGGCTGTGCTTCTCGGCGGCGCCGAAGCTGCGCACCGTCGTCTGGGACTTCTCGGGCGAACAGGTCCCGGACGACCTGGTCTCCGACCTGCGCGAGATCTTGCACGCGGTGCCCGAGGGCGTTGCCGACCTACTCACCGAGCGAGAGGTCGTCGCGCTGCGCGCACGGACGATGCGGCTCGTCCTCTCGGGGCGCCTGCCCGAGGACCTCACCGGCATGGCCTTCCCCTGGCCGCTGGTCTGAACCCTGGTCCGCGGTCTGAGCGTGGGCCCGACCGTCGTCGGTGCGCCGGCCCGTCCGCTGTCGGTGCGACGGTCGCTCGCGGCCGCCGGTCCGTGCCCGAGAATCGCGGTGGGCCGGACCCCGTGCCGCTGGTACAACGGTGGACCGAGGAGGTCGCGATGAGCTCACCGCGCCGCAGCGCACGTCTTGCGCGCCGGTGGGACCGGCGCGCCCCGACCTGGGACTCGCGCTCGGCCGGCGCCGAGCGCCACCTGCTCGGTCCCCCACGGGCGTGGGTGTGCGGTCGGGCGCGCGGCGCGACGCTCGAGGTCGGCGTCGGGACCGGCGCCAACCTGCGGCACTACGGGCCCGACGTCGTGCTCACGGGAGTCGACCTCAGTGCCGGCATGCTCGCGGAGGCCGAAGGGGCGGCGCGCCGGACCGGCCGCGAGATCGACCTGCGGGTCGCCGGCGCGGACGACCTGCCGTTCGACGACGAGACCTTCGACGCCGTCGTGCTCACGTTCGTGCTGTGCTCGGTGCCGTCCGTGCGCGCGGCCCTGGCCGAGTCCCTCCGCGTCCTGCGCCCCGGCGGCGAGCTGCTGCTGGCGGACCACGTGCGCTCGTCGTCGTGGCCGATGGCGCTGCTCATGCGCGGGGTCGACCTGGCCTCGGGCCCGCTGTTCGGCGAGTACTTCGCGCGCCGCCCGCTCGACCAGCTCGAGGCGACCGGGGCCGCCGTCGTCGACACGCAGCGGACGAAGCGGCTCACCCCGATCGAGTCGGTGCATGCGCGGCGCTCGGTGAGCACGCGCGACGTCGACCCGACGGCGGGACCCGGCCTCCGCCGTCGTGGCAGGCTGGCCGGGTGGCTACCTACGCGGCTCTGGACCGGTTCGACTTCGACACGGCGCTGATCGTCGCCACCGCCGACGACGGCGTGGTCTCCACCGACGGGGACGCCGAGCGCGTCTTCCCGTGGAAGTCGGTGTCGAAGCTCCTCACGGCGACGGCGGCGCTCGTCGCGATCGAGGCAGGTCACCTGACCCTCGACGAGCCGGCCGGACCCGAGGGCTCGACCGTCCGGCACCTCCTCGCGCACGCCTCCGGCCTGCCGATGGACGCCGGCGGCCCCACCCAGGCCCCCGAGAAGCGGCGCGTCTACTCCAACCTGGGGTTCGAGACGCTCGGCGAGCTCGTCGGCCAGCGCGTCGGCATGCCCATCAACGACTGGGTGCGCCTCCAGGTCGTCGAGCCGCTCGGGCTGACCTCCGTGGTGACCGAGGGCAGCTGCGCGCACGGCTACTCGGGCTCGGCCGCCGACCTCATGACCTACGGGTTCGAGCTGCTCGACCCCGCGCTCGTCGGAGCCGGGCTGCACGCCGAGGCGACCGCCGTCGTCCTGCCCGGGCTGTCGGGCATCCTGCCCGGCTTCGGCCGGCAGACGAACAACGACTGGGGGCTCGGCTTCGAGATCCGCGCGGACAAGGACCCGCACTGGATGGGCGCGGCCGTGGCCCCGGCGTCGTTCGGGCACTTCGGCCAGTCGGGCTCGTTCCTGTGGGTGGACCCCACGCGGGGTGCGGCGGCGGCCTTCCTGGGTGACAAGCGGTTCGACACCGAGGTCCACGGGGTCATCTGGCCGGAGCTCAACGTCCAGGTGGTCGAGGCGCTCGACGCCCGCTGATCGCCGGCCGGCGGCCCTGTGACGGGGCGACGCGGCGGCGTGGTGGTGCGGCGGCCCGGTCAGGACGTGCGCGGGACGATGGCGAGCCACGCGAGCGTGGCGAGCTGGCCGATCGGCGTGAGCAGGGGGCCGAACCCGAGGATGAGCGAGATCGGGCTGATCAGGGCGATGATCGCGGCCGCCCAGCCGAACCAGGCGGCGACGGACCCGATGTGGTCCTTGTCCTGCAGCAACGAGACGGCGGCGAATGTGATGAGTCCGAGTCCGACGGTCAGCGGGTAGAACCACAGCAGGATGGCGAACAGGTAGATCATCGCCTGCAGCCCCGCCTGGTCCTGCAGGTAGTCGGAGTGGTCGCCGAGGCCGGTGGCGAGTCCGGCCATCGCGGCGACGGTGGCCGAGGTGCCGGCGAGCACGCCGCCCGCTCCGGCGAGGTCGGCCCGGAAGTCCTGGGCGCCCTTGCCGTGCAGCAGCGTCCGCACCCGGAGCCCGGCGATCGTGATCGCGGTGCCCATGAAGAGCGCCACCGCCGGGAACAGCAGTGGTTCGCTGACCCGGCTGTAGAGCCCCATGGTCTCTTCGAAGGGAAGCCAGTAGATGTCGGCGGTCCGCGGCAGGGCACCGATGAGGAAGTAGGTGGCGACGAGAAAGGCCAGCGCTGCTGCCATCGCCCAGGTGGCCGGAGAAGTGCCACCGTCCCACTGCTCGCGTCGGGATCGATCCACGTGAAGCTCCTGGTGATTCAGTTCTGGTCGAGGTCCGGTCCAGCCTGCCATGACAGCGACATGGCTGGACTCGGCTGAGTGTCCTGGTCGACGTTCACGACCACCGGCCCGTCGCCGTCGATCGAACTGACGTGCAGAGGGCCCTTGCGGGCTGCGCACCGTCGGTATACCGTCAGTGCAACCGCGTCGACGCTGCCGGCCGGCACGTTCACCGGCCAGGACGAGGACGTCCAGCTCATCGGGTTCACCACGACGATCATCGCCTCGGCGGAGATGTCGGACGAGACCGCCTACGCGATCACGGCCGCGCTCGTGGAGAGCGCAGAGTCGCTGCGGTCCTCGAACGCCTCGATGGCGTCGTTCGACCCGGAGACGGCGTGGACCGACGAGGCCACGGGCGGCGTCGAGCTGCACCCGGGTGCCCAGCAGTACTTCGAGGAGAACGGCTACATGGACTCGGCCTCCGAGGACAGCTGACCGGTCCGACGTCCGAGAGCCCCGGTCCGCCACCGCTCGGAGGCGGACCGGGGCTCTCGTGCGCGTCGTTCCAGGTGCGGCGCCCTACCGGGGCGACCGACCGTCAGGCCCCCGTCCCGGACCTCCGGCCCTGCGAGCCCCCAGCGGCCCTGCCGAACCCGCCTCAGACGCTCGGGTCGAGGTCCACGATCACCGGGGCGTGGTCCGAGGCGCCCTTGCCCTTGCGCTCCTCGCGGTCGACGCTCGCGCCGGTCACGGTGGCCGACAGCGCCGGGGACGCGTAGGCGAAGTCGATGCGCATGCCCTGCCCCTTGGGGAACCGCAGCTGCTGGTAGTCCCAGTACGTGTAGACGCCGGGGGCGTGCGGGCGCGTGACCTCGGTGAACCCGGCGTCCTCGAACGCGCTGAACGCTGCGCGCTCCGGCTCGGTGACGTGCGTCTTCCCCTCGAAGAACTCCATGTCCCACACGTCCTCGTCCAGCGGTGCCACGTTCCAGTCGCCCATGAGCGCGATCTTCCGCCGGCCGTCCTCCTCGAGCCGGCCGCGCGCGACGTCCTTGAGGGTGGCGAGCCACTCGAGCTTGTAGGAGTAGTGGGGGTGGTCGATCTCCCGGCCGTTGGGCACATAGAGGCTCCACACCTCGACGTCGCCGCAGAGCGCGCCGATCGCCCGCGCCTCGGCCACCGGCGGGTCGCCGAACTCGGGCATGCCGGGGAAGCCGACCGTCACGTCGTCGAGCCCCACGCGCGAGACGACCGCGACACCGTTCCACTGGTTGAGGCCGTGCAGCGCCACCTGGTAGCCCACCTCCTCGAACCGCTCCAGCGGGAACTGGTCGACCCGGCACTTGAGCTCCTGCATCGCGAGCACGTCCGTGTCCGAACGCTCGAGGAAGGCGAGGACCCGGTCCACTCGCGTGCGGATGGAGTTGACGTTCCACGTGGCGATGCGCATGGCGACCACGCTAGCGCGCGGCGACCACATCGCCGTCGTGCTCATCCGTGCGTGATCGCGCCGACCCGTGCGCTCCCGCGCGGGCGTCCCTATGCTCGAGGGACCGGCCACGCGGGGGTGGCCCTGATGCGCAAGGAGGCGTGACAGACATGACCGTCTATGCAGCACCCGGGACTGAGGGCAGCCTGGTCTCGTACCGCTCGCGGTACGACCACTGGATCAACGGCGAGTACCGGGCTCCCGTCAACGGCAAGTACTTCGAGAATCCCAGTCCGATCACCGGAAAGACGTTCGCGGAGGTCGCCCGTGGCGACGCCGCAGACATCGAGGCGGCCCTCGACGCCGCGCACGCCGCCGCCCCCGCCTGGGGCAGCACGAGCGCCGCCGAGCGCGCCATCGTCCTCAACAAGATCGCGGACCGCATCGAGGAGAACCTCGAGGAGATCGCCGTCGCGGAGTCGTGGGAGAACGGCAAGCCGGTCCGCGAGTGCCTGGGGGCCGACATCCCGCTCGCCGTCGACCACTTCCGGTACTTCGCCGGAGCGATCCGCGCCCAGGAGGGCCACCTCACCCAGATCGACGGCGACACGGTGGCCTACCACTTCCAGGAGCCGCTCGGCGTCGTCGGGCAGATCATCCCCTGGAACTTCCCCATCCTCATGGCCGTGTGGAAGCTCGCCCCGGCGCTCGCCGCCGGCAACGCGATCGTCCTCAAGCCGGCCGAGCAGACGCCGACGTCGATCCTCTACCTCATGGAGAAGATCGCCGACCTCCTCCCGCCGGGCGTCGTCAACATCGTCAACGGCTTCGGCACGGAGGCCGGCAAGCCGCTCGCCTCCAACCCGCGGATCCGCAAGATCGCCTTCACGGGCGAGACCACGACCGGCCGGCTGATCATGCAGTACGCCAGCCAGAACATCATCCCCGTCACGCTCGAGCTCGGCGGCAAGAGCCCGAACATCTTCTTCGAGGACGTGGCCCGGGCCGACGACGACTTCTACGACAAGACGCTCGAGGGCTTCACGATGTTCGCGCTCAACAACGGCGAGGTCTGCACGTGCCCGTCGCGCGCGCTGGTCGCGGACAGCATCTACGACTCGTTCATGGCAGACGCGATCGAGCGCACACGCAAGGTCAAGCAGGGCAACCCGCTGGACACGGAGACGATGGTCGGCGCGCAGGCCAGCAACGACCAGCTCGAGAAGATCCTGTCCTACATCGACATCGGCAAGCAGGAGGGCGCCAAGGTCCTCCTCGGCGGTGAGCGGGTCGAGCTCGACGGCGACCTGGCGGGCGGCTACTACGTCACCCCGACGATCTTCGAGGGCCAGAACTCGATGCGGATCTTCCAGGAGGAGATCTTCGGGCCGGTCGTGTCCGCGGCCAGGTTCTCGGGCTTCGACGACGCCATCTCCATCGCGAACGACACCCTCTACGGGCTCGGCGCCGGCGTCTGGTCGCGCGAGGCGGACACCTGCTACCGGGCGGGCCGGGCGATCCAGGCGGGCCGCGTGTGGACGAACACCTACCACCAGTACCCGGCGGGCGCGGCGTTCGGTGGCTACAAGGGTTCGGGCATCGGGCGCGAGAACCACCTGATGATGCTCGACCACTACCAGCAGACCAAGAACCTCCTGGTCAGCTACGCACCCAAGCGGCTCGGGTTCTTCTGAGCCACCCCGACGGCGGGCGTCCGGCCCTCGGGCCGGGCGCCCCGGAAGGACATCCCATGACGACGACGACCGAGCGGGTCGCGCTCACCGAGGCGGCGGCCACGCTGCTCAGGCGGCTGCGCGCCACGCACGGCGAGCTCATGTTCCACCAGTCCGGGGGCTGCTGCGACGGCTCGTCCCCGATGTGTTTCGCGCAGGGGGACTTCCTCACCGGCGACGCCGACGTCCACCTCGGCGACCTCGTCGTGGCGGCGGAGGGCGACGGCGCGGACGGTGAGGGTGCCGGCGCGACGGGCGGTGCCCGCGGTGACGGCACCAACGACGGTGCCGGCGGTGACTCGTTCACCGTGCCCGTGTGGATGAGCCGGAACCAGTTCGAGTACTGGCGGCACACGCACCTGACGATCGACGTCGTGCCGGGTCGGGGCGCGGGCTTCTCGCTCGAGGCGCCCGAGGGCGTGCGGTTCCTCATCCGCTCTCGCCTGCTCACCGACGAGGAGGCCGACGCGCTGGCGGCCGAGGAGCTCCAGACCTCCGCCGGGTAGCGCGTAGGGGATGATCCGCGGCGTCGGCGTCGGCGTCGGCGTCGGCGTCGGCGTCGTACCGGCGTGCGGCCGGGGCACCGCTGAGCCCCGGCCGGTCCGCTGCGGCGTCGCGGTCGCGGCCCGATACCCTCGGGCCGTGACCTCGACGCCTGCTTCCCCCGTCAACGACTCCCAGCGCGCCCGACTGGCCGAGTACGTCTCCGAGCTCGGGGTCGTGCGCGGGCACGTCGTGCTCTCGTCCGGCAAGGAGTCCGACTACTACGTCGACATGCGGCGCGTGACCCTGCACCGCGAGGCCGCGCCGCTGCTCGGCCACGTCCTGCTCGACCTCCTCGAGGAGGAGGGGCTCGGCGTCGACGAGATCGACGCCGTCGGGGGCCTCACGCTGGGCGCGGACCCGGTGGCGCTCTCGATCCTGCACGCCGCGGCGTCGCGCGGGCAGTCGCTCGACGCGTTCGTGGTGCGCAAGGAGGCCAAGGCCCACGGCATGCAGCGCCGCATCGAGGGGCCGGACGTCACGGGGCGCCGCGTCGTCGTCGTGGAGGACACCTCGACCACCGGTGGCTCCGCGCTCACCGCGGTCCACGCCGTCCTCGAGGCCGGTGCCGAGGTGGCGGGCGTGCTCGTCGTCCTCGACCGCGCCACCGGTGCGCGCGAGGCGGTCGAGGAGCAGGGCCACCGGTACCTCAGCGCGCTCGAGCTGTCCGACATCGGCCTTGCCTGACGAGCCGGTGGGCGGTCGGGGCGAGCCGGACCGGGGTCTGGACGCGACGAACCGCGATCTCGACGAGCCGAGCCGTGACCCCGGCGAGCCGGGCCTTGACCCCGACGAGCCGGGCTACGACCCCGAGGCGACGAACCGCAATCTCGACGAGCCGGGCCCCGAGCTCGAGGACGCAGGGGCAGAGCGCGTGGTCGGCGTCGGGCCGTGGGAGGGCGACGTGCCGGACGAGCCCCACCTCGATCCCGAGCTCATCGCCGAGGGGGACCGCCGCAACGTCGCCGACCACTACCGCTACTGGTCCGTGGCGGCCATCCGCGCGGACCTCGCCGCCCGCGCGCAGCCCCTCCACCTCGCGCTGCTCAACACGGGGCGCGACCTCAACATCGGCTCGCTCGTGCGCACCGCCAACGCCTTCAACGTCGCCTCGGTGCAGATCGTGGGCAGGCGCCGCTGGAACCGCCGCGGAGCGATGGTCACCGACCGCTACCTGACGATCGAGCACCGGCCCGACGCCGGGTCGCTCCTCGCCTGGGCGCGCGGGCTCGGGCTGGCGGTGGTCGGCGTCGACAACCTGCCCGGCGCGGAGCCGCTCGAGGGGCGGGCGCTGCCGCGCGACGCCGTGCTCGTCCTCGGCGAGGAGTCGGCGGGGCTGCCCGCCGAGCTCGTGGCGGCGTGCGACCTGCTCGTCGCCATCACGCAGCACGGGTCGACGCGGTCGCTCAACGTGGCCGCGGCCGGCGCGATCGCCATGCACACCTGGATGACGCAGCACGCGGGACCGCCCGAGTCGCCTGGGCCGCCCGACGTCCCCGCGCCGCCCCGGGCGTAGTGCCGAAGGCGCCCCCCGGGGCCGCCCAGGCGGGGCCATCCGGGTGGTGCCACCCAGGCCGCCCCCGCGGAAAACCGCGCGCCGCCTGCGCGAGGCCCGCTCCGCCGTCGGGGCCGGGCACGGGCCGCGGGAGGCGCCCCGTCTGCGGGACGAGGGTCCCGGACGCCGGACCGCCAAAGGTGGGATGATCGGGGGCGACACCGCCACGTTCAACGACCAGGAGGTCCAGGATGCCCATCGCCACACCCGAGGTGTACGTCGACATGATCGACCGGGCGAAGGCCGGCAAGTTCGCCTACCCCGCCATCAACGTCACCTCGTCGCAGACGCTGACCGCTGCGCTGCGTGGCTTCGCCGAGGCCGAGTCCGACGGCATCATCCAGGTCTCGGTCGGCGGCGCGGAGTACGCGTCGGGCTCCACGGTGAAGGACCGCGTCGCCGGTTCGCTCGCGCTCGCGGCCTACGCCAAGGAGGTCGCCAAGGGCTACCCGGTGACCGTCGCCCTGCACACCGACCACTGCGCCGAATCGAACCTCGACTCCTGGGTGCGGCCGCTGCTCGAGATCGCCAAGCAGGAGGTCGACGCCGGCCGCCTGCCCGCGTTCCAGTCGCACATGTGGGACGGCTCGACCGTCGACCTCGAGACGAACCTGCGCATCGCGGAGGAGCTCCTCGAGAAGTCCGTCGCCGCGCGCACGCTCCTCGAGATCGAGATCGGCGTGGTCGGTGGCGAGGAGGACGGCCACGAGGCCGAGATCAACGAGAAGCTCTACACGACGCCGGAGGACGGCCTCGCGACGGCCCGCGCCCTCGGCACGGGGGAGAGGGGGCGCTACCTCACCGCGCTGACCTTCGGCAACGTGCACGGCGTGTACAAGCCCGGCTCGGTCCGGCTCCGCCCCGAGCTCCTCGGCGAGATCCAGAGCGCGGTGGGCCAGGAGGTCGGCAAGGAGAACCCGTTCGACCTGGTCTTCCACGGTGGCTCGGGCTCCTCGGAGGAGGAGGTCGCCACGGCCGTGCGCCACGGCGTCATCAAGATGAACGTCGACACCGACACGCAGTACGCGTTCAGCCGCCCCGTCGTGGAGCACATGTTCCGCAACTACGACGGCGTGCTGAAGATCGACGGCGAGGTCGGCAACAAGAAGCAGTACGACCCGCGCGCGTGGGGCAAGGCGGCGGAGGCGGGCATGGCCCAGCGCATCGTCGAGTCCTGCGAGTGGCTCGGGTCGGCCGGCAAGAAGATCAGCTGACCGCACACCCGTAGCGGTACCCGCGCAGCCGCACGGTCACCTACGCCCGGTCGCTCGCCGGCCGGTCGGGGTGCCGTGCGGCTGCGCGGCGGCGACGCTCCACGATGATCGTCAGGAGCAGGACCACCGCCAGCGTGACGCCCCAGCGCACCAGCGTCGGCGGGTCGCACGTGACCTGGCGGGGGCGTCAGTCCCTGGCGGGGCGCACGTGGTCGAACAGCTCGGAGGAGACGTAGCGCTCGCCGCCGTCGGGCAGGATCGCCACGATCGTCTGCCCCGCGTGCTCCGCACGCCGGGCGATCCGCGACGCGGCGTGCAGCGCGGCGCCGGAGGACACCCCGAGCAGCAGGCCCTCGGTGACTGCCGCGCGGCGCGCCCACCCGATCGCCTCGTCCTGGGGAACTGTGACGATCTCGTCGATGAGGTCGAGGTCGGTGACCGGCGGGACCCCGTTGCCCCCGGTGGTGCCCTGGATCTTGTGCGGCTGCCACTCGCCGCCGCTGAGCACCGGCGCCTCGGCCGGCTCCACGCCGACGAGCCGGATGCCGGGGTTCTTCGTCCGCAGGAACCGGCCCGCCCCGCTGAGGGTGCCGCCCGTGCCGGTGGTGGCCACGAGCACGTCGACGCGCCCGCCCGTGTCCGCCCAGATCTCCGGTCCGGTGGTGGCCTCGTGGACGCCCGGGTTCGCGGCGTTGCCGCCCTGGCCCGAGAGGAAGATCGTCGGGTCCTCCTCGACGAGCCGGTTCGCGTACTGGTTCGCGCCCGCCATCCCCTCCGCGCCCGGCGTGAGCACGAGCTCCGCGCCGAAGGCCCGGATGAGTGCGCGGCGTTCGGCCGACACGTCGTCGGGCAGGACGATGACCACCTTGTAGCCGAGCAGCGCGCCGATCCAGGCGAACGCGATGCCGGTGTTGCCGCTCGTGGCCTCGAGGATCGTGCCGCCCGGGCGCAGCCGGCCGTCAGCCTCCGCCGCGCGCACGATCGACAGCGCCGTGCGGTCCTTGACGCTGGACGCCGGGTTGGCCGCCTCGAGCTTGCCCAGGACGGTGGCCGGCGGCGGGGTGCCGTCGGCGTCCTCCAGGAGGCGGCCGATCCGCACGAGCGGGGTGCGCCCCACGAGGTCGATGGCGTTCTCGGCGATCCGGGTCACGACGGCTCCTTGTCTGCGGCCCGGGGGCCGGGCGGTGAGGCTGGCGCCCGAGGTTCGGGCGCCCGAGCTTGAGGCGTGGCATCCGGTGGCCCGGGCATCGGGCGATGTGCTCGCAGCCTCGCACCCGCGACCGGCCCGACGCGCGGGGGACGGACGCGGTTCCGGATCGTGGACGCCTGGCCCCGCGGGTACGCTCGTGCGGGCGTCGGACGACGGCGTCAGCGAACGAAGGAGCGGACATGCCGGCAGTCGTGGTCGTCGGGGCCCAGTGGGGCGATGAGGGCAAGGGCAAGGCGACCGACCAGCTCGGCAGCCGCGTCGACTACGTCGTCAAGTTCAACGGCGGCAACAACGCGGGACACACGGTCGTCGTCGGGGACGAGAAGTACGCCCTCCACCTCCTGCCGTCGGGCATCCTCAGCCCGGGCGTGATCCCGGTGATCGGCAACGGCGTCGTCGTCGACGTCGACGTGCTGTTCGAGGAGCTCGACGCCCTCGAGGCCCGCGGCGTGGACGTCGGCAAGCTGCGCGTCTCCTCCAACGCGCACCTCATCCCCAGCTACAACCGCACGCTCGACAAGGTGACCGAACGGTTCCTCGGCAAGCGCCAGATCGGCACCACCGGCCGCGGCATCGGCCCCACGTACGCGGACAAGATGAGCCGCGTCGGCCTGCGCGTGCAGGACCTGTTCGACGAGTCGATCCTGCGGCAGAAGGTCGAGGCCGCGCTCGACCTCAAGAACCAGATCCTCGTGAAGATCTACAACCGGCGCGCGGCGGAGGTCGACGTCGTCGTCGACGAGCTCCTCGCCCACGCCGAGCGCCTGCGCCCGATGGTCGGCGACGTCTCCCTCGAGCTCAACCGTGCCCTCGACGACGGGAAGATCGTCCTGTTCGAGGCCGGCCAGGCGGCCATGCTCGACGTCGACCACGGCACCTACCCCTTCGTCACGTCCTCGTCGGCGACGGCGGGCGGCGCCAGCACCGGCTCGGGCATCGGCCCCACGCGCATCGACCGGGTCGTCGGCGTCATCAAGGCCTACACCACGCGCGTGGGCGAGGGGCCGTTCCCCACCGAGCTGCACGACGACATGGGCGAGCACCTGCGCAAGACCGGCGGCGAGTTCGGTGTCACCACCGGTCGCCCGCGCCGCACGGGTTGGTACGACGCCGTCATCGCCCGCTACGCCGGTCGTGTCAATGGGCTCACCGACCTGGTGCTCACCAAGCTCGACGTCCTCACCGGCCTGGAGAAGGTGCCGGTGTGCGTGGCCTACGACGTGGACGGCGTGCGGCACGACGAGATGCCCGCCGACCAGTCGGCCTTCCACCACGCGACGCCGATCTACGAGGAGCTGCCCGGTTGGTGGGAGGACATCTCCGACGTGCGCGAGTTCGAGGACCTGCCGAAGAACGCGCGCGACTACGTGCTCGCGCTCGAGGAGATGTCCGGGACGCGGATCTCGTCGATCGGCGTGGGGCCCGACCGCGAGGCCACGATCGTCCGCCACGACCTGCTGGGCTGAGCCGGACGTCTGTGGCGCAGCGGGCGACCTGCTGGGCTGAGCCGGCGCGCGGCGCTGGGGCGGCGTCTGCCCGTGGGCTCGTGTGTTCCGGCCTGCTTTGCCCCCTCGCCGGCAGCTGATCCCCGACTGGGTAGGGGGTTGTGCGACTGGGTAGTCCGCAGTGGGGCCTACCTAGTGGCTGAAGCCCCTACCTAGTGGGAATGCCCGGGGTCCTGGCCGGAAAGTGCCCCCACGCGCTGCTTGCCGCCTGACCGCGCACACGCCCACGCACGACCACGACAACTCCGCGGGCTTGCTGCCTGCTGGGCTGAGCCGCCCGTGTGCACGCCCCGCTCCCTGACTGGGTAGGGGGTTGTGCGACTGGGTAGCTGCCACGGGGGCCTGCCCAGTGGCTGAAGCCCCTGCCTAGTGGGAATGCCCGGGGTGCTGGCTCGTGCTGTCCGCGGGCTTGTGCGCCCCGCCCGACCCCGCACACGCGCCCACCGACGGCGAAGGCCGCCCCCCGTGGGAGGCGGCCTTCGCCGTGAAGCTGTGCTTCGCCGTTGGGCAGGGGGCTACGACCAGCCCTGGCCCTGCTGGGGCGGCTGACCGCCGGGGCCCCAACCCTGCTGCGGCGGCTGGTCCGGGCTCTGCGCCCCCCAACCCTGCGGGGGAGGCTGCTGACCGGGCTGGCCCCACTGCTGCCCCTGGTCCCAACCGGCCTGCTGGGGCGAACCGGCACCCCACTGCTGGCCCTGGTCCCAGCCCTGCTGCGGCGGGGGCTGCTGACCAGGCTGGCCCCACTGCTGTCCGCCGTACCCGCCGGGGCCACCGCCGTAACCACCGGGGCCACCGCCGTAGCCACCGGGACCGCCGCCCTGCTGCGCGGCCGCGTTGCGCTTCTTCTTCCCGCTGCTGCGGACGACGAGCACGATGATGAGGACGACGATGAGCACGGCGACGCCGATGGCCACCCACAGTGCCCAGTCCGGGAGGCTGTCGAGGAAGCCGGCCGAGGCCGAGCCGGTCGCGGTGATGCCGTCGCGCATGTGCTCGATGCCGGTGAACGTCACCTGGTTGCCGTCGACCTCGCCGCCGCCCGCGTCGATGACCTCGCCGGGGAAGACGACCGTCGTTGTCATGTCGGGCTCGCCGAGGGCCGCCATGGACTCGACGTCGATCGTCGGGTCGCCCTGCAGGTGGAACGTGAGGACGTCACCCTCCTGCGTGACCATGTAGCTGCCGTCGTTGTTCGTCATCTCGGCGGTGGGGCCGCTCGCCTCGACGGTGCAGCCGACGAGACCGTCCTCCTCGTAGTCCTCCGCCGTGACGCTGCCGCCCTGGATCGGGGAGTCGTCCTCGACGAGGTCCTGACAGTTGACGTCCGCCCGGGTGACCGCCGGGCTCAGCGCCACCCCCTGCGCGTGGACGGAGGAGTTGCCGTCCGTGCCGATCTCGTACGTCACCTCCGCGCGGAAGCAGCCCGTGAGCACGAGAAGCAGGATCGGCAGGGACAGAAGGGCCGTGATACGGCGCCGCAGGCCACTAGTCTGGGGATGACGTCTCATGGGCGTCACGGTAGCGGTCCGAGGACGGATCGGACGTGGGTAGATCAACACGCATGTCGTCCCCGGTCGCTGTCATGCGAGCTGACCGAGGGGGCGGACCCTCGGCATTAAGGAGGATGAGCGAAGATGACCACCCAGAGCCCTGCCGTCGACCTGGTGCGCGGGACGGCGCCGGCAGGAGTGCCCGAGGACCTGATCGAGTGGGTCCTCGAGATCGCCGAGCTGACGAGGCCCACGGACGTCGTGTGGGCCGACGGCTCGCAGGAGGAGTGGGACCGGTTGACGACGGCGATGGTCGAGTCCGGCACCCTGATCAGGCTGAACGAGGACAGGCGCCCGAACAGCTTTCTTGCGCGCTCGCTCCCCTCGGACGTGGCGCGCGTCGAGTCACGCACCTACATCTGCTCCGAGAAGGAGGAGGACGCCGGCCCGACGAACAACTGGGCCGAGCCGGCCGCGATGAAGGAGACGCTGCGCGGCGTGTTCGACGGCGCGATGCGCGGGCGCACGATGTACGTGGTCCCGTTCAGCATGGGGCCGCTCGGCAGCGAGATCTCGCGCCTCGGCGTCGAGGTCACCGACTCGCCCTACGTGGTGGCCAACATGCGGATCATGACGCGCATGGGGTCGGACGCGCTCGAGCTCATCAAGGCCGGCGGGTACTGGGTCCCGGCGGTGCACTCGGTGGGCTACCCGCTGGTGGACGCCGACGGCGACGAGCGCCCCGACGTCCCCTGGCCCTGCTCGGAGGAGAAGTACATCACCCACTTCCCCGAGACCCGCGAGATCTGGTCCTTCGGCTCGGGGTACGGCGGCAACGCCCTGCTCGGCAAGAAGTGCTACGCCCTGCGCATCGCCTCCGTGCTCGCGCGCGACGAGGGCTGGATGGCCGAGCACATGCTCATCCTCAAGCTCACCGACGAGCGGACCGGGAAGGCCTACCACGTGACCGGCGCGTTCCCGTCGGCCACCGGGAAGACGAACCTCGCCATGCTCCGGCCGACGATCCCGGGCTGGAAGGTCGAGACCGTCGGGGACGACATCGCCTGGATGCGTCAGGGCGAGGACGGCCGGCTCTACGCGATCAACCCGGAGGCCGGCTTCTTCGGGGTGGCGCCGGGCACGGGGGAGTCGACGAACCCCGTGGCGGTCGCGACGCTGCGCGAGAACATCCTCTTCACCAACGTGGCGCTCACCGACGACGGCGACGTGTGGTGGGAGGGCCTGACCAAGGAGAAGCCCGCGCACCTGATCGACTGGCAGGGCAACGACTGGACGCCGGACTCCCCGACCCCGTCCGCGCACCCCAACAGCCGGTTCACCGCCCCCGCCGCCCAGGCCCCGACGATCGCCGACACCTGGGAGGACCCGGCCGGCGTGCCGATCGACGCCATCCTGTTCGGCGGCAGGCGCGCGTCCAACGTGCCGCTCGTGGCCGAGGCCTACGACTGGGAGCACGGCGTGTTCATGGGCGCGACCGTCGCCTCCGAGCAGACCGCGGCCGCCGAGGGCACCGTGGGTGCGCTGCGCCGCGACCCGTTCGCGATGCTGCCGTTCTGCGGCTACGACATGGCCGACTACTGGGGCCACTGGTTGGCGATGGGCGAGAAGCTCGGGGAGCACGCGCCGCGGATCTACACGGTCAACTGGTTCCGCAAGGGCGAGGACGGCTCGTTCCTGTGGCCGGGTTTCGGCGACAACTCGCGCGTGCTCGACTGGATCATCCGCCGGGTCAGCGGGGAGGTCGGCGCCGAGGACGGCATCACCGGCCGGCTGCCGCGGCCGGGGGACCTCGAGCTGGGCGGCCTGGACCTCACCGAGGAGGCGCTCGCGGAGCTCCTCCGGGTGGACCCCGAGGCGTGGGTGGCGGAGAGCGACGACACCGAGGCCTTCCTCGAGCAGTTCGGGGACAAGGTGCCGGTGGCCGTGCGCGAGCAGCTGGCGAGGCTGAGGGAGCGCATCGCGGCCGCGAGGGTGTGAGCGCGTAGGGGCGTGCGGGCGTAGGGGGTGAGGGCGCCGGGGCGTGACGGCGCAGGGGCGTCGGCTCGCCCGGTGTTCTCGTGGCTGCTCCCGCCGAGAGCGTGCTCAAGGTGTCGAGGACGTGCTTCGCAAGCACGTTCTCGACACTCGAGGCACGACCTCGCCGGAGTGCGGGAGTGCGGGAGTGCGGGGGCCCGCCGTTGTCCGATTCGGCCGGCGTGCGGGGCGTCCCACACTGCCGTCCGATTTGGCCGGCGTGTAGGGGCGGCCTCCTCGGCACAGTGACCGTCGGTCGGCACTGTGACCGTCGGTAGGCAGAGTGACCGTCGGTAGGCGGACGACCAGCGTCGCCGGGGCCGCCCCGTACGCTTGACCGCGTGAAGATCCTCATCCTCGGGTCCGGAGCTCGCGAGCACGCACTCGCGCGCGCCCTCGCCGCCGACCCCGTCACCGAGTCCCTCGTCCTCGCGCCCGGAAACCCGGGGTCGGCCGGGCTCGGGGAGCGCGTCGAGATCGACATCCTCGACGGCGAGGCCGTGGCCGCGCTCGCCACCGAGCGGGAGGTGGACCTCGTCGTCGTCGGACCCGAGGCGCCGCTCGTCGCGGGCGTCGCGGACCCGGTGCGCGCGGCCGGGATCCCCGTGTTCGGGCCGAGCGGCGAGGCCGCCCGGCTCGAGGGCTCCAAGGCCTACGCCAAGGAGGTCATGGCGCTCGCTGAGGTGCCCACCGCGATGGCGCACGTGTGCGTCACGCAGGACGAGGTGGTTGCGGCGCTCGACGCCTTCGGCCCGCCCTACGTGGTCAAGGACGACGGGCTCGCCGCCGGCAAGGGCGTCGTCGTCACCGAGGACCGGGACGCCGCACTCAACCACGCCGTCGCCTGCCTGGCCCCGGCGGTCGGTGGCGACGACTCGACCGGGGGGCGAGCCGCCGTCGTCGTGGAGGAGTTCCTCGACGGCCCGGAGGTCTCCCTGTTCTGCCTCTCCGACGGCGAGCGTGTCCTGCCGCTCGCGCCCGCGCAGGACTTCAAGCGCATCGGCGACGGCGACACCGGCCCCAACACCGGCGGCATGGGCGCGTACTCGCCGCTGCCGTGGGCGCCCGAGGGCCTCACCGACGAGGTGCTCACGCGCGTGGCGCGGCCGGTCGTGGCGGAGATGGCGCGGCGGGGGACCCCGTTCGTCGGCCTGCTGTACTGCGGGCTCGCTCTGACGTCGCGCGGCCTGCGGGTCATCGAGTTCAACGTGCGGTTCGGGGACCCCGAGGTGCAGGTCGTGCTGCCGCGGCTGCGCACGCCGCTCGCCGGGCTGCTGCACGCCGCCGCCACCGGGAACCTGCCCGGGACCGGCGTGCTCGAGTGGGAACCGGGGGCCGCCGTGGGCGTGGTGGTGGCGTCGTCCGGGTACCCCGGGAAGGTGCGGACCGGCGACGTCGTCGAGGGGCTGGACGAGGTGAATGCCGTCGAGGGCGCGCACGTGGTGCAGGCCGGCACGATCGAGGCCGAGGACCACGGCGGCGTGCGGGCGTCCGGGGAGCTCGGGGACGACATCGAGCGGAACGACGTGGTCTCGGCCGGGGGGCGGGTGCTGACCGTCGTCGGGCAGGGCGCGGATCTTGCGGCGGCGCGGGCGGCGGCGTACGCGGGCGTGGACAAGGTGCGGCTCGCGGGGTCGCAGCACCGCACGGACATCGCGCTGGCCGCCGTCGAGGGCCGGATCAGCGTGCCGGCGACCGGCTGAGGGTGCGTGCGGCTGGCTGAGGGTTCGTACGGCTGGCTGAGGGTGAGTACGACTGGTCCTGCGCGTTCCTTGCTGTCCGACCCGCGCGCCCGGGTCTGATCTGCGCGTCCTTTCCACGAGGACACTGGTTGTGTCATGAGGACACCGACGAGGGCGGTGGTGTGGTGACACAACCCGTGGTCTCGATGAGCCGGGGGCGGCAACGGGGTCGGGGGCGGGGACGCGGCCAGAGCTGGGGCTGATCTGCGCGTCCTTTTCACGAGAACACTGGTTGTGCCGCGAGGACACCGACGAGGGCGGTGGTGTCGCGACACAACCCGTGGTCTCGACGCGAAAAGAAGTGCTGCGACCCCGGGCAGCGAGATCTGGCCATACCCCCCCCGCCGTCCACATGGCGCACACACCCAGACGTCCCGCGCCCGCGCGCCCGCGCGGTGACAAGATGGTGGCATGAGCATCGGGGTCGGTGAGGCGCCGCACCTGCGCGGCTGGAGCCACGTCTACAGCGGCAAGGTGCGGGACATCTACGTGCCGGCGGACCAGGACTCGGGGCGCGGCGGGGACGTCGTGCTCATGGTCGCCTCGGACCGCCTCTCCGCGTTCGACCACGTCCTCCCGACGCCGATCCCCGGCAAGGGCGTCATCCTCACGGCGCTCACGCTGTGGTGGTTCGAGCAGCTGAGCGACCTCGTGACCAGCCACGTCATCTCGCTCGACGTGCCCGAGGAGGTCGCGGGCCGCGCGATGATCTGTCGCAAGCTGCAGATGTACCCGATCGAGTGCGTCGTGCGCGGGTACCTCACGGGCTCCGGGCTCGCGGAGTACCGGGCCACGGGCGAGGTCTGCGGGGTCGAGCTGCCGCCGGGCATGTCCGAGGGCGACCGCATCTCCCCGCCGATCTTCACGCCGGCGGCGAAGGCGGAGGTCGGCGAGCACGACGAGAACATCAGCTTCGAGCAGACCGCCGACCGCATCGGCCTCACCGCCGCCCGCCGCCTGCGCGACCGGTCCCTCGCCGTCTTCGAGCGCGCCTCCGAGATCGCCCTCGAGCGCGGGCTCGTCCTGGCGGACACCAAGTTCGAGTTCGGCCGCGAGAACCGGCCCGGCGACGTCGAGCTGGTCCTCGCCGACGAGGTCCTCACCCCGGACTCCTCCCGCTTCTGGCGCGCGGCCGACGTCGTGCCCGGCAGCACCCCGCCGAGCATCGACAAGCAGTACGTGCGCGACTGGCTCGCCTCGCCGGCCTCGGGCTGGGACCGGGCCTCGGACACGCCGCCACCCCCGCTGCCGGGCGACGTCGTCGAGCGCACCCGCGAGCGCTACATCACTGCCTACGAGACCCTCACCGGACGGACAGCCGAGATCTGAGTGCGCCGCCCGGCATACGCTGGGCCGAGCCGTCAGGAAGGACACCACATGGGCCGCATCGTCGTCGACGTCATGCCGAAGCCGGAGATCCTCGACCCGCAGGGCAAGGCCGTCGCCCGCGCGCTCGAGCACCAGGGGCTGACGGGTTTCTCCGTGCGCCAGGGCAAGCGCTTCGAGCTCACCGTCGACGGGGACGTCACCGACGCCCACCTCGACGCCGCCCGCAGGGCCGCCGAGGACGTGCTGTCCAACCCGGTGATCGAGGACGTCGTGTCGGTGCGCGCCGAGGTCACGGGTGGGTCCGCGGAGCTCGGGTCGGCCGCCGCGGGGCAGGCCGACGACACGGCCGCCGGCCTGGGCGGTCCCGGCGATGCGTCCGCTACCGATGGCGCGTCCGCTTCTGGCGCTCCCGCCGACGGCGGTGCCGGGGTCGCGCAGTGACCGCACGGATCGGGGTGGTCACCTTCCCCGGGACGCTCGACGACGTCGACGCCGCCCGCGCGGTGCGACTCGCCGGCGCGGAGCCGGTGTCGCTGTGGCACGCGGACGCGGACCTCAAGGGGGTCGACGCCGTCGTGCTGCCCGGCGGGTTCTCCTACGGCGACTACCTGCGCGCGGGGGCGATCGCGGCGCTCGCGCCGGTCGTGCGCTCGGTGGTGGATGCGGCACGCGGCGGCACGCCGGTCCTCGGGATCTGCAACGGCTTCCAGGTGCTGTGCGAGGCGCACCTGCTGCCCGGCGCGCTCGTGCGCAACGACCGTCAGCGCTTCGTGTGCCGCGAGCAGAAGCTGCGGGTGGTGAGCGACCGGACCGCGTGGACGAACCGGTTCGAGGCGGGGCAGGAGATCGTCGTCCCGCTGAAGAACGGCGAGGGCCGCTACGTCGCGACGGAGGAGACGCTCGACGAGCTCGCCGCCGAGGGGCGCGTCGTGTTCGAGTACGCGGACGTCAACCCGAACGGCTCGCTGCGTGACATCGCGGGTGTGACCGACGCGAGCGGCCGCGTGGTGGGGCTCATGCCGCACCCGGAGCACGCCGTCGAGCGGGGCTTCGGCCCGGACTCGGCCGACGGCGTGCGCGCCGGCACCGACGGACTCGAGCTCTTCCGCAGCGCGCTGGAGTCCCTCGTCGCGGCCTGACCGCGGGCGCTCCTTCGTCGAGAGTGCGGTGGGGAGTCGTGGGGGGGGGGGGGGGGGGGGGGCGCGGGGGGGGGGCCACCCCCCCCCCCCCCCCGGGGGGGGGGCGGGGGCGGCCCGATTGACACCCCCCCCCA
>JBQDDG010000012.1:36497-70082 GCA_052093225.1 Actinomycetaceae bacterium
CCCGGCGGGGCGGCCCCGGGGGCGACCTTGCGTCGTGTGGGGTGGGGGGGTTGTTGTTGTGGGGGGGGGGCCCCCATGTTGTGTGGCCCCCAACCGCACTCTCGACCAGGGGGAGAGCGCGGCTACGCGAGATTGACCAGCAGCACGTAGGTCAGCGTCCCGAGCCCGACGCTCAGCAACGTCCGCCGACCGGTGCTCAGGTGGACGGCAACCGTCACCGCGACGGCGAGCAGCCCGTGCAGCAGCGGAGCCGACAGCCACGGCCCGCCCCCGACGTCGACAGCCACCGTCGACCGGAACGTCTGCGCCGCGAGGATCGCGAGAATCCCGACCGGCATCCACACCGACACCGCTGCCACCGCCCGTGATCGTCGCAACGGGGCCAGCACGGCGAACGGGAGCGCCCGCAGGGAGACGGTGATGACGAACCCGATGACCAGCACCGCGACGACGTAGCTCGTCTCAGGCATCCGGCGCACCTTCCTTGTCCGGTCGGCCGGGGTCGGTCGGTGGGTGGGTCGCCGTCGGACCGGCCTCCACCGGTCGGCCGGCCGCGCCCGCGGCCTCTCGACGGCGCCGCCAGGTCACGACGTACCGCACCCCGAGCGCTCCGACGAACAGCAGCATCGCTACGATGAGCGTCGTGCCGGGCGCTACCAGCACGGCGACGACGAACGCAGCTCCCGCCAGCACCAGCGACGGCACCTTGTCCCGCCCCCGGAAGGCGTCGAGCGTGAGCACGACGAACAGCGCGCACAGCGCGAACTCCAGCCCCTTGATCGGTGCGGTGAGCAGCTGGCCGAGCAGCACGCCGGCCAGTCCGCCGCCCACCCAGAAGCACTGCAGCGCGACCTGCAACGAGATCAGGCGCCAGCCGGTCCACGGCCCCGGCGTCGACACCGTGACCGCGTACGTCTCGTCGGTCAGCGCGTAGACGGAGTAGGCGCGCGCGAACGGGTTTCGCACCACACGCAGCGGGAACGAGAACGCGTAGAAGACGTGGCGGAAGTTGACGAGGAACACGGCCAGCGCGACGGCGGGCAGCGACGTCGTCGTCGCGATGAGGCTGACGAGCAGCAGCTCGATCGAGCCGGCGTACACGATGAGCGACAGCGCCGGCGCGACCCACCAGTCGAGTCCGGCCTGGACCACGAGCAGGCCGAACGCGATCCCCATCGGGAACAGCCCGAGCCCCGCGGGCGCCGCGAGCCGCACGCCCGCCGTGATCTCGGTGCGCCGACCCGGCGACGCCGGTCCCGCCGTCGCGCGCCCGGTCACCCTCTTCACGGGATCCGATGCTCCCAGCCCCGGCTCGACGTCGTCGCCCGGATCCGCGTGGTCCCGCCCCTCGGGCAGGCCGCAATCTCGATGGGCCCGCGCCGCACTCTCGATGGGTCCTGACCGCACTCTCGATGAAAGGGGGGTCAGGGCCGGGGCTGGGAGGCCGCCGTGCGCTCGTACGCCGCCGTCAGCTCGGCGAGCACGCCGTCGGCGGGGTAGTCCTCGCCCCGCAGGTGGACGGCGCGCAGCTCGTCCATGAACCGCTCCCACATGACCGGGCCCCCTGCGAACAGGAGCTCGGCACGGACGGCGAGCTCCGGCGTCGTCGGCATCCACCGGGCGCCCCAGGCGCCGATGTGCGCGATCATCGGGACGAGCTGGATCGCCGGCTCGGTCAGGCGGTAGTCGACCTTCTGGCGGTGGGTGGGGTCGTCGTGGCGGGCGAGCAGCCCGGCGTCGACGAGCTTGGTCAGCCGCGACGCCAGCACGTTGGACGCGATGCCCTCGAGCGACCCGGCGAGGAGCTCGCGGAAGCGCCGGTTCGTGCCGAACATGAGGTCGCGCAGCAGCACCATGGACCAGCGGTCCCCGAGGAGCTCGGTGGTCATGTTGATGGGGCACCCCGACCGGCCGGGCGGCACCGGGAGCGTCTCTACCGATTGCATCACGCAACCAGTGTAGGTAGTCTCCGACCAGTTGCGTAGCGCAACCGGATCTCGACGGGGAGGACCACCATGGGACGGCTCATCTACTCGATGCAGGTCTCGCTCGACGGCTACGTGCAGGACGAGGACGGCGACTTCTCCTGGGCCGCGCCCGAGGCGGACGACCACCAGGCGATGAACGACGAGATGGCCGACGTCGGCACGTACCTCATGGGCCGGCGCATGTACGAGATGATGCACGTCTGGGAGACGGACCCGTCGCTCGCAGCCGAGGGGCCGGAGGCGGCCGAGTACGCGCAGATCTGGCAGCGGGCGGACAAGATCGTCTGGTCGACGACCTTGACCGAACCCGTCACGGCGCGCACGCGGCTGAGGTCGAGCTTCGACGTCGACGAGGTGCGGGCGCTCAAGGAGTCCTCGGAGCGCGACCTGACGATCGACGGCCCGACGCTCGCGGCGCATGCGCTGCGCCACGGCCTCGTGGACGCGATCATGCCCGTCGTGTACCCGGTCGTCATCGGGCAGGGGCTGCGCTTCCTGCCGGACGTGCGGATCGACCTCGCGCTGCGCCGGGAGAGGCGTGTGGGTCGCGGGATCGTGTTCCTCGAGTACGACGTCGTCCGCGACCGGGCCTGAGCAGGGAGGACGACGGCGATGGGCCGGCTCATCTACTGGATGAACGTCTCGCTCGACGGCTACGTGGCCGGCCCCGACGGCTCGCTCGACTGGAACGAGCCGGGCGAGGACGTGATGGACGCGATCGACGCCGACATGGCCGACGTCGGCACCTATCTCTACGGCCGGCGCGTGTACGAGCTGATGAGCGTGTGGGAGACGGACCCCGCCTCCGTCGTGCGTTCCCAGGGCGACGCCGAGTTCGCGCGCCTCTGGCTGTCCGCCGACAAGGTCGTCTACTCCACCACGCTCGACACCGCGTCCACGACCCGTACCCGCATCGAGCGCTCCTTCCGGCCCGCGGACGTGCGCACCCTCAAGGAGTCGACGACGGCGGACCTCACGGTCAACGGCCCCACCCTCGCCGGGGAGGCACTGCGAGCGGGGCTCGTCGACGAGGTCGGGATGTACCTGTGCCCGGCGGTCGTCGGTGGCGGTCTCCGGTTCCTGCCCGACGACGTCGCGCTCGACCTGCGGCTGACGAGCGAGCGGCGGTTCGTGGGCGGGACGATCCGGCTCAGGTACGACGTCGTGCGGTGAGCTCTGGGTGCGGGTGCCACCTGTGGTGCCTGTTCCGTCGAGGCCACGGGGTGTGTGTCGAGAACACCGACGAGGGCGGTGGCCTCGTGACAGAACCCGTGGCCTCGACGACGACCGCGATGACGCCTCGGCCATCCCGCCCGTGCGCCCGATCCTGCCCCGCCCAGCTGGCGAGTCACGGCCCCATGGAATGTCTCGTGGGGCACACCCGTTGTCGGCGGCATGAAGGTCATCGGATTGCAGACAACCGGCGGACCCGACGTGCTCGAGGTGATCGAGCGCCCTGACCCGACGCCCGGCGAGGGTGAGCTGCTCGTGCGGGTCAACGCCGCCGCCGTCAACCCCACCGACACCACCAGGCGCGCAGGTACGTCCCGGCGCGCGGCCGGCGACCCGCCGATCGTGCCGGGCATGGACGTCGCGGGCGTGCTGGAGGAGATCGGGCCGGACACGCAGACGCCGCTCAAGGTCGGTGACCGCGTGATGGCGATCGTCGTCCCGGACGGCGCGTACGGCGCCTACTCGGAGAAGGTCGCGCTGCCGGCGGGCTCCGTCGTCGCGGCGCCGCGGGAGACCAGCCACGCCGAGGCCGCCACTCTCCCGATGAACGGTCTCACCGCGCGCCTCGCTCTCGACACGCTCGGACTGCCGAAGGGCTCCGTCCTCGCGGTCTCGGGCGCGGCCGGCGCGATGGGCGGCTACGCGGTCCAGCTGGCGAAGGTGGACGGGCTGACCGTCGTCGCCGACGCGGCCGAGAAGGACGAGGAGCTCGTCAAGGAGCTGGGCGCCGACGTCGTGCTCCCGCGCGGCGACGACTTCGCCGACCGTGTGCGCGAGCAGTACCCCGACGGCGTGGACGGCGCCGTCGACGGGGCGCTCCTCGACGACGCGCTCGTGCCGGCCGTGAAGGACGGCGCCACGATCGTCACCGTGCGCGGCTACGACGAGCCCGCCGACCGGGGCGTGACCTTCGCGCCGATCTTCGTCGGCACCTACGCCGAGGAGCGGGCCAAGCTCGACACGCTGCGCAAGCAGGCCGAGAGTGGGGCGGTCACGCTGCGGGTGGCCGAGATCCTGCCGAAGGACGAGGCGCCCGAGGCCCACCGCAAGCTCGAGGCGGGCGGGGTGCGCGGGCGGATCATTCTGGCGTTCTAGCCGGGCGATCGGGCGCCCCGATCCGCACGTCGCGAAACTCCAATTCCACGATGTGGATGACAGGTATCCTTCGACGGCGAGACATCCGTAGGCTGGCGGCGTGGCGGTCGGCCGCGGCGTCGGGCCGGTGCCGCCGACCCGCGCGCGTCCACCGAGCTAGGAGCCACCGAGATGACCACGACCGACCAGCCCACCGGCGTGACCGGACCCGGCGACCGGGTCGAGCGGGCGGGGCTCGACGTCTACGCACCGCTCGCAGGTTTCGTCGAGGACGAGGCGCTGGCCGGCACTGGCATCGACGCCGACGCCTTCTGGAGCGGCCTCGCCTCGATCATCGCGAACCTCACCCCCGAGAACCGCCGCCTCCTCGCCGTCCGCGACGAGCTGCAGGAGCAGATCGACCGGTACCACCGCGACCGGCCCGGCCAGCCGGACCCGGACGCGTACAAGGAGTTCCTCACCGAGATCGGGTACCTCGTCCCGGAGCCGGGCGACTTCCAGGTCACGACGACGAACGTCGACACCGAGGTCGCCGACGTCGCCGGCCCGCAGCTCGTCGTGCCGCTGCTCAACGCGCGCTTCGCCATCAACGCCGCCAACGCCCGCTGGGGCTCCCTGTACGACGCCCTCTACGGCACCGACGCCATCTCCGACGAGGGCGACCTCGCGCGCGGAAGCGAGTACAACACGGTGCGCGGGGCCGAGGTCGTCGCGCGCGGCCGGACGATCCTCGACCGGGCAGCGCCGCTCGCCGCGGGGTCGCACGCCGATGCCACGCGCTACCACGTCGACGGCGGGACGCTGCGGGTCGACCTCGAGGACGGCCGGGCGACGGGGCTCGCCGAGCCGGACGGTCTCGCCGGCTACACGGGCGACGCCGGGGCGCCGGACCGCGTGCTGCTGCGGCGCAACGGGCTGCACCTGGAGATCGTCGTCGACGCGTCGGGGGCGATCGGCGCCACGGACGCCGCCGGCGTGCAGGACGTCGTCGTCGAGTCCGCGATCACCACGATCATGGACCTCGAGGACGCGGTCGCCGCCGTCGTGCCCGGGGACAAGGTGGTCGGCTACCGGAACTGGCGCGGCCTGGTGAGCGGGACGCTCAGCGAGGAGGTCACCAAGGACGGCCGCACCTTCACGCGCGTGCTCAGCGAGGATCGCGAGTACACGGGACCGGACGGTGGGCGCGTCGTCCTGCCGGGGCGCTCGCTCATGTGGATCCGCAACGTCGGGCACCTCATGCGCACCGAGGCGGTACGCGACGAGAACGGCGAGGACGTCTTCGAGGGCATCCTCGACGCCGTCATGACCTCGCTCGGCAACCTCCCCGACCTCGCCGGTGAGCGCGCCGGCACGAACTCGCGCGAGGGGTCGATCTACATCGTCAAGCCGAAGATGCACGGGCCAGACGAGGTCGCTTTCGCCACCGAGCTGTTCACCCGCGTGGAGGGGCTGCTCGGGCTCGAGCACGGCACCATCAAGATGGGCATCATGGACGAGGAGCGGCGGACCACCGTGAATCTCCGCGCCGCGATCGCCGAGGCGAGCGACCGGGTCGCGTTCATCAACACCGGCTTCCTCGATCGCACGGGCGACGAGATCCACACCTCCCTGCAGGCCGGCCCCGTGCTGCCGAAGGGGGAGATGAAGGCGCAGCCGTTCATGCAGGCCTACGAGACGTCGAACGTCGACGCCGGCCTGGGTGCCGGTTTCTCCGGGCGCGCGCAGATCGGCAAGGGGATGTGGGCGATGCCCGACCTCATGGCCGACATGCTCGAGCAGAAGATCGCCCACCCGCGGACCGGCGCGAACACGGCCTGGGTCCCGTCGCCGACCGCCGCGACCCTGCACGCTCTGCACTACCTCGAGGTCGACGTCGCCGCCGTGCGCGAGGAGATCGTCGGGCGCGAGCCGCAGAGCGTGGACCCGATCCTCGTGCCGCCGCTGCTCGACCGCGAGCTGAGCGCCGAGGAGGTTGCCTCCGAGGTCGACAACAACGTGCAGTCGATCCTCGGGTACGTCGTGCGGTGGATCGACCAGGGCGTCGGGAGCTCGAAGGTGCCCGACATCCACGGGGTCGCGCTCATGGAGGACCGTGCGACGCTGCGGATCTCCAGCCAGCTGCTGGCGAACTGGCTGCTGCACGGCGTGACCACCGCGGACCAGGTCGACGACTCTCTGCGGCGGCTGTCCGCGGTGGTCGACGAGCAGAATGCCGGGGACCCGAACTACGAGTCGCTCATCGGCGACGGCGGTCCGGGTGTGGCCTACCGCGCGGCGCGGGCGCTGATCGTCGAGGGCGCGGCGCAGCCCAGCGGCTACACGGAGCCGATCCTGCACCGCATGCGCCGAGAGAAGCTGGGAGCGGCGCCGCAGGGCTGAGGGTCTGTTCCGGGTCTACGCCCGGTCTCCGCCGATATCCGCGGGTCTGTGCTCACTCTCAGCCGGTCTGTGCCAGGTCTCTGCGGGTCTGTGCCCACTCTCAGCCGGTCTGTGCCCGGTCTCTGCCGGTATCCGCGGGTCTCCGCGGGTCTGTGCTCACTCTCAGCCGGTCTGTGCCCACTCTCAGCCGGTCTCCGCGGGTCTCCGCGGGTCTCCGCGGGTCTGTGCCCACTCTCAGCCGGTCTGTGCCAGGCCTGCGCGACGAGAGGATGGGGTGTGTATCGAGACGATGCCCCGAGGGCGTTGGGTCGATACACACCCCATCCTCTCGATGGATCTGGGGGGGGGGCGACGGGGCCCGCCCGGAGCGCGCGGCAGGCCGGTCGGCCTACCTCTGTTCCGTGACCCGCCCCGTCTCCATGTGCCAGCGCCGTGTCGCGCGCACGCCCGCGAGCATCCGGCGATCGTGTGTCACGAGCAGCACGGTCCCGCCGAACGAGTCCACGGCCTGCTCGAGCTGCTCGACGGCGGGCAGGTCGAGGTGGTTCGTGGGCTCGTCGAGCACCAGCAGGTTGACGCCGCGCGCCTGCAGCAGCGCGAGCGCGGCGCGGGTGCGCTCGCCCGGTGACAGGGAGGCCGCGGGGCGCGTGGCCCGGTCGCCGGCGAGCCCGAACTTCGCCAGCAGCGTGCGGGACTCCTCGGGCTCCAGCGAGGACGCGTCGGCGAACGCCCTGGCCAGAGGCTCGTCCACGTCGAACGCGTGGCGCGCCTGGTCAACTTCCCCGACGACGACGCCCGCCCCCAGCGACGCTCGTCCGGCGTCGGGGGCGAGACGCCCGAGCAGCAGGGCGAGCAGTGTCGACTTGCCCGACGCGTTCGCGCCCGTGAGCACCACGCGGTCGCCCCAGGAGATCTCGGCCGTCACCGGCCCCAGCGTGAAGGTGCCGCGATCCGCGGCGCCCGCGGCGTCGTCGTCGGGCCGATCTGCGTTCCGCCCGCCGAGCGTGACGACGGCGTCGTCGAGGGTGGCGACCACAGTGCCCGAGCGCGGCGCCTCGGCCACGCTCATCCGCAGCTCCCACTCCTTGCGGGGCTCGGGCACCTCCTCGAGGCGTTCGATCGCGCGCTCGGTCTGCGAGATCTTGCCCGCGAGCTTCTCGGTCCGCGCCTTGGCGGCATGAATGATGTGCTTGTCGCCGTCGGTGGCCTTCTTCCGCGCATTGCGGATGCCGATCGACGTCCATTCCTTCTGCCGCTGGTGGCGGGCCCTGAGGGTGTCGACCCTGTCGGCGTACTCGTCGTGGGCCTCGCGGGCGCGCCGGCGGGCCCGCGCGCGCTCCTCCAGGTAGGAGTCGTAGCCGCCGTCGTAGACGTTGACCTGCTGCTGCGGGGCGTCGATCTCGACGATGCCGGTGGTCGTGCGGGCGAGGAACTCGCGGTCATGACTGACGACGACGATGCCCTGCCGCGCGCCCGCGACGAACTGCTCGAGCTGCTCGAGGCCGGCGAGGTCGAGGTCGTTGGTCGGTTCGTCGAGCAGAAGGATGTCGTAACGCTGCAGGAGGAGCACCGCGAGAGAGGCGCGGGCCGCCTCGCCGCCGGAGAGCGAGGTGGTCTCCGCATCGAGGCCGGCGCCGAGGCCGAGCCGGGTGACAATCTCGTCCGTGCGTTCGCCCAGGTCGGCCCCGCCCAGGCCGAGCCATCTGTCGAGCGCGACGGCGTAGCGGTCCTCCTGCGCGCGTCCGGCGCCGCTCTCCGCAAGAGCGGCCGCGGCGTCGTTCATCTCGAGCTCAGCGGCGGCGACTCCGGTGCGCCGGGCGATCATCTGGGAGAGGGTCTCACCCGGACGACGGTCCGGCTCCTGCGTGAGGAGGCCGGCGCTCGCCGTCGGGGGAGTGAGCAGGACCTGCCCCTCGATCTCGGGCTCGGCGGCGGGACCGCCCGGGGTGCTCCCCACCTGTGCCCCGTGTGCCGCCGTGGCGGAGCCGGGAGAAGCCGCAGGGTGCCCAGCCCTCCCCGCGGCGTCGTGTCCCTCGGGCGCGGGGTGACCCGTCGTCGCATCGTCGGCGGTGGGTGCGGGGCCTTCGCCGTCGGCTCGAGGCGCGGTGCCGTCGGCGTCGGCTGCCGCGAGGATCGAGAGCAGCGTGGACTTGCCGGCACCGTTCGGCCCGACGAGGCCCCACACGTCGCCGTCGACGACAGTGAGCCCGAGGCCCGCGAACAGCTCGCGCTCACCTCGGGCGGCGCGCAGGTCGACGGTGCGAAGAGTGGCGGGCATGGGGCAACGGTAGGTCGGCGCGAGGCTGCGGGCCGACCTCTTTGCGCGAGCAAGGCGGCCGAGGGCCCGCGCGGTGCCCGGAGCTGCGCCCCGCGGCCGCACGCGAGCACCGCTCAGGTCTGCCGGCGTCGTCCGGGCAGCACCACGGGCGTGCCGGTGTCAGGGTCGGGCAGCACCCGGCAGGCGAGGTCGAACACCTCCTCGACCATGGTCTCCGTCAGGACGTCGGCGGGCGCCCCCTGCGCGAGGACGCGGCCGTCCTTCATCGCCACGAGATGGGTGGCGTAGCGCGCCGCCATGTTGAGCTCGTGCAGCACCACGACGACCGTCCGGCCCTGTGCGCGCAGCCGGTCGACCAGCTCGAGCACCTCGACCTGGTGGGCGACGTCGAGGAACGTCGTGGGCTCGTCGAGGAGCAGCAGCTCGGTCTCCTGCGCGAGCGCCATGGCGATCCACACGCGCTGCCGCTGTCCGCCCGAGAGCTCGTCGACGTACCGCCGTCGCACATGCACCGTGTCCGTCGCCGCCATGGCCTGCTCGACCGCGGCCTCGTCCGCGTGGCTCCAGCGGGCGAGGATCGTCTGGTGCGGCGAGCGGCCTCTGGCCACGAGCTCCTCGACCGTGATCCCGTCGGGTGCGACGGCCGTCTGCGGCAGGAGCCCGAGCCGCCGTGCGACCTCCTTGGTCGCCAGCGAGTGGATGTCCTCCCCGGACAGGAGCACCGAGCCCGACGCCGGCCGCAGCAGCCGCGACAGCGCCCGCAGCAGGGTGGACTTCCCGCACGCGTTCGGGCCCACGACCACCGTCAGCTCGCCGGCGGGGATCTCGAGGTCGAGCCCCTCGAGGACGCCGCGCTCGTCGTACCCGACGGTGAGGGACCGGGCGGCGAGCGGGAAGCCGCCCTGGCCGCCGGGTGTGCGAGCGGTGCTGACACCGGTCATGAGTGCCTCGATTCTCGGACGAGCAGCCACAGGAGGTAGGCCCCGCCGAGGACCACGGTGACGGCGCCGACCGGGACGTCGTTCATCCACGGGATCGCGTGCTGGGCGATGATGTCGCTGGCGGACAGCCCGAAGGCGCCGACCATCGCCGCCGGGACGAGTGGCGTGCCCCCCGAACGTGTGACGCGCCGGGCGATCTGCGGGGCGGCGAGCGCGATGAAGCCGATCGGACCGGAGACGGCAGTGACGGCCGCGATGAGGGCGACGGCCACGACGACGAGGGCGAGCTTCGAGGCCTCGACGCGGCGGCCGAGCATTGCGGCGGCGTCGTCGCCCAGCTCGAGCTCGCGCAGGGCAGGCGCCACGATCGCGAGGAGCAGGGCCAGGACGGCGATGGCCGCGATGCCGGGGACGACCACGGGCCAGCGGACGTTGGCCAGCGTGCCGGCACCCCAGATGGCGGCGCGCATCGCGACGTCGACCTCGATGCGGACGACGACCCACGTGTTGACCGACGTCAGGAGCGAGCTGACGGCGATGCCCATGATGATGAGCCGGAAGCCCTGGACGCCGCGCCGGAACGCGAGCAGGTAGATGGCGAGGGTGGTGACGAGTCCGCCCGCCAGCGCGCCCGGGGCCATCGCGGCGAACCCGGAGCCGCCGGCAAGGATGACCAGCAGCACGCCGGTGTAGGAGCCGGTGGTGAAGCCGACGATGTCCGGGCTGGCCAGCGGGTTGCGCAGCAGCGACTGGAACACGGCACCGCTGAGGCCGAGAGCCGCGCCGAAGACTGCGGCGGCGACGGCGCGCGGAGCGCGGTAGCGCAGGACGAACTTGCGCTCGAGGTCGCTGCCGCCGCCGGTGAGGACGTCCCACAGGTCCGCGGGGGAGAGCATGAGCGTGCCGAGCATGAGCGCGAGGGCGACGACGGCGAGCGTCGAGGCGGCGAGGACCAGGCCGACGACGAGGGGGCGCCTGCGCCATCGCACGCTCACCAGCCCGGCGCGCAGGGTCAGGGCGGTCACAGCGTGCTCGCCCGGGTGCGGCGCACGAGGACCATGAGCACCGGCGCGCCGATGAAGGCCGTGATGATGCCCGCCTGGAGCTCCGAGGGCCACACGACGAGTCGTCCCGCGATGTCGGCGAGCAGCAGGAGCACCGGACCGCCGAGAAGGCTGATGAGGATGATCCCGCGCTGATCCGTCCCGGTCAGCCACCGGATGATGTGCGGCACCACCAGGCCGACGAACCCGATGGGGCCGACCGCCGCGGTGCCGGCGCCGCACAGGAGCGTGATCGCCACGATGCAGGCGAGACGCAGGCGGCCGACGTCGACGCCGTGGCCCCGGGCGACGTCGTCGCCGAGCGACATGGAGCTGAGCGCGGGCGCGCACGAGGCCGCGACGGCGAGGCCGAGCAGGATCGGCACGACGACGACGCCGATCGTGTCGGCGGGGCGGTCGGCCACGGTCCCGGCGCCCCAGAACCGCATGCGGTTGAAGGTGTCCTCGTTGAGCAGTGCCATGGCGGAGGACATCCCGGAGAGCACCGCCGCGACCGCGACGCCGACCAGCGTCATGCGCAGCGGGGTGGGGCCGCCGCGACCGCGTGCGGCGATCATCCAGACCGCCGCCGTCGTGAGCACCGCTCCCGCCGCGGCGAGCGGGAGGTACTCGGCGACGCTGCGTACCCCCAGGAACGCCACGCCGAGCGTGACGGCGAACGCGGCGCCGGCGTTGACGCCCAGGATGCCGGGGTCGGCCAACGGGTTGCGCGTGAAGGCCTGGACCAGTGCGCCGGCGACGGCGAACGCCGCCCCGCACAGGACGGCGAGGATCGTGCGGCGCCCCCGCAGCGAGGTGACGATGTGGTGGTCCTGCGAGCCGTCGAACGCGGTGAGCGCGTCCCACACGGTGCCCACGGGCAGCGGCTTCGCACCCACGAGCATGCTGAGGATGACCGCGACCAGCAGGACGACGAGCAGCCCGACGATCAGCGTCCCGTGGGAGAGGGTGTGCGCCGTGGAACGGGCGGTGCGCCGGCCGGAGCGGTGGCCGGCCGCGGCGGGCCTGTCGCCCGCGACCCCGGGGCTAGTCACCGCCCGAGGTCCAGGACCACGTAGTCCCACCCGAGGCGCTCGACGTGCCTGATCGTCCAGCCGGCCGCCTCAGCGAACGCGGTCAGCTCGGCCACGTCGCGCGGTGACGCGCCGGTGGTGCCGTAGGTGAGGAGTGCCTGGCGGACGGCGCGACCGGTGCCGGCCGATCCGGCGAGCCCGGGGACGTCCGGGACCGCCTCCTCGACGACGAGGCAGCGGTCGGCGACGCTCGCGAGGTCCGCCAGCAGGGCGGTGACCTCGGCGTCGTCGCGGGGCTGCGCCTCGAGCACCGACACCGCGAGGTCCGCGCGCGCGACGTCCTCGACCGGGCACAGGTCCGCCGCCTCGTCCCGGAGCAGGGCCTCCGGGGCGCGGCGCGGACTGATGCGCAGCCCGGGACGGCGCGACTCGGCGTCGCCCGGCGTCGTCGGGCCGCCCTGCTCGGCGTCGCGCGTCGTCGTCGGGTCGCCCCGCTCGGCGTCGCGCGTCGTCGTCGGGCCGCCCTGCTCGGCGTCGCGCGCCTCGACGGCGGCGCGGGCGAGCGTGACCGCGCCCGGCCCAGTGAGCGCGATGCTCCCGGACCCCTGCCAGGCGTCGAGCGCGAGCACGCCGCGCGCAACGAACGCGAGCGTCTCCGCCTCGTGCATCTGCTCGTGGAACAGCTCCGGGTCCGCCGCCAGCGACTCTGCGCGGGTGGCGCCGTGCGTGACCTGCCAGGCGGCGCGGCGACCGGTCACGGCGTCGGCCAGCGCGAGCAGCGCGGGCAGCACGTCGCCACCGTGTCCCGGCCCGAAGTACGACTCGCGCGCATGCTCGTCGGACTGGAGCACGGTCCCGCGAGCACCGAGCCGCACGAGGCGCGCCCCGGCGTCGTCGTGCTCCGCGGCGAGGACGTCCACGTGCGCGAGGTAGTCGACGAGCGGCGCGAGAGCCGTCGCGTCGACCCTCAGCCTGGTGGCGACGGCGTCGATCGGCTCGGGATGCTCGCCGAGCGTGTCGAGGAGCCCGAGCTCGACGGCGGCGCGGGTAGCCAGCCAGGGCACCGGGTCGAGCGGGGTGATGTCTGCGCGGCGGGCACGGGCGCGGGCGGCGGCGGTCTGCGCCGTCCAGTAGCCGGTCACGGACGTGTGGCTCGTCGGGAGACCACGGTCGTGCCGCAACCAGCGCCGCAGCGGAAGTAGGGAGCGGCTCTCGCCGGCGATCCACACGTAGGCGCGACCGTCGGGCCACGGCATCGAGCGGACCGCGGGCTCGAGCGCCTCGGGGTCCTCTTCCACGACCCACCTGATCGTGTCGTGCGGGCCGAGGGCGAGCTCCTGCCGGGCGGACTCCTCGGCGACCTGGACGACGAGGTGGGCCGGCGCGGGGTGCGGCCGCTCGTCGAGGAACCGTCCGATCGCGGGCAGCGCGGTCTCGTCCCCCGCGAGGACGAAGCGGTCGACGTCGGCTGGGAGCACCGTCGACGACTTCGGGCCGACGAACCACAGGTCGTCCCCCGGCTGCGCCGTGCGCGCCCAGCTCGCCGCGGGTCCCTCGCCGTGGAGGACGAGGTCCAGGTCGAGCTCGCCGGCGGCCTCGTCCCAGCGGCGCGGCGTGTAGTCGCGCCCCCGGCGGTGCTCGGACGGCGGCCAGTCGATGCTCAGGGTGCGCTGCACCGGCAGGGTGCCCTCGACGTCGCCGGTGGCCGAGAAGATCAGCTTGACGTGGTCGTCGAACCCCGGGCAGGTGAACGCGGGCAGGTCGAGGCCGGCGGACCGGAAGGCGCTCAGCTGGTCGCCGCCGAGCGTGACGCGCCGCATGCGCGGGGTGACGTCGGTCGCGCGCAGGACCTGCACCCGTCGGACGACCAGTGGATGTGTGCGGAGATCGTGGTGAGCCATCAGCCGAACAGTCGCTCCACCTCGTCGAGCAGGATCATCGCGCCGAAGTAGTCGGGGCGGTGGGACCACTCCGGCAGCTCGTGGACCGAGTCGCTCTCGAACGCCGGCAGCGCACCGATGATCGGGTCGGCGCCGAGCGCCTCGAGGTCGACGTTGTCCACCTGGAACCCGGTGACGAACATCGACGGTGCGACGAAGACGTCGCCGACCCTCTCGCTGGGGACCTCCACGCTGTCCCCCGAACCGAACGCCTCGAGGTCGGGGTGCTCCTGCGTGAGCGGGTACGGCTCCAGGCCCGCATCCGCCATGAGCACCGGCAGCGCGGAGTCCTCCGGGATCGACCAGGGGCGCCCGTCGGCCTGGAGGAGCATGTAGCCGATCGGGGTCTCCGGCGGCTCGATCGACCCGGCCACCTCGGCGGCCCGCTCGTCGTACTCCGTGACCAGCGACTCCACCTCGTCTCCTCGCCCGAGGACGTCGGCGCCCACGAACTCGAGCTCGGCGTCCCAGGTGGTGGAGTCGCGCGGCGCGATGACGGTCGGTGCGATGTCGCCGAGGTCCTCGTAGACCTCGACGGCCTGGCCGCCGGGGAAGCCCGGGCCGCCGGCGAGGATGAGGTCGGGCTCGGCGAGCTCGACGTACTCGAGGTCGAAGCCGTCGTTGCTCCACGGGACGACCTCGGTGCCGTCCTGCGCGGCCTGCTCGGCGTACATCGCCGGGAAGTCCGAGGAGTCGGTGTTGGTGGCGACGGCGGCGTCGACGGACCCGCCGACGGCATAGACGTAGCCCGTGAGCGCGGGATTGAGCACGACGACGGTCTGCGGGTCGGCGGGGACCTCGACGTCACCCATCTCGGTGGTGACCACCCGCGTCCCGGTGCCCCCGCCGTCGCTGCCGGTCTCGGCGGCGTCGGCGTCGTCGCTCGAGCACGCGCCGAGCGAGAGGATCGCGGCGGTGACGGCCACCGTGGTGGCGGTGGTGCGGGGCAGGACGCGCGGACGCGTCGGGCGCAGGTGGGGCATGGGGGCTCCTGTGGGTTCCGTGCGGTGGGCGAGCGGATCGCCGCTCAGTTAAGTGAGGTTAGTCTTGCCTAACTAGACGGAGGCGACATTTCCCCGGACAGGTGCGACAACGTCCTCACGAGTCCCACCTGCCCCGTGGCCAGGAGGTGGCATGGACTGGACAGCCGTTGCCGAGCGCCAGACGGCCCGGTGCCCGGTGCTGCGGTTCGAGGGACACCTTCCGCACGAGCATCCCGCCGCCCAGCTGGTTCACGTCGTGCTGGGCGGCGCCTGCGTGGTCCTCGGCGGTTCCCGCATCGAGCTGGCGGAAGGGGACTCGGTGTGGATCCCCGGTGGTGTGACCCATGCGGTCGAGCTGGGGGCGGGCGGGGTGATGCTGGGACCGTTCGTCGACGTCGACCCCCCGGGCGGGGTGGCCCAGGTGGTCAGCGATCCGGCCGTGCGCCGGTTGATGACCGTGCTGCTCAGCGTGGCCCCGCGGGCCGTCTCCGAGGTCCTGGAGCTGCGGGAGGAGATCGGGCAGGTCCTCCTCGCCGTCGTGGATCCGTACTTCGCCATCGAGGCTCCGTGTCACCCGGCGGCGTCGCTCGTGGCCCGTCGAGCCGCGGTGTCGGGCCGTCCGCTCGAGGACCTGGCCGCCGACGTCTTCCTCAGCGTCCGTCAGGTGCAGCGGATCTTCCGGCGGGAGACCGGCCTGTCGTTCAGCGACTGGCGCACGCGTGCCCGCCTCAACCTGGCGATCGGTCGGCTGAGGTCGGGCGGCACTCTGGCCGAGGCGCAGACGGTGGCCGGGTTCGCCACGCGCGAGGGTCTGGACCGCGCGGCGCGACGAGCGACCGGCAGGGCCCTGGCCGACACGCTGGCGGACGCCTGAGGACCATCGCGTGACCGCCGGGTGAATGAGCGGTGTACGAGCCTCTTCCACAGGGGGAGCCGCTTGTCCACGACTCTGTGCACACCGGTGTGGACAGAATCTGTGGACAAGTCTCCGGCCGTTCAGGCGTCGAGCTGCGTCGCCGTGCCCGTGAGGTGAATCTTGCGGCGCTTCGGGTCCCATACCACCATCCGGCGCCGAGGTGTGGCGTGCTGGGCGTCCGCGTCCGGAAGACGAGGCTCACCGTCCTCTGCCGCGACCTCCAAACCCTCGCTGACCTGCGCAAATGCCACCTTTGAGGGAAGCGGCACAGGTGAGCTGAACTCGACGTCCCAGATAGTGGATCCGGGCCGGACGGTCGCGTGCAGGGCGCGCGCCGCGGTGTACATGCCGTGCGCGATCCGGCCCTTGAAACCGAACGCCCGCGCCCCCAGCCGGGAGGTGTGGATGGGGTTGCGGTCGCCAGATACCTGTGCATAGGTGTGGATGTCGGCCTCGGTGACCGTCCACAGCGCCTGGGGCCGGTCGGGGATCTGCTGCTCTCGCCGTTCACCCGATCCGGCCACCGGCGCCGACCGTTCGAGCCCCTCGGGCGCCGTCGACTTCGTCAGGTACGTCGACCGTCCCGTCCAGACGACGTCGCCACCAGGCGCCTCGGCCGTGACAGAGAGCTCGACGGTCGTCCCGCGACGGTGCTCGCGAGCGTCGTGCGCCCACGCGCTGAGCTCCAGCTCCTCGTCGAGTCGCACGGGCCGACGCTGCACGACCCGGTTCCCCACGTGGATCATGCCGAGCGGCGAGAACGGGAAGTCCGCACGCGCCATGAGAGCCACCGCGAGCGGGAACCCGAGCACGTGGACGAAGCCGGGCGGCAGGGCGTCGTCGACCGGCGCTCCGACGAGGTGTTGGTAGGCCGTGAGGTGCCCCGCGTCGGCGGTCACCGGCCGCGCGGTCAGGGCGACCTCGGGCAGCGACGCGGCTGGCTTCGTGCCGATCGCGGCCTGTGCCGTCCGGCCCAGCACCCTCCGGTAGGTCTCACCGAGCGCCGGCACCGTACCGACGCTCTCGACCCCGTACGACGTCGGAGCCTCCGTCATGCGATCACCTCACCTCTCGTGGGGCGGCGCCGCGGTGTGCGGTGCGGATCGTGCCCCTCGTTCGTCGTCTGTCGGCGGTTCGTGCACTGTGCCGCTGTCTCGTCACGCATGGATGCGCTCACTCGTCGTGCAGTTTGCCGCTGTCTCGTCACACATGGATGCGCTCACTCGTCGTGCAGTTTGCCGCTGTCTCGTCGGAAGCTACTTGCCGACGAGGAGCTGGCCGCACACGCGCAGGACCTCGCCGTTGATGCCGCCCGCCTGCGGGGAGGCGAGGAAGGCGATGGCCTCGGCGACGTCGACGGGCTTGCCGCCCTGCTGCAGCGACGACATCCGGCGGGACATCTCGCGCGGCACCGCGGGGATCTTCGCCGTCATCTCGGTCTCGATGAATCCCGGCGCGACGGCGTTGGCGGTCCCGCCCGACGCCGCCATCAGCGGAGCGAGCGCCCGCGTCATGCCGATGATCCCGGACTTCGCGTACCCGTAGTTCGTCTGGCCGCGGTTGCCCGCGATCCCCGACGTCGACGCCAGCGAGATGACCCGCGGCGCGTGCGCGGCGTCGCCGAGGGCGCCCGGCTCGGCGAACGTCTCGTTCATCCGCACGGGCGCGCTGATGTTGACGGCGAGCAGGTCGGCGAACCGGTCCTCGGTCATGTTGGCGAGCAGCTTGTCGCGCAGGATGCCGGCGTTGTGCACGACGACGTCGAGCCGCCCGTACCGGCCGTGCGCGGCCGCGAGGATGCGCTCGGCGGCGTCCTCGCGCGTGACGTCGAGCTGGAGGGCGAGCCCGCCGGCGGTGTTCATCGTCGTCGCGAGGGCCTCGCCCGCCGCGGGGACGTCGACGCCGACGACGTGCGCGCCGTCGCGGGCCATCGTCCGCGCGATCTGCTCGCCGATCCCGCGCGCGGCGCCCGTCACCGCGACGACGAGCCCGGTCAGCGGCCGTGTCCAGTCCTCGGGCGCGGACCCGCCGGGGCCCGCGGTGAGGATCTGGCCGTCGACGAACGCGGAACGCGCCGACAGCAGGAACCGCACGGCGCCCGCGGGGGAGGGGTCGCCGGCCGACGCGCCGGGCGCCAGCGCGACTCCGTTGCCCGTCGCCCCGTTGCGGAGCTCCTTGGCGAGCGAGCGGACGAACCCGTCGACGCCTGCGCGGGCCGCCGCGAGCCGCGGGGTGTCGTCCGGACCGGCCGCGCGCGAGAGCACGACGACGCGCCCCCCGCGACCGAGGTTGCGCAGCGTGCCGCCGACGGCGAGGGCCGGGTCGGTGAGGTCGGCGCTGGTGGTGAGGCCGGTCGCCACGAGGATGACGGCGCCGGGCTTGCTCCCGCCGGGCTTGCTCCCGCCCGAGCCGGAGCCCGAGCCTGACCCGGAACCCCCGCCCCTCGGGCTGCTGAACGCGTCCGCGTCCCGCCGCACGTCGACGCCCCAGGCGAGCAGGTGCTCGACGAGCGCCTCGGTGTCCACGCGGGCGGCGTCGGAGCCGTCGGTGAGGACGAGGACGGGCCCGGGCACGAGCGGGGAGTCGACGGCGTCCAGGTCCGCGGTGCGGGCCAGCGCCGTCGGGCGGGGCAGGCCGAGCTGCTTGGCGATGGCGGCGCCGGGGCCGCCCGCGACGAAGGAGAGGTAGGAGTCGCTCATGCCGCCTCCAGCACCATCGCGACGGCCTGGCCGCCGGCCGCGCACACGGAGATGAGGCCGAGGGCCCTCTCCCCGGGTCGGACCTCGGACTCGCCGCGCTCGGCGAGCAGCTTGGCCAGGGTGCCGATGATCCGGCCGCCGGTCGCGGCGAACGGGTGGCCCGCCGCCAGCGACGACCCCGCCACGTTGAGGCGGCTGCGGTCGACCGTGCCGACCGGCTCGCTGCGGCCGAGGCGCTCGCGGGCGAACGTCTCGTCCTCGAGGGCGGCCAGGGTGGCGAGCACGGTGGAGGCGAAGGCCTCGTGGATCTCGACGTAGTCGAAGTCGGCGAGCGTGAGGCCCGTGCGCTCGAGCAGCGCGGGGATCGCGAAGGCGCCGCCCATGAGGAGGCCCTGCGCGCCGTCGACGAACGAGACCGCGCCCGGCTGCGCGTCGACCACGTGAGCGAGGACCGGCAGTCCCCGCTCGGTGGCCCACTCGTCGGAGGAGAGCAGGACGGCGGAGGCGCCGTCGGACAGGGGGGTGGAGTTGCCGGCGGTCATCGTCGGCGCGGGCGCCCCCTCGGGCAGGTTCTTCGTGCCGAACACGGGCTTGAGCTTGCCGAGCTTCTCCAGCGAGGTGTCCGCGCGCAGCGCCTCGTCGCGCGTGAGCCCGCGCAGGGGGGTGAGCAGGTCGTCGAAGAACCCGCGGTCGTAGGCGGCGGCGAGGTTCTGGTGGGACGCCAGCGCCAGCTCGTCCTGCGCCTCGCGGCTGATGCCCCACGCGGCGGTCGTCAGCGCCTGGTGCTCGCCCATCGACAGACCCGTGCGCGGCTCGCCCACGTCCGGCGCGACCGGCGCGAGGTCCTTGGGCCGCAGCGCGGTGAAGGCCTTGAGGCGGTCCTTCGTCGAGCGGGCGCGCGAGGCCTCGAGCAGGACCCGGCGCAGCTTGTCGGTGACGACGATCGGCGCGTCGGAGGCCGAGTCCGTGCCGCCCGCCACGCCGACCTCGATCTGACCGAGCGCGATCTTGTTCGCCACGCCGACCGCCGCCTCCATGCCCGTGGCGCACGCGCGCTGGACGTCGTAGGCGGGGGTGGTGGGGTCGAGCGCGGTGCCGAGGACCGACTCGCGGGTGAGGTTGAAGTCCTTGGGCTGCTTGAGCACGGCGCCGGCGGCCACCTCGTCGAGGCGCTCGCCGGCCAGGCCGGTGCGCGCGACGAGGCCCTCGATCGCGGCGGTGAGCAGGTCCTTGGGGCTGAGGCGGTCGAACTTGGAGCCCGCCTTGCCGAACGGGGTGCGGTTCGCGGCCACGACGGCGGCGCGGCGCGGAGTGGGCATGGGAATCACGTGGGTCCTCGCTTCGGTGGGCGGGCGGTGAGTCGGGAGAACTGTGTCCGGTATCTGGCTCGTACCGAAGGTACCTGATACTTTGAGTTCATGGTACAGGCCGAGCGAGAGGATGTCGCCGGGGAGGGCACGCCTCCCGGTGGCGACGGGAGCGCCGATGTGGGCGTCGGTCCCGACGTCGATCCCGACGCGCGCGCCGGCTCTCTTACTGACGCGCGCTCGGGCCCTGACTCGAGCGTGGGGTCCGGCGCGCGCCCCGACGCCGACACGGGCTCCGCCGTCGACGACGCGCAGCCCAGCCGGCCCGACGGCCGGACCACCCGCTGGGAGCAGCACCGCGCCGCGCGTCGGCTCGACCTCGTGCGCGCCGCCCGCCGGTCGGTCCACGAGCGCGGCCCCGACGTCTCGATGGACGAGCTCGCCACGGACATCGGCACGTCCAAGTCGATCCTCTACCGCTACTTCACGGACAAGGCCGGGCTGCAGCGCGCCGTCGGCGGGCACGTGCTCGACCGCATGCTCCGCGAGCTCACCGAGGCCGCCACCGGGATCGGGGGGCCGCGCGAGCGCATCCACTCGATGGTGGCGCACTACCTCCAGATGGTCGACGACGCCCCGCACGTCTACGCGTTCGTCACCTCACCCGCGATCGAGGCGTCCAGCGAGGTGCGCGGGTTCGTCGAGGAGGTCGACGCCGTCGTCGCGCACACGCTCGTCCCCGCGGTCCTCGGCCTCGAGGACGACGCCGACATCGAGGAGATCCCGCGCGAGCTGGCGGCGCGCGCCACGCTGTGGGCCGCCGGCGTCACCGGGACCGTGCGCTCCGTCGCCGACCGCTGGCTCGCCGCGCGCGCCGCCCTCGAGCGCGACGGCATCGCCCTCCCCTCCGACGGCGGTGCTCCCCTCGCGGGGACCGGCTCGGCCGGCGCGGCCGCGGCCTCGGTCTCTGCCACGGGCGACTCGGCCGGTTCGGGCGACGCAATGAGCCCGGCCGGCACGTCCAGCTCGTCGAGCTCGACCAGCTCGACCGGCGCACCCGCCCGTCCCTCTCCCTCCCCGACCCCGGACCGGCCGGACCGCACCGCGGTGCCGGGCGCCGTCGTCGGGGGACCGCTCCACCCCGACCTCGAGAGCACGCTCGCGGGCATCGACCGCAGCGAGCTCGCCGCCTTCATCGCCTCCTGGCTGTGGGACGGCGCCGTCGGCGTGCTGCGCCGCGCGCGGACCGACACCCGCCCACGCACCGTCACCCAGAACCGAACCGACAAGGACGTCCCGTGACACAGACACCCATCCGACCTGAGGACCGCACCGACGAGTCGACGCCGTCCGCGCACACACCGCCGTCGGCGAACCGACCGGGCGCGCGCATCGACGTCGGCGAGATCACCCGGCTGCTCGGCGGCCGCTGGTGGCACCTGCGCGAGGAGGCCCGCGACCTGGCGCTCGACCCGCGCATGCGCAAGATCGAGGGCCTCACGCACCACGAGCACCGCGAACGGGTCCTCGAGCAGATCCACCTGCTCACCGAGCTCGGCGACCCGCACCGGGCGTTCCCCGCGCGGCTCGGCGGCAAGGACGACCACGGCGGCTCGCTCGCGACGTTCGAGGAGCTCGTCGTGGCCGACCCGTCGCTGCAGATCAAGGCGGGCGTCCAGTGGGGACTCTTCGCGTCGGCGATCCTCCACCTCGGCACCACCGAGCAGCACGACCGCTGGCTGCCGGACGCCATGGACCTCACCGTGCCCGGCGCGTTCGCCATGACCGAGCGGGGCCACGGCTCCGACGTCTCCGGCGTGCTGACGACCGCCACCTACGACGCCGGGAGCGACGAGCTCGTCGTCCACACACCCGTGGAGTCCGCGCAGAAGGAGTACCTCGGCAACGCCGCGCTGCACGGCAAGGCCGCGGTCGTGTTCGCGCAGCTGATCGTCAACGGGATCAACCACGGCGTGCACGCGGTCTACGTGCCGATCCGCGAGGAGCGCCCGGACGGGTCGCTGTGCTACCTGCCCGGCGTCGGCGGGTCCGACGACGGCGTCAAGGGCGGCCTCAACGGCATCGACAACGGGCGGCTCTGGTTCGAGCACGTCCGCGTCCCGCGGACCAACCTCCTCCCGCGCTACGGCGCCATCGCCGCCGACGGCACCTACTCCTCGCCGATCGAGTCGCCCGGGCGGCGGTTCTTCACGATGCTGTCGACGCTCGTGCAGGGCCGCGTGTCCCTGTCGAACTCGGCCACCGGCGCGGCGCGGATGGCGCTCGCGATCGCCGTGCGGCACGCCGAGCAGCGCCGGCAGTTCACGGGCGGCGACCCGGAGGAGGAGGTCGTGCTCCTCGACTATCAGCGCCACCAGCGCAGGCTGCTGCCGCGCATCGCGCGCACCTACGCGCTGACGTTCCTCGGGGCCGACCTGCTCGAGCGCTTCGACGACGTCTTCTCCGGCCGGCACGACACCGACGAGGACCGGCAGGACCTCGAGACGCTGGCCGCGGCCACGAAGCCGCTCGCCACCTGGAACGCCCTCGACACCATCCAGGAGGCCCGCGAGGCCTGCGGCGGGGCCGGCTACATGGCCGAGAACCGGCTCACCGGTCTGCACGCCGACCTCGACGTGTACGCCACCTTCGAGGGCGACAACAACGTGCTCCTCCAGCTCGTCGGGAAGCGGCTGCTCACCGACGCCGGCAAGGAGATGATGCAGATGGACGTGGCCGGGACCGCGCGGTGGGTCGCCGCGCGGGCCGCGGACACGGCGATGCACCGCACGCCGCTGCGCCGGGCCGCGCAGTCCATCCGGGACTCCGGCTCGAAGGCGCGTTCCGCCGGGCACCTGCGGTCCGCGGACGCCCAGCGCGAGCTCCTCGAGGAGCGCGTGGAGACGATGGTCGAGGAGATCACGCTCGGGATGCGGGCCTCGCGCGGGGCGTCGGACGAGAAGGCGTTCGAGGTCTTCAACTCCTTCCAGGACCGCATCATCGCGGCCGCCCGCGCGCACGGGGAGCTGCTCGCGTGGGAGGCGTTCACCGACGCGCTCGGGCGCGTGCGGGACAAGGAGACGTTCGAGCTCCTGCGGACCGTGCGGGACCTGTACGGGCTCACCGTCATCGAGGCCGACCTCGCCTGGTACCTCGTCAACGGGCGGATGTCCGTGCAGCGCGCGCGGACAGTGACGAGCTACGTCGAGCGGCTGCTCGCCCGGCTGCGGCCGCACGCCGGTGCGCTGGTGGACGCCTTCGGGTACTCCGAGGGGCACCTGGGCGCGCCGATCGCCGGGCCCGGGGTGGCCGAGCGGCACGCCGAGGCGCGGGAGTACGCGCGCAGGCAGCGGGCCACCGGGGAGGCGCCGGTCGAGGAGAAGACCATGCGGGCGCGGGCGAAGCAGGAGTCCCAGGCGGCGACGGAGGAGCAGCCCGGCGCGCCTGCGTAGGGACGTGCGTGCAGGGCCGGCGCCGGCGCCGAGAGGAGCGGTTCGACGGGGCGGCTGCGGCAGGGAGGAGAGCTGCCGGAGCGGGGACAACCGTGCAGGTGAGCTCGACGTTCACAGCGGGGTCGCCGCCCCTGCCGGCTCCCGTGGCGGCGTCCACGTCCGCCGCGTCTCGAGCACCCAGAACGTGATGAACAGGGCGATCTCGTACCACTCGACCGCCAGCAGCGCGTAGTCCCAACCGGCCAGGTGGAGGACGCCGAACACCGGGGTGCCCACGACCATGAGCAGGAAGATCGCCCGGTACTTGCGGCGGTGGTCGCGGCGCTCGCCGTCGAGGGATGCCTCCTCCGCACCGCAGGCCTCCGGCCACGCGTGGCTCCCGACGGCGATGGCCAGGTTCACGACGAACAGCACGGCCGCGGTGCCGTGGACCCAGGCGAAGTCGCCGCCCTCGATCACGCGCCACACGACCAGCACCACGAACGCGACGAGCACCGCGTTCATCGCGTTCGAAATCGTGCGGGTGGGGCGGTGGCGCTCGAGCGGGGCCGGCCGCCACGGTGCGAGCCTGATCTCGACGACGATGAACAGCGCCGCCACGACCAGCACGGTCACGCACGACGCCCGCAGTGCCGCCACCATCTCGTCGCGCCCGGTCGGGTCGAGTGCGCTGAGGTTCTCGCCGACGCCGGTCGGCACCAGGGCGACGAAGATCGCGAAGAACCCCGCGACGTCGAGACTGAAGTCCTCCAGCGCCGACGAGCCCCGGTACGCCACCAGGCACGCCGCGATCGCCACCAGGACGCCGACGAACATGTCCCGGATCGGCCCGAGGTAGTACGCGCTGATCGACGTCTCGATCGTCCCCCACCAGAAGAACGCGAGTACGGACCCGAGCAGCAGCAGCGCGGGCAGGGTGATGAGGATGAGCCGCAGGTACCGGTAGGTCGCTCGCGTCACGAGGGCGTCAGGTTGTGGCGAGCTCGTGCCGGGGTTGGCGGGCTGATGCTCGGAGCTCATGGTGGCATCGTCGCGGGGGCGTGACCGGCTGTCGAACGGGCATCGGCGGTGAGTCGTGCTCGCTCGCTTCGCCGAGCGGATGGGTTGTGCCGCGAGACATTGCCCTGAGGGCATTGAGTCGGCACACAGACCATCCGCTCGGCGGGTTGAGCGGGGCGGGCGAGGGAGAGCGGGCCGGGAGCGGGAAGGGCGAGGGCACCGATCTCATCCACAGGCAGGGGCGCCGGGGCTGCATCCACAGGGCCGCGTCGGGGTTGTCGTCGTCGGGGCGAGGCTCGATCCATGAAGCCCCTCAGCGCGCGGAAGCTGCCCGCGGTCCCGGCCGTGCTCGCGTCGGACCGAGGTCGGGTGGTCGGCGCGACCGATGGCGAGGGGGCGTCGTTCGTGCCGGTGCGCCGCGGGCTCGTCGCCGCGATCCCCGATGCCCTCGACGCGCACGCGCGTGGCCGGGCGGTACACATGGCGCGCTGCGTGGCCGTGAGCCGAGCGACCCGGTCCGCGCACGCGCTGTCCCGCCTCTCGGCAGCCGTGATGATCGGGCTGTACGTGTGGTCCGTCCCTGACCGCCCCGACGTGACCGGCCCCGACGACCGTGAGCAGGGTCGGCATCTCGACCACGACCGCCACGTGGCCGAGCTCCCGGACGACGACGTCGTGATCATCAACGGCGTACCGGTGACGAACCTGGAACGGACCGCCGTGGACTGTGCGAGGTTCGAGCACCCGCGCGATGCCCTGGTGGTTGCCGACGATGTGCTCGCCGTGCTTGCCAACGCCGATCGACGCGAGCCGGACCGCACGAATCGCTCGGCGGAGCAGGTGAGGGCACGGCTGATCGCGCGGGTGGAGGCGCTTCCCGCGGGTTCGCGCGGTCGGCGCCAGGCGCGTGCGGTACTGACGTGGGCGTCGCCGTGGTCGGAGTCGCCGTGGGAGAGCCACGTGCGGTGGATCGTGCTGTGCTGGGGGCGCCGCGACGTCGTGCTGCAGTGCCGGATCGACACCGGGTTCGGCACCTACTACTCGGACCTCGCGCTTCCGGACGGCACGCGCGCAGACGGGACGACCCGGTACGTGCACATCGAGTTCGACGGGAGGGTCAAGTACTCGAGGGGGAGCGCGGCCGCATCGGGAAAGGTCGTCGTGGACGAGCGGAACCGCGAGCGCGCGATCGAGGAGTCGGGTGATGCCGTCGTGCGGCTCGTCGCGGGGGAGGCGGCGCAGTCGCAGGTGGTGGTCGCGAAGATCCAGAAGGCGATGCGTACCGCGGGGCCGCGGCTTCTCCCGGTCCGTGAGCTCGGGCGGTGAGGTCTCCGACGGGGCGGTGGGTGGACCTCGTGCCGTCCGGGGGCGGCGAGCGGATGGGGTGTGTCGCGAGGGGATGCCCTCAGCACGTCCGCTCGGTACGCAACCCATCCTCTCGGTGGCAGGTGGCAGGTGGCAGGTGGCAGGTGGCAGGTGGCAGGTGGCAGGTGGCAGGGCGCGGGCGGCGCGGCACGGGGCACAGGGGCAGTCGGTGTGCCGAGGACGCCCAGAGCATGGGCGGGGCTGACCGCCCTGTGAGCCGCCGGGTAGATTCAGCGCAGTCCCTGCCCGCGCGCGTGCCTCGCGGGGCCGGTGCTGAGGGCTCGAGGCCGACAGACCTTCGAGCCGCACGCAGCGTCGGTCGCGCGTCGCGCCGCACGCCGGCACCAGCCGTTCCTGTGAGGTCGTCGAGATGTCAGCTTCCCCCCGTCACGGAAAGCCCGGCGACGACGCCGCGCAGGCAGCCCAGGCACCGCAGGCAACCCAGGCGCCTCAGCCAGCGCAGGCCACCCAGGCATCGCAGACAACCCAGGCAACCCACGCCGCACCCCGCCACGACGAGACCGTCGACGCCGCCGCCGCCACCCCCGGCACGCCGATGCCCTACGCGGAGCTCGGCCTCAAGGACAACGAGTACGAGCGCATCACGGAGCTCCTCGGCCGCCGCCCCACCTCGGCCGAGCTCGCCATGTACTCGGTGATGTGGTCGGAGCACTGCAGCTACAAGTCCTCCAAGCGCCACCTACGCCAGTTCGGTGACACGACCACGGACGCCATGCGCGAGAACCTGCTCGTGGGCATCGGGGAGAACGCGGGCGTGGTCGACGTCGGCGACGGCTGGGCGGTCACCTTCAAGGTCGAGTCCCACAACCACCCGAGCTACGTCGAGCCGTTCCAGGGGGCGGCGACCGGCGTCGGCGGGATCGTCCGGGACATCATCGCCATGGGCGCCCGCCCGATCGCGGTGATGGACCAGCTCCGCTTCGGCGCGCCCGACCACCCGGACACGAGCCGGGTGGCGCACGGCGTCGTCGCGGGGATCAGCAGCTACGGCAACAGCCTGGGCCTGCCCAACATCGGCGGCGAGCTCGACCTGGACCCGGTCTACCAGGGCAACCCGCTGGTCAACGCCCTCGCGATCGGCGTGCTGCGCCACGAGGACATCCACCTGGCGAACGCGTCGGGGGCGGGCAACAAGGTCGTCCTGTTCGGCGCGCGCACCGGCGGCGACGGCATCGGCGGAGCGTCGATCCTCGCGTCGGAGACGTTCGACGAGGGCGGGCCGGTCAAGCGGCCGTCCGTGCAGGTGGGTGACCCCTTCATGGAGAAGGTCCTCATCGAGTGCTGCCTGGAGCTGTTCGGCAACCGCCTCGTCGAGGGTATCCAGGACCTCGGCGCCGCCGGCATCTCCTGCGCCACCTCCGAGCTCGCGTCCAACGGCGACGGCGGCATGCACGTCGAGCTCGAGACCGTCCTCCTGCGCGACCCGAGCCTCACGGCCGGCGAGATCCTCATGAGCGAGTCGCAGGAGCGGATGATGGCCGTGGTCCGCCCGGACAAGCTCGAGGAGTTCCTCGCGGTCACGGAGCGCTGGGAGGTGGAGACGTCGGTCATCGGCGAGGTCACGTCCTCCGGCCGCCTGACGATCGACCACCACGGGCGCCGCATCGTCGATGTCGACCCGCGCACCGTGGCCCACGACGGCCCCGTCTACGACCGCCCCTACGCGCGCCCGGACTGGCTCGACCCGATCGTCGCCGACACGGCTGCCGGCCTCGCCCGCCCCGCCGACGCCGACGCTCTCGCCGCGCAGGTCCGCCAGGTCGCGCTCGACCCGAACCAGGCCTCCAAGGCGTGGGTCACCGACCAGTACGACCGCTACGTCCAGGGCCGCACCGCGCTCGCCCAGCCCGACGACGCCGGCGTCCTGCGCATCGACGAGTCCACCAACCGCGGGGTCGCGCTCGCCTCGGACGCCAACCACCGGTACGCGTTCCTCGACCCGCGCGCGGGCGCCGCGCAGGCCCTCGTGGAGGCGGCCCGCAACGTGGCCACCGTGGGCGCGCGCCCGCTGGCCGTCACCGACTGCCTCAACCTCGGCAACCCCGAGGACCCGGGCGCGATGTGGCAGCTCGTCGAGACGATCACGGGCCTCGCGGACGCCTGTCAGGAGTACGGCATTCCCGTCACGGGCGGCAACGTCTCGCTCTACAACTCCACCGGCGAGCCGGGCACGGCCACCTCGTCGATCCACCCCACCCCGGTGGTCGGCGTCCTCGGCCTGCTCGACGACGTCACTCGCGCCACGCCGTCGGGCTTCCGTCAGGAGGGGGAGACGGTGGTGCTGCTCGGCAGCACCGCGCTCGAGCTGGACGGGTCGGCGTGGGCGCAGACGGTGCACGGCCACCTGGGCGGCCGCCCGCCCGCGGTGAGCGTCGCCGCCGAGAAGGCCCTGGTGGAGACGCTGCTCGCGATCCACGGCGAGCAGCTCGCCACCGCGGCGCACGACCTCTCCACCGGTGGACTCGCCCAGGCGCTCGTCGATGCGAGCGTCCGCTACGGCGTCGGGGCCGAGATCGATCTCACGGAGGTGACCGGACGCGACGGCATCGACCTCGCGACGGCGCTGTTCTCGGAGTCGCAGGCCCGCGCGCTCGTGGTGGTGGCGCCGGAAGATGTGGATCGCGTCGCGGCGCTCGCAGCCGCCCAGGGCGTAGCCTGCGCGACGATCGGTTCCACCGGCGGCGGCTCGCTCGCCGTCGGGGGCGTGGCGGCGATCGACGTCGCGGCGCTGGGCCGGGCCTCCGCCGAGGTCCTGCCCGCACTCTGGGACTGATCGCGGTCCCCGACTCGATGAGGGGATCGTAGGGGCGGCCCGAGGTGAGTCCTTGGTCCGTTCCTGAGATACTCGTGGGGCGTGACCGAGGCGCTGCGGGCGGCGAGACCGGCGGGGCCCGCGAACGGCCCCGCGCCGCGAGCGTCGCTCCGACGTTGCGGCGCACCTCGCGTGCGCCGTCAGGTGTGCGGAGCTTCTCGCGCGGAGCCGCCCATAGGCACCCCGCCCCGGCGGGCACGCACGAGAACCGATGAACCACCAGCCCGGCAACAGCCGGGCCGACCACCAGCCCGGTGAGAGCCGGGCAGCCCGGCGGAAGTCGGGCCGACCAGCCGCCCGGCACGCGCCGGGCCCGACGTCAGGAGCCGCATGATCGACGAGCTGCAGTCGGTGTACGACGAGGTCGTCACCCGCGACCCGGGCCAGCCCGAGTTCCACCAGGCCGTGCACGAGGTGCTCGCCACGATCGGCGACGTCGCGCTGCGCGAGGACTACGAGAAGATGGCGATCCTGCGTCGCATCGTCGAGCCGGACCGGCAGATCATGTTCCGCGTCCCGTGGGTCGACGACGAGGGCCGCACCCAGGTCAACCGCGGCTACCGCGTGGAGTTCTCCTCGGCGCTCGGCCCGTACAAGGGCGGGCTGCGGTTCCACCCGTCGGTCGACCTCGGTGTCATCAAGTTCCTCGGCTTCGAGCAGATCTTCAAGAACGCGCTCACCGGCCAGGGCATCGGCGGCGGCAAGGGCGGCTCGGACTTCGACCCGCACGGGCGCTCCGACGGCGAGGTCATGCGCTTCTGCCAGTCCTTCATGACCGAGCTCTACCGCCACATCGGCGAGTACACGGACGTGCCGGCGGGGGACATCGGCGTCGGCGGCCGCGAGATCGGCTACATGTTCGGCCAGTACAAGCGCATCACCAACCGGTTCGAGCAGGGCGTCCTCACGGGCAAGGGCACCGGCTGGGGCGGCTCGTTCGGCCGCACGGAGGCCACGGGCTACGGCACGGTGTTCTTCACGGAGCGCATGCTCAGCCGCGTCGGCAAGTCGCTGGACGGCCAGCGCGTGGTGGTCTCGGGCTCCGGCAACGTGGCGATCTACGCGATCCAGAAGGCGCAGCAGCTCGGCGCGCACGTCGTGGCGTTCTCGGACTCGTCGGGGTATGTCGTGGACGAGCAGGGCGTCGACGTCGACCTGCTCCGCGAGGTCAAGGAGGTCCGGCGCGGGCGCGTGGCGGACTACGTCGAGGCGCGCGAGGGCGCCGTCCTGCACACCGACGGTTCCGTGTGGGACGAGCGCTGCACGATCGCGCTGCCGTGCGCCACCCAGAACGAGCTCGACGCGCACAGTGCCCGCACCCTCGTGGACAACGGCGTGATCGCGGTGGCCGAGGGCGCGAACATGCCGTCCACGCCCGACGCGGTGGACGTCTTCCAGGCCTCGAAGACTCTGTTCGGCCCGGGCAAGGCGGCGAACGCGGGCGGTGTGGCGACGTCGGCGCTCGAGATGGAGCAGAACGCCTCGCGCGAGCAGTGGAGCTTCGACAAGACCGTGGCCAAGCTCGAGGTGGTCATGACCCACATCCACGACACGGTGGCCCGCACGGCCGAGCACCACGACGCCGCGGGCAACTACGTCCTCGGCGCGAACGTGGCCGCCTACCGCAAGGTCGCCGACGCGATGCTCGCCCACGGCGTCGTCTGACCCACCCCCCGTCGTCGAGATTGCGGTGGGGAGACGGCCCGGCTGGCGTCGCGATGACCAACCGCAATCTCGGCGGCCACCAACCGCACTCTCGGTGAGCACCAACCGCAATCTCGGTGAGCACCAACCGCAATCTCGACGACGACGAACCGCACCCTCGGAGGACACATGGCCCGCAACATCCGCACCGTCCGTCCGGCGCTCGCCGCCGCGGCCCTGGCGGCCGGCCTCGCGCTCGCCGCGTGCTCGTCGGACCCGGTGGCCCCGCAGGCCGAGGAGGACACTACCGAGTCGGCGTCGGAGCAGGCGGAGGCCGACGCGCGTGCCGCCGAGGCCGAGGAGCTCCTGGCGAGCCTGGACACGACCGACGTCGACGTCACGGCCGAGGACCCGGCCTTCCCGACGGCGTCCGGCGACCCGGACGCGCCCGTGACGATGGTGGTCTTCGAGGACTACCTGTGCCACTACTGCCAGTCGATGGCCACGGACTCGCTTCCCGAGCTCGCCGACCTCGTCGACGACGGCACCCTGCGCATCGAGCACCGGGACATCGGCGTGCTCGCGGAGCAGTCGGTGACGCTCGCGCGCGCGGCGTGGGCGGCGGCCCAGCAGGACGGGTATGCGGCCTACCACGAGTCGCTCATGTCGGACCCGCTGCCGCCCGAGGGCGTGACCGACGAGGCGCTGACCGAGCGCGCCGCCGAGGCGGGCCTCGACACCGCGCAGTTCACCGAGGACCTCGCCGCGGCGGGCACGGCGCAGCAGATCGACGACAACGGCCGCCTCGCCATGGACATCTCGCTCACCGGCACGCCGACCACCGTCGTGGGCGGCCACGTCCTCGTCGGCCTCCAGGACGCGGACACGCTGCGCCTCGCCGTCGAGGGGGTCCTCGCCGGGGGCGAGGCGTCGTCGGGCGAGACGGCGTAACCGGAGCCTCCCGGCACGGACGGTAGACGAGAGGCGGCCCCGACGGCGGGGCTCGCCTCGCGTAGGCACGCTCCGACGGCGGGGCTCGCCTCGCGCAGGCATGCTCCGACGGCGGAGGTCGGCCCGCGTAGGCGCCTCCCGCCGTCGTCGGTGAGGGAGGATTCGGGCGCTTGCCGACGCCGTCGCCAACCCGCGGTGAACTTTTGGTGTCAGGACGACGAAACTCTGGGACCGGCGTCGTTCCAGGGCTAACCTGCCGATGCGTCATTCATGTCGTCCCGACGAAAGCTTGAGGTCTCCCCCCTATGTCACGTCCTTCCCACGTGAGGATCACGGCCGGCGCCGGTGTCCTCGCCCTGCTCGGGTCCGCGTTCGCGGCGGCCCCGGCCTTCGCCACGGAGAACGAGGACGGCACGGTCACGATCGACCTGGCCGCCATCACCGACCTCCACGGGCACATCGAGAATGCCCCGCTCCTGCAGACCGCGCTCAACGAGATCCGCGCCGAGAACGAGACGGGCACGCTGTTCCTCTCCGCGGGGGACAACATCGGCGGCTCCGCGTTCGTGTCCGCGATCGCGGACGACGTCCCCACGCTCGAGATCCTCAACGCGATGGGTCAGGACGCGGCGGCCGTCGGCAACCACGAGTTCGACCAGGGCATCCGTGACCTCGAGGACCGCGTGGTCCCGCTCGCGGAGTTCCCGCACCTGGCCGCCAACGTCGACGGCGTCGACCAGGAGGCCCTCCCGCCGTACGTGGTCGAGGAGGTCGACGGCGTCCGGGTCGGCATCGTCGGCACGGTCACCGCCGACACGCCCAACGTCGTGGCGCCGGGCGGCATCGAGGGGCTCGACTTCCTCGACGAGGTCGACGTCGCCAACGACGTCGCCGCCGAGCTGAGCGACGGTGACGACGCGAACGGTGAGGCCGACGTCGTCGTCGCGCTCATCCACGAGGACGCCAACCTCATCGCGGACGGCCTGTCCGCGGACGTCGACGTGACGTTCGCCGGGCACTCCCACCTCGAGCAGATCACCGAGACGCCGTCCGGCGCACCCGTCGTGCAGCCCGACCACTACGGCCTGCACCTCGGGCACGTCCAGCTGACCGTGGACCCCGAGTCCGGCGAGATCGACACCAGCCTCACCACCTCCGAGAACATCGCGATGTTCCGCACGGAGGAGGATGAGGAGGGTGAGCCGGTCGACGTCCCGAACTTCGAGCGTGACGCGGCGATCGAGGAGCTCTTCCTGGCTGCCGAGGCGGAGTCCGAGGTGCTCGGTGCGGAAGAGGTCGGGACGGTCATCGCCCCCTTCAACCGTGCGGCGCGCGAGGGCCTGGAGAACGGCACCAACCGCGGTGGCGAGTCGACGCTCGGCAACCTGCTCGGCGACGTCGCCCTCGCTGCGGCGAACGAGTTCAACCTGAACGCTGACATCGGCGTCATCAACCCCGGCGGCATCCGCGCCGACCTCGACCCGGACGGCGACGGCACCGTCACCTACCGCGAGGCCTTCGAGGTGCAGCCCTTCGGCAACACCATCGGCGCCGTGACGATCCCCGGGGCGGACCTCGAGCAGGTGCTCGAGCAGCAGTACCGCGGCTCGGGCGGGCACCCCTACCTCGCGCTCGGCTGGTCGGAGAACCTCGACTACGTCTACGACCCCGAGGCCCCGGCCGGCGAGCAGATCCTCGACCTGACGATCGACGGCGAGCCCGTCGCCGACGACCAGGAGATCCGCGTCGCGGGCAACACCTTCCTGCTCGACGGTGGTGACGCCTTCACCGGCTTCACCGAGAACGCGACCAACTTCGTCGACGCCGGCATCATGGACGTCCAGGCGCTCAACGACTACCTGGCCGCCAACCCGCAGCTCAGCCCGAGCTACGAGCAGCGCTCCATCGGCTGGACGGGCCCGACGGAGGGCGAGGCCGGCGAGACCATCGAGGTCGAGCTGTCCGGACTGGCGTTCACGACGACGGAGCCCAAGCCCTTCGAGGTCGAGGCGCTCGTCGACGGCGAGTCCATCGGCTACACGGACGAGGTCGACAACACCGCGTCCGACGGTTACAACGACACCGGTCGCGCGACGATCGAGCTGACCATCCCGGAGTCCGCCGCGGGCGAGTACCTGCCCTCGGTCGTGGACATCGAGGCGCTGGACGTGCCCGAGGAGCCGGGCGAGCCGGAGGAGCCCGGTGAGCCGACGCCGCCGACCGCGGGTCGCGGGTTCTACCTGAACGATGGCTGGGACGCGAACGCGGAGCACGAGTTCTCGTTCGGCCGTGTCGGGGACGAGGTCCTGGTCGGTGACTGGGACGGCGACGGCAGCGACACCCTTGCGGTGCGTCGCGACAACGCCTTCTTCCTCAGCGACGACCTCTACGGCGGCGACGCCGCGGTCGAGCTGACCTACGGTCAGGCCGGCGACGACGTGCTGGTGGGTGACTGGGACGGCGACGGCAGCGACTCCTTCGCGGTGCGTCGTGGCAACGCCT
>JBQDDG010000013.1:0-3710 GCA_052093225.1 Actinomycetaceae bacterium
CCTCACTCGTGAGGAAAACGCCCCTCACTCGTGAGGAAAATACCCCTCACTCGTGGGAGAGGGGGTCAGGAGTCGCCGCCCGCCGTACCGGACTGGCCGGCGCGCGGGTTGAGCAGGTCGTACTTCTCGATGGCCTGGCGCACGACGCCCGGCTCCAGGTCCCCCTGCGCAACCAGCGCCTGCAGCGCCTTGACCACCATCGAGTGGCTGTCGATGAGGAACTGACGGCGGGCCGCCGGGCGGGTGTCGGAGTAGCCGAAGCCGTCCGCGCCGAGCGTGTAGTACTCGCCAGGGACCCACTGGCGGATCGAGTCCTGGACCTGGTGGTCGTAGTCGGACGTGGCGATGAACGGGCCGCCGGCGCCGTCGAGCTTGGTCGTCACGTACGGGACCTGCTGGTCCTCGGGGTTGAGGAAGTTGTGCTGCTCGACCTCGAGGGCCTGGCAGCGCAGCTCGTACCAGCTGGTCACCGACCACACGCCGGCGCGCACGCCCCAGTCCTCCGCGAGGATCTCCTTCGCGTGGTGCGCCCACGGCACGCCCACGCCCGAGGCGAGGAGCTGGACCCAGGGGCCGTCGCCCTCGGCGGGGGAGACGCGGTGGATGCCCTTGAGGATGCCCTCGACGTCGACGTCCTCCGGCTCGGCCGGCTGAGCCATCGGCTCGTTGTACACCGTGAGGTAGTACATGACGTTCGGGTCGCGCGGGTCGTCGCCGTACATCCGCTGGATGCCGTCGCGGACGATGTGCCGGATCTCGTACCCGTAGGCCGGGTCGTAGTGCACGAACGCCGGGTTCGTCGAGGCAAGGATCGGGGAGTGCCCGTCCATGTGCTGGGTGCCCTCGCCGGCGAGCGTGGTCCGCCCGGCGGTGGCGCCGATGACGAAACCGCGCGTCAGCTGGTCGCCGGCCGCCCAGAACTGGTCGCCGGTGCGCTGGAAGCCGAACATCGAGTAGAAGATGTAGACCGGCACCATCGGTACGCCGTGCGTGGCGTGCGACGTCCCCACGGCCTGCAGCAGCGACGCCGAGCCGGCCTCGTTGATGCCCGTGTGCATGATCTGGCCCTGCTCGGACTCCTTGTAGGAGAGCATGAGCTCGGCGTCGACCGGCGTGTAGTTCTGGCCGGAGGTGTTGAAGATCTTCGCCGTCGGGAAGATCGAGTCCAGGCCGAAGGTGCGGGCCTCGTCCGGGATGATCGGCACGATGTGGCGGCCGAACTCCTTGTCCTTGATGAGCTCCTTGAGCAGGCGGACGAACGCCATCGTCGTGGCGATCTCCTGCTTGCCCGAGCCCTTGGCGAGGAGGTCGTAGGGCTTGTCGCCCGGCAGTGTCAGCGAGGGCTCCGGCTCCCTGCGCTCGGGCAGGAACCCGCCGAGCTCGCGCCGGCGCTCGAGCATGTACTGCAGCGTCGGGTCGTCCTCGTCCGGCCGGTAGTACGGCGCGTCGTACGGGTCCTCGAGCTGCTCGTCGCTGATCGGGATGCGCATCGAGTCGCGCAGCAGCTTGAGGTCCTCGACCTGCATCTTCTTCATCTGGTGCGTGGCGTTGCGCCCGGCGAAGTGCGGGCCCAGGCCGTAGCCCTTGACGGTGTGCGCGAGGATGACGGTCGGCTGACCGGTGTGCCGCGTGGCGGCCGTGTAGGCGGCGAAGATCTTGCGGTAGTCGTGACCGCCGCGCTTGAGCGCCCAGATCTGGTCGTCCGTCATGTCCTTGACGAGGGCCTTCGTGCGCGGGTCGCGGCCGAAGAAGTGCTCGCGGACGTAGGCGCCGTCGTTGGCCTTGAACGTCTGGTAGTCGCCGTCGTTCGTGGAGTCCATGAGGTTGACGAGCGACCGGTCCTTGTCGGCCTGCAGCAGGGCGTCCCACTCGCGGCCCCACACCACCTTGATGACGTTCCAGCCCGCACCGCGGAAGAACGACTCGAGCTCGCGGATGATCTGGCCGTTGCCGCGCACGGGGCCGTCGAGGCGCTGCAGGTTGCAGTTGACGACGAACGTGAGGTTGTCGAGCCCCTGGTGGGCGGCGAGCTGCAGCATGCCGCGCGACTCCGGCTCGTCCATCTCGCCGTCGCCGAGGAACGCCCACACGCGCTGGTCGGAGGTGTCCTTGATGCCGCGCTCGCCCAGGTAGCGGTTGAACCACGCCTGGTAGATCGCCCCCGACGGACCGAGACCCATCGAGACGGTGGGGAACTCCCAGAAGTCCGGCATCTGGTGCGGGTGCGGGTAGCTCGGCAGCCCCCGGCCGTCCTCGCGGTGGCTGTACTCCTGACGGAAGCCGTCCATGTCGGCCTCGGTCAGGCGGCCCTCGACGAAGGCGCGCGCATAGTTGCCCGGCGAGGCGTGGCCCTGCCAGAAGATCTGGTCGCCGCCGCCCGGGTGGTCCTTCCCGCGGAAGAAGTGGTTGAGGCCCACCTCGTAGAGGGTGGCCAGGGAGGCATAGGACGAGAGGTGACCGCCGACGGCGACGTCCGGCTTCTGCGCCCGCGCCACCATGACGGCTGCGTTCCAGCGGATCCAGCCGCGGTAGGTGCGCTCGATCTGCTCGTCGCCTGGGAAGTAGGGCTCGTCCTCGACGCCGATGGTGTTGACGTGCGGGGTGGTCAGGTTGCCGGGGACGGCGATGTCCCGGCGCCGCGCGTGGCGCAGCAGGTTGAGGAGGATGTACCGCGCGCGCGGCCCACCGCGCTCGTCGATCAGGCCGTCGAGGGACTCGAGCCACTCGCTCGTCTCGTCCTTGTCGATGTCCGGCACCTGGCTCAGCAGTCCGTCGATCAGCGGCCGTCCGTGATCAGTAGCAGTCACGTCTTCTCACTTCCCGGGTGTGGGCGCCGCGAGTTCCGGCGCCGTCAGGGTGGGGCCCAGCCATCGTAGGCTCCCGCCCGGTGGCCCACCCAACTGCTGAGGTGCACCCAACGGCGTGAGATGCCCGATACCGTGCAGGCTGACCCGCCGTCGGTCTCGCTTGCAGATGCGGCACGCGTGCGGTGGGGTAGTCACACCGCGTGTCCGGGTCCCCGGGCGCGCACCGGTCGGGCGTCAGCCCGGGGAGGAGCAGTCGGGCTGTGCACGCCAGTGCGTACGAGGCAGTCGCCGGGGCGTTCGCGCCAGGCCAGGTCGTCCAGGAGTTCTGGTGGGACGAGGACGCCGACGACGGTCTGAGAGAGGCCGTCGAGAAGCACACGGGCACCGAGCTCGTCGACGAGAACCACTCGGACATGTGCGACGGCGCCATCATCTGGTGGCGGAAGTCGGACTCCGAGGACGGTGACCTCACGGACCTGCTCGTCGACGCCCAGGCGAACCTCGACGACGGCGGCACCATCTGGGTGCTCACGCCCAAGCCGGTCTCGCCCGAGCACGTCGGCCCGGCCGACATCTCCGAGGCCGCCCAGATCGCCGGCATGAACGCGACGTCGGCCGTCTCGGCTGGTGACGGCTGGTCGGGGACCCAGGTCGTCTCCCGCGCGCGCGGGAAGTAGGTCGGGCCGCCCGACGGCGGTACGCGGCTCGCGCGCCCGCCGTCGGGTCCGGGACCTCTCACCCCGGTGAACAGGCCCGGGCGGGGCACCCCCGTCGTCGTGCCCGGGGCCTCTCGCCCCGGCGAACAGGCCCGTGCGCGGCCTGTCCGCGCCGGGTACGGCCTGTCCACCCCGGGTACGGCCTGTCCACCCCGGGTACGGCCTGTCCGCCCCCGGTGCGACCTAC
>JBQDDG010000013.1:3810-23648 GCA_052093225.1 Actinomycetaceae bacterium
CCGGGTACGGCCTGTCCACCCCGGGTACGGCCTGTCCGCCCCCGGTGCGACCTACCCGACCCGGGCGATGACCGCGCCCTGGGCGACGGCCTCGTCCTCCTCGGCGACCACCTGCAAGGTGCCCCCAGCCGGCGCCGTGACCTCGACCGACACCTTGGCGACCTGCACCTCGGCGACGAGCTGCCCCTCGGCGACCTGCTCGCCGTCGGTCGCGTACCAGGTGGCGACGACGCCCTCGGCCGAGGGGTCGTCCTCGTCGACCACCGGGAACAGCACGTCCGTCACGAGAGCACCTTCCTGATGGCGGCCTCGATGCGGTCGTGGAACGGCAGGACCGCGTGCTCGAGGTTCTGGGCGTAGGGGATGGGGATGTCCGGCATCGTCACCCGCTGGACGGGCGCCGTGAGCAGCCGGGGGTCCTCGTCGGTGATGGTCGCCGAGACCTCGCCCGAGAGCCCGAACGAGAGGTAGTCCTCGTCGACCACGACGAGCCGCCCGGTGCGCCCGACCGACTCGAGGATGGCGGCGCGGTCGAGCGGGACGAGCGAGCGCAGGTCGAGCACCTCGACGTCGATCCCCTCGCCCTCGAGCCGCTCCGCGACGTCGAGGGAGTGGTGGACGGACTGGGACAGCGTGACGACCGTGACGTCGTTGCCCGCCCGGACGGTGTTCGCCTTGCCGATGGGCACCACGTGCTCGCCCTCGGGGACCTCGCCGACCGCGCGCGAGTTCTTCCGCATCCAGGGCAGGCCCATGATCCCCTTGTGGAACATGAACACGACGGGGTCCTCGTCGCGGATCGCGGAGGTCATCAACCCCTTGGCGTCGGCGGGCGTGGCCGGGACGACGATCTTCATGCCGGGCAGGTGGGCGAGGGTGCCCCACAGGGTCTGCGAGTGCTGTCCGCCGTCGGAGTAGCCGCCGCCGACGGCGGTGGTGAGCACCATCGGCACCGAGACGTTGCCGCCGGAGAAGTACCGGATCTTCGCCATGTGGTTGTAGATCTGGTCGAGGCACACGCCGAGGAAGTCGGCGAACATCAGCTCGACGATCGGGCGCATGCCCTCGGTGGCGGCACCGATGCCGAGCCCGATGAAGGCGGTCTCGGAGATCGGCGTGTCGATGATCCGTTCGGGGCCGAAGCGGTCGAGCAGCCCCGTCGTCGAGGAGAAGATGCCCCCGTAGGAGCCGACGTCCTCCCCGAGGTAGACGATGGACTCGTCGCGGTCCATCTCCTGCGCGATGGCCTCGACCATCGCCTTGGACGTGTTGAGCCGGCGGCTCGTCGCGGGCCTGGCGGTGTCGGTGGCGGTCATGACTGCTCCTCGGCGAAGACGTACCGGTGGACCTCGGCCGGGTCCGGGACGGGGCTCTCCTTGGCGAACGTCACGGCGTCCTCGACGCGCGTGCTCGCCCGGGAGCGGATGCGTTGCTCGGTGACCTCGTCGAGGACCCCGGCCGAGCGCAGCCGCTCGGCGTAGCGGGGGATCGGGTCGAGGTCCGCGACGGAGTCCAGCTCGGACCGGTAGCCCTGGGCGTCGCCCTCGAAGTGGCCCAGCATGCGCAGCGTGGCGACCTCGATGAGGCTCGGCCCCTCGCCCCTGCGGGCGCGGGCGACGGCGGTCTCGGCGGCCGCGTGGACGGCGTCGACGTCGTTGTCCTCCACCCGGATCCCCGGCATGCCGTACGCGGCGGCCCGGACGGCGTTGGAGGGGACCGACGTCGAGGCGGTGCGGGGCACCGAGATGCCCCAGGCGTTGTCCTCGATGACGAACACCACCGGCAAGTTCCACAGCGCCGCGAGGTTGAGGGACTCGTGGAAGGCGCCCTGGTTGGCCGCCCCCTCGCCGGCGACGGCGACGGCGATCCCGCCGGTGCCACGGCGTCGGAAGGCGAACGCCATGCCGAGCGCGGGCGGATAGCCCTCGGCGATGATCCCCGAGCAGGAGAAGTGGCGGTCGGGGTCGAACAGGTGCATGTGCCCGCCACGGCCCCTGCCGAGCCCGGTCTCGCGGCCGAAGATCTCGGCGGTCATCCGGTCCAGGTCGACGCCGTGCGCGATGGCGAAGTGGTGCGGGCGGTGCGGGGCTGTGACCGCGTCCTCGCCGGTGAGGTGGGTGCAGATCCCGGCGGCGACCGGCTCCTGGCCGGACGACAGGTGCATCTCGCCGGGGATCTGGCCCTTGCCGATGTCGAAGCCGGGCCCCTTGTCCACGTGGTACTCCCGCAGGATCGCCTCCTCGTAGGTGCGGGAGAGGACCATCGTCTCGAACATCGCCAGACGCGTCGCAGCGGGCGGGGTGGGGACCTCGGCCGGTGTCTCGTCCGTCCGGGGGACGGGGGGTGGTTCTGTCGTCGTCGACATGAGTGCCTCCATTGGCTCGTGTGCCGGTGACACCACGATCCGGCGGGGGCGCGGCCGGCGCAACGCAGGTATTTCAGTTGGTGATACGAGTGCGGGTGCGCGGGCCGTCGGGGGCCGGGGGTGAGGCTCAGGCGGGTGAGGTTCAGGCGGGCGTGGCTCAGGCGGTCGAGAGGGCGACGAGCCCGGCCGCACGGTGCAGCTCGTCGACCCGCGCGAGCACCTGGTCGGCGCGGTTCGTCGGCACCGACACGGCGACGGCCTGGGGGCGGCCGGGGACCTGGACGGCGACGCAGACGACCCCGAGCAGGTACTCCTCGCGGTCGATGGTGAACCGCGCCGGCTGCCCGACCTGAGCCATGAGCGTCCTCGGGGACGTGAGGGTGTGCGGCGTGAGGCTGGACAGGGCGTGCCGGGAGACGAACTCGCGGCGGTCGTCGTCGGGCAGGCCGGTGAGCAGCGCCTTGCCGAGCGCCGTGGCGTGCGCGGCCTCGGTGAACCCGACCCACAGGTCGATGCGGGGCGCCGCGGGTGAGTCGACGATCTCCGAGAGCTCGACCTCGCCGTCGGTGTAGGTCGAGAGGTACGTGGCGGCGTGGAGCTCGCGGTGCAGCTCCCGCAGCGTGCGGCGCACCCGGTGCGGCTCCGCCCCGCGGCCGAGCGCAGCGGCCTGGTCGCCGAGCGAGTAGCCCTCGTCGGTGTGCTCGACGTAGCCCTCGTGCACGAGCGTGCGCAGCAGGTGGTACGCCGTCGGCAGCGGGATCCCGACGGTGCGCGCGAGCTTCTTGGCGGGCTGGGGCGACCGCGCGGCACCGAGTGCATCGAGCAGGTGCGTCGCCCGGACGACCGAGTTGATGAGTGTCGGCTTCGTTGCCATCTCCCCTCCGCCGCCAGGATAGCGCCGACGGGGCGGGACGGGGCGGGGGAGGGAAGCGGGTTGGTCGGGTCGGGGCGGGGGGGGGCGGCGGATCGGCTGGCCCGGAGTTGTCGCGAGCCTGCGCCGTACCCGGGAGGCTGTCACAGATGCGCAGGTGGGCGCGGGAGTGAGCACGGGCCGGAACGCGGGCAGGAGCGCGGCCGAGGGCGGTTAGAATTCGCGGCGGGCCCGTAGCTCAGCTGGTCAGAGCGCCGCGTTTACACCGCGTAGGTCGCCGGTTCGAACCCGGCCGGGCCCACCGAGTCTCCCGCCCACGGAGCCCCCCGCCCATCCGCCGGCCGCTCCTCGCCGCACACGCCGGCTGTTCCTTGCCGAACCCGCTGTCGAGGACGTGCCGTACTCGTCGAGGACGTGCTTCCGCAGCACGATCTCGCCAGCTACAGCACGCTCTCGACGCGCGTGCGGCCACCGGTACGTTCGCGGCGCGCGGGCGGCCACCGGTACGTTCGCGGCGCGCGGGCGGCGACCTGCACATTCTCCGCGCGGCTGGTGGCGACCGGCACGTTCTCGACGCGCGGCTGGTGGCGACCGGCACGTTCTCGACGCGCGGCTGGTGGCGACCGGCACGTTCTCGACGCGGCTGTGGGGGCGACGCCGCTAGTCCGCGATCGCCTCGCGCAGGAGGCGCACCGCCTTCGGGCCCACCCCGTGCAGGCCGTCGAGCTCTCCCACCGGCAGGGCTGCGACCTGCACGAGCGACGTCACCCCTGCGGCCGCGAGTGCGCGCGTGGCCGGGCGCCCGATCGACCTCGGGAGATCGCCGACCTCGCCGGCCTCGACCGTCGCGGCCCAGCGGACCCGTTCGGCCACCTCCCGGGGCGCCGCGTGCAGCCAGGCCTGGCGCACCCAGTAGTTCAGTCCCTGCCCGCCGACGTTCGCGATCGGCACGGTGACGCCGTCGCCGGTCACCTCGGCGCCCTCGTGCTGCGCGGCCATGTCGGCCGCCTCGTCGGCGGGCAGTCGCAGGTGCAGGCTGCCGTCGTCGAACGAGGCGTAGACGGCCTTGTCGACGGCGTAGGCCGCGCCGTCGGCGGTCGTCCCCTCCTGGCCGAGGGCACTCTTGCGCAGCTGTGCGGCGGTGGTCATGGGAACCAGGTTGTCACGGCCACGCCGCTCGTTACGGTGACAGGTGAACGACGAACGCTCTGCACGATGCGCAGCCGTGGAGGAGGAGACGTGTCCAGGATTCTCGTGGCGGGCGCGACCGGGTACCTCGGCCGCCACCTCATCGCTGAGCTGTACCGCCGCGGGCACCGGGTCCGCGCGATCGTGCGCGACCGCTCGCGTGCCGAGGCTGCCGGCAGCTCGGGCGCGCCCTCGCTCGCGGGACTGGTCGACGAGTGGGCGGTCGGGGACGTCACCGATCCGGGGTTCACCCGCGACGTGGCCGCTGGGGTCGACGACGTCGTCTCCGCCCTCGGGGTGACGCGCCAGAAGGTGGACCCCTGGGAGATCGACCACTTGGCCAACCTCGAGCTGCTCAACTCGGTCCGCGCCCACGGGGCCGGATCGTTCACCTACATCAACGTGCTGCACGGCGACCGGTGCCCGGCCCGGCTGACCAGGGCGAAGACGGCGTTCGCCCGCGAGCTCGCCGCCTCCGACGTCACCTCACGTTCCGGCCTCACCACGAGGATCATCAATCCGCCCGCGTACTTCTCCGACATGCTGGAGATCCTGGGCATGGCCAGGCGCGGCCTCGTACCCGTCTTCCGCCCCGAGGTGCGCATCAACCCCATCCACGGGGCGGACCTTGCGTCGTACACGGCCGACCGGATCGAGCACGACGGTGCCGGCTCGTGGGACGTCGGCGGCCCGGAGACCTTCCGCTGGGGCGAGCTGGCCCGGCTCGCGCTCGACGCGGCCGGCCGCCGCGGCCGCGTGGTCAGGGTCCCACCGGCGGTGCTCCGCCCGGCGCTGTGGGCCACCGCCCTGGTCAGTCCCCGTCGCGCCGACCTCGCCCGGTTCACGATCTGGAGCATGCTGCACGACTGCGTCGCCCCGCCCACCGGCACCCACCGGCTCGCCGACTTCTTCGCGGAGCACGCGGAGCGCTGATCCGTGCCTCGCGCTGCGCACCCCGGGTGGACGCGAGTCAGCCCCGCGCAGCCCGCACGGCGAGGTCGACGAGCACGGCCTGCAGGGGCAGGCGCCCGTACGCCACCGCCCGCGCCACGGGTGACCTCCTACGCGCGTCCACCGCCATCTGCACGTTGGCAGGGAAGACGGCGACGAACAGCGCCGCGGCGGCCGTTCCGCCGGCGCGCCTCGTGCTCGGGAGGGCCAGCAGGGCGGCGACGCCGAGCTCGGCCACCCCCGACGCGTACGTGTAGCCGCGCGCCCGCCCCGGCAGGTACCTCGGCACGATCCGGTCGAACGTCCGCGGCTCGAGCGACGAGCATGGCCTGCAACGGGAGCCGCCCGAGGGCGAGCGCGCGCGCAGCGAACGATCGGCGGCGGCTGTCCCAGGCCATCTGCACGTTCGCCGGGAAGAGGGCGACGAACAGGACGCCGGCCTCCGCGAGAAGGGTGGCCAGGAAGCGGGCGGAGCGAGGCGCGCTCAGGCGGCCCTCCGCGAGCCACCTGCGACGAGCGCGATCGCGATGGCCATCATCCAGGAGTCCTTGGCCAGTGCGGTCCCCTCGCCGGACGGGCGCACGCCGTCGTCGGTGGTCTTGGCCGGGTCGCGGAAGTACACGCTCAGCAGGCCCGCGGAGAAGCCACCGAGGGCCAGCCCCGCCAGGCGGTTGGGCACGAACGGCAGCAGGAGCGCGGCGCCGACGCCGATCTCGCCGTAGCTGAGCAGCTTGCCGAACTTCGCCGGCTCCATCGATCCGAGGGCCGGAACGCCCTTCTCGGCCTCGGCCTGCAGGTATCCGGCCGTCTGCTCGTCCATCCCGAGCTTGCCGATACCCGAGTTGAGGACGAAGGCTCCGGGGATCGCACGGAGGGCGATGTTCGCGATTGCGTTGAATGCCATGGGTCTGCCGATCTCCAAGTCTGCGCCGGTCTGTGGAGTCCTCACCGTAACGGGGACGTCACGGCCAGGCACGGCGGTGTCCGACGGCCACACGGGAGGGCTGCCGACCTCGGTGCGTGACGGTCGTCTGCTGGTAGTGCGCCGGCCTCGTCCCGCCGTCGAGCACGCGGTAGTGGCTCGCCATGAGGACGATGAAAGGTGTCTCGTCCCCCTCGCGGGACGCCGTCGCCGTGTAGACCAGTTCGGCCGGCCGCTCGCCCGTCGGTACGAGGGCCGTATCCGTGAGTGAGTAGGCGGACCACGGGGCGACAAGTTCAGGGACCGCTCGCCCGTCGGCCGATCGAGGAACATGCCGTTGACGAGGATCATCAGCGCCTCGTGCGTCATCAGGTCGCCGTAGAAGGTGCCGCGGGTCGAGCCGCACAGGGAGTCCCAGCCTGCTCATGGTGAGACCCGCGCGGCGCTCACCGGTACACGCCCGCGAGCCAGTCGGTCCACCTCGCCGTCTCGGCCTCGGCGTCGACACCCGAGAAGAGGTAGTGGCCGAACGCGACCGGCATGCCCATCACCGTGTTGTTGTGGAAGCGGTAGAGGCCGTCAGCTGCCCGGACGCCGATGAAGTCGTCGGTGGGGACCACCCAGTCCACGACGCCCTCGACCGGCGCCAGGCCCTCGGGCGTGAGCGTCACGTGGTCGCCGATCGCGAGGGGGCCGGTGACGCCGAGTGCGGCCGCCACGGGCGCCCACGACTCCGGGGAGGTCCGGGACTGCGGCCCCTGCCCGGTGACGAACACGCCCTGACGGCCCGCGAAGTGCGTGAGGTACTCGGTGAGGTTGAGCATGTAGAGGTCCCAGCCGTAGCCGGTCATCGTCTCGAAGTCGTACTCGCCGCCCCAGTCCTCGCCGAGGAAGCCGCTGTGCACGAACGTGAGGACCGTCGTCGCGTCGTCACGCCCCTCCACGAGGTACTCGAACGCCTGGAAGCCGCCGTCCGGGGCCTCGGGCGTGCGCACGTACAGCCGCGAGGGCTCGGTGCGCTCGACCGTCATCCCCTCCGCCTCGGCGGCGTCCGGGTCGGGCGACCAGCCGCGCTGCCCCTCGCGGGTGGCGACGGCGTGCCACACCTGCTCCGGGGTCGCCGGAAGGACGACCTCCTTGCGGATCTCGAACCGGTCGGACATCGCGTGCTCCTCAGCTGGTGGGGACGTGCGGGTGGACGGCGACGACGAGGCGGTGGTGGCGCGACCCCTCGGCGTCGGGGGAGTGGTAGCGGCGCACGAGGTCGGTGACAGCGCCCTCGAGCTCGCGGGTGAAGGCGGCCCGCTCGGCGGCGGAGGCGAACCGCACCTCGCCGTCGACGGCGTAGCTCGCCACCCGCGTCCCGGTCCGGCGGGCGCCGGTGACAAGGGCGCCGACGTCGCGCACGAGCCGCGCGGCGAGCGAGAGCAGCCACGCGGCGGAGACCTGGTCGGGGGAGCGGGCCGGGTCCGGCTGCACGGCGGCGAGCGCTGCTGGTGAGATGACGTAGGCGGCGGACGTGGAGCGCATGAGCCGCTCGGTGAAGTTCCCGCGGCGCCGTTCCTCGACGAGCTCGACCAGGCCGTGCTGCTCGAGCACGCGCAGGTGGTAGTTGACCTTCTGCCGGGGCAGGTCGAGGCGGGCGGCGAGCGAGGTGGCGGAACCGGGCTCGGTGAGCGCCGCGAGGATCGCCGTCCGGACCGGGTCGAGGGAGACCTCGGCGGCGGCCGGGTCGTCGATGACGTCCACCTCGTGCATGGCGTCATCGTCCGCCTTGACAAGAATACTTGTCAAGGGATTCGTCCTACCCGTCCTCCGTGTAGTCGCCACCGGCTGCGTCGACCAGCTGTTCGAGGGTGTCGAGCGCCGCCCGCTCCTCGTCCGTCGGCGGCCGGTTCCACGAGCACACGACGGCGGGAGTGCCGGCCGGGGTCCGGTCGACGTCGCAGCTCGCGCCGGGGTACGTCGGGTCGGTGCCGTTGGCTGCCCCCACCGCGTGGATCTGGTCGAAGACCTCGGACCAGGCGGGATCCTCCAGGGCGCCGGCCAGGGACGCCGGGACGAACACCACCTCGTCGTCGGGGTAGCGGAGCATGAGGTTGCCCTCGGCGGCCACCTCGTCGGTGGCAAGAGCGTCCGCGACGACGGCCGTCCCCGCTAGCAGGTCGACGAGCTCGGCGTGTCGTTCGCCCCCCGGCTCGACGAGGAGCGCGGCGACCACGGTGCTGTCGGAGGCCTGGAGGTCCACGAGCAGGCCGTCGGCCGAGCCGGCGAGGTCGACGAGGCTCGCGACCGTCTGGGCGGCGAGCGGCTCCGGGAAGACCTGCACGTAGAACTCGAGGAACCCCGTGGCGGGATCGCCGCCGCGCTCCGTGCCGACCCTGAGGGTGGCGCCCGGCCCCATCTCGTCGTGCTCGCGCCACGTCTCGAGCACCTGTGCGTACGGCTCGGCGTCGAGCGCCGACAGCACGACGCTCATCACGGTGTTCTCCTCGCCGGCCGACGAGTTCGGTGCCACCACTGCCACGCCGGGGATCTCGCACAGGGCCTCGGCGGCAAGGACGGCGGGGCGTGCCCCCGAGTCGGTCCCGCTCTCCGAACCGCTCTCCGGGCCACTATCTGAACTGCTCTCCGAACCGCTCTCGGTGCCGCTGCCCGAGGCCGACGAGCTCTCCCCGGTCGCGATGCGGCACGGCGCCTCGGTGCTCGGCCCGCCGTCCGCGCCGTCGGCGGTGCCGTCGTGCTCGTCGGAACCGCAGGCGGCGGTCCCGACGGCGAGCAGGAGTGCCGCCGCAGCGGCGATCGTTCGACGGGCGAGGTCTGGCATCACGGGCTCCAGGTCGGTAGGCGGTGGCCACGCCCAGAATGTCGGATGCGCGGCGCCGCGGTGCCGGTGCGGACGGGTAGTCCTGCCTGTGGGCGCTCCGGCGGTGGGGGCCGCCCGGACTCCTACACTGGCGGCTCGCCCGAACCGGAGGAGTCCCCATGGTCGCGCCCGCCACCCTGCGCACGGTCAGAGCAGTGAGTCTCGACGTCGACGGCACGCTCTCGGGCGACGACCACCAGGTCGCCCCGCGCACGGTCGAGTCGGTCGCCCGGATCGTCGAGCTCGGGCTCCCCGTCTTCCTGCTCACCGGCCGGGCGCGCGAGAACACCCTGGCGCTCGCTCGTCAGCTGGGCATCCCCAACATCGTCACGAGCGACAACGGGGCGGTCCTGCTCGACCCGGTGGCGGGCGAGGACGTCGCCGTGCGGCCGATGGCCCTCGACAACGTGGGCTCTCTCGTGGGGCTCGCCGGCGAGCTCGGTCTCGACGTCACGTGGTGGACGACGTCGGCGATCTACGTGGAGCGGGAGGGTGACGCCGCGGACCTGCTCCGCCGCCTCAACGGGGACCTCGTCCAGGTGGGCGACACGTCCGCGCTGCCGGAGGCGGTGACCAAGGTGATGTTCTTCGGCCTGCCCGAGCGCCTCGACGAGGTCGACGACGCCGTCCGGGCGCGCTTCCCCGACGCGACGCGCTCGATGGACACGTTCTTCGAGTTCGTCGACGACGCCGCCACCAAGTGGAACGCGCTCGCCGAGATGCTCCGGCGCCACGGGGTGGATCCCGAGCACTGCCTCGGCATGGGCGACGGCGGCAACGACGTCGGGTGGCTCAGCAGGATCGGCGTACCGATCGCCATGGGCAACGCGCGGCCCGAGGTGCGCGAGGTGGCCGTCGACGCCACCGCGAGCAACGTCGAGCACGGCGTGGCGCTCGTCCTCGAGGCGCTCGCGGACGAGCTGACGCGCGCGGCCGCGACCTCCGACTCCGACGACTGAGGCCCGCCGCTACGAGGCGGCCGGCTCCGACTTCGGCTCGGACTCGGACTCGGACTCGGGCTCCGGCTCCGGCTCCGGCTCAGATTCCGACTCGGACTCCAGCTCCTTCCCGCGCCCCGTCGTCGCGAGCAGTGCCGCGATCGCCGTCGTCACCGGGATCGCGAGGACGAGCCCGATGGACGAGACGAGCGTGCGCACGACCTCCTCGGCGATCTCGCCGGACAGCAGGGTGTCGACGACGGGCCGCTCCACGAGCGAGGCGAGCATGATGAGCGGCAGCGCGGTACCGACGTAGGCGAACGCGAGCGTGTAGACCGTCGAGGCGATGTGGTCGCGGCCGATGCGCATCGTCGCCACGAACAGGCGACGGCGGGAGATGCCCGGGTCGGCCGCGGCCAGCTCCCAGGCGGCCGACGCCTGCGTGATGGTGACGTCGTTGAGCGCGCCGAGCCCGGCGACGACGATCCCGCACAGCAGCAGGTCGCTGAGCGAGAGCCCCGGGAACTGCTGGAAGAGCATGAGGCCGGTCTCGTCGGCGCCCGTGAGGTTCGCGGAGCCGGTGCCCCACATGGCCAGCAGCACGGTAATGGCGAGGCCGACGAACGTCCCGAGGAGCGCCGTCGTCGTGCGGACGGAGACGCCGTGGGCGAGGTAGACGGCGAGGAACATCATCGCCGAGGAGCCCACGAGCGCCACGAGCACGGGGGAGGAGCCGAGCATGAGCGCAGGGAGCATGAAGAACGCGACGACGCCGAGCGAGGCGGCCAGGCCGAGCACCGCGGCCAGCCCCTTCCAGCGGGCCACCGCGAGCACGGCCGCCAGGTAGAGCACCGCGAGCCAGGCCACGGGCGTGCTCCGCTCGAACTCCCAGAACGTGTAGAGGCTCCCGGTCCCGATGTTGGCCGGGACGTACAGCAGCTGCACGCGGTCGCCGACGTCGATGTTCTCCGCCACCGACGGGTGCGGCGCGGCCACCGGCGTCTCGTGTCCCTCGTGGGTGCCCTCGGTGACGCGGGCGAGCATCTCGTCTGCGGGGTCGGCCGGGTCGGGTGCCTCGACCACCTCGGCCGCAACGATCTGGGTCCCGTCCTGGACGAGCGGGAAGGAGCCCATGGGGCTCTCGCCGCGCGGCCACAGTGCGACGAGCCCGACGATCGTCGCGACCAGCAGCGGCAGCACGAGCGAGACGAGGACGGTGCGCACCCGGCGCACTCGGCCGGCCGGGAGGTCGGTCGTCACGGGAGCGTGGGAGTGGCTCACGGCGACCATCGTGCGCCGCGTGGCGGCCGAGCGGCGATGGGCCACGCCGGGGTATGGCAGCTCAGTCCTCCGACCTTGCCCTCCTGGTCGCGCCGCCGTCCGATCACGTCGTGGTCGGCACCCGGGCCCCAGCCGACGGCTCGGGAACAACAGGCAGTTCGCTCGCTGCCTCCGCGGCCAGCCCGAGGCGCTCGAGGGCGCCCGGTCGGAAGCCCTTGACGACGAGCCAGACGCCGAGCGAGCCCTCCCACGCGGCGATCGGCAGCGCGGCGAGGGCGGCGAGCCACGAGACCTGGTCCGCGGCGCCGAAGACCGTCGCGGTCGCGGAGGCGATGAGCAGCGGCGCGCCGATCAGGCCGAGGGTCGGGATGATCCGCGGGACGAGGCCCGAGGCGTAGAGGGCGCCGCCGAGGCACAGGGCGTTGACGGCCGGGATGAGGCCGGGGCCCACGAGGAAGGTCCAGTCGTGCACGGCGACGAGCGCCACGTGCACCGCCGTCAGCGCGCCGGGCGCGAGCCTGGTGGTGTCGCTCAGCGTGAGGATCGACAGGATGCTGAGCACGCCGACGAGGATGAGCGCCCCCTCGATCACCCGCGCGGTGACGAAACCGAGCGCGGCGGCCTCGCTCTGCCGGCGCACGACGGGGAAGAGGACGACGGCGGTACCGATGCAGGCGGCCGCGAGGGCGATCTCCATGACGGCGCCCCACACGGGCAGCCCGCTCGAGACGGTGCCGTGCACGAGCTCGGGGTCGAGGGCGGGGGCCTTGAGCGTGACGGCGGGGATCGAGGTGACGAAGGTGAAGAGGTAGAGCACACCGGCGATCAGCGCGGTGCGGCGCGTGGGGGACATGGGGGCTCCTGGTGAGGTGTACGGCGTAGACCGATCGGACATCACGGTAGGTGTACGGTGTAGACCCGTCAAGCATCGAGGAGGAGACGTGCGAGAGACGCTCAACCGGGCCCGCGTGATCGATGCGGCGATCACCCACGCCGATGGCTCCGGCGTCACGTCGCTGAGCATGCGCAGCCTGGCCGCGGATCTCGGGGTGACGCCGATGGCGATGTACAAGCACGTGGCGAACAAGGAGGACCTCCTCGACGCGATGATCGACGCCCTCGTGGCCGACGTCGGCACGGACGAGGACCTGGGTGCCGCCGACTGGCGGGGACGCGTCCGCGCCCGCGTGCTCTCGGCGCGCGCCGCCCTCCTCGACCACCCGTGGGCGCCGTCAGTCATCGAGTCACGCACCGCGGCCTCCCCGGTGGTCCTCGACCACATGAACGCGCTCATGGGCGACCTCCTCGCGGGCGGCCTCACGGCCGACCTCACGCACCACGCCATGCACGTCCTCGGCAGCCGGATGTGGGGTTTCACCCAGGAGGTGTTCCCGACGCCGAAGGTGCCGGACGACCCGGACGAGAGGGACGCCTTCCTCGCCGGCGCCGCCGAGCGCTACCCGCACATCATGGCGATCTCCGCGGCCGCCTCCCACACGGGGGAGGCCATCGGCTGCGACGACCAGGCCGAGTTCGAGCTCGCCCTCGACCTGCTCCTCGACGGCGTGGCCCGGATGCACGAGGCGGGCTGGGTGTCGGCGAGCGCCACTCGCACGGACGACCAGTGAGACCATCTCGTCGTACGTCTCGACGAGGAGCGTGACCGAGGAGGAACGATGTATCCGTCGTCCGGTGGGTCCGGTCGTCGGCGGGTAGCGGCCGCCGCCATGGCGGCGCTGCTCCTGACCGCCTGCGGATCCGGGACCGAGCCGGACGCGTCCACGTCCCCCACCGCCTCGGACGACGCGGACGCGCACGGGTCCTCCACCACACCGGCAGCCGGCCCGGGCGACCACGACACCGAGCCCGACCTCGCGAGGTTGGAGGACCCGCAGACCCCGCGGGACGAGCTGCCGGTCACTGAGGATGGCGTCACCCCGATCGGCTCGGGACTGCTCGACCCCGCGACGAGCCGCTGGCTCGGCGACGGCGGCGACCGCCTGTACTTCGCCGCGCGGGACCGCGGCGGGGACGTCTGCCTCGCCGTCGTGCTGCCCGGCAAGACCTCGGGCCTCTCGTGCCTCCCGCCGGCGGACTTCCACACCTCCGGGGTGTGGGTGCGAGTGAGCGCCCAGGGCGCATCGGCGGAGGCCTGGCTCGTGCCCGACGCCGTCGCCGACGGCTCGAACATCGTCGAGATCGGCGACGACGGACCGGAGCCGCCGCTCAGCCTCGACCCGGAGGGCGTCGAGGCGACGGACTTCCGGATACCGCCGCAGTACGCCGAAGAGTGACCACACCTAGGCTCACGGGGGTGAGCCCCGACGCGTACGGCCGCCTCCAGGTCATCGCCGGCCCGATGTTCGCCGGCAAGTCCGAGGAGCTGCTGCGCCGCGTGCGCCGCGCCCGGCTGGCGGGCCTCGAGGTCGTCGTCGTCAACCATGCCTGGGACGTGCGCCACGGGACCGGCGAGGTCTCCTCGCACGTGGGGGCACGCACCGCCGCCGAGGCGGCCGTCGACGCCGACGGGCTGCTCGAGGTGGTCGGCCGCAGCGCGCCCGCCCTGCTGGCGATCGACGAGGCCCAGTTCTTCGGCGACGACCTGGTACCGGCGGTCGAGGAGATCCTCGGGCGCGGGACCACCGTCGTCGTCGCCGGCCTCTGCGTGACCTTCGACGGACGCCCGTTCGCCCCGCTGCCCGACCTCATGGCGCTCGCCGAGGACGTCACCAAGCTGACGGCGGTGTGCGACGTCTGCGGCGCCGACGCCGCCTTCCACCAGCGCACGCGGGACGACGACGCCGCGGACGCCCTCGCGCAGTCCCCCGAGCACGTCGGTGGCACCGAGAGCTACCGGGCACGGTGCCGGCGGCACTTCTCCGGCGACGGGTAGGCGCGGGCCGCCCGCCCGGGCAGCCCGAGTACGCTCGGGACATGCCGATCACCCTCGCCGACGTCGTCGACGTGGTCCACCGGCTCTACCCGCCCGGCACGGCCGAGGCGTGGGACGCCGTCGGGCTCGTCGCCGGTGACGTGGACGCCACGGTCAGCCGCGTCCACCTCGCCGTCGACCCCACCGAGGAGGTCGTCGAGGAGGCGCTCGCCCTCGGCGCGGACCTCCTGTGGGTCCACCACCCGCTCTTCCTCAAGGGGACGACGACGGTGGCCACGTCGAGCCCGAAGGGCCGCCTCGTGCACCGGCTCATCGCCGGCGGGTGCGCGCTGCTCACCTCGCACACGAACGCGGACATCGCCGTCGACGGTGTCTCCCAGGCGCTCGCCGACCTGCTCGGGCTCACGGGCCAGCGCCCGCTCGTGCCGGCGGACCACGAGCCGACGGTCAGCGAGCCGGCGGGCCACGGATCGGACACCGGCGCGCCGGCCACGCTCGTCGTCCACGTGCCGCGCACCCACACCCCCGCCCTGCTCGACGCGCTCGCGGCTGCGGGCGCGGGCCGGCAGGGCGACTACGAGCGAGCCGCGTTCTCCTCGGTCGGCACCGGCACCTTCCGGCCCCTCGACGGCGCGCGGCCGGCGATCGGCTCGGTCGGCGACGTCGAGGAGGTCGAGGAGGACCGCCTCGAGATGCTCGTCCCCGCGGGCAGCGAGCCGGCGGTGCTCGACGCCCTGCGTGCGGCGCACCCCTACGCGGAGCCGTCCTACGCACTGCTGCGGCACGACCGGACCGGCTCGGTGCGGGCCGCCGGTTCAGCGTCGGCCACTGCCTCGGCCCCAGGCTCGCCGTCGGCCCCCGGCTCCGCCCCGGCCGCAGCCACGGCACCCCGCACGGGCCACGGCCGGATCGGGGACCTGCCCGAGGCCCTCACCCTCGAACAGTTCGGCGAGCTCGCCGCCGAGCGTCTCCCGCGCACGCCGGCCGGCCTCACCGTCGGCGGGGACCTCGCTGCCACGGTGCGCCGGGTCGCCGTCTCGGGCGGGTCCGGGGACGCGTTCCTCGCCGACGCGCGCCGAGCGGGCGCCGACGTCTACCTCACCGCGGACCTGCGCCACCACCCGGCCTCCGAGCACCTCGAGGGCGGCCGGCCCCACCTCGTCTCCGCCACGCACTGGGCGACCGAACGGCCCTGGCTCGACGTCGCGGCCCGCGTCCTGCGCGAGCGGACCGACCTCGAGGTCACGGTCTCCGACCTCGTCACCGACCCGTGGGCGGCGCGCCTCGGCGCCCACCCCCGGCCGACCACCCCCGAAGGGAACTGACGTGCCCACCGCACCACTCGTCGACCAGCTGCGGCTGCTCGACCTGCAGGACATCGACACCGCGCTCGCGCGGCTCGCCCACGAGCGGCGTTCACTCCCCGTGCTCGCCCAGATCGAGGCGCTCACGGGCCGGGCCGACGACCTGCGCGACGAGCACGTCCTGGCCACCTCCGCCGCCGGCGACGCGCGCCGGGCCCTGACCAAGGCCAACGCCGACGTCGAGCAGGTCCGCAGCCGGGCCGCCCGCAACCAGACGCGGCTCGACTCGGGCGAGGGGCTTTCCCGCGAGCTGCTGGCGCTGCAGGAGGAGATCGCGCACCTGGCCCAGCGCCAGGAGGTGCTCGAGGAGGCCGAGCTCGAGGCGATGGAGACCGCCGAGGCGGCCGACGCACGGGTGGCCTCCCTCGACGAGCAGGCGGGCTCCGTCGCCGCGGACCTCGTCACGCTCGGCGAGGAGCGCGAGGCCGCGTTCGCCCGCATCGACGCCGACATCGCCGCGAAGAAGGCGGAGCGGGACGAGCTCGCGGCGGGGCTGCCGGACGTCCTCATGGACGAGTACGAGTACGCGCGCAGGAGGACCGGGGGTCTCGGTGCGGTCGCGGTGCGCGGCCACCGGGCCGACGCCGTCGCGGTCGACTTCTCGCTCGCCGAGCAGTCGATGATCGACACGGCCGCCGAGGACGAGATCCTCGTCAGCGAGGACCACGGCTACCTCCTCGTGCGGGTGGGGGACCGGCGGTGACGCGGCGGCTGCTCATCCACACCGACGGCGGCGCGCGCGGGAACCCGGGCCCCGCCGGCTACGGCGCGGCCGTCACCGATGCCACCACCGGGGAGCGCCTCGCCACGCGCAGCGGCTTCCTCGGCTCCACCACGAACAACGTCGCCGAGTACACGGCGCTCGTCGAGGGCCTGCGGGCCGCCGCCCGTATCGACGACGAGGCGGAGGTCGAGGTGCGCGCCGACTCCAAGCTCGTGGTCGAGCAGATGTCGGGCCGCTGGAAGATCAAGCACGAGGACATGCGCCGCCTCGCGGTCGAGGCCCGCGACGCCTTTCCCGCGCACCGCGTGACCTACACGTGGATCCCGCGGGCGCAGAACTCGGTCGCCGACGGGCTGGCCAACGACGCGATGGACTCCCGCGCCGACGCCTCGACCGACGAGTGGCTCACGTCCCTCGCCCCGACGGCGGAGCTCGGGTCGGAGTCCGACGACGCCTGGCCGTCGGAGCCGGGCGGTGACGGGCCGACCGCACTGTTCGAGGTCGAGGAGCCTGCCCCCGCGGCACCGCGGGCGGGAGAACCGACGCGCGTCTACCTGGTCCGGCACGGCGTCACCGACTGGACGGTGACCGGTCGCCAGAGCGGGTCGGACACGCCCGGGCCGGACCTCACGGACCTCGGCCGGCGCCAGGCCCGCGACGCCGGGCGGCTGCTGGCCAGGCTCGCCGAGGGCGACGGCGTCGACCTCACCACCGCCGAGGTCCGGGTCTCGCCGATCATCCGCACGCGCCAGAGTGCCGAGGAGCTCGTCCGCGCGGCCGGGCTCGGCGAACCGGTCGTCGACGACCGTCTGCGCGAGGTGCGGTTCGGCGAGTGGGACGGCCTCACCGAGGCCGAGATCGAGGACCGTTGGCCGGGCGAGCTCGCCCGGTGGCGCTCCGACGCCGACGCCGAGCCGCCCGGTGGCGAGTCGCACCGCGCCGTCGGCGCACGGATCGCCCGCGTGCTGCAGGAGGTCGCCGGTACCGAGGGCCGGGCGGTCGTGCTCGTCACGCACTCCGTCGTCACGCGCGCGGCCGTGTCGCTGGTGGCCCGGATGTCGAACGACGGCTGGGGACGGGTCCGCGTCCGCCCCGGCTCGGTGACGATGCTCGCCGTGAGCGGCCTCGACGCGAACGGGCGGCTCGAGGGCCAGGTCAGCTACGTGGGCGCACCCTCGGAGTCCGTGGGCTGAGCGCTACGGGCGCTGCGTGAGCACGAGGGTGAGGTGGGCGGCCGCGCCGGCGCGGGCGGGCGGGGCGAGCTCGACGTCGCTGAGCGTCCACGTGGTGCGCTCGGCGCCCCTGCGGGGCGCGGCCGCGGCCTCGCGCACCGTCCCGACGAGCTCCCCGGCGGCGTCCGCGAGCCCGGCCGCGGACCCGGGCTCCGGAGCGTCGCGGCGCAGGAGGTGCCCGACGAGCAGACCGCGGAACCACTTGGCGTCGTGCGAGACGACCGCCCGCTTCGCCCCGCGCACGGTGACGGCACCGACCTCGACGCGCTCCGCCGTCGTCGGGACCCGCCACATGTTCCGGTAGCCGCCCGAGCGGCAGTCCACCACCAGCTCGGCGCCGGCCCGTCCGTCGAGCTCGGCGGACAGGGGGCCGCGCCAGTAGGCGCCGAGGCCGCCCGTGCGTGCGAGCGTGGCGTTGACCCCGAGGCGGTAGGCGGGGATCCGGTCGGCCGGCGAGAGGGCGCCGAAGGCGGCGGACATCACGAGGACGTCCCGGTCCGCCCGCTCGCGAGCGGGGCCGTCGAGCTCGGTGAGGCCGGCCCGGTCGAACAGCACGCCGGTGAAGACGCGGTCGGCGCGGTCCGTGGGCTGCTCGAGGATCCGCCGCTGGGCGAGCACCTCGGGCAGCGCGCCGGCGGGGGAGCGGAGCACGTCGAGCGCGTCGGCGCGGCCGCTGACCTCGGCGAGCTCGCCCAGCACGGCGGCCCGGGCGGCGGTGAGCCCGGGCAGGGTGAGGGAGGAGAGGTCGAGCGGGGGCCCCGAGGTCGGAGCCGCCTTGCCTTCGGACGGGGGGAGCAGCACGAGCACCACGGGAGACTAGCCGGGCACGTCCCTCGGCCCGGCGGGCGTCCGACCGGTAGACTCTCGCGTTGCGGAAGAGTCGGCCGGGCGGCCGCGTGGCCCACGGGCCCCGAGGAACGTCCGGGCTCCACAGGGCAAGGTGGTGGGTAACGCCCACCCGGGGTGACCCGCGGGACAGTGCCACAGAAAGCAGACCGCCCCGCAAGGGGTAAGGGTGAAACGGTGGGGTAAGAGCCCACCAGCGCCACGGGTGACCGTGGCGGCTCGGCAAACCCCACCTGGAGCAAGACCAGACAGCAGGCGCTCGAGGACGGCCCGTCCGATGCCTGCGGGTAGGTCGCTGGAGGCGTGCGGCAACGTACGTCGTAGATGGATGGTCGCCACCGGCGGGGAGACCCGCCGGGACAGAACCCGGCGTACAGGCCGACTCTTCCGCCCCACCGTCGAGGCGTCGTGCGGAGCGGGTCCGCGTCGACCCGAGCGGTGCTCACGACGCGAGCTGGTACCCGTTCGACGAGTGGTTCATCGCGACGACCCAGTGGCCGGCCCCGGCGACCGACTCGGGGAGGCACAGCACGAGGTTGCCCTCGACGTCCGCCCCGTCCGCTACGGGATCGACGTCGACGAGGTCCTCCGGGGCGACGGCGGAGGTCGCGCCGTAGACGTCGCCCGACTCGCTCACCCAGTAGACGAGGAGCGAGGCGAACGGGTGGAACGGCGTCGAGCTCTCGGTCGAGACCCGGATCCGCTGGGTGACGTACACGTGGCCGTCCGGGGCGGGCGGGTTCTGCGTGCCGTACGACGTGACCTCGGGCGTGGCGTCCCAGTCGGTGGGGCCGACGAACTGTGCCTCGACGGTCTCGCCGGTGGCGTTCATCGTCCAGATCATCACCGACGAACGGCCGAAGATGTCCGTGTTCTCGAGGAGGAGGTCGTCGGTGGTCCCGATGGGTGCCGTGTTCGTCGGGACGCCGTCCGGCCCGGTGTGGCCGGTGGAGTCCTGACCGGCCGGGAACGTGTCGGTCATCAGGAGGCCCGGCATCTCCGACGGGTCGGCGGTGGTCGGGTCGTCCCCGACATCCTCGCCGTCCGTGTCACCGTCCTCCTCGGGCAGGGCCGAGGGCTCGGGAGCCTGCTCGCCGCCGGCCTGGTTGCCGCCCTGGCCGCCGCCGGGCTCCGGGGGAGGCGCGATGTCGAACTTGCCGGGACCGTCCCCGGCGTCGGCGGGTGCCTCGCGCAGCACGAACGCCCAGATGGAGACGGCCACGAGAGCCACGCAGGACGAGGCGGCGATCGCTGCCGGCACCGGTCGTTCGTACCAGGCGCGCCGGTCGTCGGGGGGTGGGACGGGTGAGGACGCGGACGGCGGCGGGGCCGAGCGGGCCGAGGGCTGTGCCGAGTGTGCAGAAGGCTGCGCCGAATGGGCCGAGGGTGGTGACGAG
>JBQDDG010000013.1:23748-49082 GCA_052093225.1 Actinomycetaceae bacterium
GGGCTGCGCCGAGTGTGCCGAGGGCTGCGCCGAGTGCGCAGAAGGCAGTGCCGAGCCGGCCGAGGGCTGCGCCGAATGAGCGCGGTGGCCCGTCGGGGCGCTGTACCCGACCGCCGCACCGACGCCCAGGCCGGCCGGGGCGTGGTGCGTGCGCTGCGCGATGCCGGATTCCGACCAGGGCGCGACGTGCGCCGTCGGAGAGTCTGCGTACGCCGTCGGGGTGTCGACCGCGCTCCTGGTCGCGCGTGCGTGCGCGGGTGACCAGGCGAGCGTCTCGGCCGGCTCGGCGTCCGTGACGCCCGCTCCGTCGTTCCGCATCGGGCGTCGCCTCGTGAGGTCCGGGTCCTCCTCGCTGGGCGCGGACGGCCCGACCGGGTCGACGATCCACAGCTGCCAGTGCGCGGGCGCCGGAGGCCATCGAGGGTCCGGCCGCCAACCGACGGGCGGCATGAAGCCCGCGGGCACGTCCCATCCCGGCGGTGGGTTGAACCGCGGCACGTCGCCCTCCTCTCGCGGGGCCGGCAAGCGATACCGAGGTTACGGGCCCGGGCCCGCGACCGGGGCGGAACGGGCGGAGACGTGTCCCCCTACCCGCCCGTATCCCGCGCGCTGCCCGCCCGCGCGCGACTGGTGAGCCCGGCAGGCCGTGCGCTCAGCCGGTGAGCTCGGCCGCCCGGCAGGCCGCGCCGGCGATCCCGGCGTCGTTGCGCAGCTCGGCGGGCACGATCGGCGCGCGCGTGCTGAGCAGGGGAAGGAACTTCTCGTGCTTCCGGCTCACGCCGCCGCCGACCACGATGAGGTCCGGCGAGAACAGCATCTCGACCACCTCGTAGTAGCGCTGCAGCCGCTTCGCCCACTGCGGGTAGGACAGGTCCTCCCGGTCCTTGGCCGCCGACGAGGCACGGGACTCGGCCTCGTGCCCGTCGATCTCGAGGTGCCCGAGCTCGGTGTTGGGGACCAGCTTCCCGTCGACGAGCAGGGCCGAGCCGATGCCGGTACCGAGGGTGGTGAGCAGGACGACGCCGTCGACGTCCTTCGCCGCGCCGTACCGCGCCTCGGCCACCCCGGCGGCGTCGGCGTCGTTCATCGCGATGACCTCCCGGCCGAGCTGCTCCTTCACGAGCTCCTCGACGTTCTTGCCGACCCACTTCTGGTCGAGGTTCGCGACGAACGGGAGCCCGCCGTGCAGGACCGGAGCGGGGAACGTGAGGCCGACTGGTGCGTCGTCGTCCTCCTCGAAGCTGTCGAGGATCTCGCCGATGACGGCGATGACGGACTTCGGCGTGGACGGCTTGGGCGTCGCGATCTTCACGCGCTCCCGGGTGAGCTCGCCGGACGCGAGCTCGACGGGAGCGCCCTTGATCCCGGATCCGCCGATGTCGATGCCGAAGGCGATGGGGGAGGTGGACATGGGTGTTCCTTCGTGTTCGGTCGGACGGGGTCAGGCGACGGTGAGGATCTCGGGACCGTCATCGGTGATGAGAATCGTGTGCTCCCACTGCGCGCTCCGGGAGCGGTCCTTTGTCACGACGGTCCAGCCGTCGTCCCACTGCTCGCCGTCGGGCTCGCCGAGGGTGAGCATCGGCTCGACGGTGAAGACCATGCCGGGCACGATCTCGTCGTCGAAGGCGGGGGCGGAGTCGTAGTGCGGGATGATGAGGCCCGAGTGGAAGGCCTCGCCGACCCCGTGGCCGGTGTAGTCGCGCACCACGCCGTAGTCGAACCGTCGCGCGTAGGCCTCGATGACTCGGCCGATCACGTTGACCTGGCGGCCGGGCCTCGCCGCCTTGATCCCGCGGTGCATAGCCTCCTTCGTCCGCTCGACGAGCAGGCGCGACTCCTCGTCGACGTCGCCGACGAGCGCCATGACCGAGGCGTCGCCGTGCACGCCGCCGATGTAGGCGGTGATGTCGATGTTGAGGATGTCGCCGTCCTCCAGAACCGTCGAGTCCGGGATGCCGTGGCAGATCGTCTCGTTGATCGAGGTGCACAGAGACTTCGGGAAGCCCTGGTAGTGCAGCGACGACGGGTAGGCGCCCTGCGAGACGAGGAACTCGTGGCCGATCCGGTCGATCTCGTCGGTGGTGACGCCCGGCCGCACGGCCTCGGCGGTGAGCTCGAGGGCCTGGGCGGCGATGCGGGAGGCCCTGCGGATCCGCGCGATGACCTCGGGGCTCTTGACCTCGCCCGCCGTCACGCGCTCCGGACCGGTGCGGCCGACGTACTCGGGGCGCTCGATCGCGGCCGGGACCTCGAGGTCGGGGGAGACGGTTCCCTTGGTGAGTGTGCCCAGCGGGGCGCGTTCGGCCAACATGGTCCCTGAGTCTACGGACAGTGGACGGGAGTCGAGCCCGGAGGGATCGTCATGAGCACCGGTGAGTTCTGGTTCAACCTGCGCACGCACGCCGTCGAGGAGGGGCCGGTCTCTCCCGCGGCGGACCGCATGGGCCCGTACGCGAGCCCGGAGGCCGCCGCGGCGGCGCTGCAGAGCGCCGCCGAGCGCAACGAGGAGGTCGACGCCGAGGAGGAGGCCTGGGACTCGTGGGACGAGGACGCCGAGGAGGAGAACGAGGAGCGCCGCTAGCGCAGGGCGCAGTCGTCGCGCCGGCCGACGCCACGGCGGGCAGCCAGCGCCGGGCGATCCAGCCGACGACGAGCACCCACGCGATCCCGACGACGATGAGCAGGTTGTCGAACGCCCCCTTGCAGGGCAGCCCCATGACGTTGAAGAGCGCGAGCCCCACAGCGACGACGACGCTCACCCAGCGCAGCGTGCCGTCGGGGACCAGCAGGGAGACCATGACCATCGCGATCGGCACGAGCATGACGACCGCGGCGAGGACGACCCGTGCCCATTCCTCGGTCATCGGGTCGTGTCCTCGGACGGCGAGGCCCGGTGCGGAGTGACGACGAGATTGCCGACCTTGTGGCCGGTGTCGACCACCCGATAGGCGTCGACGACGGCGTCCAGCCCGCCCACGACCTCGACGACCGGGTCGAGCTCCCCACTGGCGACCAGGTCGAGGACGTCCGCGACGGTCGTGGCGTTCTCCGGCGCGGACCCGCCGATGATGCGCCCGCGGGAACGTGCGAGGTCGACCAGGCTGCCGACGATCACGGCGAACCGTCCGGTCTCCGTGAGCAGGGCGAGCCGGTCGGCGTGGGCGATGGTGCCGACGGCGTCGAGCACGACGTCGAAGGGTCCGTCGAGCGTGGTGATCGCCGTCGTCGTGTGGTCGATGACCGTCTCGGCGCCGAGGCGGCGCACGAGGTCGGCGTTGCGGCCGCTCGTCACGGCGGTGACGTGGGCGCCGAGGTGGCGGGCGACCTGGACCGCGCTGGTGCCCACGCTCCCCGAGGCGCCGTTGACCAGGACGGACTCGCCGGCCCGGAGGCCGGCCCGGTCGCGGAGGAAGTGCACGGCGGTCGTCCCACCGAACAGGACGGCGGCGGCGTCGACGTGGGTGACGCCGTCGGGCATGCGGGCGAGGGCGGTCGTGTCAGTGCGGAGGTACTGGGCGTGGGCGCCCATGCGGAAGCCGGTCATGCCGGCGACGTCGTCACCGAGTGTCAAGCCGTCGACGTCGGCGCCCACCTTCTCGACGACGCCGGCGAACGAGTTGCCGAGGACGCCGACGCGTGGGCCGCGCACGCCCATGCCGAGCCGACCGGGGAGCGTGAAGCCCGGGGGAAAGGTCCCGGACCGCAGGCGCGCGTCGCCGGCCGTGACGGCGGCCGCCTCGACGCGGACGAGCACCTCGTCCGGCCGCGGCTCGGGCATCGGACGGTCGACGACGACGGCGTGCTCCGGCGGTCCGTAGCGGTTGACGATCACGGCCTTCATAGCTGCCCCTGACGGTGGTCTGTCAACATCCGGAGAGTAGCCTTACAGGCGTAAGTGAACAAGGGGGAGAGATGTCTGGATCGGGCGGGGCGGTGCGGGAGCCGTTGAGCGTGGCGAGCATCGTGGCCGGGGCCGCCGCGGTGGCGGACGAGGGTGGGCTCGGCGCGGTGAGCATGCGCAGCGTGGGGCGACGGCTCGGGGTGGAGGCCATGTCCCTGTACCACCACGTCGACGGCAAGGGCGCGCTCCTCGACGCGCTCGCGGACTGGGTGTACGCGCAGATCGAGCTGCCGAGGACCGGCACCGGGTGGCGCGAGGGGACCGAGCTGCGGGCGAGGTCGCTGCGTCGGGTGCTTTGGGCGCACCCGTGGGCGCTCGGGATGGTCGACACGCGGACGAGTCCCGGCCCCGCCGTGCTCACGTACTACGACACGACGGTGGGGCACCTGCGCGAAGCGGGGCTCTCCGCGGTGCTGGCAGGTCGGGTGTTCTCCGTGGTGGACGCGTTCACGTTCGGGTTCGTGCTGACCGAGGAGAACCTGCCGTTCGACGCGGCGTCGGGCGCCGGCGACTTCGCTACCGAGATAGAGCCCGCGCTGGGGGAGTACACGCACCTCGCCGGACTGGTGGGTGAGCTCGTCGGCGGTGGCTACCAGTTCTCCGACGAGTTCGAGCACGGGCTGGCGCTGGTGCTGGACGCGGTCGAGCAGAGGGTGCGCGCGGACGGGGTGACCGGGTCGGAGGGTTGAGCCCGCGTCTGCTGTGTGGATGGATGCGTCGCTGTCTCCACAGTGCCGTCTGATGCTGGTTCGTCCACAGATGTGCTCGTAGGTGTTGTGCGGTGCTGATCGGGTGGGTAGCCTCTTCATCAGTATCGAACATATGTTCGGGCATGCGGGTTGGGGGGTGGTTGCGGTGACGTGGTGGGACGACGAGGTCATGGCCATGCTCGGCGAGCGGATCGCCACCCCCGAGGGCATGCGGGACGTGTCGCGTGCCCTGGGCGACGTCGAGATCACGACGGAGGCGGGCGCGGTCGAGGTGATCGCTGCGGCGGAATCGCTGAAGGCGGCCGCGGCGGCGGCTCAGGTGCGGGCGACGGCGGTGCTGGACCTGCTGCGTCGCTCGAGGGAGCAGATCAACGGGGTGGCGGAGGCGCGGCAGGGGCTGGGGCTCGCCGAGGAGGTCGCGCTCGCGCGGAAGGAGTCGCCGTCGACGGGGTATCGGCGGTTGAAGGCGGCCCGGGTGCTGGTCGACGACCTGCCCCGTGCGCTCGCGGCCATGGAGGCGGGCGAGCTGAGCGATGATCGTGCCCACATGCTGGCCGGCGAGGTCACCGAGCTCTCGCGGGCTGATCGGCGCGTGGTCGATGCCGAGCTGGGCACCGTGGTGGGGTCATTGAGCGATCGTCAGCTGCGGGACCGCACGAGGCGGGTCGCGCAGCGCCTGGACGCCGAGCACGCGGCGCGTCGCGCGGAGGCTGCGCGGCGGACCCGTCGGGTGACGGTGCGCCCCGCCGGCGAGCCGGGGATGGCCTTCCTGACGGCGCATCTCCCGGTCGGTGACGCGCGGCGGGTGTACGAGTCCCTCACGCGGGAGGCCGACCAGATCCTGCACGCCACGACCCCAGCCGGATCGGCGTCGGCGACCGATTCGTTCGGTGTGCCCAGCGCGGACGGCACTGGAGACCAGGACGGCGTGAGCGGCGCAGCCGACCGGACCGGCGCGAGCGGCGCTGCCGACGGCACCGGGGCGTACGGCACGGACGGCACGGTACGCGCCACCGACGCGGGTGAAGCTGCCGATCGGACCGGCGCGGACGGTGCTGCCGCCACGTCGGGGGTGGCCGGCCGCTCACGGTCGCAGCTTGTGGCGGACCTGTTCGTCGAGCGGGTGACCGGCACAGGTGCCTCTCAGCCGCGGGACGTGGAGCTGACGCTGGTGATGACGGACCAGACCCTGCTCGGCGGCGACGAGCCGGGATGGGTCCCCGGCCAGGGGCCGGTGCCCGCGCCGGTTGCCCGTGGCCTGTTGACTCCGGACCTGGCGGGCGACGTCGAGCTCCGACGCATCTGGTCCGAACCCGTCTCCGGGCGGGTGACGAAGATGGACGTCAGGTCGCGGGTCTTCTCGGCCCGGCTGCGCCGGATGCTTCTCGTGCGGGACGACCGGTGCCGGCAGCCGTTCTGCGGGGCCCCGATCCTGCAGATCGACCACGCGACCCGGTGGGCCGACGGAGGCGCGACCGAGCTGGCCAACGCCTCGGGGCTGTGCCAGCGGTGCAACCTCGCCAAGGAGAACCCGGGCTGGTCGCACACCGCGACCGAGACCACGCTCATCGTCACGACGCCGACCGGACACCAGTACATCGCCGCACCCTCGCACCTCGCCCGTCTCGGCCCCGCCGGTGCCGGTGACGTCGACGACCACGAGCGAGATCCCGGACCTGCCCGAAACGGCTCCGGCCGGGACCGCCGTCCACCGGACCGGCCTGTACTGGGATCCCGCGACGCACGGCCAGAACAGCTTCGGGAGCACACGAGCTCCGGTGCGCTCGAACGCCGCGGCGCCGACCCGACCGACGGGGGAGCCGACGCCCGGAGTGCAGACGACGGGGGAGCCGATGCCCGGAGTGCAGACGACCGGCCGGCACCGGGTCGGGCAGGAGATCACGGTGCGCAGGCCCCTGCCGCGCACGACCTCGGTGCTCACGGCCGTGGCACACACGGCCACGACACGGATGGCCGCGACACAGATGGTCACGACACGGACGACGACGGCGCTGCTTGACGAACGCTGGGCGCGCGCCCTACGCCTCGAAGGTGTGCTCCGACGTCGGGAAGCTCCGCCCCTTTACGGCCGAGACGTAGTCGCCGGCCGCGCGGCCGAGCTCCTGGCCGATCTCGGCGAAGCGCCGCGCGAAGCTGGGGGACCAGTCCGTCATGCCGGCCATGTCGATCCAGACGAGCACCTGCCCGTCGGTCTCCGAGCCGGCCCCGATGCCGATCGTCGGGATCCCGACGGCCTCGGTCACCCGTTCGGCCAACGGCCCCGGCACCATCTCGAGCACCACGGCCACGGCGCCGGCGGCCTCGAGCGCGAGCGCATCGGCGACCATCCGCTCCGCGGCCTCCTCGCCGCGCCCCTGGATCCGTTTGCCCCCGAGCAGGTTCTCTGCCTGGGGCGTGAACCCGATGTGCGCCACCACCGGGATCCCCGCCTGCGTGACGAGCTGGACGTGCGGCGCCCGGTGCGCGCCGCCCTCGAACTTCACCGCGTGCGCACCACCCTCCTTCATCAGCCGCACGCTCGTGGCAAGCGCCTGCTCCGGCGAGACCTCGTAGCTCCCGAACGGGAGGTCGGCCACCACGAGCGCACGGGACACCGACGCCGAGACGGAGCGCGTCGCCACGACCATCTCGTCGACGGTCACGGGAATCGTGGAGGAGTGCCCGAGCATGTTGTCGCCGATCGAGTCGCCGACGAGCAGGATGTCGATACCGGCGTCGTCGAGCACCCGGGCGGTCACCGCGTCGTAGGCGGTGAGCATCGCGATGGGCTCGCCGCCCTCCTTCATCTGCCTGAGGTGGGGGACGCGCACGCGCTTCGGCCTCGGCTTCGCATTCTCGGTCACTGAGCTCCTCCCGACGTCGTGCCACCCATCGTCGCCCGAACCTCCCGCCAGCGCGAGGTCACCGGCAGCCGCCGGTCGCGACCGAACGCCATCGGCGTCACCTTGGGCCCGAGCGCGTACTGCCGTCGCTTCCACTCGGCCCCGTCCACGAGCGAGAGCACCCGGTCGACCACCTCGGGAGCGTGCCCGGAGGCCAGGAGCTCGTCCCGGCCGAGATTGCGCTCCACGTAGTCCTCGAGCACGGGATCGAGCTCGTCGTACGGCGGCAGGGAGTCGGAGTCCTGCTGCCCGGGCCGCAGCTCGGCCGACGGCGGCTTCTCGATCGAGTTCCATGGGATCGGCACCGGCCTGCCCGCCGCCAGCGCCTGCTCGTTGCGCCACCGCGAGAGCTCCCAGACGGCCGACTTCGGGACGTCCTTGATCGGCGCGAACCCGCCGACGGCGTCCCCGTAGATCGTCGAGTAGCCCACCGCGAGCTCCGACTTGTTGCCCGTGGCGAGGACGAGGTGGCCCTCCATGTTGGACAACCCCATGAGAATCACCCCGCGCACCCGGGCCTGCAGGTTCTCCTCGGCCACCCCGCTGAGCTCGACGTTCGCCAGGAACGCCTCCACCATCGGCGCGATCGGCTGCACCCGGTAGTCGAGGCCGATGGCCTCGGCCGAGGCGGCGGCGTCGTCCTTGGAATGCTCCGAGGAGTAGCTCGACGGCATCGACACCCCCACCACGTTCCCGGGCCCGACGGCGTCGGCGGCGATCGCCGCGACCAGTGCCGAGTCGATCCCGCCGGACAGGCCGAGCACCACGGAGCGGAAGCCGTTCTTCGTCGCGTACCCGCGCAGCCCGGCGACGCACGCCTCGTACATCTGCCCGACGTCGGCGACCGGCTCGGGCAGCGCGTAACCGGCCGGGGTGAGGACCTCGGAACCGTCGTCGGGAAGCGCGACGTGCAGGACGTGCGGTGCGAACCCGGGGGCTGCGGCGACGACCCGCCCGCCGTCGTCGACCACGAAGGAGTGCCCGTCGAACACGAGGTCGTCCTGGGCGCCGACGAGGTTCGCGTACAGCACCGGGCAGCCGAGCCGCTCCGCGAGGTCGCGGGCGATCCGCGTCCGCACCGGCCCCTTGCCGTGCTCGTACGGCGAGCCGTTGAGGACGAGCAAGGCGTCCAGGGCCGCGCCCCGGTAGGACTCGACCGGGCCCCCGTCGACCCAGATGTCCTCGCAGATCGCGAGCCCGAGCCGGCGCCCCTCCACCTCCAGGACCACGGGCTCGCTGCCCGCGGCGAAGATCCGGTACTCGTCGAACACGCCGTATGTGGGCAGGTGGTGCTTGACGTACCGCTGTGTCACCTCGCCACCGGCGAGCACCGCGGCGCAGTTCGTCGGACGCCCGTCGGTGGAGGTCCCCAGGGTCCCGACGACGACGCTCACCCCGCCGTGCCCGTCGCCCTCGAGGTCGCGCGCCAGCGCCACGAGCGCCTCCTCGGTGGCGTCCCGGAACGTCCGGCGCAGCGCGAGGTCCTCGACGGGGTAGCCGGGCAGCACCATCTCGGGCAGCACCACCACGCGCGCCCCGCCGCGCGAGGCCTCGCCCACCGCCTCGCGGACGAGCAGGGAGTTGCCGGGCAGGTCTCCGGCGCAGGGGTCGATCTGGACGATCGCGAGGTGCAGCGGCATGCGTGCCAGGGTAGTCCTGGACGTGCGCGAGAATAGGCGTCCACCGAGTTCGGGAGGAGGCGGGATGGACCGCCAGCAGGAGTTCGTGCTTCGCACGGTCGAGGAACGCGACATCCGGTTCATCCGGTTGTGGTTCACCGACGTCCTCGGCACGCTGAAGTCCGTGGCCATCGCGCCGGCCGAGCTCGAGAGCGCCTTCGAGGAGGGCATCGGCTTCGACGGCTCGGCGATCGAGGGCCTCACGCGTGTGTTCGAGTCGGACATGCTCGTCCGGCCCGACCCGACCACCTTCCAGGTCCTCCCGTGGCGCAGCGAGCACCACGGCGTCGCCCGGATGTTCTGCGACGTCCTCACCCCGGGCGGCGAGCCTGCCCGCTCGGACCCGCGCAACGTGCTCGCGCGCGCCGTCGAGCAGGCGGCCCGCGCCGGATTCACGCCGTACGTCCACCCGGAGATCGAGTTCTACCTGTTCGACGAGATCACGGACCCGGCCGCGACCCTCGTCCCCGCGGACCGGGCCGGCTACTTCGACCACGTGGCCCGCGGCACGAGCCACGACTTCCGGCGCGAGGCCATCACCACGCTCGAGGAGATGGGCATCCCGGTGGAGTTCTCCCACCACGAGGGCGGCCCCGGCCAGAACGAGATCGATCTCCGCTTCGCCGACGCCCTGTCGATGGCCGACAACGTGATGACGTTCCGGACCGTCATCAAGGAGGTCGCCATGCGGCAGGGGATGACCGCGACCTTCATGCCCAAGCCCATGCCCGGCCACCCCGGCTCCGGCATGCACACGCACTTCTCGTTCTTCGAGGGCGACACCAACGCGTTCTACGACCCCTCCGGCGAGTACCAGCTCTCGGCGACCGGCCGCCGCTTCATCGCCGGCGTCCTGCGGCACGCCCGCGAGATCGCCGCGATCACCAACCAGTACGTCAACTCCTACAAGCGCCTGTGGGGCGGCGGTGAGGCGCCGAGCTACGTGAGCTGGGGGCACAACAACCGCTCCGCGCTCCTGCGGGTCCCCGGCTACAAGCCCGGGAAGTCGCAGTCGAGCCGCGTGGAGTTCCGTGCGCTCGACGCCGCGGCCAACCCCTACCTCGCCTTCGCCGTCATCATCCGAGCCGGCCTCAAGGGCATCGAGGAGGGCTACGACCTGCCCGACCCGGCCGACACCGACGTCTCGGTGCTCACGCGCGGCGAGCGGCGCGCGCTCGGCATCGTCTCCCTGCCGGCCTCGCTCGCCGAGGCGGTCGACGTGATGGAGAGCTCCGAGCTGGTGGCCGAGACACTGGGGGAGGAGACCTTCGACTTCGTCGTGCGCAACAAGCACGAGGAGTGGGAGTCCTACCGCGACCAGGTCACCCCGTACGAGCTCGCCCAGTTCATCCCGTCGCACTGACGGCCCGGTCGCACTGATGTCCCGCGGGCGGATCGTCTCCCGGTCCACACGGCTGCGCCGGGTCGGCATCCACGACCCGCGCCGCGCCGAGTCGCTCCTCGACGACCCGGTGCTCGCCCCGTTCCTGGACGACGACGCCACCGACCGGCTCCTCGGCCACCTGGCGCGGGCCGGCAACCCGGACCACGCCCTGCTCACGCTCGTCCGGATCGCGGAACGGGCCACCGAGACGGGCGAGGTCGACGCCCTGCGCACCGCTCTTCTCGACGACGACGTGGCGCTGCGGCGTCTCGTCCGGGTCGTCGGGGCCTCCCGGCCGCTCGGTGACTCACTCGTCACCCGGCCCGGCGACGTCGCCTGCCTCCACGACCGCCACGGCGAGGTCCCGGTCCTGCTCCTCACCCCCCGCGACGAGCGCGCCAAGGCGCTCCGGGCCGTGGGTGCCGACCCGGACGCCGCCAACCCCGTCGCGACGGTCACGGGCGAGGAGGGGGTGGCCGTCCTGCGCCACACCTACCGCCGCCGCCTGCTCGAGATCGCCGCCGCCGACCTCACGAGCGAGGACCCGCTCGAGGAGCTCCCGCTCGTGGCCGCCGCGATCGCCGACATCGTCGCCGGCGCCCTCGACGCCGCGCTCGCCGTCGCCCGTGCCGACCTCGCGGACCACGGGCGCGGCGTCCGCCTCGCCGTCCTCGGCATGGGCAAGACCGGCGGCCGGGAGATCAACTACATCTCCGACGTCGACGTGGTCTACGTGGCCGAGCCCGAGCTGGACGCGGACGGCACCCCCGTCGTCGACGAGGAGACCACCGTCGAGGTGGCCACCCGCCTGGCCGCCTCCCTCGCCGAGGCGGTCGGCGGCGTCGGCAGCGAGCCGGCGCTCTGGCCCCTCGATGCCAACCTGCGCCCGGAGGGCCAGGACGGCCCGCTCGTGCGCACCCTCGCCAGCCACGTCTCCTACTACGAGAGCTGGGCCAAGGGCTGGGAGTTCCAGGCGCTGCTCAAGGCCCGGCCGGTCGCCGGCGACCTCGCGCTCGGCGAGCAGTACTGCGAGGCGCTGGCCCCGCTCGTCTGGTCGGCGGCGTCGCGGGAGAACTTCGTCGAGGAGTCGCAGAAGATGCGCCGCCGCGTCGAGGCCCACGTCCCCGCGAAGCACGCCGCCCGCCAGCTCAAGCTCGGCAAGGGCGGCCTGCGCGACGTCGAGTTCACCGTCCAGCTCCTCCAGCTCGTCCACGGCCGCACCGACGACACCCTGCGCTCGCGCACCACCCTCGACGCGTTGGGTGCCCTGGCCGACGGCGGGTACGTCGCCCGCACCGACGCCGCCACCCTCGACCACCACTACCGGTTCCTCCGCCTCCTCGAGCACCGCATGCAGCTGTGGCGCCTCCACCGCATCCAGGTGGTCCCGAGCTCCGCGGCCGACCTCGAGATCCTCGGCCGCGGCTTCGGCGCGGGGTCGATCACCACGGGCGAGGCCCTCGAGCGCGAGTGGCGCACCGTCGCCCGCGAGGTGCGGCGCCTGCACGAGGAGATCTACTACCGACCGCTGCTGCCTGCGACGGCCCGGCTCTCGCCCGACGAGGCCTCGTTGCGGCCCGCCGCCGCAGAGGCGCGCATGGAGGTCATCGGCTTCAAGGACCCCAAGGGCTCGCTCCGGCACATCGCCGCCCTCACCGAGGGCGTCTCGCGCCGCGCCACGATCCAGCGTCAGCTCCTGCCGGTGATGATCGGGTGGTTCGCCGACGCCCCGATGCCCGACGTCGGGCTCCTCGCCTTCCGCAAGCTGTCCGAGGAGATCGGCGCCACGCACTGGTACCTGGCGCTCCTGCGGGACTCCTCGGCCGCCGCGGAGGCCCTCGCCACCGTGCTGGCGACCTCCCGGTACGTCGGCGACCTCCTCCTCCAGCTGCCCGAGGCCGTCAAGTGGCTCGACGGCGACGAGGGCCTCGCGCCGCGCCGCCGCGAGGACCTCGCGGAGGAGATCGACGCGATGCTGCGCCGTCGCCACGGCAGCGACCCCGAGGAGGCAGTGGGGCAGGCGCGCTACCTGCGCCGGCGCGAGACCACGCGCGCCGCGATCGCGCACATCCTCGACCGTGCCCCGCGCTCGCGGCGCCGCGAGTTGGCCGACGTGGCCGACCTGTCGATCGAGGCGGCCGTGCGCGTGGCCGCGGTCGAGGCGACGCGCCGCGCGGGCCTGGACGAGGCGCCCGGCGAGATCCTCGTCGTCGCCATGGGCCGGCTCGGGGGCCGAGAGGTCGGGTACTCCTCCGATGCCGACGTGATGTTTGTCCACGACCCGAGCCCCGGGGCCGACCCGGAGGTGGCGGGAGCGTGGGCGCTCGACGTCGCCCGGTCCGTGCAGGACCTCCTCGGCGCCACGAGCGACGAGCCCGCGCTCCCCGTCGACGCCGACCTGCGGCCCGAGGGCCGCTCCGGGCCGCTCGTGCGCACCCTCGCCTCCTACACCGAGTACTACGAGGGCTGGTCTGAGGTGTGGGAGCGCCAGGCGCTGCTGCGGGCACGTCCCGCCGCCGGGTCGGCCGTGCTCGGCGAGCGGTTCATGGCGCTCGTCGATCCCCTGCGGTACGTCCCCGGGGGCGTCGGTGACGCGGCGGAGCGGGAGATCCGCCGGATCAAGGGCCGCGTCGAGCAGGAGAGGATGCCGCGCGGCGTGCCGCCGAACCGGCATCTCAAGCTCGGTCCGGGCGCCCTCGCCGACGTCGAGTGGACCGTCCAGCTCTGGCAGCTCCGGCACGCGGGGGACGTGCCCGCGCTACGGGTGACGGGGACGGAGGAGGCGCTCGACGCGCTGCGCGAGGCGGGGCTCGTCGGCGACACCGATGCCGAGACCCTGCGGCACGCCTGGACGCTCGCCGGTCAGGTCCGCGACGCCGTCGTCCAGGTCTCCGGGCGTACGACGGGACCGAAGGTCGACGTCCTGCCCCACGGCGTCGAGCAGCTCGAGACGGTCGCACGCATGCTCGGCTACCCAGCCGGGCAACGGCAGGACCTCGAGGAGGACTACCTGCGGGCGGTGCGCCGCTCCCGCGCCGTCGTCGAGCGGCTCTTCTGGGAGTAGCGGGCGCTCAGCCGCCACGCCGTGGGCGGCGACGGTGCGGCCGGCCACAGCGCGCCGCCTCGCCACCTGGGACAATGACGGGCATGCGGCTCATCCTCGTCAGGCACGGTCAGACCCACTCCAACGTCTCCCACGCGATCGACACCGAGGCGCCGGGGGCCGACCTCACCGAGCTGGGGCGCCGGCAGGCGGAGGCGCTCGTGCCCGAGCTGGCGCGCGAGGAGATCGAGTCGATCTGGGTCTCCCACCTCGTGCGCACCCACCAGACCGCCGCACCGTTGGCGGAGGCACTGGGCCTGACGCCCGTCGAGCGTGAGGGCCTGCGGGAGATCATCGCCGGCGACCTCGAGATGAAGAACGGCGACGACGACGTCCGCGCCTATCTCGCGGGGATCATGCGCTGGACAGAGGAGCCGGACAGCCGCCTCCCCGGTGCCGAGTCCGGCCGCGAGGTGATGGCCAGGTACAACGGCGTCATCGACGAGATCGTGGCGACGGGGCAGAAGACGGCGCTCGTCGTCTCCCACGGCGCCGTCATCGTCACGTGGGCGGCGGCGACCGTCGAGGTGCCGCGTGAGTTCCTCGGCCGCTCGATCTCGAACACCGGTGTCGTCATCGTCGAGGGGGACCCGGAGCGTGGCTGGCAGCTCGTGCGCTGGGAGTCCCACGCGCTCGGCGGTCCGGAGGTGTCGGACGAGGCCCACGACGGTCCGGCCGGCTACCCGGACGAGCTGCACACCGACTCGCTCGCGGTGGCCGGGAGCGGCTACCGGGGCGACGGCAGCGACGCCGTCGACGAGCGCGGCGCCAACGACTGATCCCGCGGGGCGACCAGCTGAACACGTGGGGGCTGACCGGTCCCGCGGGGCGACTGGTCCCGCCCGCGCTGACCGGTCCCGCGGGGCGACTGGTCCCGCCCGCGCTGACCGGCCCCGCGGCGCCCCTGGGTGATACACCGGGCGCCGGCGACCGCCGCAGCGGCCGCCGGCGGTGCGTCACCAGCGGTAGTTCGTGCCGTACGCGAAGTTCGTGTACATGCCGATGTGCGTGTAGAAGTTCATCGCACCGAACAGCAGCAGCGCGATGCCGCCGAGCAGGAACGCCCAGTACGCCACCTTCAGCAGGCCGGGCTTCTCGACGAGGTAGGCGATCGCGAAGAGCAGCGCGCCGACGGCGATGAGGCCCCACAGGCCACCGAGGAACAGCGCCTCGATCCAGGGAAGGTGGCCGAAACGACCGGTGATCGGCTCCTCGGGCGGGGCGGCACCGAGCTGGAAGCGCACGAACGTCACCGCGAGCACGGCCATGCCGAGGCCGAGCGCCCCGACGAAGATGCTCACCGGCTTGAACCCGCGCAGGGCGGCGGCGCCGGCGGGGGCTGCGTCACCGGCGAAGAGGCTGCGGTGGCGCCACAGGTACACGGCGGCGAAGAGGAGCAGCGCGCCGAACCCGGCGGCCGGCTGACCGAAGGCGATGTTGTAGTACTCGAACCCGGGCTCCTGGTAGGGCCAGGTCAGCGTGAGGTGAAGGCCGGTGACGAGCAGCAGGAGACCGGTGACGCCGAAGAACGCGGCCCACCCCTCGCTGTCGATCGACTTCGACCGGATGAGGTTGCCCAGGAACAGGGCGAACCCGATGAGACCCGCTCCCGCCGTGATGGCGATGAGCTCGTTGTAGACGACCATGCCGCCCACCTTCCTTGTTCAGATGTCCCGCGCGCGGCGACGGGGGCGTGCTGCGCGACGGGGGAGCGGTGAGGCTCCCGAACAGGAAGAACGCACCCTTCGCACGAATATTCCCGACGGCGGACGGCCAGAAGCGCGTCACGTCAGAGGGGCGCGGCGCGGGCAGTATAAGCACACAGCGCGTAGGCAGCGCGAGACGGCGGAGCCCGGGAGGGTGGGCTCCGCCGTCGTTCGCGCGAGGGGGCCCGGGGCTAGGGGACGAGGATGCCGCGGCCGACGAGCCGGCCGTTGTCGAGGTCGTCGATGGCCCGGCCGACGTCGGCGAGGTCGTAGACCGAGGTGTGCAGCGAGATCCTGCCTTCGGCGGTGAGGACCATGAGCTGGACGAGGTCCTCGTACGTGCCGACGAGGTTGCCGATGACGTTGATCTCGCGCGAGATGATGCTGATCGTCTCGAGGTTGACGGTGCCGCCGTAGCCGATGACGTAGTAGTCGCCCTGGTTGCGGATGAGGTTCGGCCCGAGCAGCTCCATGCCCTGCTCCGCGACGAAGTCGAGGACCACGTGGGCGCCGCCGCCCGTGATGTCGTGGACCTGTTTGACCACGGCGTCGGTGTCCGACGTGCTGAGCACCGTGTGGTGCGCGCCGAGACCCTTCGCGAGCTCGAGGGCCGCCTCCGACCTGTCGACCACGGTGATCCGGGCCGCCGTGAGGGCGAGCAGCGACTGGATCCCGATGTGACCGAGACCACCGGAGCCGACGACGACGACGTGCGTCCCCGGGTGCAGGCGTGGGACCGCCTTGCGCGCCGCGTGGTACGCGGTGAGCCCGGCGTCCGCGAGGGCGGCGATGTCCTTCGGCTGCAGCGAGGTGTCGAGCTTCACCACCGCGCGGGCGTTGGTGAGCATGTACTCGGCCATCCCGCCCTCCGCGTTGAGGCCGGGGAACGAGGCGTTCTCGCAGTGCGAGTCGTTGCCGATGCGGCACTCGGAGCACAGGCCGCACGTGACGAGCGGGTGCATGATCACGGTGTCACCGACCGCCACGTTCGTCACTGCGGGCCCGACGGCGTGCACCCAGCCGGAGTTCTCGTGGCCGAGGATGTAGGGGAGCGTGGGGTTCTGGATCGGGTCCCACTGCCCCTCGATGATGTGCAGGTCGGTGCGACACAGGCCGGCCGCCCCGATCTTGACGACCACGTCCCAGGGCCCGGTGACCTCGGGCTCGGGGACGTCGTCCACGGTGGGCATCTCGTGGTAGGCGTGCAGGCGGACGGCCTTCATGGTGGCGCACCTTTCGTCGGCGTTGACGGGAAGCGTCCGCTCAAACTATGGCCGGACGTGGTGCTGCACAAGTGGGGACGACGACGGCCCCCGCCCTGCGTACGCGGGGCGGGGGCCGTCGTCGTCGGCCGACCGGGGTCAGCGGCTCACAGGTCGTAGTACAGCTCGAACTCGTGGGGGTGCGGGCGCAGCCGGATCGGGTCGATCTCGTGGGTGCGCTTGTAGTCGATCCAGGTCTCGATGAGCTCCGAGGTGAAGACGTCGCCCTCGGTGAGGTAGTCGTTGTCCGCCTCGAGCGCCCGCAGCGCGTCGGACAGCGACTCAGGGACCTGCTGGATCTCGGCGTGCTCCTCGGGCGGGAGCTCGTAGAGGTCCTTGTCGATCGGCTCGGGCGGCTCGATGCGGTTCTTCACGCCGTCGATCCCTGCCATGAGCATCGCCGAGAAGGCGAGGTAGGGGTTCGAGCTGGGGTCCGGCACGCGGAACTCCACGCGCTTGGCCTTCGCGGACGCCCCGGTGACGGGGATGCGGATGCACGCCGAGCGGTTGCGCGCCGAGTAGACGAGGTTGACCGGCGCCTCGTAGCCGGGCACGAGCCGGTGGTAGGAGTTGAGCGTCGGGTTGGTGAACGCGAGCAGCGACGGCGCGTGGTGCAGCAGGCCGCCGATGTACCAGCGCGCCATGTCCGAGAGCCCGCCGTAGCCCTGCTCGTCGTAGAACAGTGGCTCGCCGTCCTTCCACAGCGACTGGTGGCAGTGCATGCCCGAACCGTTGTCCCCGAACAGCGGCTTGGGCATGAACGTGGCCGAGCGGCCGTGCTCCCACGCCAGGTTCTTGACGACGTACTTGAACTTCATCACGTCGTCGGCGGCGGCGCGCAGCGAGTCGAACCGGTAGTTGATCTCCTGCTGGCCGGCCGTGCCCACCTCGTGGTGCGCGCGCTCGACCTTGAGGCCGACCTCGCTCATCACGCGGACCATCTCGTCGCGCAGGTCGGCGAAGTGGTCGTTCGGCGAGACGGGGAAGTAGCCGCCCTTGAACCGGGTCTTGTACCCGAGGTTGCCGCCCTCCTCCTTGCGGCCGGTGTTCCACGCGGCCTCCTCGGAGTCGATGTGGTAGAAGCTCGACTGGGCCGAGGTCTGGAACCGCACGTCGTCGAAGAGGTAGAACTCCGCCTCGGCGCCGAAGAAGGCGGTGTCGGCGATGCCGGTCGAGCGGAGATAGGCCTCGGCCTTCGAGGCGACGGTGCGCGGGTCGCGGTCGTAGGCCTGTGAGGTGAAGGGGTCGACGATCGCGAAGTTGAGCACGAGCGTCTTCTGCGCGCGGAACGGGTCGATGAAGGCCGACCCGATGTCCGGCACGAGCTTCATGTCGGACTCGTGGATCGCGGTGAACCCGCGGATCGAGGAGCCGTCGAACATGAGGCCGTCCGTGAAGGCGTCCTCGTCGAACGTCTCGACGGGGATGTTGAAGTGCTGCATCACCCCTGGCAGGTCGCAGAACCGGACGTCGACGAACTTCACGTCCTCGTTGCGCGTGTAGGCGATCGCCTCTTCGGGGGTTGAGAACATCCGTGACTCCTCGTTCGCGTGCACCGGCCGGGGCCGGCCGGTCGTGTCAGACGTTAGACCCGAGGAGTTTCCCTGCCGTCTCCCGAGCGTGTCGGCCATGTTACGGGGACCACCTCGAACTGCCGCGGCCCCGCGCCTGCGGTGGGACGCCCGCGCCTACGATGGACCGGTGCCCGACGCCGACCCCTCCGCCCCCCGCCGGGGGCACGCCGGAGCGGCAGGACCGGTGACGACGCCGGAGCTCGCCCCGTTCGGCCGCCGTCTTCTCGCGCTCTGCCTCGACTGGGCGATCGCCATGGCCATCGCCTACGGGTTCCTGGACGGTGACGCGTTCGCCATCCTCGGGATCTTCGCCCTGCAGCGCATCCTCGTCGGCGGCCTCCTCGGTTCGTCGATCGGGCACCGGGTCGCGGGGCTCCGCCTCGTCGCGGTCGACCGCGGACGTGCCCCGTTCCTCCTGGTCGTCGTCCGGACGGTACTTCTGTGCCTCGTGCTGCCGGGCCTGTGGCGCACCGTCGACGGCGTCCCGCTGCACGACGACCTCGCGCGCACCCGCCTCGTGCGCGCGCGCTGAGTCGTCCGCACGCGGCTTATTCCGCACCCGCCTCGTGCGCGCGGGCTGGGTCTTCCGCACGCGGCTTCGGCCACACGCGGTTGTGGCCACACCCGCCGTCGTCGGTACACGCTCCGCGTCCCCATACGCGCCGAGCGCATCATCAAGCGGCGACCGCTGACGCCCTCATGTGCTGTTCGTCGGCGGGCAGGCCGTCCACCGGCTCCGGCCCGTCGTCGATCGTGAGTCCGGCGAACGCCATCGGCACGCCCGCCGCTGTGAGCAGCGACCGCCGGTCCATCAGCTGGGCGTGGACGTGGGGCTCCGAGCTGTTGCCGGAGTTGCCGCACCGGCCGATGACGTCACCGGCCTGCACGACGTCGCCCCGCGCCACGGCGGCCGAGCGGCGCTGCAGGTGGGCGACGAGGGCGAAGGTGCCGTCCTCGGCGCGCACGATCACGTGGTTGCCCACGATCCAGCCCGGCCCGCCCAGCTCGCGCACCATGCCCTCGATCATCATGTAGCCGAGCGCCCAGCCGTTGCTGCGCGCCCGGTGGTCGCGCCGCCAGTCGGACACCGCCACGACGACGCCGCCCACCATGGCGCGGACCGGCTCGCCGAACGCCGGGTACTCGCCGTTGCGCCGGAACGCCTCGCCCGTGCCGAACTGCGGCCGCTTGGCGTCCTCGGGCTCGGCGACAAGATCGATCGCGTAGGCCTGCCCGTAGGCCCGGGTGCCGTGGCTCGGTACCTTCGTGGCGGGGCTGTTGAGGGCGAGCCACCGGCCGACCACGGGGGAGCGGACGGTGCGCAGCTCCGGCTCGACCATCGTGCGGCCGCCGAGCAGCACGACCACGAGCCACAGGGCGAGGACGCCGAAGGCCACGAGCACGAGGACCCGGAGCGCCTCGTCGAGCGGGCCGTCACCCAGGAGGCCGCGCGCCAGCCCGCAGAGGCCGAGGGTGAGAGCCGCGGCGTAGAGCATCGTGGAGCGCATGCGGTGCAGCGCGCTCAGGGCCGGGGTCATCGCTCGGCCCCCACGAGCATGGCGAGCAGCGGGACCACGCGGGCCGCCGGCACCCGGTAGCGGCCGCGCCCGGCCTGCCGCACCCAGCCGGCGGCCACGAGCTGGCGCAGGTGGTGGTGCAGCTGCCCGCTGGTCCCGAGCCCCTCGGTCCCGGCCAGCTCGGCGGTCGACGTCACGCCCGACAGGAGCCGGCGGAGGAGTTCGAGCCGCACCGGGTGGCCGAGCGCCGCGAACACGTCGGCGCGGCCCGTCCAGTCCGACTCCACGAGCCCGTCGGAGCCGCCCGCCTGCTGCCACTCGACCGGTCCGCCGCCCGGCAGCGTGAGCGAGCCGACGAGCATGACGGCCCCGCCGGCGGTGTCCGGATGGTCGGGGAGTCGTGCGCGCAGGCCGTGCAGCGCCCAGAACGTCTCCTCGTCCTGGGCGCCGGGCTGGGGTTCCGGGCTGTCGGTGCGGTCGCGTGCGTGCTCGAGGGTGGAGACGCGCTCCTCGAGAGCGAGCAGGCGCGCGCGGAGGTCGGCGTCGTCGCTCGTCATGCGACCAAACTACGTAACTACGTAGGAACGATCAAGCGAGAAGTGGATGGCGCCGTCGTCGGGTGGGTGTGACGGGTCGCTGAGCCGTCGCGTCGCCGAACCGTGGGCTCGTGCGGTGCGGACCGGGGCGAGCGGGCCAGTCTGCGCGCCGAGCCGGGGTGTGCGGGCTTGTCGTGCGCGCCGAGCCGGGGTGTGCGGGCTGGGCCGGGGCGTGCCGGCCGATCTCAGCCTCAGCGGCCGCGCATGGCCTTGCGGTCGGGGCGCGCCTTGTTCGGATCGATGCCCTTGGGGACCGACTGGCGGATGCCGCCGAGCGCGGTGAGCCGCTTGGTGACCGCGGCGATCTCGGCCGAGGTGAGCTTGGGGCCGCCGAGCTTCTTGATCGAGGGCACGAGGTCCGGGAGCGGGACCTGGTCCTCGCCGCGGCCGGACTGGATGAGGTGGACCTGCACGCTCGGGGCGACGCGCGAGACCTTGCGGCGCTCGTCCTCCAGCAGGCGGGTGACGCGGTGCTTGGGCCCCTCGGAGACCAAGACGATGCCGGGCTTGCCGACCGCCCGGAAGACGAGGTCCTGGTGCTTGGGGGTGAACGCGACCGGCTCGTCCTCGACGTACCAGCCGCGGCCGAGCTGGCCGAGCGCGGCGGAGGCGGCGCCGAGCTGGCCCTCGACCCGCGCGTAGGCCGCCGTGCGGGTGAGCCGGCCGAGGACGATGAGCACAGCGATGATGCCGAGCAGCACGCCGACGATGCCGAGGTAGATCGGGTGATCGATGGCGAACCCGATGCCGATCGCCACGCCGAGGACGGCGACGAACACGCCGAGGAGGAGCCACGGCGTCGACGGCTTGTACTCGGCCGTGATGCGGTAGGCCTCGAGGAAGCTGTGGTACCAGCGCTTCTTCTTCGGCTTCGGGGTCTTCTGGTCGCCGTCGTCGGCGTTCTTCGGGGTGCGGGCCATGATGCGACCAGGGTACCGGGCCGGGCGCCGCCGCTACCGACCCTGCTCAGTGGCGCCGACCATCTTGAGCAGGAGCGTGCGGAGCGTGGCCTCCTCGTTGGCGTCGAGCGCGGACTCGACCGTCGTGGCCTCGCGCAGCCGGCCGACGACGGCGACCATCGTCGTCCGCCCGTTCTCCGTCAGCTCGACGAGGCGCCGCCGGCCGTCGGCCGTGTCGGGGGAGCGCCGCACGAGTCCCTGCCGCTCGAGGCTGACGACGTGGCGGGACAGGGTTTGCTCGGTGACGCCGACGAGCGTCGCGACGCGGCGCTGGCTCCTCGGCCCCGGCAGGAGGGTGGCGAGTACCGGCATCGTCGCGTGGCTCAGCCCGTAGCCGGCCAGGCGCGCGTCCAGCTCACGCTCCGCGCGGCGGGCGAGGGCGGAGATCAGGCGGCCCGTGGGCCAGTGGGAGGCGTCCTCGGCGACGCCGGGTCCCTCGCCGCTGCCGCCCAGCAGATCGCCGGGCCCGTCCGTCGTGGTCACCGCCACATGTTGCCAGAGTCGGTGCTGCGCGATTGCGGTGGGGCCGCCGTGGGTACATGCTGGGGGAATTACTCAGCATGCGAAGGATATGCCGGTCCGCCGGCGGGCGGAGGCATGATGCCGGACATCAGCGAGCAGCGTTCATCGACCGGTCGGTGGCGCGCGCTCGTCATCGCCGCGCTCGTCCTCGTCTGGGTGGCGATCGGCGGACTGGGCGGCCAGTACATGGGCCGGCTCAGCGAGGTGCAGGAGAACGACCCCTCGATGTTCCTGCCCACCTCGGCCGAGTCGGTGCGCGCCTCGGACGTCGTCGCCGACTTCACCGATACCTCGAGCCTCCCGGTCCTGCTCGTCGTGCGGCCCGCGGGCGGCGGTCCGATCGAGGAGGCCGACCTCGGCGCCGTGGACGAGATAGCGGCGGACGCCGGCTCGGCGGTGCTCAGCGACGGTCGGAGCGTCGAGGAGGTCCTCACGGCGCCCCCGGTGGTCGTCCCGTCCGAGGACGGCGAGGCAGCCATGGTGGTGCTCGGGATCGACACGGCCCTCACGGCGGAGCCGCTGCCCGACGGCGAGAGTCTCGTCGGCTCGGTGGTCACCGAGGTGCGCGACGCCGTCGCGCCGGGTCTCGAGTCGGCCGGCCTGGAGGGCTGGGTGACCGGTCCCGGCGGGTTCGCGGCCGACCTCTCCTCCGCGTTCGGGTCGATCGACGTGGTGCTCCTGCTGACCGCGCTCGCCGTCGTGCTGGTCATCCTCCTGCTCGTCTACCGCTCACCGATCCTGCCCTTCGCCGTCCTGCTCACCGCGGTGTTCGCGCTCGCCCTGGCGGGGCTGGTCGTCTACCACCTCGCCTCCGCGGGCGTGGTCCAGCTGAGCGGCCAGACCCAGGGCATCATGTCGATCCTCGTCATCGGTGCGGCCACCGACTACTGCCTCCTGCTCGTGGCCCGGCACCGCGAGGAGCTCGGCCGGCACCGCGACCCGTTTGTCGCCATGCGCGCCGCCTGGCGGGCCACGCTCCCGCCGATCGCCGCCTCCGCGGGCACGGTGGCCCTCGGGCTGCTGTGCCTCCTGCTCTCCGACCTCGGCTCCAACGCCGCGCTCGGCCCCGTCGCCGCCGTCGGCATCTCGGCGGCCTTCGTCGCCGCGCTCACGCTCCTGCCGGCCCTCCTGCTCATTGCCGGCCGGCGCTCCCGGGTCGTCTTCTGGCCGCGCGTGCCGCACGTCCATGACGACACGGTTGGCGATGACGGCGAGAGTGCGGACGGCGGCGGGAGCGACGGCGTCGGCGCGGGCGACCGCGATGGCCACGGCACCGGCGTCGACAAGGGCGGGAGGGGACGCCGGGCGCCGGCGACCGCACCCGAGGACGCCCCCGGGATCTGGGGCCGGATCGCCCGCCTGGTCGGCCGCCGGGACCGGCGGACCTGGGTGGTCACCTCGCTCGTGCTGCTCGTGGCCGCCGCCTTCGTCACCACGCTCGACGCCGACGGGACCAGCGAGTCCGACGTCTTCCTCGCACAGTCCGACGCCGTCGACGGCGAGGAGGTGCTCGCCGCGCACTTCCCGGCCGGCGCCGTACAACCCGTCGACGTCGTCGCGGACGCCGACCTCGCAGAGGACGTGCGTGCTGCCGCGGAGGCGAGCCCCGGCGTGACGTCGGCCGAGATCGTCACCGAGGGGGCGGGCGGCCCAGGTGCACCGGGTGGTGGGGGAGCACCGGGTGGTGAGGGCGGCCCGGGCGGTCCTGGTCAGGACGGCGGATCCGGGGGCGAGGGCGCGAGCGAGGCCGAGCCCCTCGTCGTCGACGGGCGCGTCCACGTGCAGGTGACGACCGAGGGACCGGCCGACTCCGACGAGGCGGTCGACGCGGTGCGCGACCTGCGCGGCGTCGTGCACGACATCGACCCCGACGCGCTCGTCGGCGGCGCCGCAGCCGAGACCCTCGACACCCGCACGACGGCGGAGCGCGACCTCAGGGTGATCATCCCGGCGGTGCTCGTCGTCATCCTGCTCACGCTCGTCGTGCTGCTGCGCTCGGTGCTGGCGCCGGTCCTCCTCCTGGCGGCGAACGTGCTGAGCTTCGCGACGGCGATGGGCATCGTGGCCCTGGTCTTCAACCACGTCCTCGACCTGCCCGGCGCCGACCCGACGGTGCCACTGTTCGGGTTCGTCTTCCTCGTCGCCCTCGGGATCGACTACACGATCTTCCTCATGACGCGCGCGCGGGAGGAGTCGCTCCGGCTCGGGACCAGGCGCGGGGTGCGGCGGGCCCTCGCGGTGACCGGCGGGGTCATCACCTCGGCGGGCGTCGTGCTGGCCGCGACCTTCGCCGCCCTCGGGGTGGTGCCGCTCCTCTTCCTGCTCCAGCTGGCGATCATCGTCGCCCTCGGCGTCCTCATCGACACGCTCGTCGTGCGCACGCTCCTCGTGCCGGCGCTCGTGCACGACGTGGGCAGGGCGGTCTGGTGGCCGAGGCAGTCGCGGTTCCCCGCCGACGACGAGGGGCGCGGCGAGGCGACGCGGGCACCTGTGGAGAAGTCCGCGGCGTCCTGAGCCGTCCTGGTTGCCTGGAGCACATGGCGCGCACGACCCACGAGGTACCCGGCTACCGGATCTCCCGGCCGCTCGGTGGCGGTTCGGGGCGGGTCTTCTCCGCCACCTCGGACGCCACGGGCGCCGCGGTGGTCGTGTCGCTGCTCGACCTGCCCGCCGGAGCGGACGGTGCGTCCGTCCGGCGCCGGCTCGCCGCCCTGCGCGCGTCCGCGCACCCGCACCTGCCGCGGGTCCTCGACGTCGTCGACCTGCCCGGGGCCCGGGCCGCGTTCGTCACCGGGACCGTGCCCGGGGCCTCGCTGGCGTCGGTGCGGACGGCACGCGGCTCGCTCACCCTGCCCGAGGTGGCCGGCGTCCTCACGGACGTCGGGTCCGCGCTCGCGCACCTCGCCGCCGCCGGGGTGGTGCACGGCGACGTCTCGCCGGCCAACGTCGTCGTCGACACGGCGGGAAAGGTGGTGCTCGTCGACCTCGTCGGTGACGTCGCGATCGAGGAGGGCACGCCGGGCCACGTCCCGCCAGAACGACTCGCGGGCGGGCCCGCCACGGCGGCCGGTGACGTCTACGCGCTCGGGATGCTCGTACGCGGCCTCGCGCCGGGCGACGCCGAGGTGGAGGCGCTCACCGGGCGGGCCTGCGACGACGATCCCGCGCGCCGGCCGACGGCGCGCGCCCTCGCCGCACGGGCCGCTGAGCTGGGGGCCAGGGCCGGGGTCCGGCTGCCCGCGAGCGCGTCCATGGCCGGTGCGCTCCTGCGCGAGGGCGCGCTGCGGGAGGCGACGGTCCGCGCGCCGAGCGCGCGCGGTCGGGACGGGCGGCGCGGGCGAGGACGACGCCGGGCCGGCAGGACGTCGGCGAGCGGGGAACGGCAGGGCACCGGGAGCCGTCGGGCTGTCGTGAGCGGTCGGATCAGCGGGAACCGGGGGAGCACCGGGAGCGGCCGGACCAGCGGGAACCGGGGGAGCACCGGGAGCGGCCGGACCAGCGGGAACCGGGGGAGC
>JBQDDG010000013.1:49182-61732 GCA_052093225.1 Actinomycetaceae bacterium
CAGCGGGAACCGGGGGAGCACCGGGAGCGGCCGGACCAGCGGGAACCGGGGGAGCACCGGGAGCGGTCGGACCAGCGGGAACCGGGGGAACACCGGGATCCGCCGGGCCGCCGGGGTGGCGGTGGCGGTCGCTGTACTCGGCGCCGTCGGCGTCGGTTGGACCACGTTGAGGCCGGCCGGTGACGTACCGGTCGAGGAAGCACGGGTCGAGGAAGCACACGTCGAGGAGGCGCGGGCGGAGGACGCGCCGGTTGATGATGCGTCGGCCGAGGACGCCCCGGTTCCCGCGCCGGACGAGGCGGTGACGGCGGACGCGTTCACCGTGGTCACCGACGTCCTCGGGCTGCGGGAGAGCGCGATCCTCGACGGGGACACGGCCGCGCTCGAGGCGATGACGGTGCCGGGATCGCCCGCGCGCCTGGCCGACGCCCCGCTCGCCGACGCGCTGGCGAGCACCACCGTCGACGACCTCTCCACGTCGGTGACGTCCGTCGTCGTCAGGGAAGGGTCGCCGCAGGAGGGGCGCTTCGTCGCCGAGGTGGGCCTCGAGCAGTCGCAGTGGCGGGCGGTGACCGCGGGGGAGGAGACGCTCTACCCGGCGGCGACGGCGTGCTCCGTCCTCGTCCTCGAGCAGACCGGGCCCGGCTGGTCGATCGCGGACGCCGCCGCCTGTGAGGAGGGTGGCTGACCCTATCCTGTGCCGGTGACACGACCCGGCCTCACGCCCCAGAGCCCGGCGCGCGTGGTCACGGTCCTCGCGCTCGCGGGTATGACGGCGTCCTTCATGCAGACGCTGCTCATCCCCATCCAGTCCGAGCTTCCCGAGCTGCTCGACGCCTCCCGCGAGACCACGGCGTGGGCAGTCACCGTCACGCTGCTGGTCTCGGCCGTGTGCACGCCGATCTCGGGCCGCCTCGGGGACATGTACGGCAAGCGCCGCGTCGCGCTCGTCCTCATGGGCGTGCTCGCGCTGGGGTCCGTGGTCGCCGCGGTCTCGACGGCGGCCGGGCCACTCATCGTCGGCCGCGGCCTCCAGGGCGCCGGCATGGGCGTCATCCCGCTCGGCATCTCCATCCTGCGCGACGTCATGCACCCCGACCGCATGGGTGGCGCCATCGCCCTCGTCAGCGCCACCCTCGGTGTCGGCGGGGCGCTCGGCCTGCCGATCAGCGCGTTCGTCACGGAACGGGCGGACTGGCACGTCCTGTTCTGGGTGGCGGCGGCCCTCGCGCTCGTCGTCCTTGCCCTCATGGCCTGGGTCGTCCCGCCGAGCACGTTGCGCACCGGCGGGCGCATCGACGTCGTCGGGGTGGTCGGGCTCGCCGTCGGGCTCACGGGCGTCCTGCTCGCGATCTCGCGCGGCGGCGACTGGGGCTGGACGTCACCGAGCACGCTCGGCCTCGGGCTCGGCGGCGTCGCCGTCCTACTGCTGTGGGGCGCGTTCGAGCTGCGGATGTCCGAACCGCTCGTCGACCTGCGGGTCACCGCGCGCGGCCCCGTGCTCATGACGAACCTCGCCTCGGTGGCCATGGGGTTCGCCCTGTTCGCGGCCAACATCGTCTTCCCCCAGCTGCTCGAGCTGCCGACGTCGGTGGGTGGCCTCGGCATGGGGCTCGTCCCGGCCAGCCTCGTCGTCATGCCGTCGGGCCTCGCGATGCTCGCGATGTCACCGGTGGCGGGCCGCCTCATCGGCGCGTGGGGGCCGAAGCCGCTCCTCGTCGCCGGCGCCCTCGTCATCGCCGCCGGCTACCTGGTGGCGGTCCTCGTCCCGCTCGCTGCCTGGGTGGTCCTGCTCATCAACATCCTCGTCGGGCTGGGCATCGGGCTCGGGTTCGCCGCGATGCCGACCCTTGTCATGCGCGCCGTCCCGGCGTCGGAGACGGGCGCCGCCAACGGGTTCAACACCCTCATGCGCGGGCTGGGCACGACCACGGCGGCCGCGGCCGTCGCCGCCGTGCTCACCGCCTCCTCGGTCGACGTGGGCGGCACCTCGTTGCCCACGGCGGACGGCTTCCGCACGGCGCTCCTGCTGGGGCTCGCCGCAGCGCTCGCGGCCGCGGTGCTCGCCTCGTTCATCCCGCGGCCACGGACCCGCGCGGGGGAGCACACGGCGCTGCCGCTCGAGTAGTCGCCCGGGACCGGGGCCCGCTCAGATGAAGTCCAGCTCCTCGTCCGTGACGCCCAGGGAGCCGGGCGTGCCCGCGAGGGGCACGTCGTCCCGGCCCGAGTCTGCCGAGCGGTGCGGGGTGCCCGCCGGGTCGAAGAGTGCCACGTCGTCCGGTCGCAGGCGCGAGGAGAAGTCGACCCGGAGTGCTGTCGCCCCCTGGGCGTCGAGAACCTCGACCGACGTGCCGCCGGCGTCGACCCGAGCGGGGGCCCCGTGGGTCTGCCGCGTGACCTGAGGAAGCCACAGACGTGAGCTCTCGACGTAGTGCCGGTGGTTCGCGCGCGCTCTCGAGGCGAAGACCTCGTTGACGAACGTCGTCGCGCTGGTCGCCGTCGGCAGGAAGTAGGACGGCTCCTCCTGCCACGTCTCGTCCGCGTACCTCCCGACACGACCCACGACCCTGTGGGGGAGCGTGAGCTCACCCCGGTTGCTCAGCTCGCGAAGGCGCTCGGCGCGGTCGAGCCCGATGCTGCCGCGGGCCTCGCCCGACTCCCACTGCCTCCGGAACTGCGACCGGGGACCGATCTCGTTGTCCGACACGTCGGCGGAGGTCCAGATCGACCATGTGGTCGCGCTGGCGGACGCGTGGCACTCGGGCGCCGACGAGTGGGACGTCGCCACGCTCGAACAGTTCGGGAACGACCCGTTCAACCTGCTCGCCGTCGACGGCGGCACGAACCAGAGCAAGGGTGCGGACGACGCCTCCGCCTGGCTCCCGCCGAACACCGGGTTCCGGTGCGAGTACGTGTCGATCCAGGTGGCCGTCAAGCTCGACTACGGGCTGACCGTCACCGAACCGGAGCGAGCCGCGATGCAGAGCGTGCTCGACACGTGCCCGGACGAGCCGCTGCCGACCCGCGAGTCCACCGCCACGCCCTGACCGACCGGCCGTCGTGTGCGGGAGTGCCGTGCTCAGCGCCCGGCGACGAGCCAGCGGGCGGCCGCGGCGACGTCGGGGTGGGTGAACTCGTAGCCGTCGGCCACGAGCGCGTCCGGGTGCATCCGCTGCGAGGCGAGGACGTCGCCGGCGAACTCGCCCAGCACCGCCTTCAGCGCGAGGCCCGGCACCGGCACGCCGAACGGGCGGCCGAGCTCGGCGGCGACGGCGCGGAGCACCTCGCGCTGACGCGCCTCGACGGGTCCGGCAAGGTTGACGGGACCGGTCACCGCCGACCCGGCGAGGTGGAGCTGGGCGCCGACGTGGTCGGCAAGGGTGATCCACGGCCACCACTGCCGCCCACCGCCGAGGGGGCCGCCGAGGCCGAGCCGCAGCAGCGGCATCATCTGCTGGAGCGCGCCGCCGCCGGGTGCGAGCACGATCCCGGTGCGCATGAGGACGGTCGGGACTCCGGCGTCGACCGCGGGCCGGGCCGCGGCCTCCCAGCTGTCCGTGAGGTCGGCGAGGAAGCCGTCGCCGGCGGGGGAGTCCTCCGTGAGGACCTGCTCGCCCGCGTCGCCGTAGTAGCCGACCGCGCTCGCCTGGAGGTAGCGGACGCCGGGGGAGACCCGGCCCTCGTCCGCGGCCCGAGCGAGGGTGGTCGCCAGGAGCGACGTCGGGCCGGTGCGCGAGAGCGTGACCGTCGCCTTGTAGCGGGCGGACCACCGCTTGTCCCCGAGCCCGGCGCCGCCGAGGTTGACCACGAGGTCGGCGCCGTCGAGGGCGCCCCGGTCCAGCTGCGCGTTCTCCGGGGCCCACACGACGTCGCCCGAACCCATGCCCGCCCCGCCCCGTACGAGCCGACGCACCCGCCAGCCACGGGCACGCAGCTCGTCCACGAGCGCTCGCCCGATGAGCCCGGAGGAGCCGGCGACGACCGCCAGCCGGCCGCGTCCCTCGTCATCGCGCTGCGTGCTCGGTGCCGGGCGGCCGGTGGTCATGGGGTCCGCCTCAGCCGAGCCTGGCGAGCAGCGAGGACGCCTCCTGCCGGGAGCTGCCCTCCTCGGTGAGGTGGCGCAGGTCCTCGGGGACCTCCTCGCCCCGGCGCACCATCGCCTGGCCCCACAGGCGTCCGGCGCGGTAGCTCGACCGCACCAGCGGGCCGGCCATCACCCCGAGGAAGCCGATCTCCTCGGCCGCCTCCGACAGCTCGACGAACTCCTGCGGCTTCACCCAGCGGTCCACGGGGTGGTGGCGCAGCGAGGGGCGCATGTACTGGTTGATCGTGATGAGGTCGGTGCCGGCGTCGCGGATGAGCTGCAGCGCCTCGACGACCTCGTCGAACGTCTCGCCCATGCCGAGCATGAGGTTGGACTTGGTGACGAAGCCGTCCTCGCGGGCGGACGTGAGGACCGAGAGCGAGCGGTCGTAGCGGAAGCCCGGGCGGATGCGGCGGAAGATCCGCGGCACCGTCTCCACGTTGTGGGCGAGCACCTCGGGCCGCGAGGAGAAGACCTCGGCGAGCTGCTCCGGCACGGCGTCGAAGTCGGGGATGAGGAGCTCGACGCCGGTGCCCGGGTTGAGCCGGTGGATCTGCCGGACGGTCTCGGCGTAGAGCCAGGCACCGCCGTCGTCGAGGTCGTCGCGCGCGACGCCGGTGATCGTCGAGTACCGCAGGCCCATGCGCTTGACCGAGCTCGCCACCTTCAGCGGCTCCGCGCGGTCGAACAGGGCCGGCTTGCCGGTGTCGATCTGGCAGAAGTCGCAGCGCCGCGTGCACTGCGAACCACCGATGAGGAACGTGGCCTCGCGGTCCTCCCAGCACTCGTAGATGTTGGGGCAGCCCGCCTCCTCACAGACGGTGTGCAGGCCCTGGCCGTGCACGAGCTCCTTGAGCTCGGTGTACTCGGGGCCCGTCGTCGCCCGCGTCTTGATCCACTCCGGCTTCTGACCGATGGGGGTCTCGGCGTTGCGCTTCTCGATGCGCAGGAGCTTGCGGCCGTTCGGGGCGGTGGTGGGCGCCGAAGCCGGAGCTGCGGCTTCTCCGTGCGCGCCCCCGCACCCGCACGAGCCGCCCCCGCAGCCGCAGGAACCGCCGGCCGGCGCGCCGACGTCCTTGAGGCCGAGGTCGACCTTCGCGTACGGGGCGGCCTGGGCCCGGGCGGCGGTCACCGACGTGGCGGCGACGTCGGGCAGGGCGTGGGCCGCCGTCATCGGGAGGAGGTGGCGCACGAGCGCCCGCTCGACGACGTCGGCGGTCTCGGTGAGGGTGACGGTCCGGCCGAGCTCCGCGCTCAGCGAGGTCACGCCGGCGTCGGAGATCCCGCACGGGACGATCCGCTCGTAGGCCGTGAGGTCGGTGTCCACGTTGAGGGCGATGCCGTGCATCGTCGTCGAGCGGGCCACGCGCACGCCGATCGCGCAGATCTTCTTGTCGACCGCGCCCTCGCCGCCCGGCACCCACACCCCGGTGCGACCCGGCACCCGGATCGTCGTCAGTCCCAGCTCGGCGCACGCCTCGACGACCGCGTCCTCGAGGGCACGGACGTAGGCGACGACGTCCACGGGCTCCGCGAGCCGGACGATCGGGTAGACGACGAGCTGGCCCGGACCGTGCCAGGTGATGCGACCGCCGCGGTCGACGTCGACGACGGGCGTGCCGTCGTCCGGGCGGTCCGAGCGGGCCGTGCGGCGCCCGGCGGTGTAGACGCTCTCGTGCTCGAGGGCGATCAGCGTGTCGCGGCCGTCCCCGCCCGCGACCTCCGCATGCACCTGGCGTTGCAGCTCCCACGCCGACCGGTAGTCCGTGCGAGCGGTTCCGAGGTCCAGCCGGCGCAGATCCATGCCCTCGATGCTATCCACCAATCGACGGGGGCGGGGACGGTGCCCGCCGCGGGCAGTCGGTACGCCGCGAACCGCCGACACTCCGCGGGCCCGCGACACTCCGCGGCCCATGACGTGCTGAGTCCCCGTGACATGCCGCGGGCCCCGCACCCTCCGCGGTGGCGGAACGTGCGGGGCCCGTCGGTCAGGTTCCTTCGGCGGGCAGCCTGGGTCAGAGACCGAGGTCGCCCTCGAAGGCGCCCTCCTCGAGGCGCGCCTTCATGGTCTGCAGGAACCGGGCGGCGTCGGCGCCGTCCACCAGCTGGTGGTCGTAGCTGAGCGCCAGGTACATCATCGAGCGGATACCGATCGTCTCGTTGCCGTCGGCGTCCTTGACCACGGCCGGCCGGCGGACGATCGTCCCGGTGCCGAGGATGGCCACGCCGGGCTGGTTGACGATCGGGGTGTCGAACAGGGCCCCGCCCGAGCCGGTGTTGGTGACCGTGAAGGTCGCACCGGTGACGTCGTCGGGCTTGATGTTGCCCGTGCGCGCACGGTCGGCCTGCTCGGCGATGCGCTTGGCGATGCCGCCGAGCGTGAGGTCGCCGGCGTCCTTGACGACCGTGACCATGAGGCCCTTCTCGGTGTCCACCGCGATGCCGACGTTCTCGACGTCGTGGTAGATGACGTTCTCGCCGTCGATCTGGGCGTTGACCTTCGGGTGCGCCTTCAGCGCCTCCGTGGTCGCCTTGACGAGGAACGGCAGGTACGTGAGCTTGACGCCCTCGTTGGCCTGGAACGTCGACTTCGCGCGGGTGCGCAGGTCGGCGATCCGCGTGAGGTCGACCTCGATGACCGTCGTCAGCTGGGCGGTCGTCTCGAGCGAGGCCATCATCCGCTTGGCGATGACCTTGCGGGTGCGCGACATCTTCTCGGTGGTCCCGCGCAGCGTGGAGGCCGCGGGGATCGTCGTCGGCGCCTTCGCGCCCGCCGGTGCGCCGGCCGCGGGGGCGGCTGCTGCGGGAGCCTGGGCCGCCTTCGCGGCCCCCTCGACGTCCTGCTTGCGGATCCGGCCGCCGACGCCGGAGCCGGTGACGCCCGCGAGGTCGACCCCGAGGTCACGGGCGAGCTTGCGCACGAGCGGCGTGACGTAGGACGAGGCGCCCTCGGTGGCCGCCGCGGTCGCGGCGGGTGCCGCAGGTGCTGCCGGAGCCGCAGGTGCGGCGGGCGCCGCCTTCTCGGCCGCCGGCTCGGGCTTCTTCTCCGCCGGCGGAGCAGGCTTCTCGGCCGCAGGCTCGGGCTTCTCCTGAGCGGGCGGCTCCGCGGGAGCGGGCTTCTCGGCCGGGGCCGGGGCCGCCTCCTCGGCGGGAGCGGCGGACGCACCGCCGTCGCCACCGACGACGGCGAGCACGGTGCCGACCTCGACGGTCTCGTCCTCGTCCACCTTGATCTCGGTCAGCGTGCCGGCGAACGGCGACGGCACCTCGGTGTCGACCTTGTCGGTGGAGACCTCGAGCAGCGGCTCGTCCACGGCGACCTCGTCGCCCACGGCCTTGAGCCACTGCGTGACCGTGCCCTCGGTGACGGACTCACCGAGCGCCGGCATCTTCACCTCCTGGCCACCACCACCGCCGGTCGAGCCCGACGCCGGTGCCGGCGCCTGCTCGGCCGCGGGCTCCTCGGCAGGAGCCTCCTCGGCGGCCGGCTCCTCGGCGGCCGGCTCCTCGGCGGCCGGCTCCTCGGCGGCCGGCTCCTCGGCCGGAGCGGGCTCGGCGGGAGCCTCCTGCGCGGCGGGCTCCTCGGCGGGGGCCTCCTCGGCGGAGCCGCCGCCGGAGCCGTCGCCGATCATCACGAGGTCGGTGCCGACCTCGACGGTCTCGTCCTCCTCGACGAGGATCTTCTCGATCGTGCCGGCCACCGGGGAGGGCACCTCGGTGTCCACCTTGTCGGTGGAGACCTCGAGCAGCGGCTCGTCGACCTCGATCGTGTCGCCGACGGCCTTGAGCCACTGCGTGACGGTGCCCTCGGTGACGGACTCGCCCAGCGCGGGCATCTTCACGGCTTCAGACATGGTGTGCTTTCTCCTTGTGCGCGGGCTCAGTTGTGGGAGTGGAGCGGCTTGCCGGCGAGCGCGAGCGCGGCCTCGCCGACGGCCTCGTTCTGCGTCGGGTGGGCGTGGACGAGGGAGGCCACGTCGTCCGGGTAGGCCTCCCAGTTGACCATGAGCTGCCCCTCGCCGACCTGCTCACCGATGCGGGCGCCGATGCCGTGGAAGCCGACGATCGGGCCGTCCTTCTCGCGGACGAGCTTGATGAACCCGGTGGTCTTGAGGATCTGCGACTTGCCGTTGCCGCCGAGGCTCATCTGCACCACCTCGACGTTGTCCTTGCCGTAGGCCTCCTCGGCCTCGGGCTGCGTGAGGCCGACGGAGGCGACCTCGGGGTCGCAGTACGTGACGCGCGGGATGCCGGACTCGACGATCGGGGCCGGCTGCAGCCCCGCGATCTCCTCGGCCACGAAGATGCCCTGCTGGAAACCGCGGTGGGCGAGCTGGAGCCCGGGGACGATGTCGCCGACGGCGTAGACGCCCGGGACGTTGGTGGCCAGGCGCTCGTTCGTCAGCACGAAGCCACGCTCCATCGCGACGCCCTGCTCCTCGTAACCGAGGTTCGCCGTCGACGGTCCGCGTCCGACGGCCACGAGCAGGTAGTCCGCCTCGATCGACTTGCCGTCCTCGGTCGTCACCGTGACGCCCGAGTCCGTCTGGGTGACGCCCGAGAACCGGGCGTTCGTGTGGAAGGTGATCTTGCGCTTGCGGAACGCGCGCTCGAGCTGCTTGGAGATCGCCGGGTCCTCGTTGGGCACGAGGTTGGGCAGGCCCTCGATGATGGTGACGTCCGCTCCGAACGACTTCCACACCGAGGCGAACTCGACGCCGATGACGCCGCCGCCGAGGACCACGACCGAGCCCGGCACGTGGTCGAGGGCGAGCGCCTGCTCCGAGGTGATGACGCGACCGCCGATCTCGAGGCCCGGGAGGGACTTCGAGTACGAGCCGGACGCGAGGATGACGTTGCGGCCCACGAGGCGACGCCCGTCGACCTCGACGGTGTTCGGCGCGACGAGGGTGCCCCAGCCGGTGACGAGCTCGATCGACGCGGCGGAGACGAGGCCCTGGAGGCCCTTGAACAGCCCGCCGACGACGCCCTCGCGGTAGGAGTTGACCGTCGGCATGTCGATGCCCTCGAAGGAGGCCTTGACGCCCACGGCGGCCGAGCCCTGGACCTCGTCCGCGACCTCGGCCGCGTGCAGCAGCGCCTTCGTCGGGATGCAACCGCGGTGCAGGCAGGTGCCCCCGAGCTTGTCCGCCTCCACGAGGGCCACACTCAGCCCGAGCTGCGCCCCGCGCAGGGCCGCCGCGTAGCCGCCGCTCCCCGCTCCGAGGATGACGATGTCGTACTCCTGGTCTGCCACGTGCCTCTCCTTGCCGCAGGCTGACGGTCCGCTGTCCGGGACCGCGATATCAACAGGTCCCACCGTAGTCGCCGAGCCGGGCGCGATCTCCCGGCTGGCGACGGCGGGACGTCTCCAACAGATGGTGTCACGAGGCGGGAGGCGATGCGCGTCCATCGCCTCCCGCGGGACGTGAGGTCAGACGCCGGCGCGCTGCTCGAGGTAGGTGAGCATCGTGCGGACGCCGTAGCCGGTGCCGCCGGCGGGGGTGTAGCCGTAGGCGGACGCCTCGTTGAAGCTCGGCCCGGCGATGTCGATGTGGCCCCAGGGGGTCTCGCCGACGAACTGCTGGAGGAACACGCCCGCGGTGAGCATGCCGCCCGCGCGGTCGCCGGAGTTCTTGAGGTCGGCGACCGGGGAGCGGAGCCCGTCCAGGAGCTCGCCCGGCAGCGGCATCGGCCACGCGTCCTCGCCCGCGGCGCCCGCGGCAGCCACCACGTCGGCGCGCACGTCGTCGGTGCCCATGATCCCGGCGGTGCGCTGGCCGAGGGCGACGACCTGGGCGCCGGTGAGGGTGGCGATGTCCAGCACGGCGTCCGGCCCGGCGGCGACGGCGTCGACGAGGGCGTCCGCGAGGACGAGCCGCCCCTCGGCGTCCGTGTTGGTGACCTCGACGGTGGTGCCGTCGCGCTGCGTGAGCACGTCGGACGGCCGCTGCGCGGTCCCGCTCGGCATGTTCTCCGCGAGCGGCAGGTACCCGGTGACGGCGACCGGCAGGCCGAGATCGGCGGCGGCGAGCACGGTGTGCAGCACGGCGGCGGCACCCGCCATGTCCGACTTCATCGTCTCCATCGACTTCGGCGGCTTGAGCGAGAGGCCGCCCGAGTCGAAGGTGATCCCCTTGCCGACCAGCGCGTAGCGCCCGGCCGCCTTGCGCGGGGTGTAGCTGAGCACGACGAGGCGCGGGCCGCGGGGCGAGCCCTTGCCGACGCCGACGAGCCCGCCGTAGCCGCCCGCCTCGAGGGCGGCCGCGTCGAGCACCTCGACCTTGACCTTCCCGGGGGAGGCCTTCGCGAGCTCCTTCGCGCGGTCGGCGAAGGTCTCGGGGTAGAGCTCGCCGGGGGAGGCGTTGACGAGCTCGCGGGTCGCGTTGACGTGGGTGGCGACGACGCCGGCGCGCTTGACGGCGGCCGCCGTCTCGCCCCCCTTCGGCGTGGCGATCGTCAGGCGGGCGACGGGCGGCGTGGGCTCGCTGCGGTAGGTCCCCACGAGGAACGCACCGAGCAGGGCACCTTCGGCGACGGCGCCGGCGAAGGCCGCATCGTCCGCGGGCAGGGCGAGGACGGCGTGCTCGGCGCCCTCGAGCGTGCGGGTGGCGGCGCCGGCGGCGCGGCGCAGGGCCTCGGGGGAGAGCTCGTCGAGGGCGCCGACCCCGGTGAGGACGACGGAGCGCGCCGCCCACTTCTCGGGGGCGTCGACCCGGCGCACCTCGTCCGGCCTGCCGCTCACGCCGAGGGACGCCAGCCTGCCGTCGAGGACGCCGACGTGGCGGCCGAGCGAGTCGGCGCCGAGGAGGGCGGGGCCGGACGGCGTCGTGGCGACCCCGACGACGATCGCGTCCGCGCTGATCGTGGTGGCTTGCTTGTGGCTGGGTTCGAGAGTGGTCACCGTCCCAGGGTAGGCCGCGTGGCGCGCGCCGCGCCCCGCCTACGCTTGCCCGGTGCCGCTGCCAGCGATCTATCCCGCCCTCTACCGCCACCTCATCACCCTCGTCGACGCCGAGCAGGCGCACGTGCTCGCCCTGCGCGCGATCGCCCTCGCGGGACGGGTCGAGCCGCTGCGGCGGCTGCTCAGGGCCACCGTGGGGCGGCGTCCCGACGTGCCGCTTGCGCCCGCGCCGCACGGGCCGCTCGCGCGACAGGTGCCCGCCGCCGTCGGTCTCGCCGCGGGGATGGACAAGAACGGGCGGTCGATCCTCGGGCTCGACGCGCTCGGGTTCGGCTTCGTCGAGGTCGGGACCGTCACCGCCCGTGCCCAGCCCGGGAACCCCCGCCCGCGGGCCTGGCGCCACCCCGAGCTGCACGCGCTCCGCAACGCCATGGGCTTCAACAACGACGGCGCGGACGCCCTCGCCGAGCGGCTGCGCCGGCTGCGCTCGACCCGGAAGGGACGCGGCGTCGTCGTCGGCGTGAACATCGGCAAGTCGCGCGTCACGCCGGTCGAGGACGCCGTCGCCGACCACGAGTACTCGGCCAGGGCCCTCGCGCGCTGGGCCGACTACCTGGTCGTCAACGTGTCCTCGCCGAACACGCCGGGGCTGCGCAGCCTCCAGGCCGTGGACTCGCTGCGCCCGATCCTCACCGCCGTGCAGTCGGCGGCGGACGAGGCGGCGGGGCGGCGGGTACCGCTCCTGGTGAAGATCGCCCCGGACCTCGCGGACGACGACGTCGACGCCGTCGCGGGCCTCGCGCTCGAGCTCGGCCTCGCAGGGGTCGCGGCGACGAACACGACGATCGACCACGACCTCGGCGCCGGAGGGTTGTCCGGCGCCCCGCTCACCGAACGCTCCCGGGCGGTGGTCCGGCGCCTGCGCCGAAAGATCGGGCCTGGCCCCCTGATCATCGGGGTCGGTGGTATCGGGTCGGTCGACGACGCGCGGGACATGATCGTCGCCGGCGCCGACCTCGTGCAGGTCTACACCTCGTTCGTCGAGCAGGGGCCCGTGCTGCCCGGGCGCCTCGCCCGCCTCGTATGAGGGGCGTGCTCGAGGCCTACGGCACGATCGGCGTCCTCATCGGCGCGGGCATGCTGCTCGCGCACCTGCGGATCGTCGACCTCGGCGTCCAGCGGGCCCTCGGCAAGGTCGTGTTCTGGGTGGCGGCCCCCGCCCTGCTGGTCGGGGTGGTGGGCGAGGCTGAGCTGTCCGACATCGTCTCGTTCGCGGCCCTCGCCCAGTTGCTCGCCGTCCTCGTCGCCTGCGTCGCGGTGGCGGTGCCGGCGCGGCTGATCTTCCGACGCGATCTCGTGGGGACCACGGTCGCGGCGTCGCTGGTCGGTTTCGTCAACGCCATCAACCTGGGCCTCCCGCTCGCGATCTTCGCGCTCGGCGACGCCACCGCCGTCGTGCCGATGGTGATGATCCAGCTCATCCTCGTCCAGCCGGTGATGATCGCCGTCCTCGAGCGGTCGCGGGCCGGGCGGGGCGCGACCGGGGCCGGTAGTGCCGGGGC
>JBQDDG010000013.1:61832-67439 GCA_052093225.1 Actinomycetaceae bacterium
CCGGGGCCGGTAGTGCCGGGGCGGTTGAGGCCACCGCGCGACCAGGCCCGCTACGGGCGGCGCTCCAGACGCTGGCCAACCCCATGCTGCTCGGCACCGCCATCGGGATCGTCCTCTCGGCCACCGGCTGGGCGCTGCCGACGGTCGTCGACACCCCGCTGTCGATGCTGGGCGACATGACGATCCCCGCGATCCTCCTCGGGTTCGGGGTCTCGCTACGGCTCGGCCCGCGCGTGGGCGCCGGCGGGGGCTGGGCGGAGGTCGCCTGGATCTCGGCCGTCAAGCTCGTCCTCATGCCCGCCGTCGCCGCCGGTGCGGCCTACGCGCTGGGGCTCGACCGCGCCGGGATCCTCGCGGTGTCCGTGGTGGCGGCGCTGCCGGCGGCGCAGAACGTGTTCGTCATCGCGGGGGAGTACGAACGCGGCGAGCAGCTCGCGCGCGACGGCATCGTCGTGACGACGGTGCTCTCGTTCCCGGCGGTCCTCGCCATCGCCGCCGTGCTCGGCTGACCTGCTCCCGGCCCGGGCGGTACCGGCGAGGGGCGGGTGCTCCTCGAACCCGCCGTTCCTGTCCGCTCCTACTTCGGTACTACCGGTTCGCCGCCGATGCGCACCTGCGGCTTCGGCTGGCGGAGGAAGCGGGGGTACATCGACCGGATGAACGCGTACCAGACCGTCCCCTTGGTGTAGCGGTCGCCGTACTCGCGCAGGAGCCTGCGCTTCATCATGAACACCGCGAACACCGAGGTGATGATCGACAGGACGAGCAGGAGGTACATCGCGAGGACGATCACCCCCTCGGAGCCGGGGAAGAACTGACCCACCACGAGCATCCCGAGCATGATGACGAATGCGCCCGGCAGGAAGATCTGCGAGGGCAGGAACCGCGAGTCGACGTAGTCGCGGGCGGCCCGGCGCACCGGCCCTTTGTCCCGCGGCGGCAGGTAGCGGTCGTCGCCCGTGCGCATGGCCTCCTGCTGGCGGGCGAACGCCTTGTTGCGCTCGGCCCGCGCCCGCTTCTTCGCGGCCTTGCGGTCATTCACCACGAGCGGCTGCCGGTTGCGGGCCTCCGCCTCGGCCCGGGTCGGCGTCGGGCGCCCCTTCCGCGGGGTCGTCCCCGCGGCGGACCTGTGCGCGTCGGACGCGTCCGTGGCCTCGGCGTCGGTGGCCTCGGGCGGGGAGTCGGGCGCGTCTGCGGTCGCGTCGGTGCGGCGGATTCTCACCCCTGAAGGGTAGTGGACACCGCGCGGCGCGCAGCCGGCGACCCGAGTGGACCGCCGCACAGGTCGCCCTCGCCTAGCCTCGTGGGGTGAACATCGACGACATCGCCGCACGTGCAGCAAAGGACTACCCGCGGGTCCTCAAGGACCTCCAGGAGCTCGTGACGATCCCGTCCGTCTCCAATGCCTCCTTCGACCAGGCGGCCGTCGGCGTGAGCGCCGAGGCCGTCGCCGGTCTCCTGCGGGACGCGGGGATGCAGGACGTGCGGATCGTCGACGCGACGGCGCAGGACGGCACCCGCTCCCGCCCCGCGGTCCTCGCGCACAAGGCGGGTCCGCCCGCCGCGCCCACGGTCCTGCTCTACGCGCACCACGACGTGCAGCCGCCCGGGGACACCGCCGCCTGGTCCACGAAGGACCCCTTCGTCCCGGAGCTGCGCGGCGAGCGTCTGTACGGCCGCGGCGCGGCCGACGACAAGGCGGGGATCATGGCCCACGTCGGGGCGCTGCGCGCTCTCGGGGACGACCTCCCGGTCAACGTCACCGTCTTCGTCGAGGGCGAGGAGGAGATCGGGTCACCGACCTTCCACGACTTCCTCGACCAGCACCGCGACGCGCTCGAGGCCGACGTCATCGTCGTCGCGGACTCGACGAACTGGGCCGTCGGCACCCCGGCGCTCACCACCTCCCTGCGCGGGGTCGTGCAGGTCGAGGTCGACGTGCGGGTCGCCCACCACGCCGTGCACTCCGGCCTGTTCGGCGGGCCCAGCCTCGACGCCGTCACCTCGCTCGCCCGCCTGATCGCCACGCTGCACGACGACGACGGCGAGGTCGCCGTGGCCGGTCTGCGCACCGCGGACGCCGAGCTCGTCGACCAGTCCGAGGAGAGCTTCCGGGCCTCGGCGGGCATCCTGGACGGCGTACGGCTCGCCGGGTCCGGGCCGATCGCCGGTCGGCTGTGGAACAAGCCGGCGATCGCCGTCATCGGCCTCGACGCGACATCCGTGGAGCGGTCCTCCAACACGATCATCCCGGCGGCGCGCGCAGCGATCTCGCTGCGCGTCGCGCCTGGCCAGCCGCCCGCCGAGGCGGCGCAGGCGCTGACGGACCACCTCGAGTCCCACGCCCCGTTCGGTGCCCAGGTGACCACCCGCGTCGTCGAGGCGGGCCCCGGTTTCGACGGCTCGGGACGGACGCCCGCCCTCGAGGCCGCCGAGTGGGCCCTCGCCCAGGCATGGGGCGAGCGGCCCGTGCACCAGGGCATGGGCGGGTCGATCCCGTTCATCTCCGACCTCACGGAGGTCTTCCCGCGGGCGCAGATCCTCGTCACCGGGGTCGAGGACCCCGACTCCCGCGCCCACTCCGAGGACGAGTCCGTCCACGTCGGTGAGCACGCGAAGGCCGTGCTCGCGGAGGCGCTCCTGCTCGCCCGGCTCGGCGGGGTCGCCTGATCGTGCGCGTGCTGCTGGCCGTCGACCGGGTCGGTGTGCTGCCCGCCGCCGACGTCGCCTCCGCCCTTGTCGAGGGCTGGCGGGGCGAGCGGCCCGGCGACCTGCTCACGCCCCTGCCGCTCTCGGACGGCTCCGCCGGGATGCTGCCGGTGGTGCCGGGGGCGACGCGTGAGGTCGTGGTGGTCCCCGGGCCGCTCGGCGACGACGTGCCCGCCACCCTCGCCCGCACGGGCGCGACCTGCTGGATCGATGCCGACGAGGTCCTCGGCCCGCACCTGGTGGGGGAGCGGCTCGGCGAGTCGCTCGAGCGCGGTTCCAGCGCCGGCCTCGGTCAGCTCATCGGCCGGGCCGTCGCCTCCGGGGCCACGCGCGTCGTCGTGGGGCTCGGGATCGCGGGCGTGCACGACGCCGGTGCCGGCCTGGTGTCCGCCCTCGCCTCGGTCGGGGATCCGTCGGACAGCGGTGTGCCGGACAGGACTGTGCCGGGAGGAGATGTGCCGGCCGGAGGTGTGCCGGGCGGCGGCTCGGAGTCCGAGCGGGCCGCGCGGGTGCTGTCCGGCGTCGACGTCGTGCTCGCCCTCGCCGTCGACGAGCCGCTGACCGGCCTGCACGGCGCGGGTGCGCAGCTCGCCGAGCGGTTCGGCATCGACCCGGTCCTCGCCCAGGACCTCGATCGGCGCACGGGGGTGGTCGCGGACGCCGTGCTCCGCGACGCCGGCCCGGGCCCTCGGCGCAGCGCGCTACCGATGGCGGGCCAGGGCATGCCCGCCCCGCGGGGCCATGCGGGCCAGGCCCACGCCGGTCACTCGCATGCGGGCCAACCGCACGCCGGCCACTCCCACGCCGGCGACACGCCGTCGGACCGGCTCACCACCCGCACCGACGGTGGGGGAGCCGGGGGCGGGGCGGCCCTCGCGCTCCGCGCGCTCGGGGCACGCGCCTTCGACGGCGGCGAGGTCGTTGCCACCGAGCTCGGCCTGGACGACGCGCTCGACCGGCTCGACGGGGTGGGGCTCGTCGTCACCTCGGCCACCGAGGTCGGGCCGGACGAGGCGCGCCGCTCGGTGATGGCCGTCGTCGGCCGGCGCGCGGCCGAGCGTGCCCTGCCCGTGGTGGCCGTCGGCCGCACCGTCAGCTCCTCCCGTCGCGAGCTCGCCCCGTCTGGGGTCTCCGCCACCGCCTCGCTCACCCCGGGCCGGCACCCGGACGAGGACCCGCGCGCGGACGACCCCGCCGCACTGAGGGAGGCCCTCGTCGATCGCGGGGCGCGTCTCGCGCGCACCTGGTCGCGTCCCTGACGTGCAGGGGTGACGAACTAGCCTCTCCCGCCCCCGGCGCCCAGGACGTACTCTGGAGGGAACGGGAACAGCGCGGGACGTGTCCGCGTTCAGCCCCTGACCCGGCCCGCCGGGAGACGAACCTGAGGAAGGACGTGCCATGACGGACACGACGATCGACCAGGCGCACGGTGTCAACCTGACCGACGGCGCTGCGAGCAAGGTCAAGAGCCTGCTCGACCAGGAGGGGCGCGACGACCTGCGCCTCCGCGTCGCGGTGCAGCCCGGCGGCTGCTCCGGCCTGATCTACCAGCTGCACTTCGACGAGCGCGTCCTCGACGGGGACCTGCTGCGCGACTTCGACGGGGTCGAGGTGGTCGTCGACAAGATGTCGGCCCCCTACCTCGACGGTGCGTCGATCGACTTCGCGGACACGATCTCGCAGCAGGGCTTCACCATCGACAACCCCAACGCGGGCGGCTCCTGCGCCTGCGGCGACTCGTTCCACTGACCGGGCCCCACGGCGCGCCGACGCATCGGTCGGCGCGCCGTTCGCCTGCCCGGACACCCCTGACCCCCATCGCTCCTGGAGATTCTGTGCGCCGTACCACCCGACTCGTCCCCGCCGCCCTCGTCGGCCTGTCCCTCGCGCTCGCCGGCTGTTCCGGCTCCGAGGAGTCGGGTTCGGGGGACGGCTCCGACGAGGCCGGCTCCGAGTCCTCCAGCGAGGCGGCCACGCCCGCGGGCGAGGAGCTCCCCGCGGTGGGCGCGGAGTTCGGTGAGCTCCCGGTCATCGAGTTCCCCGGCACGGGCGCCCCGGCGTCGCTGCTCACCGAGGTCGTCGTCGAGGGCGACGGGGCCGAGGTCGGAGAGAACGACGTCGTCGTCGCCGACTACGTGGGCCAGGTATGGGACGGCGAGGTGTTCGACTCCTCGTTCGACCGCGGCGCACCCACGGCCTTCTCCCTCAACCAGGTCGTCCCCGGGTGGAAGGAAGGCCTCACCGGCACGCACGTCGGCGACCGCGTGGTCATGTCCATCCCGCCCGAGCTCGGCTACGGACCGAGCGGCGGCCGGCCCGCGGCGGGCATCGGCGCCGAGGACACGATCGTCTTCGTCGTCGACGTCATCGACACGTACTCGCCCGACGCACAGGCGGACCCGGACGCCACGCCGGTCGAGCCCGCGCCCGACCTGCCGGTGACGATCGAGGGCGACCTCGGCTCGGCCGCCACGATCGCCGTCGAGGAGGGGGTGGAGGAGCCCACCGAGATGGAGGTCCACGTCATCGCCGAGGGCTCCGGCGAGCCCGTGCCGGAGGCCCCCGGCAGCACGGTCATCACGCAGTACGCCGCCGCCTCGTGGGACGGCGCGACGACCGAGTCGACGTGGGAGATCGGCGAGCTCGTCTCGCAGCCCGTCGGCATGGGCAGCGTCGCCGACGCCCTCACCGGGGTGCCGGTGGGCTCACGCGTCGTCGTCCTCGCGCCCGCGCTGCCCGAGCAGCAGGTCCCGGCCTCGGCCTTCGTGTTCGACGTCGTCGGAGCCGTCGAGGCGCCGCCGATGCCGGGAGCGCCCGGCGAGTCCGGCTCCGAGTCGCCGTCCGAGTCCGGGTCTGAGTCAGCCTCCTGACCCGACCGCGACACCCCTGACCGGCCCC
>JBQDDG010000013.1:67539-69395 GCA_052093225.1 Actinomycetaceae bacterium
CCCGGCGACGGCGGGCATCGATGCGGGCCACAGCGGCGGCAACGCGCCGAACCGGACATTCGGTCGATGGCGACGCACCGTCGCGAAGGCGGGGTAAGGTGGCGGGCGACGGACAGAGGTCCCGGGTGCCGCAGGGCTCAGCCGCCCATGCCGCGCCGGGGGCCGACCGTCCAGCAGATCTCGACGTCAGGAAGGCCCATCCGTGCGGAGTACCCAGTCCCACAAGCGGCGTCGCCCGCTCCTCGTCGCGGCGGTAGCGGCCAGCGTGCTCCTCGCCGGTTGCTCCGGGGACCGTGCTCCCTCCGAGGAGGGCCTCGGGGTCGACGTCGGCTTCCTGCCCTCCACGCGGGACATGACCGACAAGACCGACCAGCTCATCAGCTTCTGGAACGGCACCTGGATCGCCGCGCTCGCCGTCGGCGCCGCCGTCTGGATCATGACGCTGGTCTGCATCGTCGTCTACCGCAAGCGGAAGAACGACGACCGCCTGCCGGTGCAGACGCGCTACCACGTGCCGCTGGAGATGATGTTCACGGTCATACCGGTCCTCCTCGTGGGCACCCTCTTCTACTTCTCCCAGGAGTCGACCGCGACGATGCAGGACACCTCCGCGGAGGAGGACCTGGTCATCGACATCCACGGCAAGCAGTGGAGCTGGGACTTCGTCTACACCACCGACGGCGTGTACTACTCCGGCGGCCGCATGGACCTCACCGGTGAGGAGGGCGTCGAGGAGACCCTCCCGACCCTGTACCTCCCGGTCGACCAGACGGTCGAGATCGTCGTGCACTCCCGCGACGTCAACCACGCGATCTGGATCCCGGCCTTCCTCTACAAGGTCGACATGATCCCGGGCCGCACGTCGAGCTTCGAGCTCACGCCGACCCGCGAGGGCGTGTACTCGGGCAAGTGCGCCGAGCTGTGCGGCGAGTTCCACAGCGAGATGCTGTTCAACGTCGAGGTCGTCTCGCAGGAGGAGTACGACTCGATGATGCAGGAGTACGAGGACAACGGCTGGGTGGGCGACCTGCCCACGGAGCTGGGGCGTGACTACGACCTGCCCCGGTACCCGGTCGAGAGTGCGAGCGAGGGCAACTGATGGCGACCACGATCGAGGAGTCGGCACACACGTCCGACGGCGGTGAGCTCGTCCCCGGGCTGCGACCGCGGAAGCAGTCGATGGGACGGATCGTCGTCGACTGGATCACCTCCACCGACCACAAGACGATCGGGTACATGTACCTGATCACCGCGTTCGTGTTCTTCGCGATCGGTGGTCTGCTCGCGCTCGTCATGCGCGTCGAGCTGTTCTCGCCCGGACTCATGCTCCAGTCCGCCGAGCAGTACAACCAGTTCTTCACGATGCACGGCACGATCATGCTGCTGCTGTTCGCCACGCCGGTGTTCACGGCGTTCGGCAACATCATGGTGCCCCTGCAGATCGGCGCCGCGGACGTGGCGTTCCCGAAGCTCAACATGTTCTCCTACTGGCTTCTCCTGTTCGGCGGCATCGTCGCGATCGCCGGCTTCCTCACCCCGCAGGGTGCGGCGAGCTTCGGCTGGACGGCCTACGTGCCGCTCTCGACCGAGGCGTTCTCGCCCGGCCTGGGCGGTGACCTGTGGGTGATGGGCCTCGCGATGACCGGTTTCGGCACGATCTTCGGCTCGGTCAACTTCATCGCGACGATCATCTGCTTCCGGGCGCCCGGCATGACGATGATGCGCGTCCCGGTCTTCACCTGGACGACGCTCGTCACCTCGCTCCTCGTCCTCATGGCCTTCCCGGTCCTTGCGGCCGCGCTGTTCGGGCTCGGGTTCGACCGCGTGCTCGGCGGGCAGATCTTCAACCCCGAGGC
>JBQDDG010000014.1:0-19567 GCA_052093225.1 Actinomycetaceae bacterium
AGGCGGGCGGTGCGGCGGCCCGCGGCCCGGCGGGGCGCGGGCCGGCGACGCGAGCCGTGGCGATCGACGAGTCCTCGGTCGTCGGGACGCCATGGCTCGGCGCGGTCGGCGGACGATCGGCGCTCGGGCCCTCGTCGGGCGACGGAGGCTGCGACGGGTTGTTCACAGAGCTGCTCCTCGAGCATCGGTAGGATCGGCTGACTCAGGCTAGGCCCGTTCGGCCCGCACCGCCGGGTGAGGGTCCGTCGGCACCACGGCGCCGCAGCCCCGCCGGAGCACGCCGCCTGTCAGCTTGCGGCGACCTCGTCGGCGACCCAGGCGAGCTGCGCGGCGAACCCGGCCCGCGTCCCGTCGAGGGTCCCGCCCAGGAACGGGACGACGATGCCGGTGAACCGTTCGGACTGGACCACCCGGGTCCCGCCGTCCTCCTCGACCAGCTCCCACGAGTGCACGCCGTCCACGAGTCCGCGCACGTAGGCCACGCCACGCCAGCTCAGCACCTCGCCCGGGACCGCCTCCAGCACCTCGGGCTCGAAGTCCATCGATCCGCCGCCCACCGGATGCACGGTGATCCCGAGGCTCTCCCCGACCGCCACCTCGCCGTCCAGCCGGAGGAGGAACGGGTCGCCGGACCGGTCGCTGCGCGTGAGCACCTCCCAGATCTCCTCCGGCGAGGCGTCGATCCACTGCTCGGCCCTGACCTCCCGGGCGCCGACGACACCCGTCGCCAGCAACGCCCCTGCCGCCACGAGCGCCACCGGTACCGCCACCAGTCCGGCGCGCACGAGACCCCGCGACCGACCCCGCTCCTTGCGCGACATCTGTCGCATCTCGCCCATGCGACAAATGTCGCATTAGGATGGAGGCATGTCAACGAGTCCCGACGCCGGCACCGACCCCGCGCGGCCGGCCCGCCGCACCGCCACTGCCTCGCGCGTCCGCGCGGCCGTGCTCGAGCTGCTGACCACCTGCGGCTGGCCCGCCGTCACCCACGCCGAGGTCGCGTCCCGCGCGGGCGTGCACCGCGCGACCGTCTACCGGCGCTGGCCCGCACGGTCCGACCTCCTGCTCGAGGCGATCGCCGACGCCGCCGCCCGCCAGGTGGACGTGGTACCCACGGATGACCCCCACCACGACCTCACGGCCCTGCTGCGCCGCACCGTCGACGGCATGGAGCGTTCGCGGACCCTCATCGACGCCCTGCTCGGCGCTCGCACCGGGTCCGCGGACGTCGACGCGGTGATCGGCCGGTGGTTCGACCGCCGTGAGGCCGGCTTCGCGGCCCTCCTCGACGCGCACCGGGGCGTCCTCCCCGGGGTGCCGGACGCCGTCCCCCACGCCTTCGCCCTCGGGATGGGGGCGGCCTGGGGCCACGTCGTCCTCCGACGCCGCACGCCCGCATCCTTCGACGCCGACGCGGTCGCCCGCACCCTTCTCGACGCGCTCTCCACGCTCGACCTCGGCGAAGAACCGGGACCCGCGAAGGAGGTCTGAGACCGACCGGCACCGCCGAGGTGACGCGTGCAACTTGCGCAACCGTCGCAAACTGGACAGCCTTGAAGGTCCAGACCGACGGTGATGAACGGGAGTGACGTGAGCACGAACGATCCACGGACGCCGGGGCACGGCGACCCGACCGCCTCGACGGAGGCCACGGCCGACGACGCCCGCACGGGCGACGGCCAGCCGGGACCGGGCCACTTCTCGAGCGACGACCTCATCGTCCCGGGCTTCCCGGAGGACCTGCCGAAGACGGTGCACCTCCCGGAGGACATGAGCGTCTCCGAGGTCGACAGCGACGACGAGATCACCAGGAAGCTCCGCGCCCAGGGCGTGAAGCTCGGCAAGGGCCTCATCGCCCCACGCGTCTTCTGGCCCTCGCTCCTCGTCATCCTCGCCGTCGGCGCGGTGGCGATCATCTTCCCCGGCTTCACGGACACCACGTTCACCGGCATGCAGGACTGGATCGTCGGGAACCTCAGCTGGTACTACATGCTCGCCGTCGGCGCCTTCGTGGTGTTCGCGATCGGCATCGGCGTGTCGAAGCTGGGCCGGATCACGCTCGGCCGCGACGGCGAGAAGCCGGAGTTCGGGCTCCTGTCCTGGTTCGCGATGCTCTTCGCCGCCGGCATGGGCATCGGCCTCGTCTTCTACGGCGTCGGCGAGCCGCTGACCTTCGCGACGACGGACCCCAAGCCGGGCTGGAGCGGCAACGAGGCGGAGATGTCGCACCTCGCCATGGCCCAGACGTTCGTCCACTGGGGCCTGCACCCCTGGGCGATCTACGCGATCATCGGCCTCGGCCTGGCCTACGCCATCCACCGCCGCGGGCGCCCGGTCTCGATCCGGTGGGCGCTCGAGCCGCTCTTCGGCGAGCGCGTCAAGGGCTGGGTCGGCGACGTCATCGACGTCCTCGCCATCTTCGGCACGGTCTTCGGCGTCGCGACCTCGCTGGGTCTCGGCGTCGGCCAGATCTCGGAGGGGATGGCCGCGATCGGCATCGTCGACACGGTGGACAACATGCTCCTCGTGGGACTCATCATCGGTATCACGCTGCTCGCCACGATCTCCGTGATCAGCGGTCTCGGTGCCGGCATCAAGATCCTGTCCAACGTCAACCTGTCGATCGCCGGGATCCTGCTCATCAGCCTGCTCCTGCTCGGCCCGACGGTCTTCCTGCTGCAGAACTTCACCGAGTCGCTCGGCGCGTACCTCGCCAACGTCATCGGCATGACCTTCGACGTCGGCGCCTACTACCGCGGCGACGACGCCTCGCCCTGGTACTCGGCCTGGACGATCTTCTACTGGGGCTGGTGGATCTCCTGGTCGCCCTTCGTCGGGGTGTTCATCGCGCGCATCTCCCGCGGGCGGACCGTCCGACAGTTCATCGCGGGCGTGCTCCTCGTGCCGACCATCGTCGGGTTCCTCTGGTTCTCCGTGCTCGGCGGGACCGGGCTCTTCCGACAGTTCTTCGGCGAGGGGGACCTCGTGGAGGACGGCTCGGTCAACGTCGAGAGCGTGCTGTTCCAGGTCCTCGGCGACCTGCCGCTCGGCGAGATCTTCTCGATCGCCGGGATCCTCCTCGTGGCGATCTTCTTCATCACGTCGTCCGACTCGGGTTCGCTGGTCGTCGACATGCTGGCCTCCGGCGGGCACCCGAACCCACCGGTGTGGTCCCGCGTGCTGTGGGCGGCGCTCGAGGGCCTCATCGCCGCCGCGCTCCTGCTCGCGGGCGGGCTCGGTGCGCTGCAGTCGGCAGCTCTCGCCACCGCCCTGCCGTTCAGCATCATCCTGCTCCTCATGGCGTGGGCGAACATCAGGGCGCTGAGCATCGACTCGCAGGTGCTCGAACGGGCGGCGCTCCTCGAGCGCTACGGCGTCGCGAGCGAGATCACGCGCGCCGAGCTCGCCGGATCGCTCGAGGAGTACCCGGAGTTCGAGCACTACGTGGACAACCGGATCGACTACCGCCTCTCCCGCAGCCGCGGCCTGCTCCACCGCGAGGACAAGGGCGGGCGGGGCCGGGCCCCGGACGGCGGGCGCCGGAAGAAGTAGCCGGGCCCGGGGCCGCCCCACGGGGCGGCCCCGGCTCCTGAGCAGCTCGGCCCTGAGCAGCTCGCACGTCGGGAGGCGGCCCCGGTTCCGGTCCAGCTCTGCTCAGAGCAGCTCGCGAGCCAGCGCGAAGAGCGCGACGACGATGATGATCCCGCGCAGTACCGGCGAGGGCAGCCGCTTCGCGATGTCCGCCCCCACGTAGCCGCCGACGACGGCACCGATCCCGATGGCGAGCGACGCGATCCAGACGATGTCCGCGTGCCCGAGGAAGAAGGCCCCCGTGTAGAGGATCACGGCCATGAGGTTGACGATGATGCCGAGGAAGTTCTTCAGGCCGTTCGTCGCGGCGGGACTGCGGCCGGTGAACGCGCCGAGGATGCCCATGTAGAGGATGCCCTGCGCAGCGGTGAAGTACCCGCCGTAGATCGCGGCGCCGAACATGCTCGCGCGCAGCGCGGGTGAGCGGTACGGGTGACCGTTCGCGGACCGCCTGCCATCGGCGACGAGCCGCTCCCGGCGCCTGGCCAGCGCGCCGGAGATGACGGACTGCAGCGCCACGAGCACGATCGCCACCACGATGAGGGCGGGGACCACCACCTGCAGGGCGCCGGGCGGCGAGACGAGGAGCGCCACGGCGCCGAGCGTGGCCCCGACGGCGGCCGAGCCCGCGAGCGGCGCGATCTCCCGGCGCTCGGCGAGGAGCTCGGTGCGGTAGGCCATCGTGCCGCCGACCCCGGAGAAGAGGATCCCCACCGTGTTGGTCATCAGCGCCGTCGCCGGGGGCAGACCGAGGGAGAGCAGCACGGGCAGCGTGATGAGCGATCCCGAGCCCACCGCCCCGTTGATCGCACCCGCGCCGAGAGCCGCCACCGCGAGCAGAGCGAGCTCGCTCAGTTCCATTCGTCCTCCGCGTCGTCCGGCCCACCTCGGCCACTGCCGCGGGTCACCGTAACCCCGGCGCGGGCCGTCAGTGCCCCTGGAAGGCCTCGCGCAGCCACCACGCCCCACCGTCGGAGACGATCTTCGCGTCGACGACGAGCGGCCGGGCCGGGCGGTCGTCCTCCTCACGGGCCGCCTGGCGGGCCGCCTCCCGCTCGAGCCACTCCCGCACGCCGTCGAGGTCACCCGGCCCCCGCACGGTCACGGCGTCGGCCCCGAAGCCCCGCGCGATCGCCGCGATGTCGGTCTCCGGGAACGTGACGGTGGACATGTCGGCACCGGTCGGGGCGCCGTCGCCGTCGACGCCGAAGTGGTGGACCTCGGCGCCGTACGCGGAGTCGTCGTAGACCACGCAGACCAGCGGGATCCCCAGGCGCACGACAGTCTCGAGCTCGGCGAGAGCCATGAGGAAGCCGCCGTCCCCGGTGCCGAGGACGGGCAGACGGTCGGGCCTTGCGAGTGCCGCACCCAGCGCCGTCCCCAGGCCGAGACCGACCGACTGGAACGCCTGGGTGAAGCAGAACCCGTGCTCGTCGGGGACCGCCAGGTACTGGCTGGGGTAGCCCATGAAGTTGCCGGAGTCGATCGCGACTATCCGCTCTACGGGGAGGAGGTCGTCGAGCGCGACGGACAGCGTGCGGGGGTCGATCCGGTCGTCGGTCGAGGCGTCGTCGAAGGGCACGTCCCGCCAGCGCGAGCCGGCCGCGAGCCGTTCCCGCACCTCCTCGGTGCGGTAGCGGGTCCGCCCGACGCCGGTCCGCCCGCCGCTGCCGGACTCCCCGGCGCCACCGGTGCGCCGGAGCTCCTCGGTGACCGCAGCGGCGGTGGCCGCGCTGTCCCCGAGCACGCCGAGGTCCACGGGGCGGTGGGCCCCGAGCGCGTCGTCCTCGACGTCCACCTGCACCACCGTGGAGCCGGGGCCGACGAGCCGCCCGTGGCGCATCGTCCACATGTTCAGCGTGCACCCGAACCCGACGATCAGGTCGGCGCCCGAGACGAGCTCCGCCGTCGTCGGGGAGGAGAATCCACCCGAGATCCCCAGGTCGAAGGGGTCGCCGTGGAAGAGGCCCTTCGCGACGGCGGACGTCGCCACGAGCGCGCCCGCCCCCTCGGCGAGCGCACGCAGCTCCGGTCCGGCGCCCCGGGCGCCGCGGCCCGCGACGATCACGGGCCGCTCCGCCCGGGCGAACAGGGCGGCGAGGTCCCGGACCGCGTCCGGCGCGGGGTGCACGACCTGCGGGCCGGGCACCCGGAGCCGGGCGGCATCGGCCGGCGGTGCGGGCTGGGCCTGGACGTCGAGCGGCAGGTTGAGGACGACGGTGCGGCGCTGGTTGCGGGCCGTACGGAAGGCCCGGACGACGTCGTCGAGCGCGCTGTCCGCCGAGTGGACCCGCTCGGAGACCGCGCCACCGGAGCGTGCCAGCGCGGGCTGGTCCATCGCGAAGTTCGACCGCACGGCGGCCGGGGCCGTCTCGGCGGCGAGGACGATCATCGGCGTGCGGGACTTCGCGGCCTCGACGATGCCGGTGACCGCGTTGGTCAGCCCGCAGCCCTGGTGGACGGAGACCAGCGCGACCTTCCCGGACATCCGGGCGTAGGCGTCCGCGGCGGTCGCCGCGCCCCCCTCGTGCCGGGTGGCCGTGAAGGGGACGCCGTGGGCCCGCAGCGCGTTGGTGACGACGAAGTTCCCCGAACCGACCACGCCGAAGCAGTGACCGGCGCCGAGGCCGGCGAGCGCCCATCCGACGAGGTCCGCCACCGTGGCGCCCTCGCCAAGCGCGCCGACGTCGGCGCCGAGCTGGTCCGTCATGTCGTTCCTCCCTCGTGTCCACCCGGTCCTGAGACGACGGTGCCGTCGCGCCCCCCGCGCCCTATGGTGTCGTGGAACACACGACTCGGCGTCCGCGTCTGCGGGGCGGACACCGGCGTGGTGCTCGACGGAGACCACCACGCATCCTGACCCCCGGTCCCGCAGGATGCCCCCACATCGCCGACACCCCGTCCACACCCCCGGAGGACCCCCATGTCCGAGCAGCGCGAGCTCGTCACCCCGTCCGAGCTCCACCCGACCCCCGGTTTCAGCCACGTCACCGTCGCCCCGGCGGGCCGTACCGTGCACGTCGCCGGCCAGGGGGCGCTCGCCCCCGACTTCTCCGTGATCGGCGGCGACGACCTGCGCGCCCAGACCGTGGCGGCGATGCGCAACCTCGAGATCGCGCTCGCGGCGGTGGGCGGCGGGTTCGAGCACATCGTCCGGCGCACCGTCTACACGACGCGACCGACCGACTACGCCCTCATCACCGAGGGGATCGAGGAGGTCCAGCGCACCACCGAGCACCCCGCGCAGACGATCGTCGGGGTCACCGGCCTCGCCGTCCCCGGCATGCTCGTCGAGATCGAGGTCACCGCCGTCGTGCCGTGACCACCGCACCCCCACCCCACCACCGACCCCAGGAGGCACCATGACTACCCCGCCCGCGACGTCCGTCCTCGGCGCCCTCACCGAGGCGCTGTCGGCCGGCTCGATCGAGATGATCGACCTCACCGCGCCGCTCGTCGAGAGCACGCCGCTGCTCGAGCTGCCCGAACAGTTCGGTCAGACGGCGCCGTTCCGCCTCGAGGAGATCAGCCGGTACGACGACCGCGGCCCCGCCTGGTACTGGAACAACTTCCGCACCGGCGAGCACACCGGCACGCACTTCGACGCGCCGAACCACTGGGTCTCCGGGCGGGACGGCGACGACATCTCTGCGGTGCCCACGCGGGCGTTCGTCGCGCCGGCCGTGGTCCTCGACATCACGGCCGAGGTCGAGCAGGACCCGGGTTTCATCGTCGAGCGCGAGCGCGTCGAGGCCTTCGCCGAGGAGCTCGGCTCCCTGCCCGAGGGCGGCTGGCTGCTCGTGCGGTCGGGCTGGTCCACCCGGGTCACGCAGGAGGAGATGATCAACCGCACCGAGTCGGGCCCGACGAGCCCGGGCCTGTCGTCGGAGGCGGCGCGCTGGATCGCCGAGGAGACGCCGCTGCAGGGCCTCGGCGTGGAGACCGTCGGGACCGACGCCGGTGCGGCCGCGGGCTTCGACCCGCTGTTCCCGTGCCACCACTTCTTCCTCGGCAACGGCAAGTACGGGCTCGCGCAGCTCCAGAACCTCGACCGCCTCCCCGTGACCGGCGCCGTCATCCTCACGGCACCGCTGAAGATCGTCGGCGGTTCCGGCTCCCCCACTCGGGCGATCGCTCTCGTCGAGCACTGAGCCGTGGGCGGCGGGGGGCGCGCGCGACACCGCGCCGCTCCCCCGCCGCTGCCCTACGGTGGCAGGCATGGACGGCCACCTCCTCTACGACGGCGACTGCGGCATCTGCACGAGCCTGGCGATGTGGCTCGGGCGCCGCGACATGGGCTGCGGGATCACACCGATCACGCCGGAGCGGCTCGCCCGGCTCGGCGTCGACGCCGACCGGGCCACCCGGGAGATCCCGTTCGCCCTCCCCTCGGGCGAGGTCCGCTACGGTGCCCGCGCGATCGCGGCGGCCCTGCGTACCGGCCCGGCGTGGCTGCGCGCGGCCGGAGCGGTGCTCGACGTGCGACCGCTGAGGCCGGTGGCCGCGTGGGCGTACGGCGTCGTCGCCAGGAACCGCGGACGTCTGCCGGGCCGTACGGCGGCGTGCGCACTGCCAGCTGACGGCTCCGCGTGAGCGTCTGCCACGCCACGAACAAATTTCGGACTGCCGAACGGCCGGCGAACAGGACAGATCCGGTGACTCGGTTCACCCCTTGGCGGTGCCGTGGGTCCTTACCCCGCGCGCCGGAACCCGGAACACTGGAGGTCATGAACACGCCTCAGCTGCCCTCCTTCGACGAGGTCGCGCCCGTCGACGCCTGGCTCACCGACATGGACGGCGTTCTCGTTCACGAGGAGAGCGCCCTGCCGGGCGCCGTCGACTTCATCGACGCACTGAAGAGCGCCGACCTGCCCTTCTCGGTCCTCACCAACAACTCGATCTACACCCCGCGCGACCTCCGCGCCCGGCTGCTCGCCTCCGGCATCGACATCCCGGAAAATGCCATCTGGACGTCCGCGCTCGCGACCGCCGACTTCCTGCGCACCCAGCGCCCCGGCGGCAGCGCCTACGTCATCGGCGAGGCCGGCCTGACGACCGCCCTGCACGAGGCCGGCTACACCATCACCGAGCGCGACCCGGACTACGTGGTCCTCGGCGAGACCCGCACGTACTCCTTCTCCGCCATCACCCGCGGCATCCGCCTCATCGAGAACGGCGCCCGCTTCATCGCCACGAACCCCGACGTGTCGGGACCCTCCCCCTCGGGCACCCTGCCGGCCACCGGCTCCGTCGCCGCCCTCGTCACCGCGGCCACCGGTCAGGTGCCGTACTTCGTGGGCAAGCCGAACGCGCTCATGATGCGCTCGGCGCTCAACCGCATCGACGCCCACTCCGAGAACACGGTGATGGTGGGTGACCGGATGGACACCGACGTGAAGTCGGGCCTCGAGGCCGGCATGCGCACGATCCTCGTCCTCACGGGGTCGACGAAGCCGAGCATGGTCGACCGCTTCCCCTACCAGGCGACCCGCGTCCTCGACTCGATCGCCGACGTCGTGCCGCTCGTGAAGAAGCACGCCAAGACCCCTGCCGACGGCGAGAAGCCGACCTCGCTCACGGACCGCCTCCGCGGCGCGAAGTAGCCCCGAGCACCTCCCGCGGGCGTCCGACCACCGGTCGGGCGCCCGTCGTCGTCCCCGCGGGCCCGCTCTCAGAGCTGCGCGGTGAAGTGCTCCGACATCGACGGGTGGTACTCGGCGAAGTCGACGGCGCTCGGGTCGCCGCCGCCCTCGGCGGCCAGCAGGCGGTCCATGTAGAACTCCCAGCCGGGCCCGACGTCGCCGACCATCCCCGGCTCGACGTCCAGGTGGGTGAGGGTGGCGAAGCACGACTCCACGTCGGGCTGGAAGTCGATCGCCAGGTCCCAGGCACCCTCGCCCACCGAGCGCACGACGAGCCGGTCGGGGGCGCGGCACTCGACGACGTCGATCGGCAACGTCGGGTGGCCCTCCTCGGCCAGCATCGTCACGTCGACGCGGCCGGAGCGCGGGTCGCCGTCGTAGGGACCGAACCAACGTGCGAGGCCCTCGCTGGTCGCGACGTTGTACCAGGCCACCGACTGCGGGACGGGCAACCTGCGGGAGACCACGAGGTGCACCCGACCGGGCGTCGCGCCGGGGCTGACCGTGCCGGTCGGCCGCGGCGCCGGCAGGCCCGAGAGGCGCACGGCGGCGCGAGCCTCGTCCAGGCGCTCCTGGACGCGCAGGAGACGCGGGTCGTCGGGCGCAAGGGCCGCCGCGTGGGAGTGACCCGCGTGGTCGTGGTCGGCCTGGTCGTGGCCGTGGGCGTGGCCCGGGCGGTCAGCGCCGGACGCACCGACGTCGTCGGGGCCGCGGTGCTCGTCGTCGCTGCGCATACGGGCACGCTAGCGGTGTGTCCCGGGCCTACGCTCGACCCATGGAACACCGCTACCTCGGCCGCTCCGGCCTGAAGATCTCCGAGATCACGTACGGCAACTGGCTCACCCACGGCTCGCAGGTGGAGAACGACGTCGCGACGGCGTGCGTCCGGGCCGCCCTCGACTCCGGCATCACGAGCTTCGACACCTCCGACAGCTACGCCAACACCAAGGCCGAGACCGTCCTCGGCGACGCGCTCGCCGGCGAGCGCCGCGAGTCGCTCGAGATCTTCACCAAGGTCTACAACGCGACCGGCCCGAAGGGCCCGAACGACTCCGGGCTGTCCCGCAAGCACATCATGGAGTCGATCGACGGCTCGCTCACCCGGCTGCGCACGGACCACGTGGACCTCTACCAGGCTCACCGGTACGACACCGAGACTCCGCTCGAGGAGACGATGCAGGCGTTCGCGGACGTCGTGCGGCAGGGCAAGGCCCTGTACATCGGCGTGAGCGAGTGGACGGCCGAGCAGATCCGCGACGGCGTCTCGCTCGCCCGCGAGCTCGGGTTCCAGCTGATCTCGAGCCAGCCGCAGTACTCGATGCTGTGGCGCGTCATCGAGAGTGAGGTCGTGCCGGCCTCGGAGGAGCTCGGGCTCTCGCAGATCGTGTGGAGCCCGATGGCGCAGGGCGTGCTGTCCGGCAAGTACCTGCCGGGCGCGGACGCCCCCGAGGGGTCGCGGGCCGCGCACGAGTCGACGAAGCGCGCGATCTCGGGGTTCATGACGCCGGAGATCCTCGAGCGCGTCCAGGGCCTGCGCCCGCTGGCCGACGAGGCCGGGCTGAGCATGTCGCAGCTCGCGCTCGCCTGGGTGCTGCAGAACGACAACGTGGCCGCCGCCATCGTCGGCGCCTCCCGCCCGGAGCAGGTCGCGGAGAACGTCAAGGCGTCGGGCGTGCGGCTCGAGCCGGAGCTCCTCGCCCGGATCGACGAGGTGCTCGGCGACGTGGTCGAGCGCGACCCCGGCAGGACGGCGCAGAACGCGCCGACCGGCCGCCCCAGCTGACGACGGCCCCCGACCGGCGGCGGAGCGGCGGGTGCCCTAGTCCTCCGTCAGCCGGCGGGTGCCCGGGTCCTCCGTCAGCCGGCGGACCGCCCCTGGCCGGCGCGGTCCTGCCCACCGCCGCGGTCGTCGACCCGGTCGTCCACGTCGTCCTGGTCGCCCGCGGCCCCCTCGGGCGCGTCCGGGACGTGCTCGAGGATGTCGCCGGGCTGGCAGTCGAGCACCCGGCAGACCGCCTCGAGGGTGCTGAACCGGATCGCCTTCGCACGTCCGTTCTTCAGCACCGCGACGTTCGCGGGCGTGAGGCCGACCAGCTCCGCGAACTCACCGACCCCGAGCTTGCGGCGGGCCAGCTCGACGTCGAGGCGCACGACGATCGCCATCAGATGACCTCCTCGAGCTCCGCGCGGTAGTCGCTCGCCTGCCTGAGCAGCCCGCGCATGACGACCATGAGCAGGCCCGGCAGAGCCGAGAGGACCACGATGCCGGCGAGCATCATCGGCACACCCGGGTCGCGGTCCTCGGGCGAGAAGAAGATGACCGCGGTGACGTAGACGGCGAGCAGGGCGACGAGCAGCCAGCCGACGACGAACGCCACGACGATGGCGTCCACCCAGCGGCGCGACTCGCCACCGAAGATGCGGTCACGCCGCACGAGCGTGAGCAGGCGCCACAGGCACACGATCACCACCTGCACGCACAGCAGGCCGAGCACCACGACCACCTGAACGGGGATGCGCAGGTGAGCGAGCTCGGGGTCCGCGTCGTGGGCGAACGAGCCTGGCAGGGAGAACACCTGCAGGACGAGGAGCCACACCGTGGCGGCGACGAGGACGACCCGCAGGAGGGTGACGACGAGGGAGGAGCGCATCATCTGTCGATGATCGCTGCATACCTATCGCTGGTCAATAGATCGTTCGCTCTTCGGACCCCGTTCGGCCGGACGCCCGGGGCCCGACCGACCCCGAGGTGCGAGCTGCCGCCGGAACGGTCCCCATGCCCGCCGTCGGGCCGGCCTCCGTGTCCGCCGTCACCAGGAGCGCCCGGCGCGACTGCGCCCCCTCAAGGTCACGTTTTGAGAAAACAGCCGTTAGACGTGAGGCAGGTCTCCGGATCGCCCCGAGGAGGCGCGGTCGATCCGTTATCGTGGAGGTCCCTTATGAGGCCATCGACGAATCAGATCGACGACAACCCACCCTCGACGGGGCCCGTCGAGATTCTGCGACCGGAAGGCTCGCACGGCGCCGACATGTGGCGCGTCGCCCGAGACTCCGGTTCCCTCGATCTCAACTCCTCCTACGCCTACCTGCTGCTCGCGCGCGACTTCGCGGCGACGTCGCGGGTGGCCGTCCTGGACGGAGAGGTCGTCGGCTTCGCGGTCGGCTACCTGCGCCCCGAGGCGCCGGACCGGCTGTTCCTCTGGCAGGTCGCCGTCGACGAGCGGGCACGCGGACGACGCGTCGCCGCCCGGCTTCTCGACGAGCTGCTCTCCGGGCTCGAGGGCGTCACCGCGCTCGAGACCACCATCACCGACGACAACGCCGCCTCGCAGCGACTCTTCACGTCGCTCGCCGAGCGTCACGGCGCGTCGATCAGCAAGGAGGTCGGCTTCACCGCCGACGACTTCCCGGACGGGCACGAGGCGGAGGCGCTCTACATCGTCTCCCCGCTCGCCCCCGGCCGGCGCTGACCGCTTCCACGCACACGCGCGGCCACGTCGCGCCCCCTACCCCCTCTGGAACGACACCGCATGTCAGGTACCCCCGACCGCCACGTCCACGACACCCCCACAGGAGATCGCATGACGACGACGAACCCGCCCACGACGGACCTCGAGTCCGGTGTCCGCAGCTACTCGCGCAGCTGGCCGACCACCTTCACCACCGCGGTCGGCTCCACGATGACCGCTGAGGACGGCACCGAGTACCTCGACTTCTTCGCCGGCGCCGGCGCCCTCAACTACGGGCACAACAACCGCACGCTGAAGAAGGTCGTCCTCGACCACCTCGGCTCGGACAAGATCGTCCACGGGCTCGACATGTTCACCGACGTGCGTCGCGACTTCATCGAGACCTTCCAGTCGCAGATCCTCGAGCCGCGCGGCCTCGACCACCGTCTCGTCTTCCCCGGCCCCGGCGGCGCCAACGCCGTCGAGGCGGCGCTCAAGCTCGCCCGCAAGGTCACCGGGCGCGAGTCGGTCATCAACTTCACCAACGGCTTCCACGGGATGACGCTCGGCGCGCTCTCCGTCACCGGCAACTCGATGAAGCGCGGCGGCGCGGGCATCCCGCTCGTCCACGCCACCCCGATGCCGTACGACGACTACTTCGACGACGAGTACCCGAGCTTCCTGTACTTCGAGCGCCTGCTCCAGGACCTCGGCAGCGGCCTCAACGAGCCCGCCGCCGTCATCGTCGAGAGCATCCAGGGCGAGGGCGGCATGAACGCCGCGCGCGCCGACTGGCTGCGCAAGCTCTCGGACCTGTGCAAGGAGCACGGCATCCTGCTCATCCTCGACGACATCCAGATGGGTTGTGGCCGTACCGGCGCCTTCTTCAGCTTCGAGGAGGCCGGCATCGTGCCGGACATCATCACGCTGTCGAAGTCCATCAGCGGCTACGGCCTGCCGATGGCGCTCACGCTCATCCGCCCCGAGCTCGACATCTGGGAGCCCGGCGAGCACAACGGCACGTTCCGTGGCATCGGCCCGGCCTTCGCCACGGCCACCGAGGCCATCAAGACCTACTGGAGCGACGACGCGCTCGAGAAGTCGACGCTGGCCAAGGGCAGCTACGCCGAGAGCCGCCTCAACCAGATCGCGGCGAAGCACCCGGACGCCGGCCTCACGGCCAAGGGCCGCGGCCTCGCCCGGGGCCTCCAGTTCGAGCAGTCCGAGAAGGCCGGCGAGGCCTGCGCCGTGGCCTTCGACAACGGGCTCCTCGTCGAGACCTCCGGCCCGACCAGCGAGGTCATCAAGCTGCTGCCGGCCCTCACCATCACGGACGAGGAGCTCGCGCGCGGGCTCGACATCCTCGAGGCCGCGGTCGACTCCGTCCTCGCCAACTGACCCACCTGGGCACCCGCCGCCGTCCCGGCGGGTGCCCGGCCACCCGACACCCAGACCCGGAGGTACCCATGCTTGTCCGTACGCTCGACGAGATCACCGACACCGACGCCGACATCAAGACCCCGAACTGGCGCAGCAAGCGCATCATCCTCGCCAAGGAGGGCGTCGGCTTCTCCGTGCACGAGACCACGCTCTACGCCGGCACGGTCAACGAGTTCTGGTACGCCAACCACATCGAGGCCGTCTTCATCACCTCGGGCGAGGGCGAGATCGAGGACATCGCCACGGGTGAGGTCCACCAGCTCGCCCCGGGCTCGCTGTACCTGCTCAACGACCACGACAAGCACATCGTGCGGCCGCGCACCGAGATGAAGACCGTGTGCGTGTTCAACCCGCCGGTCACCGGCCGTGAGGTCCACGACGAGAACGGCGTGTACCCGCTCGTCGTCGAGGACGCGAGCTGACCGCTCCGCCCCGCTGAACGCCCGGACGCCGGGTCTGCCACGAGCAGGCCCGGCGTTCGTGCGTCCAGGCACGGGTACCGACGGCGGTGCCGCGGCCAACGACGGACCCGGGGCCGACGGCAGACCCGCGACCGCCTGCGCGCCGCCTACCCGTCCTCGGCGGCCGGCGTGGTCATGCCGTTCCGGCGGGTCTTCGCCGTCGCCCGCGCGGCCGGCTGATCCGCCTCCTCCGCGGGGGCGAGGTCGAACCGTTCCCACATCGACCTCGGCACGAGGTCGAGGTAGCGGTCGCGGTTCTCGTCGATGACCGTGCGGACGTACGGGCAGTACGGCAGCACCCGCAGGTCCCGGGCGCGGATGTCCGCGAGCGCCCCGTCGACCAGCAGCCGGGCCAGCCCGGGCACCGACCGGTCGGGGTCCACCTCGGTATGGCGCAGCGAGACCATGTGCTCGCGCCGGTGGTAGTCGATGCGGCCCAGCGGCACGTGGCCGGCGATCTCCGCGACGTAGCGCTCACGCTCCGCGTCGTCGCGGACCGTCGGGACCTGGCCGGAGACCAGGACGTGTTCCTTCATGGTCGACCTCCTCGTCGCGTGTACGCAGAGTATCGGGCATCGCGCGTCGGCCGCGAGGGCCGCCCTAGCCGAGGTCGTACTCGGCGCGCCGGTCCTCGGGCACGAGATCGAGGTACTCGGCCCGGTTGCGGTCGATGATCCGCCGTACGTAGCCGCAGGTGGGGAGCACCCCGGCGCCGCGCGAGCGGAGGTCGGCGAGCACCTCGTCGACGAGCCTGCGGGCGAGGCCCGGGACGGAGCGTTCCTCGTCGATCTCCGTGTGGGTGAGCTCCACGTCGCTGCCGTGGACGTCGTAGTCGATCCGGCCGAGCACGTCACCCCCGGCCTCGATGACGTACCGGCTGTTCCCGGCGTCGTTGCGGATCGTGGGGACCTCCCCGTCCACCAGCACCTCGTCGCTCATCGCTCGCTCCCGTCGTCGCTCGTCGTGTGGTCGCTCGTCGTGTGGTCTGTCGTCGTGCGGTCACCGGTCGTGCCACCGACTGCGGCGCCCTCGCCCCTCGGTGGCAGCGCGTCGTGCCCGGACATGATCGAGATCCGGTTGAACGCGCCGATGGAGATCGCCACCCAGACGACCGCCGCGACCTGCTCGTCGCTCAGCCCGCCGCGTCGGCCGGCACCTCCGGCAGCGGCGAGGGCGGCGCCGTGCGGGAGGTTCGTCGTCAGCTCGGCGATCTCGAGGGCCGCGCGCTCGACGTCCGTGAACACCGAGGCCTCCCGCCACGTGGGGAGCAGGTCGAGCCGGTGCTGGGTGACGCCCGCCCGGCGGGCCGCCGGGACGTGCACGCTCAGGCAGCGCGCGCAGCCGTTGATCTGGGAGACCCGTACGTCGACGAGCTCGACGACGTCGCGGCCGATCCCGGCCGACTCGGCCGCGTCCGTCGCGGCCTTGGCCATGCCGACCGCCGCGCGGTAGGCGGCCCGGTGGGCCACGGTGATGTCGACGGCCGCGGGGACCTCGGGCGGGCGCATCAGCGAGCCCTCCCGGACGGCGCGTTCGGGTTCGTCCGCGGCCGCAGGCGCACGTGCGGCAGGTCGGGCGCGGGCAGCCAGGCCCGCTCCCCCACGTACCCGTCCACGCGGCCGAACCGCTCGCTGCCCGCGTACCCGCCCGGGCCCGCACCCCCGGCGTTCCACTCCTCGCGGGCGGCCACGACCTCCTCGTGCGTGGCCCCGATGAAGTTCCACCACATGACGATCTCCTCGCGGAACGGCTCACCGCCGAGCAGGATCACGCGCGCCGGGGAGGTCCCGGCGTTGCTGATCCGCAGCGGGTCGCCGGTCGGCGGGCGGAACGCGAGCTCGGCGCGCTCGATCGGCACGTCGTCGACCTCGACGTCCCCGGCGTCCAGCAGCACCCCGTGCTCGAAGTCCGCGCGCACGTCCAGGTCCACCGCGCCACCGGGCGCGACCGTCAGCTCGGCGCCCAGGAGTGCCGTGGAGGTCCGAACAGGGGAGGCCTCGCCGAGGAGCTCGCCGATGAACACCGACGCCGTCCCCGCGCCGCCGGGCAGGTCGACCGGCTCGGGCACGTGGTGCTGGAAGTCGCGCGGCCCCCCGCGGGACCCGCGCGGGAGCACGAGCCACAGCTGGACGCCGTGCAGGACCGTGGTGCCCGGCGTCGAGACCTCCGAGTGGCAGATGCCGGCGCCCGAGGACATGAGGTTGAGCTCGCCCGGTCGCACGACCGCGTGCACGCCCGCGGAGTCGCGGTGCTCGATCTCGCCGGTGAAGAGCCAGCTCACCGTCTGCAGGCCGGTGTGGGGGTGGGGGGCGACGTCCATGCCACCGGTGAGGTCGACGTCGTCGGGCCCGTAGTGGTCGACGAAGCACCACGCGCCGACGAAGGACCGCGCCCTGCTCGGCAGCGTGCGCCGCACGGGCATCGCCCGGGGACCGCCCAGCGGCACCACGCGCGAGGTGACGACCTCGATGCCCGGTGGGTCGGCGTCGGGGCAGGAGAGCACCATCTCCGCCGGCCTCGTCTCCAGGTTGCTCATGGCCCACCTCTCCTCGATGCCCGACGCCGGTACTCGCCGTCGGGTCCCGTCACCATCGTGCGTGGTCGGGTCGGGCGCGGCAACACCGCCTGCCAGGGTTCGCGTGCGGCGCCCGGCGAGCGCTGCGGGAAGCCGCGCGGGCGCCGAGCCGTGCGGCGGGGGCAGGCCGGGCCACGCGGGGGTGCAGGCCGGGCCGCGCGTCAGGCGCCAGGACGGGCGTCAGGCGTTCAGTCCGGGCGTCAGACGTTCAGGCCGGACGCTCGATCGCGAAGAGCTCGGACTCCGTGTCGTAGAAGTCGGTGGTCCGGCCCTGCGCGCGCATGCCGATCCGCTGTGCGACCGCCTGCGAGGCCGCGTTGTCCGGGTGCGTGACCGCGAGGACGCGGCCCAGGCCGCCCGCCCACGCATGATCGAGGACGGCGCGCGCCGCCTCGCTCGCGTAGCCCCTGCCCCAGTGGTCCGGGTGCAGGTGCCAGCCGATCTCGAGGTGGCCCGACGGCGGTCGCGACCCTTCCGTGGAGCTTGCCGGCAGGTCGACGAGCAGCACGGCTCCAACGGGTCGCTCCTCGACCGTGATCGCCCAGATGCCTCGGGGTGCGCCGCCGGCCATCCGGACCCGCCAGCGCGCGAGGCGGCCGTGCGCCGCCTCCTCCGTGGTGATCTCCGTGCCCGGGCCGCCCGACCAGCGCGCCACCTCGCTGCGCGAGTAGATGTCGCGCACGAACGGCGCGTCCGCGGGCCCCCAGGGGCGCAGCACGAGGCGGGCGGTGGTGAGTACGGGGACGGCGGACGTGTCGTGGCGCTGCGTCGGCGTGGGCGTGGGCGTCGTGGTCGGCGGCGGCGTCGGCCCGGGGTCGTGCCGGCTCGTCATCGCACCAGCGTACGGAGGCCGTCCACCGGGATCGGGGTCCGTGCCGGGCGCCGCGCCACGTAGGCTCGGGGCATGCCAACCGATCCGACGGCGGACGGCCTTGCTCGTCGGGCGTCGGGCCGGCCGGACTGGGCCACGATCCCCAACGTCGTCACCCTGCTCCGCTTCCTCCTGCTCGGCCCCGCCTGCTGGGTCATCGTCGACGATCCCGAGGGAAGCTGGGTACCGCCGGTGCTCGTCGGCGTGTGGGCCGTCACGGACTGGGTCGACGGTCTCCTCGCCCGGGCCCTGAACCAGCAGTCCCGCACCGGCGAGATCCTCGACCCCCTGGCCGACCGCATCGGCATCTCGCTCGTCGTCATCTCCCTCGGCGTCGCGGGCGCGCTCAGCTGGGTGCCCGTCGCGATCATCGTCCTCGTGGACGTGCTCGTGCTCCTCCTCGCCGGCCGGGCCGCGCAGCAGGGCCGTATGCGCGTGACGTACGTGGGCAAGGTACGGACCGCGCTGCTGTTCCTCGCGATCTGCGCGATCGTCCTCGGCATCTCCGTCTGGCCCGAGATCCACGGTCCCGGCCGCGTGCTCCTGTGGGTCGGCGCGGCGCTCCACATCTACTCCGCGACCCTCTACATCCGCGCCGCACGCCTCGGGACCGGCCCGGCCGTGCGCGAGCGCCCGCAGTCCGACTGACACCGCCCGAGCTCCTGCCCGGCGGGCACGCGCCGGGAGCGCGGGAACACCGCTCTTCGGACCGGCCACCCAGGCACCTGGCACTCAGGACGGCCGAACGGACCGTCCGGACCTGGGAGACTTCGTCCATGGCGAGGTCCACGGAGCGGCGCACGGCGCGCACGCTGCCCCATCCGTTCACGACGGCTCTGCGGCAGCTCTTCGCCGCCCTCGTCGTCGCCGTTCTGCTCGCCGTGCTCCTCATCGCCGGCATCTCCATGGCGCTGCGGCGAAGCTTCGCCATCGACCTCGGTGACCTGCCGGACGTCGCGCTGTGGGTGGGCCTCGGCGTCGGCGGGCTCGTGCTGGTCGCCGCGTCCGTGGGGATCGCACGGTCGACCCGCCTGCACCTCTACCTCCGTCGCGCCGCGCGGCCGCCGCGCAACCCCGCGGCGCCCCGGCAGCCCGTGGACCGCATGACCGAGCGGCTGCTCACGGACATCGACCACTCGGACCTCGGCCTGCGGGACCTCCGTTTCCGGATGGTGGCGGTGGACCGGGGTGCGTTCGCGGTCGCCTACATGACGCCCGAGTACCACATCGACCGCACACCGACGATCGCGCCCCTGCGGCTCGGGGACCCGGCGCGGGCCGCGCTCGGCACGGTGGGGTGGCTCGAGCCCGAGCGCCGCACGATCGGCTCCGAGGGCGAGTGGCAGTACCGGGGCAAGGAGTACACGGGCATCGGCGCCGACCTCGCCGACAACCCCGGGATCCCGCTCGACGCCGGCAAGATCGCCGTGCTGCTGACGAGCGGGGACGAGTCGCTGGCCGCCCCGGTGCGCGAGCTCGTCACGCGGGCGCGCGCGCTGGCCTGAGGGGCCTCAGCCGCGGCCGGTGACCACCGG
>JBQDDG010000014.1:19667-22000 GCA_052093225.1 Actinomycetaceae bacterium
CTCTCAGCAGCCGTCGGGGCCGCAGGCCGGGGCGTCGGTGAGGTCGACCCCGGGGAGCACGAGACCGCCGGGCACGAGCGGTGTGAGCGGTGCTGGACTGCCCGCGGCAAGGGTGCGCTCCTCCGCCGCGCCGTCCAGGTCCGGGACGGCGCCGGGGCCGGCGGCGTCGGCGTCCACCGGGCTCACCGGGCAGCCTCCGTGGCCGGGTCGCTCCCCGCCCCCGGCTCCTCGCCGCGCTCGGCGGCGACCTGCGCGAGCACCTGGGCGAAGGCGTCCTTCTCCTGGGCACCCGAGACGCCGTACTTGCCGTCGAGCACGAAGAACGGCACGCCCTGGATGCCGTACGCGCGGGCCTGCGCGATGTCGGCCTGCACCTCGTCCGACCGCGCGTCGTTGCGCAGCTCGTCGGTGACCGCCGCGGCGTCGAGGCCGACCTCCGCGGCGAGCGAGGCGAGGACCTCGACGTCGGAGAGGTTCTTCCCCTCGACGAAGTAGGCCTTGAGGAGGCGCTCCTTCATCTCGGCCTGGAGGCCGTGGCTCTTCGCGTGGTGGATGACCTGGTGCGCCCGCAGGGTGTTGACGTGCACCACCGAGTCGAAGTCGTACTCGAGCCCGACCCCCGCCGCGATCTGGGTGACGCGCTCGAGCATCTGCTCGACCTGGTCGGTCCCCATGCCCTTGCGCTCGGCGAGGAACTCCGTCGTGGAGCCGGCCAAGTCGACCGGCGTGTCCGGGGAGAGCTCGAACGAGTGGTAGGTGACCTCGACGTCGGGGGCGTCCGGGTGCTGCTCGCGGAACTGCGTGAGGCCGGCCTCGAACTTCCTCTTGCCGATGTAGCACCAGGGGCAGGCGATGTCGGACCAGATGTCGACGGCGATGGGGGACGTGGCGTTCACGGGCGCTCCTCGGGACGGGGGTTCTCCCCCGGTCAAGGCGCGAGCTCCCCGGGACATTCCCTCCGGTCAGCCCAGGCCGACGGCGAGGCCGATCGCGGCAGCGAGGCCGGTGACGATCGCGCCCAGGGCGACGGTGCGGTCGCGGCCGGTCGCGGCGCCGTCGTAGTCGGCGAGGTCGAGGACGGCCAGGCGGCCCGGCGTGATGCTGTGCCGGCTCATGCGGGCCTCCATCTCGCTCGGCGAGGCCGGGGTGCGGGGGGCGTCGTCACGGCTGGGGACGGTGCGCTCGATGGTCGTGCTCATGATGGTTCTCTTCTCTCGGCGCAGGCGCGCCGTGGTCACGCTGCGCGAGGCGCGCAGTCCTGCTCGGGGGTGGGCCCTCGGCGCGGCGGTGACCTGGTCGTCCGCGGACGTGGAACGAGCTCTGGCCCCGCTCCACGTCGAACGCTTCAACATCAAACAGTTTATCCCGCGGCGCTCCGATCGTCAAACATTTCAGCCTTGAACTATCCTTGGTGGATGCATGACCGGGTGAGCGACTACCTCGACCAGTGGCGCGCCGTGCGTCCGGGCCTCGACCTCGCGCCGATGAGCGTGACGGGGCGCGTCTCGCGGGCCGCGGACCTCCTCGCGCAGTCGATGCGCGGCTTCTTCGCCGAGCACGACGTGCAGCCCGGGGAGTACGACGTCCTTTCCGCCCTGCGCCGCGCCGGGGAGCCCTACACGCTCACCGCGGGCGCCCTCACCGACAGCATGATGGTGACCGCCGGTGCGATGACGAACCGGCTCTCTCGGCTCGAGGAGAAGGGGCTCGTCGAGCGGGCGACCGACCCGGGCAACCGGCGCAGCGTCCTCGTCAGCCTCACCGGCGCGGGGAGGGACGCCATCGAGGAGCTCGTCGTCGCGCACACCGCCGCGGAGGGCGAGCTGCTCGGCGCGCTGGACCGCGCGGACCTCGACCGGCTCGCCGACCTGCTCGAGCTCCTGCTCGCCGGGCTCGGGGACCGCTCCCGGGCCCGCGGCGACCGGACAGGCGACGACGAGGACCCCGACCGGGCCGGCGACTGAGACCTTCTAGACTCCGGCGCATGGAGCTCGAGTTCTCCGGCGAGATCATCCACTGGCGGGGTCCCGCACCCTTCCTCTTCGTGCCGGTCCCGCCCGGGGCGCGCGAGGACATCCGGTCCGTCGCGCGCGAGGTGTCCTACGGCTGGGGCGTCATCCCTGTGACCGCACGGATCGGCGGCACCACCTTCACCACCTCGCTCTTCCCCCGCGACGGCGGCTACCTCGTCCCCGTCAAGGTCGCCGTGCAGCGCGTGGAGGAGGTCGACCTCGGGGACACGGTCACCGTCCACCTGACCATCGACGTCTGACCCTCGCCGCGACCCGATGCCCCGGTGACGGGACTACGGGACCGCGCTCGTCGGCGTCGTG
>JBQDDG010000014.1:22100-68936 GCA_052093225.1 Actinomycetaceae bacterium
CCGCGACCCGATGCCCCGGTGACGGGACTACGGGACCGCGCTCGTCGGCGTCGTGGCCCCCGCCCAGACCGGGTCACCCGGCCCGAGCACGTCGTAGACCGCGGTGACGAGGCTGCCGCTGCGCGCCACCTCCCGCAGCTCGAGGGCGAGCCGGCGGGGCAGCAGCGGGCGGCCCGCGCCCAGCGTGGCCGCGGCGATCGAGACGCGGAGCTCGTCGAGCAGTCCGGCGTCCGCCAGCTGGCCCGCGAGGTCTCCCCCGCCGACGACCCACACGTCCTTGCCGCCGGCCGCCGCCACCAGGCGCCGGTGGATCTCGCGCACGTCGCCCTTGACGAACCTCACGTCCGCTCCATCGGGGGCGGCGAGATCGGCGTGCGTGGCCACGAAGGACGGCAGGTCGTAGGGCCACGCGCCGTCACCGAGCTCACTGCGCACCCACTCGTACGTCGTGCGGCCCATGAGCAGGGCCCCCACGCGGCCGACGAGCTCCTCGTAGTCCTTCGTCACCGCGTCGTCATGCTCCTGGACGAAGAGCCAGGCCAGCGAGTCGTGCTCGTCCGCGAGGAATCCGTCCAGCGTGGTCGCCGTGTAGTACACCGTCCGCGTCATGACGCCACCGTCGCACCCGGGGCCGACACCGGCAGGCGGGGCTCATACCGGTCGCCGCCTATCTCCCGACGTCCTGGTCCTCCAGTGCGGCCACGAGCTCACGCAGGCCCGCCGGCGTGGCACCCAGCTGGCCCACGGGCTCGTCGACGAGCGTGTCGGCCCGGGTGCGGTCGATCGCGGCGTCACCACCACCGTCCCCGGGGCGCTGGAAGACGATCGCATCGAGGTCGCCGATCGTGGCGAGCAGGAGCGCGCCCCGGTCGCGGACGGCCTCCGGCCACGCGTCGCCGTCGAGCGCCGGGTCGACGGAGGTCCAGTCGATGACGAGCAGGACCCGCGGTCCCGTCTCGATACTCAGGGTGTATCCGCCGAGCTCGCCGATCCCGGCGGCGTCGAGCAGCTCCACCACCGCGGAACGGTCCTCGACCGTCGCGGTCCGGGCGGCGTCGAGCCCCTCGACGTCGACGGTCTCCGTCAGCTCCGCCGGACCGCCGGTACGGAAGGTGGAGACGGCGCCGTCGGGCTCCACGGCCGGTGCCGTCGGCTCCTGCGCAGGCAGACCGCCCTGCGCCTCACCGCCGCCCCCCTCCTGCGGCCAGGCGACCACCATCGTGGGGATCGCCCGGTCGTCCGCGCTCCCGCACGCGCCGGTGCCGAGCAGGGCGAGCGTGCTCCCGAGCGCGGCTACCGACCGGGTCGACGCGATCATTGCCTCATGGTGGCACGCGGCGCGCGCCGGCACAGATCGCGTCGGGCCCGTCCGCCGGGGCGCCCGGGAGCGGCCCGGTCAGCGCCCGGGAGCGGCCCGGTCAGTGCTCGGGACCAGCCCGGTCAGTGCTCGGGACCAGGCCGGTCAGCGCTCCGCGAGGACCTCGTCGATCTGGTTGATCGCCGAGGTCGTCCCCTCCTCGACCCCCATCTCGACGACCGTGCGCAGCCCGTCCTCGGTGTCGTAGACGCTGGTGAACACGGCGCGGGTCCCGGTGCCGTCGGGCTCGAACCGGTACGTGCACGACGCGACCGGCATGGTCTCGACGGGGCGGAGGTCGGCGTCGGCGAACCCGTCCCGGAAGCTGAACCGGTGCGGCTCCTCGACGTCGGTGATCTCCCACCACCCGCCGAACCTGTCGCCGTCGGGGCCGGTCATGTAGTAGCGCGACCGGGCACCGGGCGTGAGCTCGTGCTCGACGAACGTGGCGGGGTAGTCCGGCGGTCCCCAGACCTGCTCGAGCCGGCGCGGGTCGGCGTACAGCGCCCACACCGCCTCGACGGGCGCGTCGAAGTACGCCGTGATGGTGATCGTCCTGGTCGTGACGTCGGTCGTGATGTCGGTGACGGGCATGTCAGGTCTCCTCCGGGTCGGGCCGCCTCGCGAGCAGCTCGTCGATGCGTTCGACGCGGCCTCTCCAGATCCCCTCCAGCTCGTCGAGCAGGGAGGCGACCGACCGGACCGCCGTGACGTCGCCGCTGGCGAGCTGCTCGCGACCGCTGCGCCGCTTGACGAGCAGACCCGCCCTCTCGAGGACGCGGACGTGCTTCTGGACCGCGGCGAAGCTCATGTCGTAGCGCGCCGCGAGCGCCGTGACCGAGTGTTCCCCGGCCAGGACCCTGCGCAGGATGTCGCGCCTGGTCCGGTCGGCGAGGGCGTGGAGCCGGGCGTCCGCCCGGTCCTCGTCGTCCGCCTCGGCCACCCCCACAACTTACAACCGTTTGGTTGTAGATTGTCAATGGGTCGGCGTCGTCCCGTCGCCCCCGGGCCGCGGAGACCGCAGCGCGTCGTCGACCGCCTGGAGCTCCGCCGCGAGCTCCGCCGCCGGCCTGCGCTCGGTCACGCGGCGGGCGAGGACGGCCGCGAGCGCCTCGCGCGCCCGCCCGAACCGCTCCCGGCGGCCCCACAGGTGCTGGTGCCAGGACGCGCCGAGGACGAGGTAGCCGATGTCCGACAGGACCCGTTCCATCTCCCGGAAGGGGCCAACCTCCTCCGGCGCGTCGGCGAGGGCCCGCCGCGCGACGGTGTCCGACTCGAGGAGCTCGACGTAGAGGTGCTGGCGTCGCCGGACGCCGTCGGGCGTGTCCTGCTCGCCCGCGACGAGGTCGGCGAGGACGGAGTCGAGCGCGACGGCGACCCGGCGGGCGTGCGCGCGCAGCACCACCTCCTTGCCGCCCAGCCCGCTGAGGACGAGCACGACGACGGCCGTCCCGACCCCGATCAACGTGTCGAGGAAGCGGTCCCACACGATCGTGTCGGTGTCCATGTCCGTCACGGTGGCCGAGATCGTCATCGCCAGCGGCGTGATGAGGGTGACCGCGAGGACGTAGTTGCGCGCGACGACCATCTCGATCGTGCCCTGGAGCAGGACGACGAGGAGCACCAGCCACCAGCCCTGCGGATCGACGAGCAGGACGAGGCTGAAGACCCCGAGGCCGAGCAGCGTGCCGACGACCCGCTGCAGGGCCTTGGTCGCCTGCGCGTACCTCGTCCCGCCCGTCTGGACGATGAGCGCGGCGAAGACGACCGCCCAGTACACGTGGTCGTTGCCCAGCAGCGTCGCCACGGTGCCGGCGACGGCGGTCGCGACGAGGAGGCGCAGCGCGACGAGCATGCTCTCCGAGGGCCACCAGGCCGCCTGGCGCAGGAGGTACCCGGCGTCTGGGCGCCCGAGGGAGGAGTAGCGCACCTGGGTGCGCTCGACCTGTCGCTGCTCGGCATCGGTGCGGCCGTAGTCGGCCTCCGGCGTCTCCACGGTGTCGGTCGCCGGCTCGTCGGCCCGGTCGGCGTCGCTCTCCCACGGCTGGGGATCGACGCCGGCCACGAGGCCGCTGAGCCGCGCCGTCGTGGCGACGTAGCGGTCGTGCGCGCTCTCGAGCCGCGGGCGGAAGCCGCCGGCCTCCCCGCCGTCGGTCACCGCCGTCCACGCGGCGTGGAGGGCCGCGGACGCCTCGGCGCGGCGCCGGTCGAGCGCGGCGGGGTCACCGGCGGTCGCCGCCTGGTCGAAGCTCCACACGCTGGACTCGGCGGACCGCACGGCGGCCTCCTCGATCCCGTGCCGCCCCAGCCAGATGTCCGAGGTCCCGACGACGACGGAGGTCACCGCCCCGACCGCCGCCATCCCGAGGATGAGCGCGGGTGAGGTGCCGCCGGCCGCAGCGAGGTTCGAGACCCCGGCGCCGAGGGCGAAGAAGAAGACGCCGGGCGGCCCGATCCGCAGCGCGTGGGCCACGAAGCCGACGACGCCGCACAGGAGCACGAACGTCACCAGCGACACCCAGATGTTGACCAAGCTCAGCACGCCGACGAGGCTGCACAGCCACATGCCCACGCCGACGCCGCCGACGAGGCCGACCCTGCGACGAGCCGGCGCGCCGGCGCCGTAGAGGATCGAGAAGCCGCCGAGGCTCGTGAGGAATCCGGCGGCCGGATAGCCGACGGCGGTCGCCACGACGACGGGGAGCCCGATCGCCGTCGCCGCACGCAGGGCGACGGCGAGGCGCGGCGGGCTCGGCTAGATCGTCACCAGGCTCCGCAGGTCCACGAACGGTCGGCGGGTCATCGTGGGCCGCCGTCCGCCGTCGGGGAGGAGAAGCTCTGCCGCTCCTCGCCCGTGCCGTCCACGGGGGTCATGGTAGGCCCGGCCGGTGCGTGGGCGCCGCCCGACCACTAGCGTCGGGCCCATGCCGACGACGCACGACGCGCGCACCGCCCGGGTGGCGGAGGTCATGGCCGACCACGCGAGCGAGCGTGCCGCACCCGGGGCACCCGGCGCCGTCTGGGCGATCGCGTCCGGGCCTCGCGAGGACCGCCGCACGACGGTCGCCGCGACGGGCGGGCTCGCGGAGGACACACTGTTCCGCACGGCGTCGGTGACGAAGCTGACGACGACGGTGCTCGTCCTCGCCCTCGTGGAGGACGGCGTGCTCGCCCTCGACTCCCCGCTCACGCGGTGGGTGCCGACCTGGCGCGGGCGCGAGGTGCTGCGCGTACGTCACGGCGGCGTCGAGGACACCGTGCCGGCCGCGCGCGACCTCACCGTCCGCGACCTGCTGCTCATGGGGCTCGGGCTGGGCTACGACCTCGCGGCCCCGCCGGACGACGAGCTGACCGCCGCGAGCATGGACGCCGGGATCATGAGCGGCTGGAGCGGGCCGGCGCTCGACCCTGAGCAGTGGGCGCTGCGCGTGGCCTCGCTCCCGATGCACCACCAGCCCGGGCGGGGGTGGCTCTACCAGTCCTCGTTCGACGCGCTGACGGTGGTCGTCGAGCTCGCGACGGGGCGGAGGTTCGACGAGGTGCTGCGCGAGCGGGTGCTCGGCCCGGCGACGATGACGGAGACCGGGTACGCGGTGCCGGTGGGCGACCTGCACCGGGTGCCCGCGTTCGTGCAGCTCGGCGCGGACGGCGCGGCGACCGAGCTCGCACCTGCCGCGGAGCCGGCGCTCGCCGACCGCCCGGCGTTCTGCTCGGGCGCGGCGGGGCTCGTCTCGACGGCGAGCGACCTCCTGGCGTTCGCGCAGGTGCTCCTCGACGGCGGTGTCGGTCCGGGCGGTGTCGGTCTGGACAGCGGCCCGAGCAGCAGCGGCGCTCCCGACACCGGGGCCGCTCCGGGCAGCAGCGCCTCTCCGGGCCGCGGCGGACCGGACGGCGTTGCTCCTGTCGGCGTCGCTCCGGGCAGCGGGCGGATCCTCGGCGCCGGCTCGGTCGAGGCGATGCGGACCGACGCCCTCTCCGACGAGACCCGCGAGATGGCGGCCGCGTTCCTCGAGCCCGGCTGGTCGTGGGGCCTCGGGGCGGGCATCGACGACGCCGGCGGGTTCGGCTGGGACGGCGGAACGGGGACGAGCCTGTTCGTCTACCCGGAGCGACAGGTCGCCGGGGTGCTGCTCACCCGGCGCGGCATGGCGGGCCCGACGAGACCAACCTGGCTGACCGACTTCTGGTCGGCCGTGCTCGAGGACCCGCAGGGCTGACGCCGGAGCCGGACGGCCCGCCGGATCGCAGGCTCGGCGTCGGGGCCGGACCGCGGGGTGGGAGACCCGCCCAGCTCCTACCCCCAGGACTGGCGCAGCGTGCGCGTGCGGCGGGTCTGGCGGACCTGGACGAAGATCCCGGCGACGACGAGGGCGAGCTGGCCGACGTACCAGAGGGGCTGATCGACGAGGGCGACGCGGGTGTCGGCGTAACGGTCGAGGTCGGCCTCGCCGAGCAGCAGCATGAGTCCGCCGACGACGGCGCTCGCACCCGCCAACGCGCTGAGGACGACGAGGACGAGGTCGGGCATGTCCGTGACCGCAGCGATGAGCCCGAGCACCACGCCGCCGAGCACGCCCACGAGCGTGATCATCCACGGTTCGGAGACGCCGAGGGCGCCGGCGACGGTGCGGCCGAGCACGAACCCTGTCGACACGAACGCGAGCACGACGGCGATCGTGAAGAACACGAAGGCCAGCCAGGCGAAGACGACGGCGAGGACGATCGCGGCGACCCAGCCCGCCGTCGTCGCGAGGAGTCCCTCGCCGGTCACCTCGGCCACGACCACCATGCCCAGTCCGAAGCCGATGAACGCGCCCCACAGGGCGAGCAGGACCCGCATGGCGCCGCGCCCGCGGAAGCACAGCAGCAGTCCGATGACCAGGGCAATCACGCCCACGACGACGTCGCTCATCCCAGTACTCCTTCAACGTGCGTGGTGGCAGTGTGCGGCACAGCCGGTCCGGTGCAGCGTGCGTGGTGCTCAGTCCGTCGCGGTGTGCATGGCTTCCGGCCTGCCGCGGTGTGCACGGCGCTCAGTCCATTGCGGTGTGCACGGACGCCGGCCGGTCGGGACCGACTCCTCCATGATCGCCCCCGACGCCGCCCCTGTGGGGCCCGGCCCCTGTGGCTCGACTCGTACTCCTGGAGCTCGAGTCGTACCCCCACGCCCCGCTCCGCTTCCTCCGGCACCCCCAGTCGTATCTCCGCAGCTCGACTCGTCCTCCCGGGGCCCGAGTCGTACCCCCACGCTCGAGACGTACGTCCAGGAAGTACAACTCGGCCCACCAGGTACGACTCGCCACCCGAAAGTACGACTCGGCGCGCGAGGGGACCGGGGCTCGACTGCTCCTGGCTCCACTCGCGCCTTCACGCCCGCAGTCCTCACCCCCACCTCGAGTCGTACTCCTGGGGCTCGAGTCGTACCCCCACGCTCGAGTCGTACGTCCAGGAAGTACGACTCGGCCCACCAGGTACGACTCGGCGCCGGAAAGTACGAGTCGGCGCGCGAGGGAGCGGGCGGATCGCCCACCAGGTACGAGTCGGCACCCGAAAGTACGAATCGGCGCGCAAGGGACCGGGCGGGGCGCCCAGGAGGTACGAGTCGGCGCCGGAAAGTACGACTCGCCGCGCGAGAGCCCGGCCCTCGCCTGCTCCCGACCCGCCTACTCCTGGGCGAGCAGCTCCACGCCGGCCCCGATGATCGTCGTCGCGCGCAGCTGGTCGATCTGCTCCTCGCTGCGGGTCTGCACGATGAGCACCTGCCCGTCGCCCTCCTCGTCGGAGCCCGACTCGACATAGAACGAGAACGCGAGCACGCCCGGCGCGGAGCCGCCCTTGAACCCCTGGTACGACGCCCCCTCGGGGACGGCGACCCCCGGGTTCGCGGAGAGGATGTCGCGGACGGGCTCCCCCGCCTCCTCGCCGGCCTGCTCCTGGAGCCGCGCGAACGTCGAGCACACGTCCTCGCCGGTGAGCATCCAGCCCACGCCGCCCGGCCACCGGGGCTCGGTGACGGCACCCGGCTCGAGGTCCAGCTCGGCGGGCAGCTGGTCGAGGACGGCCTGGCGCTCCTCCGGCGTCCCGGCCGCCGCCCACTGCTCCCGCAGGGCGTCGTCGGCCTGCCAGCCGAGCTGGAAGAACTGGCGCGTGCTCGCCACCGGGAGCACCCGCGAGGTGTCCAGGCCGGCCGCCTCGGCCGCACCGGCGATCGCGTCCTGGCCGACGGCGTCGAGCAGGAGGTCGGTCGCGGTGTTGTCGCTGATCGAGATCATCAGCTCGGCGGCCTCCTGGACGGTGACCGTCGAACCGGCCTCGCGCTCCTGGAGGATCCCGGAGGGCAGGCTGCGGAGCTCGTCCGTGATCGCCAGGTCGTCGTCCCAGGCCAGGTCACCGGCCTCGACGGCGTCGGCCACCGCGGACAGGACGATGAGCTTGAAGACAGAGCCGCTCGGTGCGGGCTCGCCGCCCTCGGTGACGCCGTCGGTGGTGTGCTCGATCGTGCACTGCCCGTCCGCGACGCTCCCGACGACGACCTGGCTCTCGCCGCCGAGCTCCTCGAGCGCCGTGTCGAGGTCCCCCCAGCCGCTGAGCTCGGGCGGCTCGCCGGAGGTGTCGGGCACGAAGCTGAGTCCGGCGAGCCGCCCGTCGTCGCCGAGGACGGCGTTCATCAGGAGGTCTCCGGCCTCCGCCTGGAGGCGTACGTCCGCCCTCGGCTGCGTCGAGTCCGTCTGGACCGCCGCGGTCACGGTGTACGGGCCGCCCGCGCGGAGCTGAGCGAAGAGGGTCGCGAACTGCTCGGCAGGGACCTGGGCGAGCATCTCGTCGGACATCCGCTCCTCGACCTCGGCCGCCTCCGGGTCCTCGGCGCCGGGCTCCAGCAGCGCGAGCACCCACTCGACGTGGTCGAGGAGCTCGGGGTTCGTCACGTGGTCCGCGGGGTCGACGGCGTCTGCCGCGCCATCGGAGGGGCTCTCGCCCGAGGCGCTCTCGCCGCCCGACGCCGTCTCGTCACCCTGGCCGTCGCTCGCCCCTTCCGAGGCGGCCCCGTCCCCCGACGTCGACGCCTCGGCGGGCGGGTCCGTCTCGTCGTCCGAACCGGTCCCGCAGCCGGCGAGCAGGAGGGCGGCCGCGAGGCCGGCGGTCAACGGGAGGCGGGCGCGCGTCGTCGGACTCATCGGGGTCAGTCTGGCAGAGCGGGACCCGCGAGCAAGGCCCTGACCTGCGCATGCAGCACCGGGACCTCGTCGGGGGCATGGACGTGGCCGCCCGCGACGGCGGAGGCGAACCCGTCCACCAGGAGGAGCACCCACGCCGTGAGCCGCTCGGGAGAGAGGTCGCTCCGTGCATCACCGGCCCGCTGCGCGCGCGCCACCCAACGCCCGAGCTGCTCGCGCGCCGCGCGCTCCTCCGCCTCGAGGGCGGCGACGACGTCGGGCCGGTGGGTCATCGCGCCGACCGCACGCACGAAGCCGGCGGCGCGCGGGTCCGCGAGGTCGGCGACGGCGAGGTCGACGTAGTCGGCGAGGACCTTCAGCGGAGGGGCGTCGTCGTCGAGGCCATCGAAGAACTCCCTGGTCTCGGCGGCCCCGAGCTCGAGGATCGCGACGACGAGCGCGTCCTTCGTCGGGAAATGGTGGAAGAACGTGCCCGAGCCGACGCCGGCGACCCGGCAGATCTCGGCGGTCGTCGCGCCATGGCCGTGCCGGGCGAAGGCGGTGAGCCCGGCGTCGACCAGCTGGAGCCGTCTGGCGGCCCGCAGCTCAGGGTCGACGGGTCTGGCCATGCCCCCACCCTAGTTAATGGAGTGACCACTCTGTTAACGTCGCGTCATGCTCCCGCTGCGGCAGCGCCTCGTCTCGATCCTCGCGATCGCCCTCACCGCGCCGGTCTGCGCGGAGTTCCTCCAGGCCTACCTGGGCTTGACGGGCGACGCCGCCGAGCTCGCCGCCGCGGCGGTGTTCCTCGCGCCGCTCTACGGCGGTGCCGCCCTCCTCGTCCGCGACCTCGCGGTGCGCACCGGGCGCGGATGGACGGGGGTGCTCCTCCTCGCGGCGGCGTTCGGCCTCGCGATGACGGGCGTCATCGACCTGTCGATGTTCGCCGGCGACCGCCCCGACGTCGCCTACTGGGCCGAGCTCCGCGAGCCGACCCTGGTGGGCCCGCTCGGCCTCAGCGCCTACGCCACGTTCGTGTGGGTGCTCGGGCACGTGACCATGAGCGTCGGCGCGCCGCTCGCCGTCCACGGTGCGCTCGCGCCCCGGCACGCGGGGCGGCCGCTGCTCGGGTGGTTCGGCACGGCGCTCACTGCCCTGGCGCTCCTCCTCGTCGCGGTCGCGGTCCACCTCGACGGGCGCGACATGTACGGGTACGCGCCGTCGGTGGCCCAGGTCGTCGGACCACTCGTCGGCGTGGCGGCGCTCGTCGCGCTCGCGCTGTCCCCGCTCGGCCGGCCGGTACGCCGCAGGGTCCCGGGGGCCGGGCCGCGCGTGCCGGCCTGGGCGATCGTCGCGGTGGGCGTGCTCGGCAAGGCCGTGCTCGACGTCGTCCCTCCCACCTGGACGGGCCTGACGCTCACGGCGGCCTACGTGGCCGTCCTTTGCTGGTGGCTACGGCGGATCGCTGCCGGCCGGCGGTGGGGCGCCCGGGAGATCGGCGTCCTCGGCGCCTCGCTCGTCGTCTCGACGGTGCTCATCGGCTTCCTCGCGCCGCTGCCCGAGGGCGTGACCATGACGGCCAAGGTCGGTCAGAACCTCGTGCTGCTCGCGGCCGCGGTCGCGGTGCTCGTCGCGGTGCTCCGGAAGAGCCCGCGCTACGACCCCGCGCTCGAGGCGATCCCCTTGCCGCCCCGCTCGGGCTTCGGCTTCCGCCCCTCCACGTAGTGGAAGATCGTCCAGTACAGGACCCCGATCATCACGCCGCCGCCGACGACGTTGCCGAGCGTGACCGGAATCAGGTTGTCCAGGTAGAACGCGCCCCACGTGAGGTCGGAGTAGGCGGCCGCGTCGACCCCGGCGTTCGCGAAGAAGTCCGCGCCGGCGGTGTCCTTGATGAGGATCGCCAGCGGGATGAGGAACATGTTGGCCACCGAGTGCTCGAACCCGGAGGCGACGAACAGGGCGATCGGCATGGTGACGGCGAGGATCTTGTCCGTCGTCGTCCGGCCCGAGTAGGCGGCCCAGATCGCCAGGCAGACCATGAGGTTGCACAGGATGCCGAGGACGAACGCCTCGAGGAACGTGTGGGAGACCTTCGTCGTCGCCGCGTTGAGCACGACGACGCCCCAGCCGCCGTCCGCCTGCTCCCAGGTGCCGCCCACGAGCACGAGGACGACGATCGTCAGGGCGCCGAGGAAGTTGGCCACGTAGACGATGCCCCAGTTGCGCAGCAGCTGCAGCCAGGTGATCCGGCCGCTCGCCCGCGCGGTGAGAGTGAGGGTCGAGGAGGTGAACAGCTCCGCGCCCGTGAGGACCACGAGCGCGAGGCCGCTGGAGAAGACCAGGCCGCCGAGGACCTTGGCCACCCCGAAGGGCAGGTCCTGCGCGCCGACCTGGCTGGTCACGTAGAAGACGAACCCGAGCGCGATGTAGCCGCCCGCGGTGAGGCCGAGCAGGAGGGACTTCAGCGGCCGCCCGGTGGCCTTCGCGAAGGCGGCGTCCTCCGCCGTCTGCGCCATCTGCGCCGGGGTCGGCATCTCGGGGGGTCGACCGTCGTCGGCCATGTGTGCTCCTGGGTACGCGGGGACTTCTCGTCCGGTGGTGTCGGTGGTCGGCGTCCCGCGAGGCGTGCCTCGCGGGAGGCGGATCGACGTCGGGGCTCCGCGGACCCGGTGGTGCAGGTCCGGTCAGACGATCGAGTAACTGCCCGCCTGGTGCAGGGCGTCCTCGATGACGGCGGGGTCCAGCACGACGTCGTCCTTGTGCTTGAGGATGATCCGGTTCTCGCCGTCCTCGATCTCCGCCGAGAACCCCCCGACGCCGCTGACGCCGTACATGGCGGCGCGCACCGCCAGGACGTCACCGTTCGTCGTCATCCCGTCGACTCGGAAGGTCGTGCTGATCAACTGGTCCCCCTCGGGTTCGGTTCGCTCAGGTTCAGATCACTCCGTTGAACGCCTGCATGGCGCCGTCCTCACGGGTCCCCCCGCGGCCGTCACCGTACTCGGAGTAGTCCCGGATCCACTCGACGCTCCGCACCCACTTGACCATCTTGTAGCCGTGGTTGGACTCCACCCGCAGCCGGAGCGGAGCGCCGAGGTGGAGGTCGAGGGGGCGGCCGTTGCGCTCGTAGGCGAGGATCGTGTCGTCCTCCGCGAGCATCTTCATGTCGAGCACCGTGTAGAAGGGCTCGCGGGGCCGGTGGTCCCACATCTCCTGGGCGAGGCCGTGGGACGTGATCATCACGTAGTCGGCGCCCTCGGGCCGGGGGCCGAGCCGGTCGAGCACGTCGGTGAGCTTGACGCCGGCCCACCTCGAGGTGGCCGACCAGCCCTGCATGCACGTGTGGACGGCGATGTACTCGGTCCTCGGCATGGCCTTGAGGTCGTCGAGGCCGAGCTCGATCGAGGTGCCGTCCAGCGCGTTGCCCACCTCCAGGCGCCAGTCCTTCCAGCCCGTGTCCCGGTGGTGCAGCCACTCGGTCGACTCGTCCCCGGTGGGCGGCAGGCCGTTCGTCCAGTGGAACTCGGAGATGTCCTTCTCCGTGTAGACCTGCTGCTTCTGCATCCGGGGCTTGAGCGGGTTGAGGAAAATCTTGCGCCCCGGCTCCGTGAGCGTGACGAGGATCTTCTGCGTGAGCGGCCGGTTGATGAGCGAGGCGTAGCTCAGCGCGATCCAGAAGATGAAGACGAGCGCGACGGTGATGATGACGGTCGTGAACGCCTGGGCGTACCGGGTGGTGTCGGTGACGCCGAAGGCCATGTGCGGCAGGTTGTACTCGGGGTGCACGAGGAAGACGAGACCCACGTGCATGACGATGAAGAGCGTCATGAACACCATGGCGATGAAGTGCAGCGAACGCGCTCCCTGGTGACCGCCGAACATCTTGACGTAGCGGGGGAAGCGGGAGCGGATGGCCGGCGCCATCGCGAGTCCCGAGAGGATGAGGAAGGGCGCGAGCAGGAAGATCACCGCGGTGTAGCCGAGCATCTGCAACGCGTCGTACGGGGTGAAGTGCTCGATCCCCGGGACACCGAGACCGAGGTAGATCTTCAGCGACTCCCAGGCCTCGGGGAAGACGTCCCACGAGGTGGGGATGATGCGGCGCCACAGGCCCGTGCCGAACAGCAGCACCACGTAGACCAGGCCGTTGAGCACCCAGAGCATGACGCCGAGGCCGTGGAAGTGGCGGCCGAGCCCGATGTTCTTGCGCCCGGGCAGCCCGAGGACCGGGCTCAGGCTGCGCTCGTCCATCAGCGAGGTGTAGACGCCCTCCTCCTGGGGAAGCTCCTGCCTCGTGAACTTCAGCCACTCGGTGCCGGGCTTGCTGTCGTTGCGCCACCACAACCTCGGCAGGGAGGAGAGCATCTCCCAGCCGCTGCGGATGAGGATGCCGATGAGCACGAAGTTGATGAGGTGCGTCGCGCGAAGCCAGAGCGGAAAGTTCGGGTCGTCCACCGGTTCCTCCGTCGGAGATGGGCGCTTGAATGGGGGGCGGGCCCACTTTATCCAGCGATATCCCGAAATGAAACGGCAAGGATGCGGAGAATAGTACGTTTCGCACGACTTGTCCGAATAATTGTCGGCGCGGAGAAATACTTGTGTCGAATTCTTCGGACAAAGGTCCCGTGGGTCGCCGGTCAGTCGTGGGAAACCGGTCCCGAGAGCTGCGCGAGGGCGGCGTCGGAGTCGGCGAGTGCCGTCCGGTCGTGGGTGGAGGAGAACGCGACGACCTCGCTCGCCTCGGTGCGCCGGACGAGCTCCGCGAGCCGGGCTGCGACCTCGGCCTGCGTGCCGTGGACGCCCTGGTCGATATGGCGCTGCACGGCCGCCTCCTGCTTGTCCGTCAGGCGCGCGTGCGGCGCGGTGCGCAACGGCGGGAAGGCACCGATCGCCGTCGACTCGACCATCGCCCATGCCTCGTTCAGCGCCAGCTCCCGGGCGCGCTCCGCGCTCGGCGCAACGAGGACGTCGACGCTGATAAGGACGCGCGGCTCGGGATTCGCCGGGGTCGGCCGGAAGTCGCGGCGGTAGTCGGCGAGCGGCGCGAGGTCGCCCTGCAGGACGGGGCCCCCGACGACGACGGGCAGCCCGCGCTCAGCAGCCACCGCGAGGCCGGAGCCGGTGGCGAGGACGTACACGGGCGGGGCCGTCGCCGCGCGCGGCATCGCCGTGACCGGGCCGGCGTCGTCGAGGAGGTCCGTGAGGGCCTCGACGTCGCGGGCGAAGTCGCCCGGCGTGTACCGCTCGACCCCGAGCGCCTCGCGCACGGGCCTCGTGAACCCGAGGGAGCGGCCGACGCCGAGGTCGATCCGGCCCGGGTACAGCGCGGTGAGCATCCGAGCCTGCTCGGCGACGACGATCGGGGCGTGGTTCGGCAGCATGACGCCCGCGGAGCCGACCCGGACCCGCTCGGTCCGGGCGGCGATCGCCGCCATGAGGAGCGGCGGCGCCCCGCTGGCGATGCCGGGGACGGCGTGATGCTCGGCCACCCAGACCCGGTGGAACCCGAGGCGCTCCGCGCGGATCGAGCGCTCGACCGTGGTCGTCAGGGCGTCGCCGGCGGGTTCGTCCTCGCGCGTGCGGGAGCGGTCGAGCAGGGAGATAGGGACGGACAGGAGCGGGGCGGACGAGGACGCTGACGCGGGCCCGGGCGACTGGGTCATGGTGCACCCGACGGTAGCCGCGTCCGGGCCGTGGCGCCCCGATCGTCAGCGCGTCCGGGCAGCGACGGTCGAGGTCGGTGTCCATCCGGCCACGGCGTCGACACGAAGGACGCACCGAGAACACGAGAACGTCACCGAGCGGACCTCCGGCGGCTGTCCTCTCGGCGACCTTCCGTGTCCTCGGCAACAGCTCGTTTCCTCGGCGAGAGCCCGTGTGGCCTCGATCTTGCGACGAATCCGGCGGCCCGCGTGCGTATCCCTGTGTGAGGCCGGCGAGCGTCGGCCCGCTCGAGGGGAGACGGACATGGCAGACATGACAGATATGGCGGACATGGCGGACACATACGAGCTCATCGTGACCGAGCGCCGCAGGCTGGCGGACATCTTCGCGGAACTGACAGCCGAGCAGTGGCGCGCGCATAGCCTGTGCGAGCGCTGGAGCGTGCGGGAGGTGGTCGCGCACATGACGGCGCACCTCACCCGCACCGAGGACGAGTACATGACCGCAGTCATCGAGGCGGGCGGGGACATGAACACGATGCTCGACGGCTGGGCGCGCGCCGACGCCACCGCCCGCAGTGACGCCGACCTGCTCGAGCTCTACCGCTCCGGGGTCGAGAGCCGCTGGGAGCCCGGGGGCGGCGGTCTCGAGGGGGCGCTCAGCCACGACGTCATCCACGGTCTCGACATCACGGTGCCGCTAGGCCTGCCCGGCCCCGCGACCGAGGCCGTCGCCCGCGTCCTTCAGACAGCCGGACCGATGAACCTGGAGTTCTTCGGCGTCGACCTCACGGGGGTCCGGCTCGAGGCGACCGACGCGGACGCGGTGGTCGGCAACGGCGCGAGAGTCGTCGAGCTGCCGGCCACAGAGATCCTCCAGGTCATCACTGCTCGTCGGCCCCTCCCTTCCCCGTCCGGTTCCGCGTAGCGTCATGGGGGTGGTGACCACCGACGCCCACCCGCACTCCGCAGTGACCGCAGAGGACCTCGACGGCCTCCGCACCGGCCTGACGGGGCTCTGCTACCGGATGCTCGGCGACGCGCACGAGGCCGAGGACGCCGTGCAGGAGACCCTGCTCCGGCTGTGGCAGGCGGCGGACCGGTTCGACCCCGCCCGCGGCTCGCTGCGCACGTGGGCCTACGCGGCGGCGTCGCGGGTGTGTGTCGACATGGCCCGACGCGTGCAGCGCCGGGCGATGCCGATGGATCTGGTGGGACCGACGTCGCCCGGCGGCCCGATCGGTGAGCCCGAGCCCGAGCGATGGGTCACGCCGATCGCCGACGCGCGCGCTATCGACCCGGCAGAGACCGCGGTGCGCCGGGAGACGCTGCGCGTGGCGTTCGTCGTCGCGCTCCAACGACTGTCCGCCCAGCAGCGCGCGGTGCTCATCCTCCGGGACGTCTACGCGCTCAGCGCGGTGGAGACGGGTGAGGCGCTCGGCCTGTCGACGTCCGCCACGCACAGCACGCTGCAGCGCGCACGCCGCGCCCTCGGGCGTGACGCGGTCGGCGACTCCCCCGTCGAGGCCGACCTCCTCGACCGGTACCGGTCCGCCTTCGAGGCGCACGACGTCGACCGTATGCGCGCGGTCCTCCACGAGGACGTGACGACCTCGATGCCGCCGTACTCCTTCTGGATGGACGGTCGCGCGGACGTCCTCGACGCGTTCGTGACGCCCGGCGGCTGCCAGGGGCACCGTCTCGTACCGTTCGCCGCGAACGGCACGACGATGTTCGGCCAGTACCACCCCGACGGCGGCGCCTGGGTCCCGTTCGCGGTGCTCGGGCTCGAGACCGACTCAGGTCGCGTCCGGCGCGGGACGACCTGGCTCGACGCTGCGGGCAGGTTCGCGGAGCTCGGGCTACCCGAAGTGCTGACCGCCGAGGTGGACGACCTTGACGATCTGGTGGCGTCGTCGGTCGATCACGGCGCGCAGCTCGCGGACGAGGAGCCGTGCGCGAGATCCGCCTCGCTCAGCTCGACAGGACTCGCCGGTCGTCGTCCTCACGCGCGAGCCCGCTCGGGCAGCCATGACGAAGGTGACCGTCGCATCGACGACGTCGACGGCCAAGGGACCGGCGGGCGACGTCCCGGTCGGCCCTGGCAACGGGCTCGACCGTGAATGTGCCTCGGCGATCGACAACGTCCTGACGATCCCCGTCGCCCTTCTCGGCAGGACGATCGGCTATCTCACCGTCGTCGTGCGCGGCGACGTCCACCCGTGGCGGTGCCCGTCCGTCGTCGAGGAGTCGATCGACGATCGGCTCCTCGACGACGGCGCGACCCCCGCCCCACCTGGGCTACATCATGCTCTCGCGGGCGCTTCCGCGGAGGTCGTGACCGTCGGTGTCCGGCCGGTCCGCGTGGGGATGGTGTCTCTCGTCCTGCGTAGCAGTCGCATGGCGTTGACGATCACGACGAGGACCGAGGCCTCGTGGACGAGCATGCCGAGGGACATGGTCACGCCGCCGGCGAAGACGCCGGCCAGCAGGACCACGACGGTGAGCAGGGCGATGGTGATGTTCTGCCGCATCACGGAGACGGTGCGCTTGGCCAGGCCGATCGCTTCGGGCAGCTTGAGCAGGTTGTCTCCCATCAGCGCGATGTCGGCGGTCTCGACCGCGACGGCCGAGCCGGCCGCGCCCATCGCGACCCCGATGTTCGCCGTGGCCAGTGCGGGGGCGTCGTTGACGCCGTCGCCGACCATCGCGACGGTGTAGCCGTCGCGCTGGAGGGCGGCTACCGCGTCGAGCTTGTCCTCGGGGAGCAGGCCGGCGTGGATCTCGTCGACCCCGGTCTCGGCGCCGATGGCCTCGGCGACGAGCGGGGCGTCGCCGGTGAGCATGACGACCTTCCGCACGCCTGCCCGGTGCAGGCGGTCGATCATCTCGGCGGCGTCGGTGCGGACGCGGTCGGCGACCGCGATCACGCCGAGGACGCGGGCGTCGACGGCGACGATCATCGGCGTCCGGCCGGCCCGGGCGAGCTCCTCGGCCGCCTCGACCGCCGCGGTGTCGGTGAGGTCGAACTGGGCGAGCAGGGCGGCGTTCCCGATCAGCACGCGCTGCCCGTCGACGCGGGCGGTGATCCCCTTGCCCGGGACCGGGTCGATGCCCTCGGGCAGCGGGGCGGCGATCCCCTCGGCCTCGGCGGCGTCCAGGATCGGGCGGGCGAGCGGGTGCTCGGAGCCGGCCTCGGCACGCGCGGCCCAGGCCAGGACCTCGGTGCGGGTGGCGTCGGGGTCGGTGACGACGACGTCGGTCAGGTGCGGGCGCCCCTCGGTCAGGGTGCCGGTCTTGTCAACGGCGACGGCGTCGATCTTCGCGGAGCTCTCCAGGTACTCGCCGCCCTTGATGAGGATGCCGTCCTTGGCGGCGCGGCCGATGCCGGCGACGATCGCGACCGGGATCGAGATGACCAGCGCGCCGGGGCAGCCGATGACCAGCAGGGTCAGCGCGAGGGTGACGTTCTGGGTGACCAGTCCGGTGACGAGCGCCAGGACAATGATCGCCGGCGTGTACCAGGTGGAGAACCGGTCGATGAAGGTCTGGGTGCGGGCCTTGGCGTCCTGCGCCTCCTCGACGCGGTGGATGATGCGGGCCAGCGTGGTGTCGGCGCCGATGCCGGTGGCGAGCACCTGCAGGAACCCGCCGCGGGAGACGGTCCCGGCGAAGACCGGGTCGCCCTTCGCCTTCTCGGCGGGGATGGACTCGCCGGTGATGGAGGCCTCGTCCAGCGCGCCGTTGCCGGCGACGACCTGCCCGTCGACCGGGACCTTGGCGCCGTTCTTGACGAGCACGATCTCGCCCATCGCGACCTCGGCGGCGGGGATCTCGACCTGGGTGCCGTCCCGGGTGACGACCGCGGTGTCCGGGGCGACCGCGACCAGCTCGGCCAGGGCGGAGCGGGTCTTGTTCATCGTCGCGGCCTCGAGGGCGTGGCCGATCGCGAACAGGAACGTGACCGCGGCGGCCTCCCAGTAGCTGCCGATGATGATCGCGCCGATCGCCGCGATCGAGACCAGCAGGTCGATGCTGATGTCCTTGACCAGCAGGGCCCGCACCGCCTTGACCACGATGTTGTAGCCGGCCACCACCGCGGCCGCCACCATGAACGCGTCGGCCGCGATCAGCACACCGCCGGCGTCGGCGGCGTCAGCCAGACCGTGGCTGTGACCCGAGAACGGGTTCACCCCCTGCGACAGCGACAGGCCCGCAGCGACGACGATGAGCACGCCGGCGGCCACCGGGACGGTCCACCGGTTGAACACCACCCTCTGCATCCAGTTCATGGCTCTTGTCCTTTGCCTCGTTGAGTCTCTTTGCCCGGCGTTCCGAGCGATGATTCGAACCTACGACCGTCCGGTTCGGGCCTCCATGACCGGGGTCAAACAGCCGCAGATCGCCTGGCGGCGGCACGAGAAAGCGCCGCCGCCGAAGTCGGGGGGACTCGGCGGCGGCGCAGTCAGGTGCCCGGCGCGAGATGTACGGACCCGCAAGGGGCGGACCCGGCGTCAGCGGGTCAGAATGCGGAGAGCATTGCCGTGTAGCCGGCCTTGCCGATCGCCGCAACGATCTCCTCGGTCGACGTGACCGACGGGTCGTGGTCCACCTCGACCCTGCCGGACGCGAACTTCACCGCCACGTCCGAGACGCCCGGCAGCTTGCCGACGCGCTTCTCGATCTTCCCCACGCACGACGGGCAAGAGAACCCTTCCGCACGAAAGACCGAATGAGTGATGTTCTGGGTGGCGGTAGCCATGCTGTCTTCTCCTTCGAGTTCTTCGTCGCCCCGGCCTCCCGGGGCTGTCGACGTCGAATCTACGAGTGACCGCACCGGCCGACCATGACGCGGATCAATCAGCCGCAGGCGATCCGTATCGCCTGGTCGGAAGTCCTTTTCCATCTGTTCGCGGGCCCGCTGTCCGCGGCACGGCGCCTGATACCGGGGGCGGGCTCAGTCCTGTGCGGCGAGGTCGGCCAGGCGTTCGGGGTCCAGGATGGCCGTCCAGCGGCGTCCTGAGTCGATGATGCCGTCCTTGCGCAGCCGGCTCATCGCGCGGGAGGCGGACTCCGTGGTCGATCCCGCCATGCCGGCAAGATCGGCGCGGGACAGGGGGATCTGGATCAGCGTGCCCTGGGTTCCCGTTTCGCCGAACTTCTCCGCCAGCCGCAGCAGCGTGGCCGCGACCCGCTGGGCGACGGTCGCCGTCGACTGCTGGGTCGTCGAGGATCGGGCCAGCGAGAGCTGCGCCGAGAGGCTGTCGAGAACGCGCAGGGCGACCTGCGGTTGCGCCGTCAGGATCTCGCGAAACGCCGCGGTGCCGATCCGCAGCGCGCAGACCGTCGTCAGGGCCTGCACGGTCTCGGTGTGCTGCGGCTGGCCGAGGCTCTGCAGGCCGCCGAACAGGTCGCCCGGTGCGATCAGGTCGACGACGACCTCCTGCCCGTCGGGGGTGGAGCGGAATGCCTTCGCCCGGCCCGATGCGAGCACGTACAGGTGCTCGGCGGGGTCGCCGAACTGGTACAGCGGGTCGTCCGCGGCCCAGGAGAGCGCGGTCATCCTCGCGTTCACGTCGGTCAGCCGGTCCGAGGTGAGGTCGGCGAACAGGTCGACGTGCTGCAGCACGCGCAGCCGGACGTCCGGGGAGCAGGAGTGCGGCTGAGCGCAGCTGGCGCGCAGCGGGATGCGCCGACGCTCCGCGGGAACATCCGGCGAAGTAGCTGCAGGGGGTCGAGTGGTGACGTCCGGTGCAGTGCTCACGATGGGCCTCCGTCTCGAACACCATCACAGATTCTCGGAAGATTCCAGGCCGAGCATCAGCGCCCTTGGTTCCGCAGATCCGTTCGGATCAGATCTTGAGCACGACCTTGCCGGTCGCGTGGCCGTCCTCGACGACGGCGATCGCGTCGGCCGCCCGCTCGAGCGGGTACACGGCCGAGACGTGCGGGTCGACCAGGTTGTACTCCACCACCCCGGTGATCTTCTCCAACGCCTCCGCGGTGCGTACGAGCGCCGCACCGCCCAGCTCCTCGGCCGTCCTCCCGTCCGCGGCCGAGACGATGGCCCGCGGGTCCTTCGCCAGCGGCGCGAGCTCCCGCAGCGCGTCGCCGCCCACGAGATCCAGGATCAGGTCCACACCATCGGGGGCGACCTCGCGGACGCGGTCGGCCGCGCCCTCGCCCGAGGACACGAAGGTTGCGCCGACTTCCTCGACGACCTCGCGCTTGGCCTGCGAGGCGACGCCGATCACGGTGAACTCGTGCACGCGACCGATCTGGGCGGCCATGAGGCCGACCCCGCCGCCGGCGCCGACGATCAGCAGCGCCTGGCCCGTCTCGAGCTCGATCTGGTGGGTCCCGTCGTAGGCGGTGGCACCGGCGACCGGCAGGGTGGCAGCGTCGGTGAAGGAGATCTCCTCTGGTTTCGCGACCGTGGAGGCGGTATCGAGGACGGTGTCCTCGGCGAAGCCGCCGTACCCGGGCGCGACCGGTCCCAGGACCTCGTCGCCAACGGCGAAGTCCGCGACGCCCTCCCCGACAGCGGTGACGATGCCGGACACCTCGGTCCCCATCGGATGGGGCAGCGGCGATTCCTGGCCGAGGTACCCCGCGCGGATCTTCCAGTCGACGGGGTTGACGCCGGCGGCGCGGACCGCCACGGCCAGCTGCCCGGTGCCGGGCTGCGGCGCCGGAGCCGTGATCAGGTGCTGGTGCTCGGGGCCGCCGAAGGCGGTGAAGACGAACTGCTGGGACATGACTTCTGCTTCTTTCATGAGATGGGAACGGGAGATCGGATACTCGGGCGTTCAGGCCGTCGGGGGCTCGTCCTGGCCGGTGTTGCTCTACGGGGTCACGACCACCGGCTGGGCGTGCTCTCCTGCCCGGAGCACCCGCCGGTAGGCGGAACTTTCCCGCGCGACCTGTTCGATCGTGAAGTGAGCGAGATCGTGGTCCGCGGTGGAGCAGGTGCTCATGGTTGTTCCTTCTTGTCGTGATGTGGAACCCGTCGATCCGGGCTCTGCCTCGAACCTATGAGCGCCGGCCGGAGGCCTCCATGACCCCCATCAATCACCCGCAGAACCGGCACCGGTCAGCGCAGAATGTGGGGCGCAGGCACACCACTTCGACAATCCGTACAGCCGACTTCGGAGGCGGACTCGAACCTTCCGCCGCGCGGAGGATTGCCCGACGCGAAGATCAGCTGAACTCGAGGAGTAGGCGGTACCCGCGGTGAACCACCGGTAATTCGGTCGCCCTGGCGCGCCACGTCCGCTGTGATCGGCACATGTCGATCACGATGACCACCCCGGCCGCTGCCGACCTGCCCGCCGTCGTCGCCGAGCTCGCGACCTGGCAGGTGGACGCGGCACCGGTCCAGTTGCACCCGGGCGACATCGGGTGGCACTGGCGCAACGGCGCGGACGAGGTCGCCCGGGTGCTGCGCACCTGGCACGACGGCGGGCGGCTGCTCGCCGTGGGCTTCCTCGACGGACGCCAGCTCATGCGGCTCGGGATCGCCCCTCGGGCGACCGAGGACATCCGGCTGGCACGCGCCGTCGAGCAGGACGTGGCCGACCCGGGTCGCGGACTGCTCGACGCGGGAGAGGCGTCGGTCGAGGTGCCGCTCGGGACCGCGGTGGCCGACGCGCTGCTCGTCGCCGGCTGGACGGCCGGAGTCCCGTGGGCACCCCTGCGGCGCGACCTCTCGGAGCCGGTCGAGGAGCCGGGGGTGCGCATCCGGCTGGTCGGTCCGGAGCAGGCCGGTGACTGGGTCGACGTCCAGCGGTCGGCATTCGGCAGCACGCGCCTCACCGTCGAGAAGTGGCTGGCGATGTCGGACGCCCCGAACGTGGCGGACTCCCGGTGCCTGCTCGCCTACGACGACGCCGGCGCGCCGGTCGCCGGGGCGGCCGTCTGGTCCGCGGGCGAGGGGCGACCCGGACTCATCGAGCCGCTCGGCGCACACAGCGAGCATCGGGGGCGCGGGCATGGCCGCGCGATCACGCTCGCGTGCGCCGCCACCCTGCGGGACATGGGCGCGTCCAGCGTCCTCGTGAAGACCGAGGGCCACAACGCCGCGGGCATCGCCGCCTACCGGTCGGCCGGTCTCGTGCCCGACCCGCCGGCACCGGACCTCACCAGGGCGTAGGTGGCGCAGCGCGGCGAACGGGTGGCAACTGACGCGTTTCCGGCCCGGGCAGAGTCAGTGGCCACCCGCTCGGTGCGCCCGCGGCATCGAGAACCGCCCTGGCCGCCCCCGTCAGGCGGCGAACATGGTCACGACGCGGCGGACCTCGTCCGTGTCGCCGTCGATCTCCATCTCCTCGAGCGGCACGCCGTCGTAGAGCACGCCCACCCACGTGGACGAGTCCCCGACGACGAGGGCCGCGGCGGACGGTGCCGCATCGCGCGTGATCTCCAGGACGTCGTCCGACCAGCTCAGCCGGTAGTCGTAGGGGCGGTGAGGGCTGCGCCGACCGTCGTGGAGCCGGAGGGCCAGCTCGACCGGGTCGGTGGGGCCCGTCTCGGGGGCCATCGTCAGCATCGATTGGACGGCGGCGTCGGGCGTGAGCCCGCCGTCGTCGGCCCGGACCGGCGAGTCGAGCGCCCACCGGCCCAGCGCGTTGAGCATGGGGCGCAACCCCTGCCCCCACGGAGTCACCCGATAGGCGGTGGCGCGCGCGGGCGGCGGCAGGTCGACGCGCTCGACGAGGCCCGTGGCCTCCAGCTCCCGCAGCCGGGTCGTGAGGACCGCGGGAGTCACGCCGCACAACCCCTCGGCCAGCTCGGTGAACCGCTTCGGCGCGAGCATGAGCTCGCGGAGGATCGGGTACGTCCACCTGTCCCCGAGGAGCTCGACGGCATGCGCGGTCGCGCAGCCGTCCCCCAGGTCGGCGTAGGAGCGCTTGATCGGCATACCCACAGCGTCCCACATTTACTATGGACAGCATAGTGATTGCTCTGTTAAACATATCGCCATGGAGATCGCCGACAGGGTCGTCGACCGAGCCGGATGGGAACGGGCCCAGGCCGAGCACCTCGTGGCCGAGAAGGCCCACACCCGCGCAGGGGACGCTCTCGCCGCCGCCCGCAGGCGGCTACCGCTCACCCGCGTCGAGCCGGCCGTGCTGATCGGGCAGGAAGACGAGGTCCCGCTCACCTCGGCCTTCGACGGGCGCCAGCAGCTCCTCACCTACTCGTTCATGTGGCACCACGGCCGGCCGCACCACCAGCAGTGTCCCGGCTGCACCTTGTCCATCAGCCAGGTCTCCGAGGCCACCCGCGCCTACCTCGCCGAGCGGGACGTGACGTTCGCCGTGCTGTGCGAGGGGCCGTGGGAGGAGATCGCCGCCTACCGCGAGTTCATGGGGTGGACCATGCCCTGGTACTCCGCCGGGCGCGCGCTGGACAACGCCGCACTCGCGGGAGGCGGTCCGCTGCGCGCCTTCCTCCGCGACGGTGACGACGTCTACCTCGCCTTCGAGACCAGGGACCGCGGCACCGAGGTCATGGACATGGCCCTCGGGCTGCTCGACAAGACGCTGCTCGGCCGGCAGGAGCAGTGGGAGGACTCCCCTGACGACTGGCCGCAGACCGCGACGGGCGCGTGGTGGCGACGGGACGGCCGCCCGGTCGCCCAGTGGCTGCGCACCGACGATCCCGTTCCCACGACCGAGCAGCCCGCCGACGACCAGACACCCGCCGGATCGCCGACCGTGACCACCCATAGCAGAAGCACGGGACCCAACGATCGCTGAACCGCTCGGTCACCGAGCTGCTGAACCGCACGACTCCACCAACCGCAACACCGAAGGAGCCACCGTGAGCACGACGACCACCCCCGAACCGACCACGCCTGCCGGCACGGCCACCGACGCCGCGCACGGCACCGTCACCTCGGCCGACGGCACCGAGATCGCCTGGAGCCGCACGGGCTCGGGCCCGGACCTCGTGATGGTGCACTGCGTCGCGACGTCCCGCTCGGCCACGCCGCAGCCAGACCTGCCGGGAGCCCTCGCCGAGCACTTCACGGTGTGGACCTACGACCGCCGCGGGACTGGCGAGAGCGGCATCACCGCGCCGTACGCCGTCGAGCGCGAGCTCGAGGACCTCGCCGCCGTCGTCGGTCTCGCCGAGGGCCGGCCCGTCACCGGGTACGGCTTCTCCTCCGGCGCGACCCTGCTGCTCCTGGCCGCCGAGGCGGGCGCCCCGCTCGCCCACCTGACGCTCCTCGAGCCGCCGCTCATGCCCGAGGAGGACCCGGACCACCACGCTCGCGACCACGCGCAGAGCCTCATCGACGACGACCTCCACACTGCGCGGAACTGGTTCAACACCGACGTCGTCGGGGTCCCGGCGGAGGTGCTCGACGAGATGCCGCCGCCCACCGCCGAAGACCTGGAGAACACGCGGACGATCGTCCACGAGCTGACCTTCCTGCCCGGTACGTCGGCGGAACGGTTCGCGGGGATCACCACGCCCACTCTCGTCGTCGCCTCCGACGCCACTGACCCCGGCATGCTCGACGGCGTCAAGCACCTCGCCGACACCGTCCCGGCCGTCACCACGACGATCGTGCCCGGCGAGTGGCACGGCGTCGACGACGAGCTCCTCGCGACGACGATCCACGAGTACGTCGACGCAGACGCCTGAGATCCGCCCCCCTCGCCGAGGTGGACCCCTCAGGTCCGAGGCGGACCTCAACAGGGTCCGGCTCGGGCCGGGACGGTCCGCCTGGGCGCGACGGGCTGGGTGGGAGCGGGCTCCGGGCGGTGTCAGACGGCGGCGGCCTGCCGGTCCGCGCCCTCGGCAAGCGTCCGCAGCAGATCGGGCATGACGGCCTGGTTCCAGAAGTATCCGCAGTAGTGGGCCACGCCGAAGTTCTCGAGGTGCGTGCGCGCCGCCGCCATCCGTCGATCCATCCCCTCGATACCGTCGTTGCACTCGAGGCCGAGATAGACGGTCGCGCCACCGATCGCCAGGTCGGCCAGCGGGGCGAAGTAGGCCTCGTCGGAATCGACCATCGCGGGCAGGTGGAAGAAGTCGACCGCACCACCGGTGGCGCGCTGGATGGCGTTCGAGAGTCGTACGGGCAGGCCGATGTCCTCCAGCGCCTGCACGGGGAAGCTGGGCGAGGTGCCACAACAGATGTGGAAGCCGACCCGTACGTCGTCGGGCAGCCCGGCCAGGTGGCCCTGGATGTAGTCGGCCGACGTGTACTTCCCGAACAGGGAGTCGGCGGGCTCGTCGGGCACCCAGGAGAACAGCTTCGCCCAGGTACCGCCGATGTGGATCATCTCGGTGCAGTAGTCCACCTGGACGCACAGCTCCTCGGCAGGGACCACCTCGAGGATGCGCCGGTACTCCTCCTGGAGCGCCTCCTGCCACGCCGTTGTCACCAGGTCCCACTCCGACGTGTCCGGGAAGGTGATCGAGATGACGTCGTGGGCGCCGGGCACGGAGACCTGGAACCGGGTGCCCTCCGGGATCCGGCCCTCACCCTGGAGGCGCTTGAAGGTGCGGTAGGAGTCGATGGCGTCAGCGGCGTAGGGCAGGCGACCGCGCAGGTCGACGGTCGCTCCGGGACGGATGCGCAGGGTCGTGAACACCTGGTAGGCGTGGTCCTCGCTCTGTCCGAGGTCGGCGTCGACCTCCTCGAAGCACGGTGCCTTGGCGAGCACCTCGTTGTTGACGGCACCGATCCAGCCGCGCCGCTGCGGCGTCGTCTCGCCGTCGGGCCAACTGAGGGCCCGGTCACCGATCGTGTCGGCCAGCAGAGTGAAGACGCCTTCCGCGTCCTCGGCCGGGATACCGCCCGAGAACATCACGTTCTGAGACATCCAGAAGTTTCCCTTCATTGAATTCGATGATGCATCAGCTGGAGCCGATCATCGTTGTCATCGGCGCGCGGTGACCGTACAGGAACTCCATCCGCCTCGATCCTGCGATCTGTGGCCGTCTCAGCCACCGAATGGCGGTGCGCCGACAACGTCGCGAAACCGCTCGCCGTCGAACGCCGACGGAAGCCGCGATCGATGGCCCGATCCGGCGTGGCGGGCCTCGGGGGCCGTTCACTGCGACCCCGGCGCGCGTGCTTCACTCGTCGACGTGCCCGAGGATCGCGAAGCAGACTCCGGGTGGAGCCGCGCGACGGCCGACCGCTCCCAGGACGACCCGCGACGCCGGTGGCCCGTGTTCGCCGTCGCCCTCGCCCTGCTCGCCGCGGCGCTCGCCCTGCTCGTCCCTCGCCTGGTCGGGCCGGACCGACCGGTGGATCTGCCGTTCGGTCCGTCAGCCGAGTGCACGGTGACGACGCCGGACGGGGACCTCGAGCTCGACCGCGACGAGGCACGGCTCGCCACGACCGCCGTCGCGCTCGCGGCGCGCGGGGAGACGCCCCCGGAGACCGGCGATATCTACGAGGCGGTGCTCGAGCTGCTCGCCACCGGGCCGCCCGACGACGCCGGCCCGAGCCTCGCGTGCCGCGGGGCGGTCGCGGAGAACCTTCCCGAGGAAGAGCTCACCGGGACCGGCCTCACCTCGCGCGCCCAGCGGGTGCTCGACGAGATGACCGAGGTGTTCGGCGAGCAGAGCCTCGGTGGGTTCGCGCCGGGCGGGGTGCAGCGAGCCGGCGAGTCCACGCACAACGACGGTCGGGCGATCGACGTCTTCTTCCGGCCCGTGACGGAGGAGAACCGCCGCGAGGGGTGGCGGCTCGCCCACTGGCTGGTCGCCCACGCCGATCAGCTCGACGTCCAGTACGTCATCTTCGACGACCGGATCTGGAGCGCCCACAGCACGCGTGGGCGGTGGCAGAACTACGACGCCCCGGAGCCGGGAGGCGAGATCCTGCGCCACCTCGACCACGTGCACGTCGACGTGCACCGCGGGGGCGGATGAGCAACGGTGCGGGTCGGTCAGCGTCCGTAGCGGTCCGTCCGATCCCACGGCCAGTCGGCCTCGATCCATTGCGCGACCGCCTCGGCACGTGGCATGTCGACGTGCGCATGACTCGCACGAACCTAGGACTGGACGTTCACGTCGAACTCGTCCGCTGGCGACGGGTAGATGTAGACGCAGCCGATGACGTCGCCGTCCGCAAGGTCGAGCACTGTGAAGGTGAAGCCCTTGCGTTCCGTGAAATCGTTCGCGTGCCGCTCGAGGTCGGCGAGGTTGCGCTCAGGGGACATCCCCTCGGGCGGGGGCCAGCTGCCGTCCGGGTAGCCCTTGGTCGCGCGGATGTGGTCGACGCTCGATCTCGATGCGGCACGGTCCGCCTCGTTGTGCCGCGGGCCGAGCGGCTCGAGACGGAACTCGTCCGCGACGAGGATGGTCGGCGGCTCGAAGTCACCCGGGACGAAGTCGCCGGTGCGCATGGCCCGACCGCAGGCGTGCGACCCCGCCGCCGCACCTGAATTCGCGCGGACGGTCGTCGTGTGCGCACCCGTGCCGGCAGCGTGGCACGGCCGCGCCCTGGGATCGGGAGCCGACAGAAGCGCGGTCAGCCCTGCTTGGTCGCTCCTGCGCCGCTCTGTGGGAACATCGGGACCGCGACCTGGATCCCCTCCTGGTCGAACCGGCCCTTGAGGTGGGCGCGGGCGGCGCGGCCGACGGCCCACTGCGACCCGGGCCGTGTCTTGATCATGATGCGCATCGTGACGGCGCCGTTCCCGATGCCGGTCACGCCGCTGACCTCGGGCTTCTCGAGGATCTCGGACGCGAACTCCGGGGCCTGGGCGAACGTCTCCAGGCTGTCCTCCATCACCTGCTCGGCCCTCGGCAGGTCGACCGAGTAGTCGAGCGGGATCTCGAGCACCGCGTTGGCCCAGTCCTGGTTCATGTTGGCGACCCGCCGGATCTCACCGTTGCGCACGTACCAGACGTTGCCGTCGAGGTCACGGATCCTCGTGATCCTCATCGTCATCTCCTCGACGGTGCCCACCGCGTCGCCGACGTCGACCACGTCGCCCACGCCGATCTGGTCCTCCGTCATCATGAACAGCCCGGAGATGAAGTCCTGCACGAGGCTCTGCGCGCCGAAACCGATCGCCAGGCCCAGCACGCCGGCGCTGGCCAGGATCGGGCCGAGCTGGATCCCGAACTCGCCCAGGATCATCATGAAGGCCACACCGAAAACGACGAACGAGGCGATGCTGCGCAGCACCGAGCCGATCGTCTGCGCACGCTGCTCCTGTCGGCGCCGGCGAACGGTGTCGTCGTGGCCCACCTTGGTGACCTTGCGCCGGGCGTTGGACGCGGCCTGGTCCAGGCGCTGCCGCGACTCGACGATCCTGGCGGCGAGCCGCACGATCACACGGCCCAGGACGGCGCGCGCGACGACCGCAACCAGGAGGATGATGACGACGTTGATGAGGCTGGAGATCATCTCCCCGCTGCGCGAGGAGAACCACTCGCCGATCACGCCGGCCTGCGCGGGTATGTCTCTCACCGGTTGTTCCCTTCCGTCCTCCGGCTCGCGCGGCCCGGATCGCGGGCCCGCGAGATGGCAACACCCATCGTCTCAACGCCCGCCCGGGATCGCGATCCACCCTCGTCGTCGACCGGTGTGACAATTCCGGCCGCCCCGGTCAGCGACCCGGCGTCCACCGCCGCCACGACCACCGTGAGGTCGTCGTGGCGCTTCTCCCCCGGCGGGAGGTCGTCCCGCGCAGCCTCCGCGGCCCGGACGTCGTCGCGCAGCGCGGTCAGCCGCCCGGCGACGCACTCCTGCGCGAACTCCTCGAGGGTGTGGGTGCCGAGCTCGAGGAACGCCCGGGTCGCGCCGTCCGAGGCGGCGACGAGGTGGCTGAGCCCCGCGCGCGGCACCGTCGTGACGACGGCTCGGTGCGCGACGTCGGGCTCGTGGCTCGCGATCCAGTACCCGCCAGGGGCGTTGAGCAGGTCGGCGGCGCGCGGCACGGGGGCCGGCGTCCCGCCAGCGGCCACCGCCTCCGCGGCGGCCCTCCGCTCGCCGGCGAGCCGGCGCACGAGGAGGTCGAGCCGGTCGTCGGTGAGGTGCACCGGCCCGTCCTCGCCCACGACGATGATCGACGAGTCGCACAGCGCGAGGCACTCGACCTCGGTGGCGCCCACCCGCCAGGCCACGACTGTCGCGCTCGGTGATCCGGCGGAGAGGTCGCACGTCCCGGCATGGCGGGCGCGCACGTCGGCGAGCGCCGCCTCGAGCGTGTCGGCCATCGACCTGTCGCCCCGCTCGAGCATCGGCCCGTACGTCGAGACGAGCGCGCGGGAGAACCAGGCGACGGAGTGCTCGCAGCCGGCCCGGAACTCCTTCGGCAGGCCCGCCCCGTCGGCCACGACGACGACACCCTCGCCCACCCGGTACGCGTCCTCGTTCGGGCGGTCGGCCGCCGCCGGCTCCGAGACCGCGCGGACGGCCGACGCGCTCGCACACATGGCGCCAGCGTGGCACGCACCACCGCGACCGGGCGTGCCGCGGCGTGCCGGCGGAACGGCAGCGGTCGAGCGCGCCACGGCGACGGCGGTCGGGACCCTGGGTGATGATGTCGGGCAGGAAGTGGGGCCCGGCCCCGTCGCGGCCGACGGACCCCGGGCCTGAGCGACCGACGGAGGACCAGTGCGCGACCTGTTGTTCATCACCCCGACCGAGACGCTCGCGGTGGCGCTGGCGACCGCCGGGATGTACATCGCCATGGTCCTGCTCGTCCGGGTCCTCGGGCAGCGGGTGCTCTCGGGCATGTCGAGCTTCGACCTCGTGGCCGTCATCGCGTTCGGCTCCGTCATCGGGCGCGCCGCACTCGGCGAGGCGCCGGTGCTCGCGGGCGGCCTCGTCGCGCTCGGCACGCTGCTGGCGATGCAGGCGGTGGTCGGGGTGCTGCGGCGCGCGCGGTGGGGTGACCGCGCGATGGTCGCGCGGCCGGTCCTGCTCATGGCCGGCGACCAGGTCGTCGACGAGCACATGAAGAAGTGCCACGTGCTCCCGGGCGAGCTCCAGTCGCGCCTGCGCCTCGCGGGAGTCAACCACTACGGGCAGGTGGCCGCCGTGACGTTCGAGCCGACCGGCACGATCAGCGTGCTCCGACGCGGCGAGCCGGTGGACCCGCTGCTGCTCAGCGGCGTCGTTGGTGCGTCGCTGGTGCCGGCCGAGCTGCTCGCGCCGCACGGGAGCGGGGAGTCCAAGAGACCTGGCACCTCCCCTGACATCTGACGGAGGTCGAGCCTCGACACGTCACACCATGACCGACCACGCCACGGGTCGGCGAACCGCAGCGACGCCGAGATCGCTTCAGCATCATGCTCTATCAGGGCGTATAAGGAAATGTCTTAGAGTCTCTTAGACATCGATAGCGACACCGGCGTCCAGCGCTCCTCTCAGTGCCCCATGTCGACGAACCGTGAGTAGTGGCCCTGGAACGCCACCGTCACCGTGCCCGTCGGGCCGCTGCGCTGCTTGGCGATGATGAGGTCCGCCTCGCCGGCGCGCGGGTGCTCCTTCTCGTAGGCGTCCTCGCGGTGCAGGAGCATGACGACGTCGGCGTCCTGCTCGAGCGAGCCCGACTCGCGCAGGTCGGACATCATCGGCTTCTTGTCCCCGCGCTGCTCGGGCCCACGGTTGAGCTGCGCGACGGCGATGACCGGCACCTCGAGCTCCTTCGCGAGCAGCTTGAGCGCGCGCGAGAACTCCGAGACCTCCTGCTGGCGCGACTCCACGCGCTTGCCGGAACTCATCAGCTGGAGGTAGTCGACCGCGATGAGCTTGAGGTCGTGGTTCTGCTTGAGCCGGCGCGCCTTCGCCCGGATCTCCATCAGCGACATGTTCGGCGAGTCGTCGATGAACAGCGGGGCGTCCGACGCCCGGCCGGACGCGCCGGCGATCCGGGACCACTCGTCGTCGCGCAGCGATCCCTCGCGCATGTGCTTGAGCGAGACGCCGGCCTCCGCGGACAGCATGCGCATGGTGATCTCGGTGCGCCCCATCTCCAGGCTGAAGATCACCGAGGCGAGGTTGTTGCGGATCGAGGCGTTGCGGCAGATGTCGAGCGCGATCGTCGACTTACCGATGGCGGGACGCGCCGCGATGATGATCATCTGGCCGGGGTGCAGGCCGTTGGTCAGGGCGTCGAGGTCCGCGAACCCGGTGGGCACGGCGCCGTCGTCCCCGGTCTTGGACTCGATGCGCTGGAGCTCGTCGATCGTGGGTGCTACGAGGTCCTTGAGCGGCAGGTAGTCCTCGGAGCTGCGCTGGTCCGCGACCGCGTAGACCTCGGCCTGGGCCGAGTTGACGATCTCCTCGACGTCGCCGCCGTCCGTGGCGTAGCCGAGCTGGACGATGCGCGTGCCTGCCTGGACCAGGCGTCGCAGGACGGCCTGCTCGCGGACGATGCGGGCGTAGTAGCCGGCGTTCGCCGCCGTCGGCACGGAGGAGACGAGCGTGTGCAGGTACGGCGCCCCGCCGACGCGCGCCATCTCCCCGCGGCGCGTGAGCTCGGCCGCGACCGTCACCGGGTCCGCGGGCTCGCCCCGGCCGAACAGGTCGAGGACGGCCTCGAACACGAGCTCGTGCGCGGGCTTGTAGAAGTCGACGCCGCGCAGCTCCTCGACGACGTCCGCGATCGCGTCCTTGCTCAGCAGCATGCCGCCGAGCACCGACTGCTCGGCCGCCACGTCCTGCGGCGGGGTCCGGTCGAACTCGCCCCTGCCCGCCCCCGGATCCTCTGACACACCCACTCCTCGTCGCACCCGCACGGTCGTGGGGCCACGTGACGGTACGACCTCCCGGCGCCGCCACCAAACCCCCACTGTGCACGAACCGGCCGACATCGGTGGACGGCCTGTGGACATACACCGTGAGGGTGTGCACAGCTGTGGACAAAGGTGTGGGTGGTAGCCGCGCGCGCACACTCCGGACCGTGCGACGGCGCCGTTCGGTTCCACACAGCGTGTGGACACGAACTACTCGCGTGTCGTGTGGACGGACGACGCCGACGGCGACCGCCCTGCGGGCGGTGCTGGCCCCCCGCCCCGGGGCCACCTACCCTGTGGCGGCCGGTGCCCGAGCAAGCCCGAAGGAGGCGAGATGTCCCCGAACCCGTGCTTCGCCGTCGGGCCGGACGGGGCCGCATGAGCGCGCCGACGCCGGACGACGTTCCCCTCGCGCACGGCGCCCCCGCACCGGACGACGCCCCCGCGCGGGACCACACATCCGGACGCGACGAGACCTCCGCCGCTGAGGACCAGACCCTTCCCACCGAGATGACCGGTCGCGAGGTCGACCGGCAGGTGCTGCGCCTCGCCGTCCCCGCGCTCGGCGCGCTGGTGGCGGAGCCGGTGCTGCTCATCATCGACTCGGCGATGGTCGGCCACCTCGGCACGAGCCCGCTCGCCGGGCTCGCCATCGCCCAGGCGGTGCTGACGACGCTCGTCGGCGTCTGCGTCTTCCTCGCCTACGCCACCACGGCGGCCACCGCCCGCCTGGTCGGCGCCGGGCAGCAGGCGAAGGGGATCCGGGCCGGCATCGACGGCATGTGGCTCGCCACGGGGCTCGGGGTGCTGCTCGCGGCGGGCCTCCTGCTCGGCGGGCCCACGCTCGTGGGGGCCCTCGGCGGCACCGGCGAGGTCGCGGCAGAGGCGGTCACCTACCTGCGCGCCTCGGCGGTCGGCCTGCCCGGCATGCTGGTGGTCCTCGCCGCGACCGGCACGCTGCGCGGCCTCCTCGACACCCGCACGCCCCTCTACGTCGCCGCGGCCGGAGCGGCCGCGAACGCCGCGCTCAACGCGGTCCTCATCTACGGCCTCGACCTCGGGATCATGGGCTCGGGGCTCGGCACGGCGGTCGCGCAGCTCGGGATGGGCGCCGTCCTCGCGGCCGTGGTGGTGCGCGGCGCCCGCCGCCTCGACGTCCCGCTGACCCCCACCGGTCTCGGCGTCCTGTCCTCCGCACGCGCCGGTCTGCCGCTGTTCGTCCGCACGCTGTCCCTGCGGGCGGCCATCCTTGCCACCGTCGCCGTCGCCACCTCGCTCGGCCCCTCGCGGCTGGCCGCGCACCAGGTGACGAACTCGATCTGGTCGCTCGCCGCCTTCGCGCTCGACGCGATCGCCATCGCCGCCCAGGCGCTCGTCGGGCAGTCGCTCGGTCGGGGCGACGCCGGGGCCGTGCGCAGGCTCGTCGGGCGCTGCCTGCGCTGGGGGATCGTCGGCGGCCTCGTCATCGGCCTCGTCGTCGCGGCCGCCTCCCCGCTTCTCGTCCGGATCTTCACCACGGACCCAGAGGTGCGCACAGCCGCGATCTGGTGCCTCGTCGTCGCCGGCGTCTTCATGTCGCTCGCCGGGCTCGTCTACGTCCTCGACGGGCTGCTCATGGGCGCGGGCGACGGCACGTTCCTCGCGTGGGCCGGCCTGATCAACCTCGTCGTCTACCTGCCGGCGGCGTGGGCCGTCGTCGAGCTCGCTCCCGCCGGCACCTGGGGGCTGGTGTGGCTGTGGATCGCCTTTGCGGGCGTGTTCATGGGGACGCGCGGCGTCGTCACCTACATCCGTTCACGCGGGACGCGCTGGATGGTGCTGGGGGCCGGGACATGAGCCCCCACAGGCGCCGCGAGCCGCGGGAGCCCGGCCTCGGTCACGAGGCGGGATCCCCGGTCGACCTTCGAGCAGCACGGTTCGTCGCTCTCGCTGCATCCGGTGCGTTCGCCGCCTTCTACGGCGTCTATACCGCCGCCCCGGTCATGTATGCCGATGTGACAGGTGGACCGGGCTCACGGGTCGCCCTCCTCATGATCGCCGTCGTCGTCGTCCAGCCGCTCGTCATGCTCGGCGGTCGTCTCCTGCGCAACCGCGCGCCGGTGGTCGGAGCCGCACTGGTCTCGCTCGCGCTCGGCTGCGCCCTGCTGCCCGTGGCGGGGGGCTGGCCGGGTCTCGTTCTCGTGGGTGCGGGCTTCGGGGTCTTCGTCGTGGCGGGCACGGCATGGGCCCGGGAGGTGGTGCCACCGCAGGGGGTGGGGCGATCGATGGCTCTGTACGGGACGCTCTCGGCCACGGGGGGCGCGCTGGGGGCGCCTCTCGCCCTGGTCCTGGCCGACGGCGGGCACGTAGGTGTGGCGATCGGCGGCGCCCTCGTCGCGTCGCTCGGTCTCCTACCTGTCACTGCCGCCCGCCGTCACCGCCGGAAGGACAGCCTGGGCGAGCCCGCCGGTCACCCCATCGTCGAGGGGAGCCCTCGGCCCGGCGCCCACCGGTCACCGGTACCGGCGGTCCTGGGGGCACTCGCCACCCATGCGGTGGCGGTCGTCGCGTACGGCACGGTCCTCAGCTCGACCGGAACCATCGACGAGGGTGGCCCCGGAACCGCGGCCGTGCTGTCCGCCCTCGTCGTCCAGAGCTCGCTCGCCCTCGCCCGACCACTGGTCGGGCGGCTGTGCGACACGTGGTCCGCGATCGGGACCCTCCTCGTCAGCAGCCTGGCGCTCCTCCTCGCGGTGGGCTCCCTCGGTCTCGTCGACACGCCTGCGGGGTTCCTCGCCGCGGCGGCCGGCGTGGGCATCTCCTCGGGCGCGGTCCAGACGGCCGCCCTGACCACCATGATGCTCCGGGCCCGCACGGGCGCTCAGATCGAGCGCGCGAGCACGGCGTACAACATGGTGTTCGACATCGGGCTCGGGATCGGTGCCGTCCTCGCCACCGGCCTCGTACTCCTCTGAGGCGCACACCCCGGGCCGCGCACCGGGGTCGACGGCGGGACTCCTCGCCGCGTCAGCCTTTCCCCTGGGACGCCCAGATGAACTGGACGAGCTCGGCGCGGCTGTGCACGCCCGTCTTCGCGAAGATGCGCTTGATGTGCTGCTTGACCGTGTTCTGGCTGACGAACGCCTGCTCGGCGATCTCGCGCGTCGTCAGTCCCTGGCTCACGTACCTGGCGATCTCCTGCTCGCGCGGGGAGAGCACCTCCCACGAGGGGAGGCTCGCGTCCTCCTCGTCCGCGCACTCGAACACGACCCCCACGATGGCGTCGTGGCTCGGCACGAGGGAGCACTTGACGATCACGCTCTGGCTCGATGCCTCGTCACGCACGTTGACCGTCTGCGCGTGCCTTCCCTCGGCGGCGAATCCGCTGATCACCTCGTCGACGAGTGCGATGACCGTCGCCGGGTAGCGCGACTCGAGCCTCCGGCTCGAGAACACCCGCTCACCGGACGCCTCCGCCACCACCACCATCTGCGAGAGATGGTCGAGGGCCCCTCCGAGCAGTGCCGCGCGATCTCCGGCCAGCTCGAACCGGTGGGCCCGCTCGAGGGCGAGGCTGAGATGCTCACTGGCAAACCGGGCCGCCGTGAGGTCCTCGAGGCTGAAGTTCTCGATGTCGACGCCGCGTGCGAAGTTCAGGGTGCCGGCGACCTCTCCTGCCACGATGATCGGGGCCTCGAGAGAATGTCCGAGGTTCTCGCCCAGCAGGACGGAGCGCGCGGCCGAGTCGAGCCAGCGCTGCGAATGCACGACGTGCGTGGAGTCCGCGGGCAGGACGTTCTCGACGACGGCCTCCAGCACCGGATCGTCGTGGCGTCCTTCGGCCTCGTACGCCGCCATGAAGGCCGGACTGAGGTTGGAGGAGGCGTCGGCGGGAACGCCGTCAGCGGCGAAACGGTAGATGCCCACGGCGTCCGAGGACAGCACGCCACCCACGGTCCCGTAGTAGGCCTCCTTGATCTCCTCCGCGCTCACGGCGCGCTGGATCTCCCGGACGAACTCGAACCGGCTCGTCAGGCGGTTGTCCTCGCTCATCGCCACCAGAACGTCCACTCCCTTGTCAGGCCCCCTGGTAGGTCATCCGGTCGTCGAGCCGGCCACGCGGCTGTGCGGGCCCGTCCTTGGTGTCCGCCACGTCGCGTCGACTCTCGGTGGTGGGTAGGTGGGACCGGGCGTGCCGCTCGGCCCCACCTACCGGGTTGTCGGATCCTCAGATCCGGTCGGCGAAGAAATCGGTGAGGCGGGCTGCCGCGACCGCCAGATAGTCGTAACTGCAGTGCAACGAACCGGCCCCATCGTAGATGTCCACCGTCACGTCCTCAACGGTGAGCGCGTCGACGAACTTCTTCGCGCCCTCGATGTCCATGATGATGTCGTCCGTGCCGTGCATGACGTAGACGGGCACGTCAATCTTCTCGGCGATGCCGTCGAGCGTGAACTCCGCGAGCTTCTCCCGCGCCTCGGCGTCGTCCTTCGAGCCCGAGAGCCACTGGAGCTGCTGCTGCAGCGGCGGGTAGAACTCGTAGAAGTCGGTGAGGATGCTCCACGTCCCGCACCAGGCGGCGACCGCCTTGACACGGGGCTCGAACGCAGCGGCTCGCGGCGCGTAGTAGCCGCCGAAGCTGACGCCGGCCAGACCGAGACGGTCCATGTCCACGTCGTCGCGCGTCTCCTCGAGGTGGTCGAGGATGGCCTTGACCGGGACCTCGTAGTCGGGACGGCTGTAGAGCTGCTTGAAGCGGAGCGAGGAACCACGGCCCGGGGTGTCGATCATGACGACGTTCATGCCGCGCGCCGGGAACTCCGTGCCACCGAGGAAGTACAGCTCCTCGGCCCACGAGTCGGCGCCGCCGAGGAAGAGCACCGTCGGGCGCTTCTGTCCGGAGTTGTCGGGGCGGACGATGTAGCCCTCCATGGTGACGCCCTCGAACGGCACCTCGATGCGCTCGATGAGCCCGTCGGTGAGCTCGGCCGCGCGCTGGAAGTTCTTCCGGCCCTCGGTGTACGCCTCGGTACGCCGCGGGTCGTCCGAGTTCAGGAAGAACTCGCTGTGACGCCAGTAGCTCATCGAACGGAACAGGGCTCGGCGACCGGTGGTGATGTGCCCCTCCGCGAGGGCCTTCTCGCCCGCGGCGGCGGTCTCCTTGGCCGTGCGGCTCCACTCCTGCTGCCACAGCTCGTTGTCGGTCGAGTCACCGATGCGGGCGGCGGTACGCGCGCACTCGAACAGGTCGGAGCCGCCGACGGCGACCTGGGCGAGCAGTCGCATCGTCTGGAGCGACCAGTCCTCGTCCTGCGGGAACAGCTCGATGACGGACAGGGAGTTGTCCTGGGTCGTGGTCTCGGTCATCTCTTCTCCTTGTGGTGGTGAGTCGTAGGTGTGCGTGTGTGGGATCAGTGGACGGATGGCGCCGGGACTCCGACGACGTCGGCCCACGGCGCCTGGTCCCGGATGGCGCCGCGATACTTGACGAGCTGCCGAGGCATGTTGACGCAGACGGCTCCGCGCACGAGGCCGTCCCGGCCGTAGAGCGCCGTGAGCCTGGTGTCGGTGGCCTCCTCCACGACGACGTCGGTGGCTGCGGTGCCGCGTCCGACGAACCGGAGCTTGGCGCCGAACTGGTCGGACCAGAAGTAGGGCACCGCGTTGTAGGCCTCGCCGGCGCCCAGGAGCGTGTGCGCGGCGTGGCGGCCCTGTTCGACGGCGTTGGTCCAGTGCTCGACGCGCATCTCCTCGTCGAAGACCGGGTTGTACCAGCGGGCGATGTCACCGGCGGCGACCACACCCGGAGCCTCGGTCGAGAGATCGGAGCCGCACAGCACGCCGTTCGCGAGTCCCAGACCGGAGCCCTCGAGCCACCCGGTGGCAGGTGCGGCACCGATGCCGGCAACGACGACGTCGGCGTTCAGCACACCGCCCGTGCTCAGCTCTGCCCGCACGCCACGTCCGGTCGCCTCGAAACGCTCGACGGAGCAGGTGCACACGACCTCGACCCCGTTACGCGCATGCATCTCACGGAACCATTGACCGACCTCGTCACCGAGCGCACGAGCGAGCGGGGCCCGCCCGACCTCGACGACGGTCACGTCGAGCCCGAGCTGCTTCGCGGTCGCCGCGATCTCGAGCCCGATGAAGCCCGCGCCGACCAGCACGAGGTGCTGGCCCGGGACGAGCCGTTCCCGCAGGAGCCGTGCATCCTCCACGTCACGGACCACGTGCGCGTCCGGGATCCCAGCCACCACGGGGAGCCGACGCGCCCGGGAGCCGGTCGCGAGGACGACGCCGTCATAGGGCAGCGCCGTTCCGTCGGCGAGCTGGACGGTCCGTCGGTTGATGTCGAGCCCCACCGCGGCGTTGCCGAGGCGTGTCGACACGGCGTTGTCCGAGTACCACTCCGGGCTCCGCAGATAGAGCTTCTCGACGTCGACGCCGGTGGAGAGCGCTTCCTTCGACAACGGGGGACGGTCGTAGGGGAGATGCTCCTCGGCGGAGACCATCGTGATCTCGCCCTGGAACCCCTCCTGCCTCAGAGCCTCGCTCGCATGGACCGCGGCAAGAGACCCTCCGACGACGACGACCCGCCTCACCTCAGACGTCCTCGAGGCTGATCGCGCGCGCAGGGCAACCCCGCACCGCGTTCTCCGCCACGGTGCGCTGGTCGTCCGGGACGTCCTCCTGCAGGAGGATCGCCTTCTCCGTCTCGTCGTCGAAGTCGAAATAGCCAGGGCCTTCGATGAGGCAGTTCGCATACCCCTGGCAGAGGTCGAGGTCGAGCCTGAGCTTGAGTGCCATGGTGTCGTCTCCTTCGTGTGGCGGGCTCAGTGCCCGCTCGTCGCCAGGTGTGCGATCGGCGGCGTCGCGCTGACCGAGCGTGCGGCGGCGGGTGTGTTACGGGATCGGAGCGCACGGACCTCGCCGCGGGTGACCACGGCGGCGATCCCCGGGATGTCGCCGATGGCGAGGGCCCCGCGGGCGTCGTCCGCCTGCGAGCCCCAGGGAGCGTCCATGAGGACGAGGTCGGCCGCTCGGCCCACCTCGAGCAGACCGGCGGGGAGGTCCCACGTCCGAGCGTTGTTGCCGGTCGCGAGCGCCCAGACGTGTGACTTTCGCCGGTGAATGGCGGGGTTCTTTCGGCGCAAGCTGGCGGTGTCCGTCTTCGGTCACGCACCTGGCGAGTCGCCGGTCGTGCATTGTTTGGGTCCCCGTAGGCTGGTGGTTGTGTCCGTCGTTGATCTGTCCGCCAGTACTCAGAACTACCTGAAGGCCATCTGGAACCTAGAGGAGTGGTCGGACAAGCCCGTGACCGCTTCGACGATCGCGCAGAAGACAGGGCTGAAGCTCTCCACCGTCTCCGGGGCGCTGCCCAAACTTGCGGAGCAGGGCCTGGTGGAGCACGCGCGGTACGGCAGTATTGCGCTCACGGCGGCGGGCCGCGAGTTTGCGGTGGCCATGGTGCGTCGGCACCGGCTGATCGAGACGTTCCTGGTCGAGGTGCTCGGCTACGGCTGGGATCAGGTCCATGATGAGGCGGAGATCCTCGAGCATGCGGTCTCGGACTTCATGATCGGGCGCATCGACGAGTTCCTGGCGCACCCGGTCCGAGACCCGCACGGTGACCCGATCCCCTCGCCGTCGGGAGCCGTGGAGAGGGCATCCTCTGTGCAGAACCTCTCCGAAGCGACGCCCGGCACGCGACTGGTGGTGGAGCGGATCTCCGACAGCGATCCGGAGCTGCTCCGCTTCTTCGCCGACCGCGGACTGGTGGTGGGTGCCGAGTTCACCGTCTCCGCCGGGCCGCCCTACTCGGACTCCCTCCAGGTGCAGGTGGGCAACGGCCCACCGGTCGTGCTCGGTCGCGCCGCCACGGATGCGGTGTGGGTCTCCCCCGGGGGTCAACCGGCCGCGTCGTGACCGGCCGGTTCGCCGACTGGCACAGCATCCGCCCGCTCCGGCACGGCAGGCTCCGTCCCAGTGGAGCGTTGGAGGGCGGAGCGCCGTCTCCGGGTGCTGGCCGCTCGGTTGGCGGCTAGGGCCAGCAGGAACACGGCTCCGTAGAACACGGACATGCCGGCGCTGGTGGCCGCGTTGACCGCGTAGGCCGTCCAGAATCCGCCGAGGGCGCCGGCCGCGGCGATCGCCACGGTCAGGCCGATCATCGCCGGGAGGCGATCGGTGAGCAGGTAGGCGGTGGCCGGTGGGGCGACGACCAGGGCGATGACCAAGATGGCGCCGGCCCCGGTGAATGCCGCCGTGACCGTCATGGAGACGAGGAACATGAACACGCTGTTCAGCGCCCCGGAGCGGATACCGAGGGTCTGGGCGAACTGCGGGTCGAAGGTGGAGATCTTCAGTTGCCGGTAGAACACGGCGAGGAAGACCACGTTGACCAGCAGCACGGCCAGCATCACGTACAGGTAGACGGGACCCAATTCGAGAGCACCGGCCCCGACCGGCATCTCTAGAGTCAGCTGCTCGAACGAGGCCAGGTTCAGGTCTCCCACCAGCACGGCGTGGGTGTCGAGGTGGATGTTGGCGAAGTTCGCGGTCACCATGATCACGCCGATGCTGAACAGCGCCGGGAACACCAGCCCCTGTGGAGCGTCTCCGGCCAGCAGTCCGGTCCGGGACAGGTACTCGTTGCCCAGGACCACCACCAGACCGGCGAGGGCTGCCCCGAGGATCAGCCACGGTGAATCCAGGTCCTGGGTGACGGCGTAGCCGACCACGATCCCGGGCAGCACGGCGTGCCCGATCCCGTCGACCAGCATGGAGTTCTTCCGCAGCACCACGAACACGCCGGGCAGCGCGCACGCCACCGCCATGACCACGGCCACGAGGGTGGTCCCCAGCAGGAAACTCATGCCCGTCCTCTCCCGGACAGTACGACGCCGCCCTGCATCTCGGTGCGCGTGTCCCGTTCGGCGTCCAGCTGGTGCCGAAGCAGCCGTCGCTGGCGGGCGCGGCCTCGCGCTCTGGTGATCAGGCTGCGTCCCGGGGCGAGCAGCAGCGAGAGGACGAGGAGGGCGAACAGGGTCAGCACGATCAGCGGCCCGGTGGGCACGCCACCCACCGCGATGGAAAGATAGGCGCCCAGGCCGCTGCCGATGCCCCCGATCAGCCCGGAGAGCACCACCATGGCCGGCAGGGTACGGGTCCACTGCCGGGCCGCGGCGGGCGGGGTCACCACGAACGCGACCATCAGTACCAGGCCCACGGCTTTCACGCCGATCACGATGGCGATCACGATGGTGGTGAACATCAGGGTGTCGATCGCCCGGGCATGGAAACCCAGCACGGTGGAGTGGTCCGGGTCGAAGGTGCGTAGTGCGAATTCTTTCCAGAAGATCGCCATCAGCACCACAGCGAAGGCGCCGACGGAGATGCTGGCGGCCAGGTCAGCCCTGGTGATCACGGAGGCGTTGCCGAACAGGTAGTCCTGGATGCCGCCCTTGCCCGGGAAGGCGCCGTTACTGATGATCCGCATCAGCAGCATCCCCCCGCCGAAGAAGAGCGACAGGGTGATGGCCATGGCGGCGTCGATGCGCAGCTTCGTCGCCCGGGTGACGTACTGGGCCAGGACCACCGCCAGGGCGCCGGACGCGACCGCACCGATCATCAGCACGGCCATGTTGCGTCCGTCGACCTGCAGCACCACGACGGCGACCAGGAAGGCCCCCAGTGTGCCGGGCAGTGCGGAGTGGGAGATGACATCACTGATCAGGGACTGCTTGCGCAGGTACGCGAAGCTCCCGAGCGCTCCGGCCACCAGGCCGATCACCACGGTCCCGAAGAACACCATCCGGAAGGTGTGGTCGGCGAAGAACTCGCCCGGCCCCATCACCTCGGAGAGGAGACCGCTCACAGGGCGACCTCAACGCGAGGACCTCGGGTGACATCGGGCTCGAAAAAACCCTGCTCGGCGTCGCTGACCCGGTAGGCGGTCCGCAGATGCTCGGAGGTGAAGGCCTCCTCCACTGGCCCGGAGGAGATGACCGCTTGGTTCAGCAACGTCACGTGGCTGCAGAAGTCCTGCACGGTGGCCAGGTCGTGGTGCACGATCACGACGGTCTTGCCGTCCTGCCGGAGCCGGCGCAGCACGGAGACGATGGCTCGCTGACTCTTCGCGTCGATCCCCTGGAAGGGCTCGTCCATGAAGTACAAGTCCGGCTCCTGCGCCAGGGCTCGCGCCAGGAAGACCCGCTGGCGTTGGCCGCCCGAGAGCTCGCCGATCTGCCGACGGGCGAGGTCCGCGGTCCCGGTCTGCTCCATCGCCGCTGCGGCAATGTTCTTCTCGGCCCGCCGCGGGCGGCGCAACCAGCCCAGGCGACCGTAGGTGCCCATCAGCACGACGTCGCCGACCGTAGTCGGGAAGTCCCAGTCCACCGAAGTGAACTGCGGCATGTACCCGACCCGCTGGCGGACCCGCCCCAGGGGCTGGTCGAAGAACTCGCTGGTCCCAGTCAGCGGCGTGACCAGGCCGAGCATGGCTTTGATCAGCGTGGACTTGCCGGCGCCGTTGGGGCCCACGATGCCCATCACCGCGCCGCCCGGCACATGAAAGTCGACGTTGCGCAGCACCGGCTCGGTGCGGTAGGCGACGCTGAGACCGCTGGTCCGGCAGGCAATCACCGGTCCTCCTCCTGGCCCTGGCCCAGGGCCTCGGCGACGACGTGGGCGTTGTGCGCGTAGACCTCCAGGTAGGTATCGACGTCCTCCTCGGCGCCCAGGGTGTCGGCGTACAGCTCCTCGTCGGAGACGTCCACCTCCCACCCGCGGGCACTGACGGCCTCGCGCAGGGAGGTGATGGCCTGCGGGTTGGCCTGGTTGTCCTGGAAGATCACCGGCACCTCGCGCTCCACGATCAGGTCCGCGAGGTCGCTGAGCTCCTGCGGGGACAGCTGGGCCTCGGTGGAGATGTAGTCGGTGGCGTGGACCTCGATGTCGTAGGTCTGCCCGAAGTAGGCGAAAGCGTCGTGGCCGGTGATCAGCACCCGGTCTTCCTCGTTGATCGTGCCCAGCAGGTCCTCGGCATCGGCGTGGGCCTGCTCGATCTGGCTGATGTAGTCGTCCGCGTTGGCCTGGTAGGTGTCCGCGTTGTCCGGGTCGATCTGCGCCAGATGGTCCGCCGCGTGACCTATCGCCAGGCTCCAGGCCTCGGGGCTGTTCCAGATATGGGGGTCGTGCAGTGCGTTGCCGTCGGCATCCGTGTCCTCCCAGCCCAGCAGCAGGTCCTCCGGGATCTGATCGCCGACCGCCAGCTGCGCATCCCCGAGGCTCTCCAGCTGATCGATCATCTGCGCCTCCAGGTGCAGACCGTTCCACAGCACCACGTCGGCGCTCTGCAGGGCCTGGATGTCCTGCGTGGAGGGCTGGTAGGTGTGCGGGTCGCCGCCGGGGCCCACCATGGTGGTCACCTCGGCCTCCGGGGCGATGTTGGCCACCGCGTCCGCGAGGTAGCCGGTGGTGGCATACACACGCAGCGGCTCCTCACCCCCGCCGGCATCGGCAGGGGCCCCGCCACCGGCGGAGCAGGCGGACAGCAGCACCGCGCCCGCCAGGACGGCGCCGACCGCGGCGCGACGGCTGCGGCGCCGGGAACGGCGTGGACGGGAAGAGAAGGGTGAGTTGGGCATGCAAGATAGCATATGTTTGTCCTCTACAACATTGCAAATCTCTGCGCAGTGATCTGGTGGAGCCTGAGGGGGGCCGGGTTCCCTCCAGGACCATGCCGCTCACTGACCTCAAGCCGGCGCTCCTGGTCGGCGTCGCGGACCGCCCGGAACTTGCCGCCCAGTCCCGGGCAGTGGACGAACCCAGGTCAGTGTGCCCGTGGGCACCGCGTGGCGGCGTCTTATCAATGAATAGCTTTGTGAGACGCCAGGAGGGCAGTCGGCCTTGACTCCACTCCACGCGTGAACAGCTCCTGGATGTGTCTTGTGAAGTCGTCTTGACGGAAAGCGACTCAGAATGGTGCTTTCTAGGGGTTTGTGAGCCATGCTGTGGACATGCGACTTCTCGGATACACGCGCGTGAGCACCGCAACTCAGGACGCGCAGCTGCAGCTTGACGCACTCGTTGACGCCGGGGTGCAGAAGCGGGATGTGTTCGCGGACGTTACCTCGGGCAGCAGGACCGCGATCGAGCGCCCCGGGATGAAGCGCCTACTCAACTACGCCGAGGATGGCGACACCATCGTGGTCTGGCGCATCGACCGGCTTGGCCGGTCCCTGATCGATGTGCTCAACACCGTCAACCTCCTGCGCGGCCAAGGCGTGAAGATCCGGTCCGTCTCCGACGGGATCGATCCCGAGACGATGTCGGGCCGGATGATGCTGGGCATGCTCGCCACACTGGCCGAGTACGAGCGGGAGCTCATCACCGAACGCGTCAACGCCGGGATCACCGCCGCGAAGCAGAACGGCACGCGCTTCGGCCGCCCGCCGGTAGACCCGGCCGTGATCACGGAGAAACTCTCGATCGCCAACGATGCTCGTGCGAAGGGCCGCACCGCGGAGGACGCCGCCCGTCTCGTCGGCTGGTCGCGTGCGACGCTGTATCGCCACCGGCAGGCGGCCCGCGCCCGCGAGGCCGTCTCCGAGCAGGTGTGACGTGGACGGGCTGGCGCGGTGGCGGATTCTCCGGTTGCACGTCGAGGACCAGATTCCGCTCGCCTCCCTCGCCCAGGACTACGGGGTCGGGCTGCGCACCTTGCAACGCTGGCACCACCTCTACAAGATCGGCGGCGCCACTGCCCTGGAGCAGCGGTCTCGGATGGATGCTGGCACTCACCACCTCCCCGCTGACCTCGTCCGGATGATTGAAGGCCTGGCGTTGAGCAAGCCTCGGCCCGCCATCGCCACCCTTCACCGCAAGGTGGCCGGCATCTGCAGCAAGGAAGAGTGGCCGACTCCCTCCTATGGGGTGGTGTGGGACATCGTGCGCGCTCTGGACCCGGGCATGGTCACGCTCGCTCTGGAGGGCGCGGCGTCCTACCGCGACAAGTACGAGTTGGTGCTGCGCCGGCAGGCCGAGCGGCCCAACGCGATGTGGCAGAGCGACCACACCATGCTCGACATCCTCGTGGTGGGCACCGACGGCAAGCCCGCTCGGCCGTGGCTGACGACCATCCTCGATGACTGCTCCCGGGCGATCTGCGGCTATACCGTCTTCCTGGGCGCACCGTCGGCGATGAACACCGCCCTGGCGCTGCGTCAGGCGATCTGGAACAAGGCCGAACCGGGCTGGCCGATGTGCGGTCTCCCGGACGTGCTCTACGTCGACCACGGGAGTGACTTCATCAGCCACCAGATTGCCCGCACCGCCGTGGACCTGCACATCCGGCTGATCCACTCCACTGTCGCTCGTCCACAGGGACGCGGCAAGATCGAGCGGTTCTTCGGCACCGTCAACACCGAGCTGCTCGCCGAGTTGCCCGGATACATCGCCCACGGCCACCCCGTCCCCACGCCGAAACTGTCCCTGGCCGAGCTCGACACCGCCCTGGAGGGGTTCGTCGCCATCTATAACGAGCGCACGCACAGCGAGCTGGGGGTTTCGCCGCGCAGCGCGTGGATCGCCGAGGGCTGGCTGCCGCGCATGCCCGAGAGCCTGGAGAAGCTCGACGGGCTGCTGCTCACCGTCGCCCACACCCGGGTGGTGCGCCGCGATGGTATCCGCTTCCAGGGTTTGCGCTACGTCTCTCCGACCCTGGCCGGCTACGTCGGGCGCTCGGTGGTGATCCGTTATGACCCGCGCGACATCACCGAGATCCGCGTCTTCGACCACGACGAGTTCCTCTGCAAGGCCGTCAACCAGGACCACCACGGCCAGAAGGTCAGCCTCAAAGAGATCCAGGCAGCCCGCAACGCTCGCCGCCGGGCCCTGCGCCAGGGCATCAACGAACGAATCGCCGTCGTGGCCGCACACACCACCGAGGAGCCACCGGAGACCGAGACGCCGGCACCGGTGGCGCGGCGGAAGTTGAAGGTCTACAAGGAGGACCTGAGGTGAGCCAGCGCTTCATCGTGACCAAAGAGCACCGCCGCTTCACCGAGTTCGCCGACGCCGTACGGCGCGGTCACACCATCGGCCTGTGCTTCGGCCCCGCTGGCGTGGGCAAGACCCTCTCTGCGCGCCGCTACGCCCACTGGGAGAAGTCCTATGACCTGCTGACCTACTGGGGCCCGCGCGCCGACAGCGACGCCAAGATCTACGCCGCACTGGCCAGGAGCCGCACCGTGCTCTACACCCCCAGCGTGCTCACCACACCACGGGCACTGAAGGACGAACTCGACGAGGCGATCTCCCGCACCAACATCTGCATCGAGCAGCACCTCGTACCGCCCGGCACGGCCACTCCCGAGGCCTGGGGATGGCGACACGGCCGGAACTACGTGCAGTTGCTCATCGTCGACGAGTCCGAACGGCTCCGCCCCGCCGCGCTGGAGCTGCTGCGCGATCGCTACGACCGCGACAACATCGCCCTGATCCTGATCGGCATGCCCGGTCTGGAGAAGCAGTTCAGGCACTACCCCCAGTTCTACAGTCGGGTCGGATTCGCTCACCAATACCGTCCCCTGGGCAAAGACGAGCTGCTCTTCGTCCTGCAGCGCCACTGGCGCACCCTCGGCAAGAGCCTCGACCCCGAGGACTTCACCGACGCTCAAGCCATCGCCACTATCGTCCGCCTCACCCGCGGCAACTTCCGGCTGCTCGAGCGCCTCTTCCCCCAGATCGAGCGCGTCCTGAAGATCAACGAACTCGACACCATCACCAACGACGTCATCGAAGCAGCCGCCAGCACGCTCGTCGTCGGCATCACCAACTGAGGCCGCCACGGAGCATCGACAGAACACCGCCATTTACCGGCGAAAGTCACAGGTCTGTCACCCGTTCGAGTACCACCGTTCTCGGCACCGGATACAGCGGCTCCCG
>JBQDDG010000015.1:0-15224 GCA_052093225.1 Actinomycetaceae bacterium
GTACCCGCGGTACCCGCAGGACCCGCCGTACCCGCAGGACCCGCGGTCAGCTCTCCCCGCGCGGCGCGACGAGCGTGAGGACCGTCGCCTCCGGCCGGCAGGCGAACCGCACCGGCGCGTACGGGCTGGTCCCGAGCCCGGCCGACACGTGCAGCCAGGTCGAGACCTCACCGCCCTTGCGGTCGGGCCGCGCTCCGGGCCACCCGTGCAGCCCCGACGCGCGCCCGGTGTCGAGGTCGCAGTTCGTCACCAGCGCCCCGTAGAACGGCACGCACAGCTGACCGCCGTGGGTATGGCCGGCGAGGATGAGGTCGCAGCCGTCGTCGGCCATGTCGTCGAGCACCCGCGTGTACGGGGCGTGCGACACGCCGAGGTGGACCGTTGGTAGCCGACCCGCGGCGTCGTCGGCCCCGTCGTCCGCCTCCAGCCCGAGCCCGGGGCGCCCCGGGAACCGGTCGCGGTCCAGGTGGGGGTCGTCGACGCCGACGGCCGTCACCCGCACGCCGCGGACCTCGACGGCGTCGCGCCGGTTCGTGAGGTCGATCCACCCGCCGGAGGTGAGCATCTCGACGAGCTCTCCGGTGGGCAAGGGGGTGAAGCTCGACCCGTCCCGCTCGTCCTCCGAGGACGGCCCGGTCAGGTAGCGCACCGGGTTGCGCCACTCGGGGGCGGCGTAGTCGTTGGACCCGAGCACGAAGAACCCGGGCACGTCGAGGAACCGACCGAGCGCCTGCCGCAGCGGCTCGATCGCGTCCGCCGAGGCGATGAGGTCACCGGTCAGCACGACGAGATCGACCTCGACCTCGCCGAGCGACCGCAGCCACTTGAGCTTGGCCTTCTGCGTGGGCAAGAGATGCAGGTCCGACAGGTGCAGGATCCGCAGCGGCTCCTTGCCGGCGGCGAGGGTCGTCACGCGGGCGTGCCGGAGCGTGAACATCCGCGCCTCGACGAGCGTCCAGGTCGCGAGGGCGGCCGGGACGGCGGCGAGCGCGTACGGGCCGGCCAGCCGGGCCGCCCGCGACAGTCCGCGTCCGACCGCGCGCCAGGGCGTGGCCATCTAGTCGCCACCCCCCGACGGCGGCTCGGGCGGCGGCGGGTCGTCGGGCGCGTCGGACGGGGACGGGTCCTCCGGCTCGGAGCTCGGCTCGCTCGCGGGCTCCTGGGTCGGCGGGCCGGACGAGGGATAGATGTTGACGACGGATCCCCGCGGCACCGACGAGCCGGAGGCCGGGCTGGTCGCCGCGATCCCGCCGGCGCGCCACTCGGAGGGACGTTCCGCACCCACGCTCACGGTGAAACCGGCGCGTTCGAGCAGCGTCGTCGCGTCGTCGACCGAGTAGCCGACGACGTCCGGCACGGAGACGGTCGGTTCGTCGTCATCGTCGTCGGGGGTGCTGGGCCGGTTCGCCGTCCGGTCGGGGAACTGGAGGACGGGCTCGCCCTCGAGCGCACGCGTCGTGTACTGGGAGAAGACCATCGCGGGGTAGAGGCCGCCGTAGACCTCCGCGTGGAACTGGCCGTTGATCGTCGAGTCGAACATCGATGCGTTGGAGTCGATGTGCCCCATCCAGATCGCCGTGGCGAGCTGCGGCGTGTAGCCGCCGAACCACGCGGCGGCGTCGGCGGTGGCGGTACCGGTCTTCCCGGCCGCCGGGCGTCCGTCCTCGAGGACGGCGTTCGCGCCGGTGGCGGTCGGCTGGACCACGGCCTCGAGGGCGGTCGTCACCTCGGCGGCCACCTCCGGGGCGAGCACCTCGGCACAGGTCGCGGGCGGCAGCGGCACGTCGTTGCCGGCGGCGTCGGTGACCTCGAGGACCGCCACCGGGTCGCAGTGCACACCCTCGGCGCCGAGCGTCGCGACGGCCTCGGCGATCTGCATTGGGGTGTTCTGGTTCGTGCCGAGCAGCATGGACGGGCGGGGGACCATGGGGTCGCCGTTGGCCTGGGAGTCGACGCCCATGGCGCCGGCCGTCTCGGTGATCCCGCAGAGGTCGAGCTGTGTGCCCATCTCGATGAACGGCGTGTTGATCGAGCGGGCGGTCGCGTCCCGGACCGTGACGAGGCCGCGCGCGGCTCCCAGCCCGGACTCGAGGTTGCCCGGCCGGTAGTCGTCGGCGACCTCCGGCATGCAGGAGATGTTCCACTCGGAGCGACGGAACTCGCGGTCCGTGGCGCTGACCCGGTCGTTGATCGAGTGCCCCTCGGAAACCCACTCCGTGAGCGTGAAGACCTTGAAGAACGAGCCGGTGAGGAAGCCGTTGCCACCGCCGCGGTCGGTGCCGACGTTGAGGTTGATGAGCGTGGCGTCCTGGTCCGTCTCCGTCGGCGGCCCGTAGTTGGTGTTCTGCACCATCGCCTGGATGCGTCCGGTGCCCGGTTCGATCGAGGTCAGCGCCATCCGGATGTCCGACGCGTCGGTCACCGGGACGTTGGTCGTCACCGTCTCGTAGGCGGCGGCCTGGCGCTCGAGGTCGAGCGTGGTGGTGATCGTCAGGCCACCGCGGTAGAGCATCGCCTGCCGGTCCGCGCGCGAATCGCCCCACGCCTCGTTGGCGAGGAGGTCCTTGACGACGTAGTCGCAGAAGTAGGCCGCATTCCCCGCCGAACCGCACCCGTTCTGGGTGTACGTGACGTCGAGCATCTCCTCGACGGGCGTGGCGACCGCCTCGGCGTGCTGCTCCTCGGTGATGAACTCCAGCCGCAGCATGTTGTCGAGCACGAGGTCACGACGGACCTGGGCGTTGTCCGGGTGCGCGACCGGGTCCCACCGCGCCGGCGACTGCGTGATGCCGGCGAGCAGCGCGGACTCGGCCACGGTCATCTCGTCGGCCGAGTGGTTGAAGTAGTGCACCGACGCCGACTCCACGCCGTACACCGACGGGCCGAACTGAGCGATGTTGAGGTAGCCGGTGAGGATCTCGTCCTTCGACTGCTGCTGCTCGAGCGCGATGGCGAGCCGGGCCTCGCGGAGCTTGCGGCCGAGCGACGTCTCGACGGCGCCCTCGATCGCCTCCGCGTCGCCCGAGCGCCGGCCCTGCTCGATGAGCAGGTTCTTCACGTACTGCTGGGTGAGCGTGGACGCGCCCGCGAGCGCGCCGCCGGTGAGGTTGTTGACCGTGGCGCGCGCGATGCCCTGCAGGTCCACGCCGTTGTGCTCGTAGAACCGCTCGTCCTCGATCGCGACGACTGCGTACTTCATGTTGGGGGAGATCGCCTCGGACTCGACGATGATCCGGTTCTCGGCGTAGAAGGTGCTCAGCACGGTGCCGTCGGACGCGAGGATCGTCGAGCGCTCGGACGGCTCGGGGATGCCGAGCTCGGCCGGCAGGTCGCCGAAGAGCTCGGTGCCGGCCCGCGTGACCTGGCCGGTCGTCGCCACGGCGGGCATGACGAGCGCCGCGCTCAGCAGGCCGCCGGCGACCGAGACCAGGACGAACGCGAGCACCATGACGATCGCCTGGTCGACGCGTACGGCGCGCCGGGGACGCGAGGAGCTGCGGGACATGGCACTCAGAGTACGCAGCGGGGTCGTGGCAGCGGTGCAGGCCGGGTCACACGCGGGCGACGAGTTCGTGGCTAGTTCGTCTCATCTTGGCGGAAGGGTCTTCCCATAACTTCAGAATCCGGGCTATTTTCGGCGCAACATGTTTCGTTCCGGGAGCGTCCGACCCGGGAGTCACATGCATCGAACCATCGAGAGAGGTGTGCCGCGTTGATTGACGCAAGCTGGACGATGAAGGCAGCGTGCGCGGAGATGGACCCCGACGTCCTCTTCGCCGAGGGCCCGGCCCAGCGTCAGGTGCGAGGCGTCTGCTTCGCCTGCCCCGTCCGTATGGAGTGTCTCGCCGACGCGCTGGAGGCCGGTCCGGTCCAGGGTGTGTGGGGTGGTCTGACCGAGCGGGAACGCCGCGCGCTGCGCCGTCGCTACCCGTCCGTCACCTCCTGGCGCGAGGCGCTGCGTCGTGAGGACGACGCCGTCATCGCCCAGCTGAGGGAGGCCGAGGCGCCGCGTCTGCTCATGGCGCGTCCCGCACGCTGAGGCACGGTCCTAGGATCGGGGTATGACCACCTGGGAGTACGCCACCGTTCCGCTGCTGATCCACGCCACCAAGGCGATCCTCGACCAGTGGGGGGCCGACGGGTGGGAGCTCGTCCAGGTCGTCCCCGGCCCCGAGGGTTCCTCCAACCTCGTCGCCTACCTCAAGCGCCCGAAGGACGCGTGATGACCGCCGAGGCGCGACTCGTCCAGCTCGGGGTCGAGCTGCCCCCGGTTGCGACCCCCGTCGCGGCCTACGTGCCGGCGGTCCGCACCGGCAACCTCGTGCAGACCTCCGGCCAGCTCCCGGTCGTCGCGGGCGAGCCGACGCACACGGGGCTCGTGGGCGCGGAGGTGACGCCCGAGGACGCGTACGCCGCGGCCCGCACGGCCACGCTCAACGCCCTCGCGGCCGTCCGGTCGGTCACCGGTTCCCTCGACGCCGTCACCAGGGTCGTCAAGGTCACCGGCTACGTCGCCTCGGCGCCGGGCTTCACCGGGCAGCCGCAGGTCGTCAACGGCGCCTCCGAGCTCATCGGCGAGATCTTCGGCGAGGTCGGCCGGCATGCACGGGCCGCCGTCGGCGTCGCCGTCCTCCCGCTGGGCGTGCCCGTCGAGGTCGAGGTCCTCGTCGAGGTCACCCCCGCCGAGGGCGCGAGCCACTGACCACCGCACGACGACGGGGGCCGGGTCCCGTACGGAACCCGGCCCCGTCGTCGTTCTCGCGTCAGCGGGCTCGGCGGCGCAGACGCTCGATGTCGAGCAGCAGCACGGCGCGTCCTTCGAGGCGGATCCAGCCGCGCGAGACGAAGTCGGCGAGCGACTTGTTCACCGTCTCGCGGGAGGCGCCGACGAGCTGGGCGAGCTCCTCCTGCGTGAGGTCGTGCGGCACGTGCACGCCCTCGGACGTGGACTCGCCGAACCGGTCCGCGAGATCGAGGAGCGCCTTGGCCACGCGGCCGGGCACGTCGGAAAACACGAGGTCGCCGAGCGCGGTGTTCGTGCGACGCAGACGCTGGGCGAGCGAGCGCAGGAGCCGCTTGCCGAGCCCGGGACTCGTGTCGATGTACTCCATGAGGTCCCGGTGCTCGAGGACGAGCATCCGCGTCGGCGCGACGGCGGTGGCCGTCGTCGAGCGGGGGCCCGGGTCGAACAGGGTGAGCTCGCCGAGGAGCTCGCCCGTGCCGAGCACGGCGAGCAGGTTCTCCCGGCCGTCGGCCGACCGGTGGCCGACCTTCACCTTGCCGTCGAGCAGGATGTAGAGGCGGTCGCCCGGCTCACCCTCCCGGAACAGGATCTCGCCGCGGCGCAGCTTGATCTGTCCCATGACCTGCAGGAGGGCGGCGCGGTCGGCCTCCTCGAGGTCCTCGAACAACGGGACCGAGTCGATGACGTCACCATCCACGGCACTTCTCCTTCTCTCACGACGGCAGTACCTCGGGGCACTATCGACCCATCCTGCCATCCTCTGTGACGGCGGGCACCCTGCCTCGCCGGGACGTAGCATCGGGATGTGGATCGAGGACCTGCGCGGACGGCCGAGGCGGCCGACGAGATCCTCGCCGAGACCTACCCCGACGCCCGCTGCGAGCTCGACCACGAGAATGCTTTCGAGCTGCTCGTGGCGACCGTCCTGTCGGCCCAGACCACCGACGAACGCGTGAATACCGTCACCCCCGAGCTCTTCCGCCGCTGGTCCACGCCCGCCGCCCTCGCGGGCGCCGACGAGGCCGAGGTGCGCGGCGTCGTCCGGGTGCTCGGCTTCCAGGCACGCAGGGCGGGCCAGCTCGTGGGGCTCGCCCGGGCCCTCGTCCACGAGCACGACGGCGAGGTGCCGGCCGACCGGGACGCGCTCGTCGCGCTGCCCGGGGTGGGCCGGAAGACGGCGCACGTGGTGCTCGGCAACGCGTTCGGGATCCCGGCGATCACGGTCGACACCCACGTCGGCCGGCTCGCCCGCCGGCTCGGGCTCACCACCGCGACGGCGCCGCTCGCCGTCGAGAAGGACCTCGCCGCGGTGCTGCCGCGCGCGGGGTGGACCGTCACGTGCCACCGGCTCATCGCCCACGGCCGCGCGGTGTGCACCGCCCGGGCCCCGGCGTGCGGGGAGTGCCCGCTCGCCGGGGTGTGCCCGCGCGTCGGGGTCAGCCCTGCTGCATCCCCTGCGTGATCTGGTCCATCACGGTCGTGTCGGCGAGCGTGCTGACGTCGCCGGCGTTGCGGCCCTCGGCGACGTCGCGCAGCAGGCGACGCATGATCTTGCCCGACCGCGTCTTCGGGAGCTCGGCGACGATGTGGATCGTGCGCGGCTTCGCGATCGGACCGATCTCGGAGCCCACGTGGGCGCGCAGCTCGGCGACGACGTCGGCGGCGTCGTCCGCCTCCTGGGCGGCCTCGCCACGGAGGATGACGAACGCGACGACGGCCTGCCCGGTCGTGTCGTCGCTCGCACCGACGACCGCGGCCTCCGCGACCTTCGGGTGCGCCACCAGCGAGGACTCGATCTCGGTGGTCGAGAGGCGGTGCCCGGAGATGTTCATGACGTCGTCGACGCGGCCGAGGAGCCAGATGTCGCCGTCGTCGTCCTTGCGGGCGCCGTCGCCGGCGAAGTACCTGCCCGGGAAGCGGGACCAGTAGGTGTCGACGAACCGCTGGGGGTCGCCCCAGATGCCACGGGTCATCGACGGCCACGGCTCGGTGAGCACGAGGTAGCCGCCCTGGCCGTTGCTCACCGGCGTGCCCGTGTCGTCGACGACGTCGGCACCGATGCCGGGCAGCGGCTTGGTCGCGGAGCCCGGCTGCGTGGCGGTGACCCCGGGCAGCGGGGAGATCATGATCGCGCCGGTCTCCGTCTGCCACCAGGTGTCGACGATCGGCGCACGGTCACCCCCGATGACGCGGCGGTACCACATCCACGCCTCCGGGTTGATGGACTCACCGACCGACCCGAGCACGCGGAGGCTGGACAGGTCGAACTTCGCGGGGACCTCCTCGCCCCACTTCATGCACGTACGGATCGCCGTGGGCGAGGTGTAGAGGATCGTCACGCCGTAGCGCTCGACGATCTCCCACCAGCGGCCCTGGTGCGGCGAGTCCGGGGTGCCCTCGTACATCACCTGGGTGACGCCGTCGGCGAGCGGCCCGTAGACCACGTAGGAGTGGCCGGTGACCCAGCCGACGTCGGCCGTGCACCAGAAGACGTCCCGGCCCGGCTTGTGGTCGAAGACGTGGTGGAACGTGTACTGCGCCTGGGTGAGGTAGCCGCCCGTGGTGTGGAGGATGCCCTTCGGCTTCCCCGTGGTGCCCGAGGTGTAGAGGATGAACAGCGGGTGCTCGGCGTCGACGGCGACCGGCTCGTGCTCGGCCGGTGCGGCGGCGAGGGCCTCGGCCCACTCGACGTCGCGGCCCTCGGTCCAGTCGACGTCCTGGCCGGTGCGGCGCACGACGAGGACGTGGTCGACGTTGGTGCCGCCCTTGGCGACGGCGTCGTCGACGGCGCGCTTGAGCGGGAGCTGCTTGCCGCGGCGCCACCCGCCGTCGGCCGTGATGACGACCCGGGCGTCGCCGTCGATGATGCGTGAGTTCAGCGCGTCGGCGGAGAAGCCACCGAACACGACCGAGTGGACCGCGCCGATGCGCGCGCAGGCGAGCATGGCGACGACGGCCTCGGGGATCATCGGGAGGTAGATCGCCACGCGGTCGCCCGTGGCGACGCCGAGCGACTCGAGAGCGCCGGCCGCGCGGGAGACCTGCTCGAGGAGCTCCGCGTAGGTGAGGTCGTAGCGGTCGCCGGGCTCGCCCTCGAAGCGGATCGCCACCCGGTCGCCGTTGCCGGCGGCCACGTGGCGGTCGACGGCGTTCTCGCACGCGTTGAGCGTGCCGTCGGCGAACCAGCGGGCCACCGGGGCGCCGGACCAGTCGAGAGCCTCGGTCGGCTCGGTGCGCCAGGAGAGGAGCTCGCGGGTCTGGTCGAGCCAGAACCCCGGGCCGTCGGCGGCCGCGCGGTCGTAGAGCTCGGGACCGGCGTTCGCCTGCGCGGCGAAGTCCGGGTCCGGCGGGAAGCTGCGCGTCTCCGTGAGCAGGTTGTCCACGCCTCCGGACAGGTCATCGTTCGTCATGTAGGGCCCCTTCGCCGTCGTGGGCCCGTCGGGCCCGGAACGCTTCCGGGACCGAGCCTAACCACGTGGCCGCGTGGCGTGCCTCTCCTCCGCGATGAACGCACCCTCCGCGCGGCCGGCCCGGCGTGCGCCGTGGCAGGCCACGGCGATCGCGACGAGAACCGCCCCGTGGAGCAGGAGCCTGCCCGAGCTGCCCTCGGTGACCACGTGGGCCGCGATGTTCTCGCCCACCGCGCCGATGCCGGAGATGTCCGCGAGGCCGTCGAGCACGGGCTGGAGGAGGTCGGACAGCGGGCCGGGGGCGACGAGCCAGGCCACGCCGAGCACGGTGCCGACCGCGCCCCACACCCACGCGCCGATCGAGCTGACGCGGGCGAGGAGGACGAGAAGGAACGCGAGGACGACCCCCGCGCCGAGCTCCGCGACGTGCTCGACGACGACGTCGCCGGTGACCCAGGCCGTGTTCGTGCCGGCGGTGAGGCGGGCGCCCGCGTCGATGATGAGGTACCAGGCCACGGGGGCGAGCACGAGCGAGGCCAGGAGGACCCACAGGTGGGTGCCGAAACCGCGGCTCGGCGGGTCGTCCTGCGGGGCGTCGCCGGCCCAGGTGTCGGGCAGGCCGGTGCCCTCGGGCCCGCCGGTGCGGGCGGTCGTGCCGGTCACCCGGGTCGTTCCGCTGGTCCCCTGCGCGTCGGCGGCACGGGCCTCCGGCGTGGTGCGCGAACGGGAGGCGGCGAGGCCGGCGGCGCCGGTGGCCAGCGCGGCGGTGCCACCGTGGGAGTCGTCGGTGCCGCTCGCGTCCGGCGTCCGGGCCGATCCGCCCGGGCCTGCGGCTGCGTCCGGCGCGACGTCGGCGGAGGCCGCGCTGTTGCCGTTGCGCACCGCGTCGCGGGAGGCCACGAAGAGCGGCGTCCAGGAGTCGTCGTCCTCGGTGGCCGGTGCCGTGGTGGCTGTGGTCGCCGTGGCGTCGGTCGTGCCGGCCTCGGCCGAGGTCTCGGTGGTGGTCGTCGTCGTCACGGGTGGCTCGTCGCCGTCCGATGCGAACGCGGCGTCCCAGGAGTCGGCGTCCAGCTCGTCGTCGGTCCCGGCGGCCGGGTGTACGGCGGTGTCGTTCTCGCCGGGCCCGTCCTCGACGTCGGTCCGCTCGTGCTCGCGGGTCCGCTCGCCGGTCACGGTCTGCTCGTCCGTGGGGCGCTCCTCGTCGACGACGTCGCGCTCGTCGGCGACGGGTGCCTCGTCCGCGTCCGGGTGCTCGAGGGCGACGGTCTGCTCGTCCGCGAGGGGCTCCTCGTCGATGACGGGTTCGTCGTCCACGACCGGACGCTGGTCGACGACGTCGTCCTCGTCCGCGAAGGGCCGCCGGTCCTCGTCGGCGACAGGTCCCTCGTCGGCCACGGGACTCGCGTCGGTCACAGGACCGACGCCGTCGACCGGGTCCGCGTCGGGCGAGAGGTCCGCGTCGGTGGGCGGCGGCGGTGCGGCGGGCGCGATCTCGCCGTCGTCGTCCGGCCGGGCGACGCTCGCACCGCCGCCGGTCACGCCGCCGGCGGCCGGGGCAGGTTCGTCGTCGCGGCCGGAGGGCCGAGCCATCCGCTCGGTCGACGACGTGGGCAGGAGAGCGCGACGGCGAGCGTCGGCGAGCTCGTCGTCGGCCGACGTGCGCGACCCGTCCGAGATCGGGTTGTCCGTCACCGTGGGTGCCTCCTCGACGTGACCTGGTCGTGGCGGGACCTCGCCCCACCGATCCCTGACACGCTACGGCCGCGAGGCGGCCCGCCCGTGGAGGCACCACGGCGCGTTGCGGGCGTCACACCGCTCGACGGCGCCCTCGTCCGGCGGGGGAGTCGCCGGGTCGCGACACCTGGGCGATGGCCATCTCCGTGCGCTCGTAGCGCTTGCCGGAGCGCCGCGCCCAGTGCGCGCCCGAGGAGCCGAGCCCGAGCGCGAGCCCGAGGACGAGCAGCGTGCCGTCGGACAGCGCGGTCGAGGACTGCCCGGGGTCCAGGACGACCGGCTCCGGTCCCGTGCCCAGCAGGGAGGTGTGCAGCAGGGCGACGGCGACGATCAGCCCGCCCGCGAGCTGGCCGCCGATCGAGGCGATGCCCGAGGTCGCGGCGGAAAGGGCGAGGAGCACCGCCCCGAGCAGGAGGAGCCAGGAGGCCCAGCCGTCGCCGTCGGGGCGCCCGGGCGACGCGAGCGTGACGAACCACGCGCCGACGGCGGCCAGCGGCAGCGCGAGGCCGGTCGCGAGGATCTGGTCCGAGCGCCGGGCGCGCTCGTGCCCGGTGGTGGCCTCGGCCCGCTCGTCGGAGCGGCCGTTGCGGCGGGAGATCGACGTCCCGGCGGCGACCCCGGCAAGGACGAGGACCATCGCGGCCGCCGTCCCCTCCTCGGTGAGGAACCGCAGCCCGTCGAGCGTGCGCTCGAATGCGGGGGCCACCTCGAGCCGCGCGAGGCGGTCGGCCTGCAGCGAGAGGACGAGCCACCCCCCCAGCGCGTACAGCCAGGTGGTGAAGGACGAGAACACGGCCGTGGCCCAGCCGACGAGCCAGCTGAGGACGGCCGCGGCGAGCGTGAGCGCGAGGAGCGCGGCGAGCGGTCCGAGCGCGCGACCGGTGCCCGACGCCTCGACCACCCGGTTCGACGCCCAGGGGAGCACCGCGAGCACGGCGATCGTGCCGGGTACGAGCAGGACGGCGAAGAAGACCGCCCACGCGTGCTGGGGGAGCCGGGTGCGGCGGGTGACCCGCCGGCCGGGCCGGCGCCGGGGGCGTCGGGGCTCTGGTTCGTCAGCACTGGCGGCGGACTCCGGCGAGGGAGGGATCGCCGACGTGGACGACATCGAGCAGGGCCTCCAACCGTCGCCCGCGGGTCGGGCGAGACGGCCCCAGGGTAGTCGGGAGGACGGTCGTGAGGAGCGCCTCGTTCCACAAGGCGGGCCCGCCGCCGGTTGTCCACAGGTCGCCGTCGAGCCACCGTGCCGGTGCGGGAGTCTCGGAGGGAGCGGCGCACCCGGTGCCGCGGGACGGGGGACCCATGGGTGGCACGACGACGGCCGCGGTGGCCGTGCGCGGCGGCGAGCAGGGCTCGGTCGGACGGGCAGCGGTCCGGCGGCTCGGCGAGCTCGGCGGCCTGCGCGTGGGGGACGACCCGTTGGGCGCGGCGCTCGTGCTTGATGACCTCGGCGGGGGCCACCTCGCTGTTGCGGCCGGTCCCGAGCTCGGCGCGCAGCTCCATGTCCCGCGGGACGAGGAGCGCCTCCTCGACCTCATGCTCACCGCCGTCCCCGCCCGCGCCCGCCGGATCGGGGTCGTCGGTGCCCACGGCGGCGCGGGAGCGACGATGCTCGCGATCGCCCTGGCGCTCGTGCCGGTCAAAGCGGGCCTCACGACGACCCTCGTCGACCTTGACCCCGCGGGCGGGGTCGCCGGGCTCGTCGCGGGCCTCGAGCGCGACCCGGGGACCCGGTGGGCCGACCTCGGCCGGCAGGAGGGCACGCTGCTGCCCGAACGGCTGACGACGTCGCTGCCGGCGTTCGAGCACGTGCGCCTGCTCGGCGGGGACCTGCGCGGCGGCGCCGACGTCACCGACCCCGTCGTGCCGCGGGCGGTGCGGGCGGTGGCGCAGGCGTCCGAGGTCGTCGTCCTCGACCTGCCGCGCAGCGTGCTGACCGCCGGGGCGCCGCTCGTCACCGAGCTCGACCATGTCGTCCTCGTCGCGTGCGCCGGTCTCCGTGGCGGCGCGGCGGCGGCGAGCGCGGCGCGGGCACTGACCGCGGCCGGCCCCGAGGTCTCGCTGGTGGTGCGCCGCCGGCCTGGGGAGGACGTGCTCGCCTCCGACGTGGCCGAGGCGACCGGCCTGCCCCTCCTCGCCGTCGTGCGGCACCTGCGCACGCTCGACGCCGGTGTCGAGCACGGCCTGGTGCCCGGAGGCCGGCGGGGCGTGCTGCGCGCCGCAGCGGAGGAGGTCGCCGACGCCGTCGGGATCCTCGCGGGGAGCGAGCGGTGACCGGGCCCGGGGCGGCGTCGGTGCGTTCCGAGGTGGCCTCCGGCCGGCCGGTCGCGGAGGCCCTCGGCGCGGGGACGAGCGGCGCGCTCGGGGCAGCGACCCTGCTCCGGCTCGAGCACGACCTGCGCGCCGAGCTGCTCGGCGCGGGCACCCTCCTCGCGCCCCTGCTCGCCGACCCCGACGTCACCGACGTCCTGGTCAACGGCCCGCAGGGCGTGTGGGCGGACCGGGGCGGCGGCCTCGCCCGGGTGCCCGACCCCCGCCGGATCCTCGGTGACGAGGGTGCCGTGCGGGGGCTCGCGACCCGACTCGCCGCCGCCTGCGGTCGCCGCCTCGACGACGCGGCCCCCGTCGTGGACGGCACGCTGCCCGACGGCACCCGCCTGCACGCCGTCCTGCCGCCGCTGGCCGCCGACGGCACGACGATCTCCCTGCGCACCTTCCGGGACCGCACCATGTCGCTCGCCGACCTCGTGCGCCTGGGTGCCGTCCCGGACCGGGTCGCGCCCGTGCTGCGTGCGCTCGTCACGTCCCGGGCCAACGTCGTCCTGTCGGGGGCGACGGGCACGGGCAAGACGACGATGCTCGCCGCCCTGCTCGGCCTCGCCGACCCGAGGGAGCGGATCGTGTGCCTGGAGGACTCCGTCGAGCTCCGTCCGACGCACCCCCACGTCGTCCACCTGCAGGTCCGCCGGCCCAACGTGCAGATGGCCGGCGAGATCACGCTCGCGGACCTCGTGCGCGCGGCGATGCGGATGCGGCCGGACCGGATCGTCCTGGGGGAGTGCCGTGGCGCCGAGATCCGTGACGTCCTCGGTGCGCTCAACACGGGCCACGAGGGCGGATGGGCCACGGTGCACGCCAACACGGCGGCCGACGTGCCGGCGCGCCTCGTCGCCCTGGCGGCCCTCGCCGGGATGGGCGAGGGCACGCTCGCGGCCCAGGCCGCCTCCGGGATCGACGCCGTGGTCCACCTGCGCCGCACGGCGGGACGGCGCCACCTCGCCGAGATCGGCGTCCTGCTGCGCGAGGGCGACCGGCTCGAGTGTCTGCAGGCGCTCGCCCTCTCCCCGGAGGGAGAGGTCCGCGCCGGCCCCGGCATCGACCGGCTCGCCGCGCGGATCGGGGACGACGCCGTCGCCTCCGCTCTCGGCGTCGCCGCCCCCGGCGTCAAGGAGCGGCGGGTGGCGTCGTGACCGTCGGGCTCCTCGTCGCGGCGGCGCTGCTGGTCCTCACCACCCCGCCGCGGCGCGTCCGCCGGCTCGCGCGCCGCTCGGGCACCGGCCAGGCCGCGCGGCCGTGGTGGCGGCGCCGGCCCCGGGCCCGTGAGCTCGACGCCGGGCTGCTCGTCTCCGAGGTGGCGATGCGGCTGCGGGCCGGGTCGGAGCCGACCAGGGCCTGGGCCGCCTCGCTGCGCCGCTCCGGCCTGCACGCGGGCGGCGGCGAGGAGGGTGCGCCGCTCGACCCGACCGGGGTGCCCACCACGCTGCTGGAGCTCGCCCGGCGGCTCGGCGGCGGATCGCCGCTCCCGCGCCGGGACAGCGACCCGCCGGGCGTGCGCCTCGGTAACCGCGCGCACCGGGCGTCCACCCGCGGGGCGCTCGCCGGCGTGGTCGTCGCCTGCCGGGTCACGCACGCCACCGGCGCGCCGCTCGCCGAGATCCTCGACCGGTCCGCGGGCGGCATCGCCGAGTCCGCCCGCGCCGCGGGCGCCCGCACGGTGGCCCTCGCGGGGCCGCGCGCGACCGGTCGGCTGCTCGGCTGGCTCCCGCTCCTCGGGCTCGTGCTCGGGGCGGCGGTCGGCGCCGACCCCGTCGACGTCCTGCTCGACGGCGGTATCGGTTCCGCCTGCCTCGGACTCGGGCTGGTCCTCCTCGGCGCCGGCTGGTGGTGGGTGCTCCGCGAGGAGCGCCGCGCGGAGACGGTCGACGCATGACGCTCCCGCTCGTCGTGCTCGCCCTGATCGCGGCGCTGCCGTGGCTCCTCACGAGATCCCCCGCGGAGCGGGACGGCTCCCGCGACGATGCGCTGCCCGGCCTGCGGCTCGACCCCGCCGTCCTGCTCGACCTGTGCGCCGCCTCGCTGGCCGCCGGCAGCTCCGTGCCGGGTGCCCTGCGTGCGTTCGGGACCGCGCTGCAGGAGGTGGGCGACGGCTCGACGGCCCGCTCGCTGACGTCCGCCGGCGAGCTGCTCCTGCTCGGCGGCGGGTGGGACGAGGCGTGGGACGGCGCGACGGAGGACGCGCTCGTGCTCGCCGACTGCCTGGAACCCGCCTGGAACGACGGCGCAGACCCGGGCCCGCTGCTCCGGATGCGCGCCGAGTCGGTCCGGGCGAGCCGCGCCCGCGCCGCGGAGGAGGCCGCCGCGCGGCTGGGTGTGCGGCTCGTCCTCCCGCTCGGCCTGTGCTTCCTGCCCGCCTTCGTGCTGCTGGGCATCCTCCCCGTCGTGCTCGGTGCCGGGCTCGACCTCCTCGGGCGCTGAGCGCGCCCGCTGCGGAGCTCGACCTCCGCGGCTCCTGAACGTGCCTGCTGCCGCGTGACGACGGATCCACAGGTGGCCAGGCAGCAGGTCCGCGCACAGGTCGGACGACGTGCCGAGCGGCGGGACGCCGCGGCTCGGCAGCGTGGTCCCCGCGAGTCCGGCACACGGCCGGGCGGTCACCGGACAGGGTCCGGGAAAGGAAGTCGACATGACGACGATCACCGGGGCGGCTCGACGCCTCACGCACGGCGCCCGCGAGCGGCACGAGCTCGCGGCACAGGATCCCGAGGCGGGGATGGCGACCGCCGAGTACGCCATCGGCACGGTCGCGGCGGCCGGCCTGGCCGCGGCCCTCATCGGGATCCTCAACGGGGACTCCGTCATCTCCATGGTCACCGGGCTCATCACGCGGGCGCTCGGGGTCTGATGTCCGCGCCGCACGAACCGGGGGTCGGGCGCAGCGCCCGGCCCCCGGCCGCGACCGGGGTGGGGCCCGGGAGGACGGCCGGGGGCGCGGGCCGGGGCTCCGTCGGACCGAGTGACGCAGGCGGACCGATCGAACCCGTCGGACCGAACGACGC